>JBJKPU010000134.1:0-31281 GCA_046706005.1 Terriglobia bacterium | reverse complement strand
ATATCGACGACGGCACCACCTTCATGACCATCACCGGTACGGGAAATGTGGGCATTGGAACCACACTTCCGCTTTTGCCGCTCGTCGTCGAGGGCGACATCCAGGCCACCGGTTGTCTTATTGCGGGAACCACGACTGTGGGAGGCACATGCTCTTCGGATGAACGTCTGAAAACTGATATCCGGAACTTCACGCCTTCGCTCGACCGCCTGGCCGAGCTTCAGCCGGTGCGCTTCAACTGGCGCGCTTCAAACCCGGCGGGTTATCACTTCGGTGCCGGGCGCTCGACCGGCCTGGTCGCGCAGCAGGTCAGGCAAATCTTCCCGCAGATGGTCTCCACCGACAAGAACGGCTACTACAAGGTGAATTACAGCCTGCTGCCGTTCATGCTGCTCTCGGGAGAGAAGCAACTGAAAACGCGCAATGACGATCTGACGTTCCGGGTACAGCTGCAGGCGCGGCAAATCCGGCAGGACCACACCGAATTAGCAAGGGTCGAGCGGACGAGCGCAACCAAAGATGCGAAGCTCGCAGCTCTTGCGCGGCAGAATCGCAAGCTGGCCGGCGAAGTTGCGAATCTGCAGAAAGAAACCTCGGTGGTCGAAGCGCTGGAAGCGCGGCTGAATCGCGACGAAGCGCGGGACAAAGCGATGCAAGTCAAACTGGCTCGCGTGGTGCGGCGGGAGAAGAAAGATTCGCGCACCGAGCTGGCGCGCGCGCAGTTCTGAAAAGCACGGACAGGCAGAGCAGGCGGCGCGGCTGAAGCAGTGCCCTGACGCAAGGCGGAGGGCGCACGGTCGTGCGCCCCTACGGAAGCAGGAACCGCGGGCCGTAAAGGCCCGCGCTACAGCCGAATCCGGCGGGCGCGGCGGCATTGCAGGCGAGGCGCGGCCAATTGCGAGCCGGATTAATCATGCCCGGATGACTTTCCTTCACCGAGCTTCTCGACCTTGCGGGCGAGATCGGGAAGCGCGGCCAGCGAGGCATAAACCCGCTTGAATTCCGCCAGAGGACGCGCCGGCGTTCCCCACTGGATTGTCCCCTTGCGCACGATTTTGCCGGGCAGAATCCCCGCCTGGCCGCCGATTACAACCCCCGCCTCAATGCGGACGTGATCTCCAATGCCCACCTGCCCCGCCATGACCACGTTGTCTCCGACCTCGGTGCTTCCTGAAATTCCCGTCTGCGCCACGATCAGGCAGTGGCGTCCGATGCGGACGTTGTGGGCGATTTGAACCAGATTATCGATTTTTGTGCCTTCGCCGATGACAGTCTTGCCCAGCGAGCCGCGGTCCACGGTGGAATTGCTGCCGATCTCGACGTCATTTTCAATAATCACTTCTCCGATTTGCGGAAACTTGTGATGCCGGCCGCCGGAGGAAACATATCCAAATCCATCCGAGCCGATCACCACGCCGGCGTGCAGGATGACGCGGTCACCGATTTTCGCGCCGGCATAAACCGTGACACGCGGATAGAGATGACAATCAGATCCGATGGCGACGTTTTCACCCAGCGTGACGCCGGCATCGAGACGCGTTCCGGCTCCGACCTGCGCGCCGCGCTCAATCACAACCGAGGGTCCCACGGAAACTCCCGGCGAGAGCCGCGCGGAGGGATCGACGGAAGCCGTAGGATGGACGCCCGCGGGCGAGGCGGGCCTTGCCAGGAGCGCGTTTGCCGCCTGCACCAGGGCCCATTTCGGCCGCTTGACGGCAACGGTGGTCCGGCCGGGAACCGACGCACCATCGGGCACGAGGATGCAGCCCGCGGCCGAAGCCTCCGCGGCTTTGAGCGCTCGCGCTCGCTCGGCGAAGGAAAGATCGGCGGCGCCCGCCGATTCAAGCGCGGCCACGCCCTGAATCTCGCGATTTCCATCGCCCGTGATTTTGCCCTCCACCAGGCGTGCAAGCTGTTCGACAGTCATCCTCTTCCTCCTCACCGGACGGTTAACGGCGGCGCAAGAAATTCAAGGATAAAGCGGGGGCTCGCCCGGCGGGCGAGTTTTCCACCGCCGGTGAACCCAAAGCCACTGGTCCGGATAGCGCCGCGCGTAATCCTCAATCAATCGCGTGAAGTTCGCCGTATTCGCCCTGATTTCCTCCCCCGGATCCTCACGCTTGATCCACTCGATGGGATCAAAGCGCAGGCGGTATTTGCCAAGCTTCCTGTCCCAGATGGCAAGCCCCAGCACCATCGCCGCTCCGGTCTTCCCGGCCACACGCGCCGGCCCGGCGGTGGTGGAGGCGGGAATGCCGAAGAAATCCACAAAGACGCCTTCTCCCGGAAGCATGTTCTGATCCATCAGGACTCCCACCGATTTTCCCTGGCGAAGCGCCCTGAGGACCTGGCGGGAAAAGTCGCGCTTCTCAATCGCCTTTCCTCCGCCGGCCGAACGGTAGCGGGTAATCAGCGCGTCGAGAAGCGGATTGTCCATGCGGCGGACGACGAAGTCGCAGGGATGTCCGTTGATGCCGTGCGCAAAAGAAGCGAGCTCCCAGTTTCCGAAGTGCGCCGTGATGAAGATGACGCCGCGGCCGGATTTTTCCGCGCGGGCGAAATTCTCAAATCCGTCATAAATGATGACTCGCTCGATGTTCTGGCGGTTCCAGCGGGGGAAGTGAGCGAAATCGGCAAGCATGCGGCCCAGGCTTTGAAACTGGCCGTAAAGAATCCTGCGCCGCTCCCGGCGGGAGAGATCGGGAAAGGCGAGACGAAGATTGAACAGTCCGACGCGGCGCAGGTTGGGCCAGAGCAGGAAGGCGAGCGCCGCCAGAACCGCGCAAACCGCCCGGGCGGCGCGGTGCGGCAGCCATCCCAGCAGCTTGAGCCACGCCAACGCAAAAATGTATTCGACACGATGCCGCACAGGCGGAGATTCCGTTCCGAAAAGCTCTAGCCGGCCGCTTCAGGAATGGACGGCTCGAATTCTTCGTGGTGTTCTCTTCCCGGCTCGCTGCGGGAACCTGTTTCCATTAAACCCGGATCAGTCAACGCGGAGCGCCAGGGCTTGCAGAAAGAAATTCAGAACCTGGTTCTGGTATTCCTTTCGTTCTGAATCTGAATTCAGGTCCGTTTCCGTCTGGCCGACAATGAGAAGACGCTTGGGTTCGGGAGCAGCTTTGTAAAGACTTTTGGTGGACGCCGACAGAAGAGGAACGTCTTCGCCGGCAATGAACAGCTTGGAACAGCCTTTCAGCTTCGCGAGATCCGCCTGAACGGGAGGAGCCTTGGTTCCCATCGTGAACAGGCGGAATTCAGCGCTGGAAATCGAGCGAAAGGCGGAACCCGTGCCGCCCAGCAGGCGATCCATCTGGGCGTCGAACAATTCAACCGGGGTCGAATAGACATTGTCCATCGCGAGCGCCGTGATGCGCGGGTCGTGCTCGGCGGCCACCAGCGCCGCATAGGCTCCGAGCGTCGTTCCGTAAACGCCGACCCGATGAGGATTGATCTCGGGACGTTTCATGATCATGTCGATGGCCGACCGGACCACGGAAGCCTGGTGCACGCCAAGATCGCTGAATTTGGCCGACGACTTGGGAGAATCGAAATTGAAAAGATAAACGTTGAAGTGGTTGGCCTGAAGCACCACGCCCAGGTAGAGCAACTCGGAACGGTTGGAATCATACCCGGGACACATGACGATGACCGGGGCGCCCTTCAAACCAAGAAGCAGCCAGCCATCATGCTCAGCGCCGGACGAATCGCGGAATCCCACGGACTGAAAACTGGGAAGCAGAAACGTGGACGGCGAAACATTTTCAATGTCGTTCCTGGTCGTCGCGATCCGGTAGGTCAAAAAGAAGCCCGCGCCGAGCAGAATCAACAGGAGGCTGGCGACGATGATCCCCACGCCCCAGAGGAGCCTGTGAAAGAAAACAGGTGTGAACTTCGGTCGCGGGAGGGCAATCTTGCCATGTTTCAGGGCCATGTGGTCGATCTTCCCAGGTTGATCAGGTCTGACCTTTCTTCCTGCTCGTCCAACTCGGAACCGAATGCTACCACAACTCCATTCCCGCTTTCCAACTACTCCGGAAAGCCGGAATGCCTGAAACATTATACATGGGCTATACTGGGGCGGTCTGCGGCAGGGAAACCCCGGCCGTTTGGGGAAAAACAGAATTGAGCCATAAGGTTCTTGACATCCGCGATGTCCCGGCAGGGGAATTTGCGCCGCTGCTCGACGCCGAAACAGGCGCCTGGGCCCGAAATCTCCATTGGGATTTTACTCCCTCGGCGCGGGTTGTTCTATCGCTTCTGGAAGAAAGACGGCTTCTGGGCTTTGCGCTGCTCCGCGACGGCCACGTGGCAGGATACTGCTGCTATTTCTTCGATGGAGCCAAGGCGCTGATCGGCGATTTGTTCGTCCTTTCCGACGGCGACGGAGCCGAGGAAGCCATTCATCTTCTCGACCGCTGCACCGGCACGCTGATGAGCACGCCGGGCATCCGCAGGATTGAAGCTCAATTGCCTCACTTCCATTACCATGCCGTGAACCTGTGGTTTCGCTCCAGGTTTTTTGACGGCTACGTCCGCCAGTTCATGTCGTCGGGCCTGGGCGGTTTGAGTCTGGAAGGTGAACCGGATTCCCGCGCCGGCCGCAGCCCGGCCCCGGCGCCGCGGGCAACGGAATTCCGGCTTGACGATTGGAAAAGAAAGTATGACCGCGGCGCGGCCCGGCTTCTGTTCCGCGCTTATTCCATGCACGTCGATGCCGCGATCAACAATCAATACTGTTCGGTGGAAGGCGCATCGCGCCTGATCGAAAACATCGTTCATCTTCGGGGATGCGGGGAGTTCCTGGAAACGGCCTCCCTGGTTCTGGTCCATCGCGCTACGGAGGAGGTCGTGGGGCTGCTCGGCGTGACCGCGGTGCGGCCCGGCACGGCGCACATCGCTCAGGTCGCCGTGGCGGCGGAATATCAGAAAGCGGGGCTGGGCAAAATGCTTCTCGAAACCACCATGCGCCGGATTCAGGAACAGGGATTCCGCGAAGTTTCCCTAACCGTCACGGCCTTGAATAGCGGGGCGGTCCGGCTGTACGAACGGTTGGGGTTTCACGTGTTGCGGGACTTTGGAGCCTTCGTCTGGCAGCGGCCATGAATTACGCCTACCGCGACTTGGCCTTCAGCAGATCCTTGAGCTCATCCATGAATTCGCGAACGTCCTTGAAATCAAGATAGACCGAAGCGAACCGCACGTAGGCCACCTTGTCGAGTTTCTTCAGCCGCTGCATGACCATCCCGCCGATTTGCGAGCTGGGCAGTTCGCGGTCGGGCGATTCGGAGACGAAGGCTTCCGCTTCGTTGACGATTTGCTCCAGCACATTCGTGGGGACGGGCCGCTTTTCGCAGGCTTTCAACAATCCGCCCAGCAGCTACTGGCGGTCGAACAACTCGCGCGATCCGTGCTTCTTGACCACCATGGGCGGGAACTCGTCAATCCGCTCGTAGGTGGTGAAACGCCTTTCGCATTTCAGACACTCCCGCCGGCGGCGGATCGTGTCGCCGTCGCGAGCTTCCCGCGAATCAACCACCTTGTCTTCCTGGTGGCCGCAATAAGGACATTTCATTGATCAACCTCGCTCAAGCCAGGAACTCGTGCTCTGCAAATTCCAATTCGTGAATCCAGCCGTTCAGGAAATTCGTTACTCGCGCTTCGCCGTGACCGCCTGCTCCTCCTCGGTGATGGCCTCCAGCTTCTTGAAGGAAAGACCTTCATGGATCAGCAAGATTACACCAAGAACCATGACCGGAGCCGACATCATCAGCCAGAGAACGATGGCCGCCCCCGTCGCAACGTCGGCTTCCACCGCAAAAATCGCCGTCAACGACAGAATCACGCCGACCTGATAACCGCCGCCGATGCCCGGAAATTGCACCACGAGTCCCAGCGCGGCGCAGAACATCACCAGCGCCGCCGCAAGCCAGGGCAATTCCTTTAGATCTCCGTGCAGGCTCTGAAAGGTCAGCCAGAAGACAGTCGCATTCCCTCCCCACAACAAAGCCGTCAGCCCCGTGCTTGCCAGAAACGCCCGCCAGTCGCGGATCGAACGGAGGCCGTCGGAAAAGGAGTGCAAAAATTGCCGCAGATGTTCCCGCCAGCGTTCCGGCAGGAAGCCCAGGAGCTTGAGAACCCATGCGGTGACCATCTCCGTGCGCAAGCGGAAGGCTACCAGAAAGAGCACCAGCAGAACCGTCAGCGCAAGCATGATGTCGCCACCACGATGCAGGCGGTTGAGAACGCCGGCTCCGCGGGTGGTCATCATTTCGGGCGGCACCAGCGCAATCGCGGCGGAAAAAAGTAAGGCGAGAAAAACCGAATCGAAAATCCTTTCCAGCAACCAGACCGCCATCATCCCGGTGAAGGGCACATCTTCCCTTTTCGCAATATAGGCCGGCCGCACCAGCTCGCCCGGCCGACCAATCAGATAAATGGCGCCGAAGCCGAGAACCTGTCCCACAAACAACACCCACATCGACGCCGCCTTGATTTTCTGCATCAGGAACATCCAGCGCAGGGCGCGAATGTAATACGTTGCGTAAACGACGATGAGCGCCAGGATCAGGTACTTCGGCTCGGCGCTCACCATGGAGTTCCAGAGACGAGTCCAGTTGAAATGCCGCCACTCGGGATTTCTCCGCAGATTGTAGATGATCAGCCCCAGGACCAACGCCCAAATAGAAGGCCACAACCAGCGTCTGACGCTTTTCTTCATGGGAGGAACTCGTATTCAGCCTAAACTCGCAAACCTAACCAATGCCTTCCGTGAAGTCAAGCTTTGAACGGTCGAGGGCGTGCTTGCCGAGGGAATGCCTGCCGGAAATGACAGGCCAGGGCGCGCGAAAGAGGAATCGAGACGCAGCGCTCCGGCCGGGCCGGCTCTACGTCTTTCGCTGGTAAACGCGGACGTAGTCCACGAGGAATCGTGAGGGAAAAGTCGTGTGCTCGGGGTCGCCGCCGCTTTGGCCGCCGATCGCCTGATTCAGAATCATGTAGGCGGGCTGATGGAAGGGATTGAAGCCGTTGTAGCGCGAATCCAGTGTGCGACGAAGATCCACGGACGTCATGAGCGCTCCGTCGAGAAGAAGATGAATGAAATCCGGCGTCCATTCCATGGCCCAAATGTGGAACGCATCAGACCAGTTCGGGTCGTGAAAGTCTGTGAGAGGCTTGAAAGTTGTTACCCAGTCGGCCGAACCGTCGGCCTTCTGCCAGGCGACATTCGCGTTTACGTGGCCCTGGTAATACTCCATGATGTCAATTTCACCGCAGGCCGGCCACGGTTTTGAAACGCCCAGAGTCCACCACGCCGGCCAGATGCCCGGCCGCGTGTCAATGCGCGCCCGCAAGACAAAATATCCGTATTGCCAACTGTGAAGCCCCCTGGTCATCAGGCTCGCGGATGTGTAGTCCGCCACACGGCGGCTGGTTCGCCAGTCTTTGCTGCCGGCGCGATAGCGCGAGTTCGGAACTTTCTCCCGCCGCGATTCGATGATCAGCCGCCCGTTGGAGCAGAACGCGTTCTCCGGCTGATACCACTGGAATTCCTCATTGCGGACAAAGCCGTGTTCGTATCTCCAGTTTTGCGGATCGGGGCGGCCGTTGGCGTTGAATTCGTCGCGCCAGACAAGGCTGTAGCCCTCGGGCGGCTTGCCGACAGATTCCGATGGCCAGGCCCGCAGCCTTCGCGCTCCGGCGAGCGCGAAGGCCGAAAGCGTTCCTTTAAGCATGCGGCGGCGCGTGATCATCAGAAACCTCCGCCTGATTCTAACGCATCAGCCCCGGAGGAAGTACCCGCTGAAAATCCTTGCTTTATTCTTTATTTCCGGTATTATCGAAATATGAGTAAAGCGGTGGACTTGAACCGGGTCACGCATTATGCGGACGTATTTGCCGCCATGGGCGCCGAACCGAGGTTGCGCATCATGCAGCTTCTGCTGGCGGCGCATCCGCAGGGGCTGGTGGCCGGCGAGATTCAGGACGAACTCGGGATTCCGGCTTCAACGCTCTCCCATCATCTCGACAAGCTCAAGAATGAGGATCTGGTGCGAGTGCGGCGCGACGGAACCTTTCTTTGGTACACGGCGAACACCGAGACGCTGGAAGCCGTGATGAATTTTCTCTATGCGGAATGCTGCACGCGAAGCCGGGCAATCGAGCCGGCAAATTGCGGATGGAACGACCGGCCGAAAATTCAGACGGACCGAAAGGGGCAATCATGAGTGAGGATATCAGGCAGACGGTGAAAGAGAAGTACGGCCAGGCGGCGCTGCGCGTGATTGAGGGCGCGCCGAAATCTTCCTGCTGCGGGACGAAACCCGCAACGGGCATCGCGCAGACGGATCCCATCACGCGGGCGCTTTATGACACGACGGAAACATCGGAACTGCCGCCCGAAGCCGTGCTGGCCTCGCTGGGCTGCGGCAATCCGACGGCGCTGGCAAAGCTGAATCCGGGCGAAACCGTGCTGGACCTGGGCTCGGGCGGAGGAATTGACGTTCTGCTTTCCGCCAAACGCGTGGGCGCGGCGGGCAAAGCCTACGGCCTGGATATGACGGATGAAATGCTGGCCCTGGCGCGCGAGAATCAGCGCAAGGCGGGAATCGAGAATGTTGAATTCCTTAAGGGTGAAATCGAAAACATTCCCCTGCCCGACGCCGCCGTGGACGTCATCATTTCCAATTGCGTCATCAATCTTTCCGCCGACAAGGACCGCGTGCTGCGCGAGGCTTTCCGGGTGCTCAAACCCGGCGGACGGCTTGCCGTTTCAGACATCGTCGTGCGCGGCGACGTTCCCGCCGAGATTCGCCGCAACCTTGAGCTTTGGGCGGGCTGCGTGGCGGGAGCGCTGGAAGAGAATGAATATCGCGCCAGGCTTGAGGCGGCGGGATTTGGCGCCGTCTCGATCGAACCGACGCGGATTTACGAGGCCGGCGACGCTCGCGAATTGCTCACCGGCGCGGGGCTCGACGTGGACGCCGTTGCGCCCATCGTGGACGGCAAATTCATGAGCGCTTTCGTTCGCGCCAGCAAACCCGGCAAAATGAAATAGCCATCGCGCGAGCTCTGAAAGGAGCTCCCAATGAGTGAACACATCACCGGGCGGCTGTCGGTGCTCAACCGATACCTCACTCTCTGGATATTTCTGGCCATGGCCGCGGGCGTGGCGTCGGGCGCGCTGTGGCCGGGTCTGGTGAAATTCGTCACGCGGTTTCAGTCCGGAACCACTTCCCTCCCCATCGCCGCAGGACTGATTGTGATGATGTATCCTCCTCTCGCCAAGGTGCGCTATGAGGAAATGGGAAGCGTTTTCCGCAACGCCAAGATCCTGATCCTTTCTCTCTTCCAGAACTGGGTGATCGGCCCGGTGCTGATGTTCCTGCTGGCGATCGTTTTTCTGCGCGGCTATCCGGAGTATATGGCGGGCCTGATCATGATCGGGCTGGCGCGATGCATTGCGATGGTGATTGTCTGGAACGAACTGGCCGGGGGCGACACGGATTACGCGGCCGGGCTGGTGGCGTTTAACTCCGTTTTTCAGGTCCTGTTCTATTCCGTCTATGCATGGATTTTCCTGACGCTGCTGCCGAGCTGGCTGGGCGTGAAAGGCGCCGTGGTGGCGATTTCCATGGGCGAAATTGCGCGCAGCGTTTTCATCTATCTGGGCATTCCTTTTCTTGCCGGAGTCTTCACGCGGCTGGTTCTGATCCGTGCGCGTGGACGTGAATGGTACGAACGCAAGTTCATTCCGCGCATCAGCCCGTTGACACTCGCAGCCCTGCTCTTCACGATCGTCGTCATGTTTTCCCTCAAGGGCGGCGCGATCCTGCAGTTGCCACTGGACGTGGTGCGCATCGCAATTCCGCTGGGCATTTATTTCGTCGTCATGTTTCTGGTTTCCTTCTGGATGGGGCGGCAACTGGGCGCCGATTACAGCCGGACGGCTACTCTGTCTTTCACCGCCGCGAGCAACAACTTTGAACTTGCCATCGCGGTTTCCGTGGCGGTTTTTGGAATCCACTCCGGCGCGGCCTTTGCCGCCGTGATCGGACCGCTGGTGGAAGTTCCGGTGATGATCGCGCTGGTGAACGTCGCCTTGCGCTTTCAGCGCTACTTTGCGCCCGTCGGCATGGCGAATGTCCAGCCCGCGGGGGAGCGAGGCTAGCCGATGAACCGAGTCCTGATTCTTTGCACGGGCAATTCGGCGCGCAGCCAGATGGCGGAAGGTTTGCTGCGCCACGACGCGGGAAATCGCTTTGAAGTTTCAAGCGCCGGGATCAATCCCACGCAGGTCCGGCCGGAAGCGATTGCCGCCATGCGTGACATCGGAATTGATATTGCCGGTCATCGCTCGAAATCAGTGAATGAGTTTGCCGGGCAGAGTTTCGATTACGTCATCACAGTTTGCGACAACGCCAAAGAACATTGCCCGGTCTTCCCCGCCACCACCCGGCGCATCCATTGGAGCATACCCGACCCTGCCGCCGTTCAGGGCTCGCAGGAAGAAAGGCTTGCCGCCTTCCGTGCCGCGCGCGACGAACTCCGCGACCGCCTACGGACACTATAGCGGCTGCCGGCAAAGCCCCGGGTCATTTCCTGCACGACTTCGGCAATTCCTCACGCAATTGGGATAGGGCATGAAAAATTTACCCTCAGGATAGCGGGACAGAAGATCGTTCGGTCCTGCTAACCCGTTGAAAGGCCGTATGTTGTAGCCGGGGCTGGAATTGGCAACCGGCCTGCTATAAGCTACCGGGGCGGCAATAGCCACGAGGAGCCGCGCCGCGAGGAGGGCTTTCAGTATGAAGAGACATTGGCGATTTCTGATGGCATTGATGATTGGGTCATGCGTGTTGATTGGCCCGGGCGTGATTCAAACCTTTGCGAAGCCAGCAGCTCAGGATCATGGACGGGGCCGGGACCATGCTGAGCGGGACCATGGCGAGCGAGACCACGGGCGCGGTCACGGCCGCGAACACGAAAATCGTGGCCGCCGCAAGAAGTGGGAGCGCGATCATGACGGCCGCTATCGCTTCGACAAGCACGACCACGGAGCCGTTGCGGATTATTATCGCGACCATCGCTATCGTTACGAACGCGAGCGCGCACCCGAAGTTCCGATCCAGTACGGCTACGTCGTTTCGGAGCGCTACCGGCGATATTGCCATCCGGTGCCCTCGACACTGGTTCAGGAGTTGCCGCCTCCGCCGCGAGGATTCCGCTATTTTCTGCTCAGCGGGAACATCGTCCTGCTGGACAGCGGCTATCGCGTGCAGGACTTCATCCACATCAGCCTCAACTTCGGCCGGTAAAAGACAGCCCGGCGGTGTGGCGGGACATCAATAACGAAGGGTGGAAACTCAACCGAGCGGCAGACGAAGTCTGCCGCCCGGCCCTTCCAGGAAGAGTTCATCTCCTCGAAGAGTAATCTTCGGCGGGGAAAATTCGGCGTCCAAACCCGGCAGAATCAGATAACCTCCACTCCACACATTAATCGAATCGGAACCGCCGGACTGACCGGATGGCGGCTCGCCTGACTGGTTCCACTCCAGCGCCAGGACGCTCGCTTCATAACGAATCCCGTAATCGGGCGAGTACCAACCGGGAAGATTTTTGTCCGCGCCGCGCCCGGCACTCATGCGCGTCTCCGTCGTGCCGAAAGGAATCATACTGACGGCCGTTGAAAGTGATTTCGCGACGGCATAGCCGTTGTGGATGAAGATCTCGAAGGTCGGGAAAAAATGGATGAGGCTTTGCAGCCGGTGCGGCTGCGGGCTTGAAACGCGGTCGAGAACGATCCATCCGCCGTCGGCAAGGCCGAAGATGATGCGTTCGCGGCGCAAGCCGTCCGCGCCTGACGGTGGCGTGAATCGCAGGCGCGCAAAATCCGCGGACTTCACCAGTTGGGCGTGACCGGCGGCAAATGGACTCGTGGGAGCGCCGTCAATCAGCAGAACGTTGTGGGCGGCGGGGCCGGCGAAAAAATCGTCGCCATTCTCTTCCGCGCGAGCCCATGCGCCGGAATCCACAATCACCCGCACGCCGCGCAACATCAGCTCATAACTTAAGAAATCCTGATGACCGGATTTTGCAGTCGCAGCCGTGATGACGGCTCCGGATTTTGCGCGTCCCGCAAGCCGGAAAAGGCCTGCCGGTGATTCCACTGTGTGCGCAGGAGACCATTCGGCGGCGGGCAGTTGCGCGTAGCGCTCGCGTCCGCCCGGTCCCAGAAGCAGCATCGGAAAAACACCGAAGCCGTCGCCCACGGCTTTTGCCCAGCCTGCGCCCAGAACCGCGGCCCCGGCTGAAAACAGATCGTTGAGGGTCTCGGGACCGGGAGGAGCATCGGTTCCGAACAGCGGAGCGGTTCCATCCGGCAGCAGGGTTTCTTCCACCGACCGCAAGGCGCGATCCAGCGACTGCCTCAACCATTCGGAAGATTGCGAATCGAAATCGGGCTCGAAAATCAAGAATTCAAGAACCGCGCGGGCCAAACGCACGCGCGCCGCAGGATTGGCCTCGCGGGAGCGGCCGCCGGCAAAAGCGCGTTCGAGCATGGCGCGAAGCGTTGTGATGGCAAGAGCGCGTTGTGCAACCGCGCGCGGTGATTTGAAAATCTTCGACGACAGCAGCAGCGCCACCGCCGCTTCGGGTGTTTCCAAATTTTCCGTAGATTCCCGCGCCCGGCGTTCCAGGCAAACGCTCTGCAGCGCCAGGCTTCGGCTGGCGACCTGCGCGAATTCAGCGTCGGCCTGCCAGGCCCCGCGCCCCAGATCGGAAGCCAGAACCCAATTGCGAAACCGCCGCGCCAGCGGAGCGATTTCCCATCCCGAGCCTTCAAGCGGCGGATTTGCGGCGATCCAGTCCGCAACCAGATACCGCAGATGCCGGGCATAACGCTCTTCGCCCGAAACGCGGAACATGATGCAAAGAGGGAGCAGGAAGTCAAAGCTGTGCAATTCGCTTCGCCAGGTGCGGCTGGCCGGGGATTCCCAATCAATTTCCCGCCCAAAAGCCTGCGCGTGATTCAGGAAAGTAAAGCGGTTGCGCAACACCGATTCGGCCTGCCCGGCCAGTTCCAGCAACTCATCATTGAATGAAGGATCGAGCCGGCGAAGGTCGCGCGAAAAGACCTGCGGAATCGCCGCCGAGCCCAATTTTCGCGCTTCGGATTCCAGGCGCGCGGCGCCGAGTTCGGGAACGCTTCCGAGGGCGCGGCCGGCGGCGCGGCCCAACGTGGATTTCAAACTGCGCAATGCAGCGCCTGCCTTGCTTTGTTCCATTCCGCCCACTTTGTTCGATTGGAAGGCGCGATGCAAACCGGCCTTCACACCATTCCAATTGTGACGGCAACGGGCCGCTTCTGCAAGAGCGGGCGGCGCCGGCAAATGGATTGAGCGCTGGCGGAGCGGGCGGGAGAGCGTTTACAATCGCAGCGAGGAGCAGTAATGTTTGCGAGAAAGATCGAAGTGACGGTCATCGAGCCGGGCGACTCAAGGCCCTGCCCGATTGCCTGGCTCGACAGCTATTCCATGCGGAACTTCACGGGCCGCAGCGCGTTTGACCGTCTGCTGCCCGCCGCGGACGGCCTGATCGAGGCCGGCTTTGATATCGAACTTCCTACGCTCCAGGCGGACATGGAGGACTGGCTGACGCGCAAATTCGGCAAAGGGTCGCCGGTCAAGCTGCGGCTGGCTGAAAGAAGTCCGAAGCAGTTGGAAAAGTAGTGAGCGGAAGGCACGCCGGAAACGAGGAAAAAATCAGAGGACTTTGATGGCAATCATCACTTTGTCGTCGATGTGGGTGCCATAGCGGGAGAAACGGCTGACATCGGCGTTAACCTCCGAAACGATATCGGAGGCTTTTTTGTCTGCAACTTTCAGGACGCTGGCGCCGAGGCGGTCGGAGCCGAACTCATCCATCTGCTGGTCCATGGCCTCCGTGATGCCGTCCGTGCAGAGCGTGAGAACGTCGCCGGTCTCAAGTTTCTGGAAGCCTCTTTCAAATTGCGCGTTCTCAAACAGGCCAATTACCATGCCGCCTTCGGTCAGACGGATGAGATCGCTGCCCGGGCGGACGACCAGCGGAGGCACGTGGCCGCAGTTGATGTAATGCAGTCCGCGCCGCTTGAGGTCGATCAGACCCAGGAAAAGGCTGAAATATTTACGGGCGCGTGAGTCGCTGAGCACCTTGCGGTTCAATGATTCGGCAATCTCGTTTAATGAATGAAGGTGAAGGACCAGGGCGCGCAACGCGGCCTGAAGGTTCGACATCACCATGGCTGAGGAAACGCCTTTGCCTTCGACGTCGGCGATGACCACGAGCAGCGTGTGGGGGCCGAGCGTCATGAAATCGTAGTAATCGCCGCCCACCGCGTAGCAAGGCTCGTTGAGCAAGGCAATATCAAACCCCTCGGCGAAGGGAGTGCTTTCCGGCAGCAGGCTGCGCTGAATTCCGCGCGCCAGCGCCATCTCCTTCTCCAATCGTTCCTTGTCAATCAGGTCCTGATGGAGCCGGGCGTTTTCGAGCGCCAGGGCCATGTGGCCGGAGAGCGTCAGCAGAAAATCGGTGTCCTCATCGGTAAAAGGCCCGGTGCGTTTGTTGAGAAGTTGCAGGACGGCGATGATCTTGCCGGTTTTGTTCCGGATGGGCAGACACAGAATGTTTCGCGTGATGTATCCGGTGCGCTTGTCCACTTCCGGATTGAACCGCGGATCGCTGTAGGCATCGGGAATGCAAACGATCTCGCCGCTCTGCGCCACGTGGCCGGCGATGCCTTTGCCGACCGGCAGGCGAATCTCCTGCTTCTCGAGCCCCTGGGCGATGAGCGACCAGATTTCATTGGTCTTGTCGTCCACCAGAAACAGCGTGCCGCGCTCGGCATTCATGTTGGATTTGGCAACGTCGAGAATGCGGGAAAGCAGTTCGGCCAGATCGAGCGTGGAACTGAGGACTTTGCTCGCCTCAACCAGAAAACTCAATTTGGCGAGCGTTCTCTGGGTGGAAAGAAGAAGCTCAGCGTCGCGCACGGCCAGCGCCGCCAGTTTTGAATGCAGGCGGAAAAGCGCCAGTTGCGCTTTGGTCGGAGTCTTGTGACAGGCGACCATCAGCACGCCCATCACCCGGGAATCGCCCATCAGGGGATAGGCGCAAACAAAACGCAGGGGATGCTTGCGCGCCCACTCGGCCAGGGAATCGCGCCGCAAGTCGCTGGCTTCCAGAACCTGAGGGAGTTTGCGGTTGGCGGCACGCTCGACGAGCGTTCTTCCGGCCGAAAGTTTTTCGAATTGCGGGGGAAGCTCGACTTCGCCCGAAACGGCGGCCAGCTCGAGCGCAGGGTCGGACAGAGCCGGATCTCTCCGCCAGATGGCGGAAATGGCGACTCCGTGCCGCTCCACGAGCCGCTTGGATACGGCGCGCATCACCGCGGCAGGATCAAAAAGCGAGCTCAGATCCGCGCCGAGTTCCTCAACTTCGCCGGCCAGATCAATGCCGAGCGGCTCCGTTACCGGTTCTTCGGCGAGGGCCGCACGGCGTGCCGTTTTGGCCACAGGTTCTTTCCCTTTGGGCATACGCAATATCGAGCAGAATCGACCCAGTATAGTCGGGTTCGCCGGGAGGATGCAAATAATATCGAAGGACGAACAACTTTTCCTGTTGCCAAAAAGGAAGGAGGAAGTGGGCGCTTGAGTCACTGGAGCCCCCACTTCCCCGGGTAGTCACAGAGTTGGGTTACTAATTTAGACGTGACCATTCCGCGCCGGGTTGCTAAGCGGCGCCGAAAACTTTTTTTGCGGACAAAATTGAAAGCCTGACTTCCCTTCCGCAAGCCGCCGGCGGTCCCGCTCAATAGATAATATCGAGGGAAGCGTCATAAAAACGGTGCTGCAGGCCGGCGAAACTTCCGAAATAGGGCGAGTCGGTATTGTTGTAAACGTCGCGGGGATTCAGGTGATTGGTGAGATTGAATATCTGAAAGCCCCCCCGAAGCGTGTGATTCTTGAGCCAGGGGATCAGCGGCAGGCGGAAATCCTTGGTGAATTTCATGTCCACGGAAAAAAAAGTCGGAAAGCGCAGGGAGTTCGGCGCGCCCACGTAATTCTGGCGGGCGTCAATGGCCGAATAGGCAAAACCGGAATGGACGTCCGCCACAGGGCTGACCGTCAGCCGCCAGGGCAGCCGGAACGTTCCCCAGGCGATCACGCGGTTGGGAACGTTCGAGGAAAGCTCGCCGAAGAAATTCGGACGGATCACGGGCTGCTCAAAGGGAATGTAAATCTGCGCCAGCGTGTTCAGATCCCCGCGCGCCTGGCTGTTTACGTAGGAGACGCTGAGATCGGCGTTCTCGTAGGGGTGAATTCGAACCGTGGTTTCAAACTCGTGGTATCGCGAGGTTCCGGTGTTGGTCAGCAGGAGCACCGGATTGTTTCCGGAAAGGACGGTCGGATCGATAATGAATTCGTTCGAGGTCACGCTGGAGAGGTAGCTGACCCGCGCCATGACGCTGGGCGTGATCTCATGATCAATTTCGATGTTCCAGGTCTGGTTGAAGGGCGTGCTGGCCAGGTGGTGGCCGGAGGGAACGATAATGCCCTTCTCTTCGTTGAATTCGCGGTAAAAATTCCGATAGGTAACGGGCGTGCCGAGCTGCGCTCCCGTCGTGTCGAAAAGCGTCACGGTACGCGCCGGATTGTTGGTGAAGTCGCCGGCTAGCAGCGGGACGCGATCGTAGAAAACTCCGTAGCCCGAGCGGATCACCGTTCTACCACTCGAAGTGGGCGAGAAGACGACGCCGATACGGGGGGCGAAGGCCGCCCGGTTGCCGATGGTTTGTCCGGAATAGCGCAGGCCGAGATCGAAAGCCAGGCGGTCGCCAAAGGCCCAGTGATCTTCGGCGTACATCGCGGCTTCCGTATCCGCGGCGTCCAGCGACGCCGGGCCGTTGAAGTCAATCCGCTCGGCCAGTGTGCCGTCCTGGCGCCGCACCAGCACGGGATGCGATGTGCTGGTTCCATTGTAGCCGCGGTGGACAAAGTCTCCGCCGATCTTGATTTCGTGTTTTCCCCAGGCGTTCCAGACGGGGAACTCGTAATTCTGCAAAACCTCCTGCTGGTTGCTGGAGCGCGTCCAGGCATTGAAGAAGTTTCCCCGCCAGCCTTCGGGGTTGATGATCATGTCCTGGATTCCCTGCCCGCGCGCGTTGCTTGAAAAACTGGTCTCCTTGGCCAAAGTCGTGAGAACGCCACCGGAGGAAAGCAGGTAGCGATCGGTAACGGCCACGGAAAACCCGTGCTGCGCATAATTCGACGACGCCGATTGCGGAACCAGGGAGTTGATATTCGCAAACTCGCGCCGCAGGGGAAATACACTCACATCCGCCGTCAGCAAATTGCGGCTGGAGAAGATGTACTGAAACTCCGTCAGCGAAGTGACGCCTTCCGTCTTGATTTCATTGTGGGGATAGGCGAGCCCGCGGACCGGCGCCCGGTTGTATTCGTAGACGAGGTATTGGGAGAAATTCAACTTGTTCTTAATCAGCGGACCGCCGAAGCTCAGGCGCGGCTCGTCGTCGGCAATCCCCGCCAGATGGCCGCCCTTGATGCGCGGCGTGGGAACGAAATCGTTCAGCTCATAGGTCCATTGGGAGGAAGGCGCCTTGGTGTGAATGGTGGTCAGGCCGCCGGAAAACCTTCCGTACTCGGCGTTGTACGTGCTCTTATAAACCCGCAACGATTCCACAGCGTCAATCGGGACGTCAATCGAGAAGTCCCCGGTGACCGGGTCAACGGTCTCCGCCGAATCCACCAGCAGCGTTCCCTGGCTCTCACCGGAGCCCTTGATGCTGATTCTGCCGTCGGGAGTGCGGATGACCCCGGGGACGAGCGGCAGCGCCGCAAGAAATTTCTGCTGGACCAGGGGAAGATAAAGGAGGGATTTGGCCGTAAGCTGTGCCGGCCTCGAGACACTCTCTTCGGACACCGTGCTAGGGCTCGCGCTGACCTCAACCTTTTGGTGGACCATTACTTCGGCTGGCAGAGACACCTCGACCGAAGGTTCCGTCCCGACCCCCACCGCGATGCCCGTCTTGGCCACGGGCTCATAGTGAAGCGCGGCGCACGCCAGGCTGAAAGTGCCGGGAACAAGGCCGCTGAAGGCAAACTTACCCTTGGCATCAGTATTGATGACCAGGCCCTCGTCCGGGAGCCCCGGGCCCGTCAGCGTGCAGGACGCCTGGGCGATCGGCGCGCCTTTTGCGTCCATGACCTGGCCCTTCAGCCCTAGCGTCTGGGCGCGGGCGGACCCCGCAGCCAGCGCCAAAAGGAAAGCAACGGCCGATAAGGTCAAGACCTTCCCTTGGAACCGCCTGGACATAGATAGATGGATGCGGAAACTCCTAACCTCGACTCTCCTATTCTACGCTGGCTCAAAGCTTAGCGCCAATTTTCATTCGGGGGATTTGCACCACTTTTGGGCGGCGGCCCTGGCTTCCCCATGGACCGAAGTGTGATGCAAATCACTGGAAGCGCTGCACTAATTTCCTGTGTTTGGCTCCTTTACGGCGCAACTGGTGCAGGCATGCACCAACTCGTATACCCGAGAGTTTCCTCTGCGTTGTACGCCGGCCCGCTGAAGAACCCGTCAAGCATGCGCCCATTCATCCCAAAGGACTTATCCCCGGCACCCCGCCCGCGGCAGCTTTGGGCCCCAACCTGCTGTGAGGGCAAAGGCAGTTCAATTCAGTTCAAGGAGCTTGACCCCATGAAGAAATTGCTTACGCTGCTTTTCACCTCGGTGCTTGCGTTCACGCTGGCCATGCCCGTGTTCGCGCAGGACTCGCAGGGTGAGACGACGCAGCAGACCGAAACCACCGGAAAGAAAGCAAAGAAGAGCCACGCCAAGAAGGCAAAGAAACTGAAGAAAGCCAAGAAAGAAAAGAAGTCGAAGAAAGAAAAGAAGAGCGAAGAAGCTCCCGCGAGCGATTCCGAGTAGCTTTTCTGCTTCGACCGGCCCTGGTTCTTGAACTTTGAGTGAAAAAGCCCCCAGCATTCGTCTGGGGGCTTTTTTTTGCTCCGGGTCCGAATTGGGGCGCGCTGCGGGTGGCTTTGAGAAAGGCCGGGCGCGGTCGTCCCTATTCTTCCCGGATCGCGCCTTTAACCATGGCAAGAATAGAAGGGGGCAGGCTCGACACCTGAACGCCATGGTCCTTTTCAGCGTGCTCGGTGGCAAGCTTGAGCAGGTCTTCTTCGCTCTCGGCGCGAAGCTCCTTTGGGCAGTCGATTCCAAAGTCCCGGCATCGCAGAATTTTCGCCATGTTTGTCTCCTTTGGTCCTCAGTTGTGGCCGCAGCGATTCTACCACCAAGCCGCACGTCGCCGCTCCTGACCCTTGCAACGTCTGCCAGGGACGCGCAGCCAGGCCGTCCAATCCTCTCGGCCGCCGGCATCGAGCCTTTCCAATCCGTCCATCCCTCGGAGCCATCGCGTTTCCTTTAACCGTGGTGAGGTTGGCCCTGCCTCTCGAGCAGGCGCCATGCGCGCCTGTTCACTCCGGCGGGGTCGGCGCCCCGGGCACTCCTTATTGCATCTCCGTTGCGAGACCTTTCGCAAGCCTGTGAGTTGACGACTACGGACTGCTCGAAAGTTTTAGTTGCCGCGGGTACCCGAATGCGGGAAATGCTACCATTTTCGAGTAGGTACGCCGCTTAGGATTATAATTATTCCATGCTTCGACTCGCGGCCTTGTTGCTTGCCATCCCGATCGCAATCCTGCCGGCGATTGGCCAATCCATGCCCGCCATCGGCACGATTGATTATTACGGCGTGCACCGGGTCTCAAAAACCGCTCTCACCCGCGCCCTGCGAATCGTGCCCGGCGATAGGCCGACAAAAGCTCTCGAAACAGAGGGAAAACGCCTGGATTCGGTTCCCGGCGTTTCCCGCGCGCGACTGAATTTTGTCTGCTGCGACGCCCGCGGAAAAACCATCCTTTACGTCGGCATCGAGGAAACCGGCGGAACTCAATTTCACTTTCGCCCCGCGCCGGTCGGCAGCGAAAGACTGCCGGCGGAGGTGGTTCAGGCCGGCCATGCACTGGATGAAGCTGTAATGCAGGCAGCCGAAAAAGGCCAGGCCTCGGAAGACGATTCCCAGGGGTACACTTTGTTCAAGTATCCCGCGGCGCCGGCCATCCAGGAGCGCTTTGTCGTTTTTGCCGCGCGCGATTTCCCTCTCTTGCGCAGCGTGCTCCGCAATTCTTCCGACGCCGGCCAGCGCGCGCTCGCGGCGGAAGTAATCGGCTATTCGGCAAACCACGCGGCTGCCGTGCCCATGCTTGAATACGCCATGTCGGACCCGAACTCCGATGTTCGCAACAACGCCATGCGCGCGTTGGCAATCATCGCCCGCTATGCCGGAAAGCATCCGGCGCTGCGAATCAGGATTCCCCCCGAACCTTTCATCCGCCTGCTCGATTCTCTGCAATGGACGGATCGTGATAAAGCCGGCTTTGCGCTCATGGCGCTCACGGAAAGCCGCGACCCCAAACTCCTCGCCGAACTGCGCCGCCGCGAGTTGTCCAGTCTCGTCGAAATGGCCCGCTGGCACACGCCGGGTCACGCCGACATGTTCTGCGTCCTGCTTGGCAGAATCGCAGGGATTCCCGACAAAGTAATCTGGAGCGATTTGCAGAACGATCAGAAGGAGAAGATCATCACCGCCGCGCTCAACTCGGCCCGCCATCCCGCTCATCCAGCCGGAAGCACTTCGCAGTGAAATACGGTTTTCCCTCGACGCGGGACAACTTGGCCTCAGGATATTCGGGAAGGTTGGTTGCGGGGGTCGGATCCCACCGCGCGGGACCGACGATCCCGCTCTGCGGGATTATGAGCCCCTTGGATGAAAGCGGCACGCATCCAGCCCCGTCCGGGCATAGAAGCCGCTCCCGCCTTTCTGCGCCTTCAGCTCGATTTCCCGCTTCCTTGCCGCCGAGTAGCCGGCGTGCCTCTCCGTGAACACAATCTGCCAGGGACGGTGCCGCCGCGTCCACCCGTGTTTCCCCAGATTGTGCTGCTCCAGCCGATGCCGGGGATCCTCACTGACTCCGATGTAAAAACATCGCCCCGACGGACTCCACAGCACCTAAGTGAAATACGGTTTTCCCTCGACGCGGGACAACTTGGCCTCAGGATATTCGGGAAGGTTGGTTGCGGGGGTCGGATTTGAACCGACGACCTTTGGGTTATGAGCCCAACGAGCTACCAGACTGCTCCACCCCGCAGTCACAGTATAGCCCGTCCGGCTCGGGTTGACAACCGCTGCGCCGCAGGACCTGGGTTGCGGTATCATACAGAGCAGCCATCTTTTAGAATGCCGGAGGCGGAGAAATGAGGCGATTTCTCAATCTCGCTCTGATCACCATTGCGGCGTGCGGTCTGCTCGCGGCGCAGGAGACGCCAAAGGCCGCGGCTGCGAACAACCGGCTCGTTACCGGAAAGCTGATGTACGTCGGCCAGATGCCCGAAGGCCTGGCGAATTGGATCATGCAGGACCTGAAGGACTGGGGCCGCTACAAGCCGACTGTCAATTCCGAAGGCGTTGACCTGGTGATGAAGTCCTACACGCCTCGCAAGTACACGCAATACAAAGAGCACCACGGCATTCCCATGCCCAAAGAAATCCACAGAAAGAAGGGGCACGAAAAACCTCCCGTAGCAACGATCGTCGTCACCAACTGGATCACAGGCGATCCGCTCTGGTCGGCGGATATCGTTGATCGCAAGCCCAAGAAGGACGAGGACGACGCGAAGCCCGGCGACTCCGTCAAAATCTACGCGCGCGGCATGAGCAACGAAGAACTCGCCTCGAGAATCACCGACGCCTTGCGCGCCTACGTCGAGCACCTCGCGCCGTCGAATGCTCCCAGGATCGCTCCCTTGCGCCATTCACCGAACTAAGGCTGGCTTTTGTCGACCTGCTCTGCATCGCTTTTCGCGGGCCGGGATTTTGTTATGAAAATCGCCATCACAGGAACGGCGGGATTGTTCGGCCACGGTCTGACCCAGGTTTTCAGCGAGCGGCACACGGTCTTTCCGCTGACCCGCGCCGATGCCGACATCACCAGGCGCGAGCAGATTCGCTCCGTCCTGCTCGATCTGAAGCCGGACGTTGTGGTTCACTCCGCCGCGATTCCCGACCTGGACATTTGCGAGCTTGATCCGGCAAAAGGTTTTCTGGTGAATTTCCACGGGGTGCGCCACGTGCTGGAAGCGGCGCGCGATGCGGGCGCGGGCCTGGCGCACATTTCGAGCGACGCCGTTTTTGACGGCAAAAAGCAATCATCCTACACCGAAGACGATCCCACCATTCCGCCCACGGTTTACGGCCGGCTCAAGGTTCGCGCCGAAGAGCTGGTAAAAACGCTTCCCCGCCACTGGATTTTTCGCGTTTCCGTTCTGTTCGGTCCCGGCAAGAAAAACTTTGTGGAAAATTGCCTGCGCAAAATTCAGGCCGGGCAGGAAGCCGTGGTCGCAGCGGATCAGATGGGTTCCGCAACTTACACGATTGACGCGGCGCGCAAAATCATGGAACTGGTCGAACTCGAACGCACCGGGCTTTATCATCTCTCAAACCAGGGCGCCTGCTCGCGACTCGATCTCGCCCGCCGCGCCGCCGAACTGGCCGGACTCGATCCCGCCAAAGTTCGCGGCCTGCCTTCCGACCGGATGAGCCGTCCCGCCGCTCGCTTGAAATACGCGGTGATGGAAATGGCCGCGCTCCGCCACGCCGGCATTGAGTTACCGCGCCCCTGGCCCGAAGCGCTCGCCGAGTATGTGCGCAATCTCCGGGCGCAGGCGGCAAGGCGATAAAGGTGTCCCAAAAAGCGGGCAGCCACGGTCGCGGTCCTTCGTGACCACGGTTTCTTGCCGAAAGAAGGCCCACAGTCAGATTACGCTGACCGTGGCAAGCGTCACCAAGCGCCCAGCCACGTGGAACCCAACCACAAGTGCGCGTGATAGAATGAAAGGCTTACAAGACATCCGGCGTGGCTTGTGGCGAGCAAAGCTTCGCGGGCCGCGCGAAAACTGAATCAGGAGGATCGAATGGCTGGCAAAAAAATCATTGCGGTGGCGGGAGCGACAGGAGCGCAAGGCGGTGGAATGGTTCGCGCCATTCTGGCCGACAAGAGCGGAGAATTTGCGGCGCGTGCGCTGACGCGCAACGTGAATTCCGAAAAAGCCAGAGCGCTGGCCGCGCAGGGCGCGGAAGTTGTGGCGGCGGACCTGGACGACGTGGAGAGCCTGAAGCGCGCCTTTGCCGGAGCCTACGGCGCGTTCTGCGTCACGTTTTTCTGGGAGCATTTTTCCGCGGAAAAGGAAGTCGCCCAGGCCAAGGCCATGGCGCAGGCGGCAAAGCACGCGGGGTTGAAGCACGTGATCTGGTCAACGCTTGAGGACACGCGAAAGTTTGTGCCGCTAAGCGACAATCGCATGCCCACGCTCAAGGAGAAATACAAAGTGCCGCACTTTGACGGCAAGGGCGAAGCGGATGCCGCCTTTACCAGCCTGGGCCTGCCCGTTACGTTGCTGCTGACTTCTTTCTACTGGGACAATTTCATCTATTTCGGCATGGGACCGAAAAAAGGCTCGGACGGCAAACTCGCCATCACTTTTCCGTTGGACGACAAGAAAATGCCCGGCATCGCCGCCGGAGATATCGGCGGCTGCGCGCTGGGAATCTTCAAGCGCGGCAACGAATTCATCGGAAAGAAAGTCGGAATTTGCGGCGACCAGTTGACCGGCGCGCAGATGGCCGCGGCGATGAGCAAGGCTCTGGGACAGGAAGTTCGCTACAACGCCGTTCCGGCCGATGTGTACCGCGGCTTCGGATTTCCGGGCGCGGACGATCTGGGCAACATGTTCCAGTTCAAACGCGATTTCGAATCTTACTATTGCGGCGCGCGCAGCCCGGAGTTCTCCCGCTCGCTGAATCCATCACTCCAGAATTTCGATCAGTGGCTCGCCGCGAACAAGAGCAAGATTCCGCTGGAGTGAAACGGGCGGCGATTCTTTAGCCGCATGGTGCGAACCGAATTCATCAGGCGCTCCCCGCCGACGCACTTCTGTCTTCGCCGGCAACCTCACTCGCATGCCTCAAACCCAGCTTGTTCCCGAAGAAATCCGCCGCCTGATTCGCGAGCGCATTGCGCCGCACTTTGCGGAATTTCTCAAATGCAATTCAACTTCGGAACTTGAAAGCCTTCCCTCCTACCGCGCGGTCGAACCGGAAGTCCGCAAAGTTCTCGATACGGTGCAGTGCGGAAGCTTCGGCACAAGCGCCGCGCCCGCGCGCGACCGTTACCGGTTCGTGGCGTGGAATCTGGAACGTGGCATTGAACTCGCTGGACAGCTTCAGGCACTGCACACTGATCCTTATCTCTCGAGCGCGGACGTCTATCTGCTGACGGAAGCGGACGAAGGCATGGCGCGCTCCGGGAACTGCGCCGTGGCGCACGAGATCGCCCGCGAGTTTGGCTTGTACTACAGCTTTGCGCCCTGCTATTTGAATTTGTCCAAAGGCGCGGGGATCGAGCGCCGGGCGCCGGGAGAAAATGATCTGGGGCTGCACGGAAACGCCGTCCTCAGCCGGTATCCGATTCGCAGCGCCCGCGCCATCTTCCTCAAGAACGGAATCGACAAGATGGCCGGCCGCGAAAAGCGGCTGGGCCGTCAGGCGGCTGTGGCGGCGGAAATCGAGTTTCCCAATTTTCGAACTGCCGCGGTTTCCGTCCATCTGGACGCAAATTCCAGCCAGAAGCACCGCAGCGGCCAGATGCACGAAGTAGTCAGGAATCTTCCCGCGGATCTGCCCGTGATTCTGGGCGGCGACTGGAACACTTCCACGTACAATTCCTCCCACGCCCTCTATTCGATCCTCGGTTTCTGGTTGCGCGTCTTTATGGGAGCGGAAAACGTGATTACCAATCACTATCTGCACCCGGAAAATCGCTTCGAGCGCGAACTTTTCCGCCGGCTCGAAGCGAGTGGGTTTGAGTACAAGCGTTCGAATCGCATGGGCGAGCCGACGATTCAGTACGACGTGGACGATTCCAAAACGCGCATGAATCTGGGCGAATGGGTTCCCGGCTGGTGTTTTGCTTTTATCCGCTGGGCGCTGCGGCGGCACGGCGGCAAGTGTCCGTTCAAGCTGGACTGGTTTGCGACGCGCGGGGCGCGCACGGAGAATCCCGTCATTGTGCAGGATCTGCGCACGGATGATGGACGGCCGCTTTCCGATCACGCCGCCATCGGCGTGGACGTCGTGGTGGAATAGTTTCCGCCTCGCCCGCTCAATCGGGCTGAGGCTTTCTGGAATTCCTGCTATATTGTCTCCGGCTCAAAACAGCAAACGGGAGAAAGCCGATGTTTTGCAGAAGTGAGAAACGCGCCGAAAAGGTTTTCGCGACGATTGCGCCGCGGAAAGGCCTTCCTTTCAAAAGCGCGCGGTCAATCGCCCGCGTGATTGTAAGCCTCGCGGTGTTCACTCTGCTGGCTGTGGCGTTCGTCCCAGCCACAGGCTCGGCTCAGAACGCCCCGCCCGCGCAAGCGGCCAAGGGCGTGCAGATACTCCTGCTGGGCACCAACGAAGGTCCGCCCATTCACGTTGACCGCTCGGAACCCTCCAGCCTGCTCATCGTGGACGGCCGCGAGTATCTGATCGATTGCGGCATCGGCACGATTCGGCGCATGGCGCGCGCCGGCATCGAATCCGATACCATCAGAACAATTTTCTTCACCCATCTTCACCCCGATCACGCTCTGGGGCTTGCCGATCTGATGGCCAATGATTTTTTCACCTTGGGTATTGCACACAGCGAACCGACAATCAATATTTACGGGCCGCCCGAAACTTCGGAACTTGTCAAAGCCGCGCTCGACTACGTCAGAATTCCCTACGACATTTTCCAGGCGGAAGGATTGCCATGGACCGTTCAGAATGCGCACTTTGTGGCGCACGATTTTTCTGAAAACGGACTCGTTTATCAGGACGACAAAATCCGCGTGACCGCGGCGGAAAACACTCACTACGCCATGATTCCTGCAAAATACCACGCCCGGATGAAATCCTATTCCTACCGGTTTCAGACGCCCTACGGCGTGATCGTTTTCACCGGCGACACCGGTCCCAGCGACGCCGTGGCCCGGCTGGCCAAAGGCGCCGACGTTCTGGTGACTGAAGCGTCAGTCGGCCACATTCAGGAAACCGTGCAGGCCATCAAGGCGGCGGGCGAAAGGAATCACTGGACCGCTCAGCAAACCAGGGATATGGCGGGACATTTCCAGTTCGGGCATCTGGACGAAAAAGAAATCGGCGAGCTTGCCACCAAGGCGCAAGTCAAATCGGTTCTGCTCCATCATTTCGATCCGCAGGATCCGGCGGCGTATGTCGCGGGAGTGAAGCAGTATTATTCAGGCCCGGTTTTCGCCGGAGCCGATCTGGAGCGCTATTGCCTCAACAACCAAACTCTGGAACCGTGCCACTGACCGCTCGATAGAGCCATCCATCACCGCGACCGCCGCGACAGCTATCGTCGATATCCAGACACAAAAAAAGAAGAAGCCGGAGCCCGGTCCCTATCGGCTGACCGTCAGCTCCGGCGAGAGCTGCCACGGACGTGCTGCAGCCGCCGGGACAGCAGAAGTGGCTGCGGTCGGCCGGTCGTGAAAGCCGGCCGCAGCTGCATTGCCCAGGGTGAGGAGCTAGCTGTCCTGGTCAAAAGCGGAAATGAACGCTTCCGTAGATGGTGAACGGCACTCCCGGATAGGCGAACGTGTACCCGCCGGTGGAGGTGCCGTAGTAGCCGCCTGAGGAAACGTACTCGTAGATGTTGTATTGCTTGTCGAACAGATTGAGCATGTTGGCTTCAAAGCTCATGAATTTGTAGGGCACAGTGACCGAAAGATTCACCGTCTCGTAAGTCGGCTCAGTCAGCTGGCTGGGGATTCCAGCGTTGTTGTCGAAGATGTGCTGCGAACCGACAAAGTTAAACCAGAGCTTGGGCTCGATGACCGTGCGTTCTCCGCTCTGGAAGTCGTAGTACCCGCCGGTATTCCAGGTTTCCGCGGGGACGTAGGAAACGGGCAGTCCCTGGTAGTCCGTTCCTCCGCTATAGAACTCGTCGTAGGTGGCTCCTTCACCGGTCAGGTTCGTGAACAGGTGCATGTTGGAGGTCGGGCTGATATCGAAGTAAGCGTTAACGCCGTTATAGTGCGAGCTGCCGCTCGTATTGATGACGTTGCCGTTGCCCAGCTCGATGCTCAGTTGTTCGTTGGCGTAGCTCAGGTGGTAGTAGGCGGCGCCGAAAAGCACGTTCCTCATGCCCGCGAGTTGAGATTTGTGAACCTTGAACCCCACCTGGTAATAGTCGGCCACGGCGAGGAGATAGTTCGTATTGGGATTGAGCTTCTGGAACATTCCGCCGCCGCCGCCCAGCGAAGGCGAGCGATCGGTCTTGGAGTAGCCGCCGTAAATCGACAGCCAGCTCGTCGGTTCCACGCGGGCATTGATTGAGGGCTCGACGGCCGTGCGGGACGTGTGCATGGCGCAATCCAGCGAGCCTTGATCAGTGGCGTTGATGGCGGGATTGGGATCGTTATAGCCCGTCAGAGTGCATTTGTTGCTCAACACCACGCCGGGAGCGAGCGTGAAGTCCTGCAGGATCCCGTCACGATAGCTGGCCGCGAAACGGTCAAACCGCACGCCCGGCGTGATGTGAACGCGCGGGATGGGCGTGAAGTCGTCCTGAATGAACGCCACGTAGTTGTCCTGGCCGAAATAGCCGGAGCGGGTTTTTCCGCCCACGTTAATGATCTGCTTGACGCCGCTCCCGCCCAGCGCCGGCGTGAAGAAATTGTTGCGAGTGTTGTAGTTGTCGTGGAGGAAGTAGCCGCCCACCGAAACCTTGTTCATCGGAAACGTTTTGCTGATGACGAACCGGTCGCCGACGGTGTTGTGGCGCGGGTTGTTCCACTCATTGAACTGGCCCGGCGTGGGGAAGGCATAAACGTCGTTGGTGCGTTCATGCAGGCGGAATTCGTGCGAGTACCAGGTGTCGTTCTCGGCGGCAGTGGAATTGTCGAGCAGGAACGTTTCCCTGGCGTAAATCACTCCCAGCTCGTTGACGTCATATTTGTTGTAGCTGTTGTACGGCAGCGTGCTGTAGAAGCCTGAAGTCGGCTGGCTGTAAACCGTCGAGCCCGCTACGTTCAGCCCGTCCACGGTCAGACCGGGAACGGCGGTGGTGGGAATGATTTGGGCGCGGAAGCCGCCGCTCCGCGCATAGTAGCCGCCTACGGAAAACGCGCCGGATGTGAAGGACTTGGTCGTCTTCACGAAAAGGGCGCCGTTCTTGTCCGCATTCTTGAAGCCGTCCGCAGCCTGGCGGAAGCTATCGCCTTTACCGATGCCGCCGGAAACCACGGTGGACCATCCGTGGAAATCGCCGGTGGCCAAGTTGAGTTCAAGGTTTTTCTGGTTGTAACTGCCGAAGCTGAGCGTCGCGTCCGCATGCATCTTGGCCGTCGGTTCCATGGGAACGAAGTTGAATGATCCGCCGACGTTGGTGTACCAGCGGTCGATGGGATCGCCCGGACCGTAAATCACATTCACGTTCTGGAACATGCCGCTTTGCGGCAGCGATGCGGAGGGCCAGAGGCCGCTGCCCGCGTCCACAATCGGAATGCCGTCCAGCGTGACTCCAAGCGATCCGGGATAATTGTATCCACCGTAACCGCCCCAGCCCTGGTTGATTCCGTTCAGCACGATGGTGGATTTGGTCCCGCCCGTGTTTCCGTAGCTCACCACGTTCGCGCCCGGAGCCTGAGCAACGATCTGCCCCGCTCCGGCCAGAGGCCCGGCGGAATCCATCTGTTTGCGCGTCAGCACGCGGAGTGTCTGCTGTGACTTGAACACATCCCGCTGCGTTGGAACGGCCGTGGCCCCGGGTGCCGTGGCGTGAACTTCCACCGTCTGCACCATGCCCTTCACCAGGAGCTTGGCATTCATGACACTGGCCTCTCCGGCCGTCAGCGCCACTTCCTCGCTGTACGCGGCGAAACCAGATTTGACTACGGTCACCAAATAAGGCAGAGCCGGCAAGCCCTTAACTTCATAAGTTCCGTCTGACTTAGTAATTGCACGGGCGACTGTAGCGCCTGTCGTAGTATTTGTTACCATGACGCTCGCCCCGCTGACTGCAGCCCCCGAGGGATCGACGATTTGGCCGTGAATACTGCTTGGTGGCAGGGCCCAGCCTACAAGCGCGCTCATCAAGAATGCGGCTGCGAGGCTTAGAACTTTAGTGCGCATGAACACTCCTCCTTTTGCAGAGCTATCTGGGATCTGAGTTAGAAATCCGACCCGACGCTACCCGACCGGGAAGACTAACGTGCGGAAGTTACGAAATTGTGACAGGAGGGTGAATTCAGGTTACGAAAACGTAAAGATTGCGTTAAGCCCGGAGCGTGTCCCTTTGCAGGAATTCCTTCCGTTCTGCAGGTCAGCATCGGAGGTTCAGGTTGTGAAACAGTCGCCAAACCCCCGATTCCATTGCTTCGTCCGCGAATTTAAGGCTATACTCACTCGGCATTTCACGGGTGGTTTTTGCGGAGAAACCAGGAGGGCTTTGTGGCTACGACCGTTGCAAGCGTTCCTCGCCGATCGATTCAACCGCGGTATGTGGTTCTTGGCTTGCTGGCCGCGATGATGATTGTAGTCTGGTTCACGCGCGAGCATCTGCTTCTCGTGCCGAATTCACCTTTGCGGGAGCGGTACGCGCCGATTGCCTGGTTGATGATGCTGCACGGCATTCCCGCCGCCTGCGCGCTTTTCCTCGGAGTTTTTCAGTTTTCCAGCCGCATTCGCGCCCGTCACCTGAAATGGCACAAAATCATGGGCCGGATCTATGTTGGAGGTGTCTTCATCGGCGCTCCTGCCGCCGTCGTGGTCTCCTTCATGCTGCCCGTCCTCACACTTTCGCTTGCCTCGATCATTCAGGCCGCCGGCTGGATTCTTACCACGGCCACGGCCCTCTATTGCGTGCGCACCGGCCGCATTCAGCAGCACCGCGAATGGATGATCCGCAGTTATCCCTTCGCCATGGTCTTCGTCGTAGTGCGCTTTATTACCGCCCTGCCGCCCGTGGCGCGCAGGGGTCAGATGGGCTTGGAAGCCGTCGTCTGGAGCTGCGTCGCCGTCTCCGGCCTGCTGCCTTCATTCCTGATTGAGTGGGAAAAACTTGCCGCCGGTCGCCGCGCCCTGAAAGCTCGCGCTTCAGTTGGCCGATAGAAACCCGGGAGAGGCGATGCCGGGGATTGAAGCCCCGGCCCGCCGCGATTTCTCCTTTCGTCAGGGAACAGTGATGCGTGTTGCCTGAATCGTGCCACTGACCTCCTGATCGGGGATTTCATTCCCGTCCGGGTCGTAAACTTTGAACGTGAAGGAGCCGGTGTAAGTGTTGCCGTCGCTGCTGACGGTGTTCGTTTCAGAAAGCGTAAAGCTTCCAATGGGATTTCCGAAGTTGTACGGGTCGAAGCTCCATCCGGCGTGGTAAAGCTTCACGCTGTTTCCCGCCATTTTCCAGACTCCCATGCAGACATTGCCTGAATCCGGCGGCAGGTCGGCGATCTCGAACTCCGTGCCGTCGTTATGCCACTGATCGAAAGCTTCGTAGAAAAAGCCGACATAGCCGGATGTGCCGGTATAAACAACGTGCCACATGCCGACGATCGAGGTGCCCTGCGGGCCGCGGCCGGGCTGGCCCGTCAGTGCCGTCACGAATTCCGGTTTGAGGCCCGCGCCTCGCGGGGACGTTGCCGGATCGAAGCAGGATGCTCTTAGCGGCGCGGCCGCGAACAGCAGGCAAGCCGCCGCCAGCGCGATGGACGCTCCGCGCAGAAGGCGGCTCGAGAGAATGGATTTTGTCATCTTCAAGAATTTCATTTCACTTTCCTCCTTTTCGGCTGACATGAGTTTTGCGGTTCTTCCTTTTTTCCGGTTGAACCTGCGCCACCCTGCTCCGAGCCGTAAAAACTGTCAATCGCGGCCATGTGTTTTTCCTGTGGTTTTTCTGTGACGCGGCATAACCTCCTGAAATCGGTGGCGTAAATTTGTGTGTGTAAAAGGGAGGAGGGTGTAAGTTGGTTTCGCTTGGCAAGCGGAACCGAATCCTTGGAAAGGAGCTTACACCCCATGGCGAAAGTAACACCGATCACGGAGCAGTA
>JBJKPU010000133.1:0-22443 GCA_046706005.1 Terriglobia bacterium | reverse complement strand
TCTTCGGGTTGTTCTTCGACAGCACTTTCGTGATCGCCGCCGTCAGCGTCGTCTTCCCGTGATCGATGTGCCCGATCGTCCCGATGTTCATGTGCGGCTTCGAACGGTCAAATTTTTCCTTCGCCATAGCTTAGCGCCTCACCTCAATTTCGGGCTTTCGGCATTCCCCCTTGCAAAAAATTGGGGCGGCCTATTTTGCTACCGGCCGCCCCTGAACTTTCGCTACCACTTCCGCTTCAATATCGCCCGGAGCCTTCTCGTATCGCAGGAAGTGCATGGTGTACGACGCGCGTCCTTGGGTGCGCGATCGCAGGTCAGTGGCATATCCGAACATCTGCGCCAGCGGCACGACCGACCGCAGAATCTGCGTCGAGCCGCGCTTTTCCATGCCTTCAATGCGCCCGCGTCGCGCGCTCAAATCGCCCAGCACGTCGCCCATGTATTCTTCCGGAACCACCACTTCTACCTTCATCACCGGCTCCAGAAGCATCGGCCTGGCGCGCCTGGCGGCTTCCTTGAATCCAATCGAGCCCGCAATCTTGAACGCCATTTCCGAAGAATCCACATCGTGGTAGGAGCCGTCGGTCAGCTTCACCTGGATGCCGGTCATCTCGTAGCCGGCGAGCACGCCGCCTTCCATCGCCTCGCGCACGCCGGCATAAACCGCCGGAATGTATTCCCGGGGCACCGAGCCGCCCACGATTTCATCAATGAACAGCAGATTGAGTTCGGGATCAAATTTCGTGGTGGACTTCTTCCTGGTCAGAGCTTCAATAGCTTCGGCATCCGGATGCGGCAGAGGTTCGACCTGCAGATAAACGTCTCCGTACTGGCCGTGGCCGCCCGTCTGGCGGATATGTTTCCCTTGCGCTTCCGCCGCGGCGCCGATGGTTTCGCGATAAGCCACCTGCGGCCGGCCGACGTTCGCGCCCACATTGAATTCCCGCATCATGCGGTCCACCAGAATTTCCAGGTGCAGTTCGCCCATGCCGGCAATCAGCGTCTGGCCGGTGTCGGGATCCGTATGAACCTTGAAAGTCGGATCTTCCTGGGTCAGCTTTTCCAGCGCCGTGGCCAGCTTTTCCTGATCGGCTTTGGTCTTGGGCTCGATGGCCACGGAAATCACTGGCGCCGGAAAATCCATCGCCTCAAAAACCACCGGCGAGCTTTCATTGCAGACCGTGTCGCCCGTGGAAACGCTTCTCAGTCCCACCGCAGCCGCGATATCGCCGGAATAAACTTCGCTGATTTCCTCGCGCTTGTTGGCGTGCATTTTCAGCAGCCGGCCGATTCGCTCGCGCCGGTCGCGCCGCGGGTTATAAACCGTGTCACCGCTTTTGAGCGCGCCCGAATAGACGCGCAGAAAGGCGAGATGCCCCACAAAAGGATCGGTCATGATCTTGAAGATCAGCGCCGAAAACGGCTCGTCGTCCGACGCCTGCCGAATGATCATCTCTTCTTCATTTTTGGGATTGACGCCTTCAATGGCTGGAATATCGAGCGGGGAAGGAAGGTAATCGACCACGGAATCCAGCAGCGGCTGAACGCCCTTGTTCTTGAAAGCCGAACCGCACAGCACCGGAACCACTTTCAACGCGATGGTGGCGCGCCGCAGGCTGGCATGCAGTTCTTCGGCGGAAATCGCCTGCCCGTGGACGTACTTTTCCAGAATCTGGTCGTCCACCTCGCCCAGGGTTTCAATCATCACTTCGCGCTGATGCTTTACCGTTTGCGCCAGCGCCGCCGGAATTTCTTCCAGGGTGTAGTCGGCGCCCAGTTCCTCGTCCTTCCAGACAATCGCCTTCTGCTCGATCAGGTCCACGACGCCCTGGAAGGTGTCTTCCGCCCCGATCGGCCACTGGATGGCCACCGGATTCGCCCGCAGCCGTGACTTCAACTGCTCGACGCACTGCTCAAAATTCGCTCCCGCGCGGTCCATTTTGTTGACGAAGACGATGCGCGGCACGCGATACTTGTCCGCCTGCCGCCACACGGTTTCCGTCTGCGGCTCCACGCCCTCGACCGCCCCCAAAATGGCAATCGCTCCGTCAAGAACCCGGAGCGACCTTTCCACTTCCGCCGTAAAATCCACGTGGCCCGGCGTGTCAATAATGTTGACCCGGATGTCTTTCCAGAAACAGGTGGTGGCCGCCGAAGTAATCGTGATGCCGCGCTCCTGCTCCTGCTCCATCCAGTCCATGACCGCCGTGCCTTCATGCACCTCGCCCATCTTGTGCGTGATTCCCGTGTAATAGAGAATCCGCTCGGTGGTGGTGGTCTTCCCAGCATCAATGTGGGCCATGATGCCGATGTTCCGGGTTTTCTCCAAAGGCACTTTCCGCGGCATAAATCCCTTTACAGACTGCGCAACCTTCCCCCGCCTCCCGTCGCCGGGAGGACGGTGTTTCTAAAGCCGGTTGTTCAAGGTGGCCGCTTGAGGCGGCCTACAAAGCGGATCGCGCTCCGGGGTGGAATCGCATCCCGCCCTGCCCATGTTTTGATCCCGCGAATGCGGGATTACCAGCGGTAATGGGCAAAAGCCTTGTTGGCTTCAGCCATGCGGTGAGTGTCGTCCCGCTTCTTGACGGCGCCACCGCGATTGTTGGAAGCATCCATTACTTCGGCAGCGATTTTTTCCACCAGCGACTTTTCTCCCCTCGACCGCGCGTAGGAAATCAGCCAGCGCAGGCTCAGGGAAGTCTGGCGGTTCCGGTTGACTTCCACCGGAACCTGATAATTCGCTCCGCCCACCCGGCGCGACTTCACTTCCAGCGCCGGTTTTACGTTATCCAAAGCCTTCTTGAAAACCTTCAAAGGATCTTCATTCGACTTTTCCTTGATGATGTCGAAAGCCGAATAGACCGCATGCTGCGCAATCGACTTTTTCCCCTGGTACATCAGGCAATTGATGAACTTCTGCACCAGCACGTTCTGGTACAGCGGGTCGGGAATCGTCTCCCTTTGTTCGACAAAACCTTTACGCGGCATCTACGGCCCTGATCCTTTCCTTCTTTACGACGCTTTGGGGCGCTTCGCTCCGTATTTCGAGCGGCCCTGCCGGCGGTCGTTCACTCCGGCGGAGTCCAGCGTCCCGCGAATAATATGATAGCGAACCCCCGGCAAATCCTTCACGCGGCCGCCCCGAATCAGCACAATCGAGTGCTCCTGCAGGTTGTGCCCCACGCCGGGAATGTACGTCGTCACTTCCAGCCCGTTCGTCAGCCGCACGCGCGCCACTTTCCGCAGCGCGGAATTCGGTTTCTTGGGCGTCTGGGTATAGACGCGAGTGCACACGCCGCGCTTCTGCGGTGATCTTTCCAGCGCCGGGCTCGACGTCTTGTACCCCGCGGTCTTCCGGCCGGACTTCACAAGCTGATTGAACGTAGGCATTCTTTTACCTTCAGAAACTCGCCGCTTCCCAAACTTCTCTTCGCGGCCAGCTTCCCCCGGCCCAAAGTCCCGCTTGGGTCAATATCTTAAAGAATTTAACAGACTATTCCGAAAACTGTCAAGGCGGGGAACAGATTCATCCCAACTCCAGGATTTCACTTTCTTTCGCCTTCCCCAGTTCGTCCAGTTTTGACGAGAAATCGTCGGTCAGTTTCTGGATTTCATCCAGCCCCCGCCGCTCGTCGTCTTCGGAAATCTTTTTGTCCTTCAGTAACTTCTTCAAGTCTTCATTCCCGTCGCGCCGGATATTCCGGACCGCCGTGCGGTGATTTTCCAGTACCTTGTGCAGGTGCTTCACCAGTTCCTTGCGCCGCTCCTCGGTCAGGGGCGGAATCGGCACCCGCAGAATCTTTCCATCGCTCACCGGGTTCAATCCCAGGTCGGACGCCCGAATCGTTTTGTCAATCACCGCCAGCAGGCTCGGATCCCACGGCTGAACCGTCAGCAGGTTCGGCTCGGGAACGCCCAGCGTGGCCACCTGATTGAGCGGCGTGGGCGTGCCGTAATATTCCACGCGAATGTGATCCAGCAGTCCCAGTGACGCTCGCCCGGTCCGAATCGACGCCAGTTCCCTCCGGCAATCTTCGATGGCCTTACTCATCCGGGTTTTCGCATTGGCCACGGTTTCCTTAATCATTTCCCTTACCTTTGGGCCCGCTCAGCGGCTCACCATCGAGCCTATTCTCTCTCCCGTCACCACGCGCTTCAGGTTGCCGGGAATATTCATGTTGAAAACGATGATGGGCAATGCGTTGTCCATGCACATTGAAATCGCCGTGGTGTCCATCACCGCCAGTTGCCGCGAAAGAACTTCCAGGTAGCTGATCCGCGAAATCATCTTCGCGCTCGAAACTTTGGCCGGATCGGCATCGTAAACGCCGTCCACTTTGGTGGCCTTCAGAATCACGTCCGCCTTGATTTCCATGGCCCGCAGCGCCGCCGCCGTATCCGTGGAGAAATAAGGATTCCCCGTTCCACCCGCCAGCACCACCACGCGGCCTTTTTCCAGATGCCGCGTCACCCTCCGCAGAATGAAGGGTTCCGCCACGCTCCGAACCTCGATGGCCGTGACCACCCGCGTGAGGGAGCCGGCCTTTTCTAGCGCATCCTGCAAGGCCAGCGCATTGATCAGCGTGGCCAGCATTCCCATCTGATCGGCCACCACGCGCCCGATGCCCGATTGCGAAGCGGCCACTCCGCGGATAAAATTCCCGCCGCCCACCACCACGGCCACTTCCACGCCCAGGCTCCGGACTTCACTCACTTCCGCCGCGATTCGCGTCGCCACCGCCGGATCAATACCGAACCCTTGCGCTCCCATCAGCGCCTCGCCGCTCAGTTTCACCACAATGCGGCGAAAGACGGGTTCACTCGTGGATTGGCTCATGCTCTCTCAGCGCAACAGCTTCACGCCTGAACGGCGGCAGATTCTTCGGCCGGCTTTTCCGCGCCTTCTCCGACCTTGAACCGGCAATAGCGGCGAATCACGATGTTCTCTCCGAACTTCGCCACCTTCGCGGTCAGCAGCTCGCGAATCGTCTGGCTGCCCGTCGTGTCCTTAATGAAGTGCTGTTCGTAAAGGCAGTTCTCTTCAAAAAATTTGCTCAGCCTTCCTTCGATAATCTTGGCCACCACGGCTTCCGGCTTGCCGCTCGTCGCCGACTGCGCCTTCAGAACCTCGCGCTCGCGGTCCAGAACGTCCTGCGTCACATCTTCCTTGCGGATAAACCGCGGATCGGTGGCGCAAATCTGCATCGCCAGATCGTGCGCCAGTTCCTGGAACTCCGGTGTGCGCGCCACAAAGTCCGTTTCGCAATTCACCTCCACCAGCACCGCAATCTTGCTGCCCTGATGGATATAGTTGCCGATCACGCCTTCGCTGGCCGCCCGGTCGGCTTTCTTGGCCGCCGCCGCCTGGCCGCGCCTCCGCAGAATCAGGAACGCCTTTTCCAGGTCCCCCTGCGCTTCCTCCACGGCTTTCTTGCACTCCATCATGGGAGCGCCGCTCATTTCTCTCAGTTTTTTTACCGACTCAGCCGAAACAGCCATCCTGTTTTCAATCCTCCCTGACATAGCAGAAGGCAGGCGGCGCCTGCCCTCGCGAGCAATCTCATTCTCAATAACAACCGGCCGCGCGAATCCCGGAAGTTTCCGGCTCCGTCACCGCTCTACCGTGAGCCTTCCTCTTCATTCTCGTCCCGGTGTCCGCGGCCCTTTCCCGCACGCCGGGGATTCTTCGGAACCCGCACTCTCCCGTCCGCCACTTCTTCCGCCGCTTCCACGGTGGAAGAAAGATCCGCGTCCGCGTCAGTCTCCGCTTCCTCTCCTTCTTCCGTGCCCACGTAAACCTCCGCCGTATCGGCGTTCTCGAGCGACGCCGCTTCGGCTTCGCCGGCCGCAATCGCCGCCGCCTGCCGCGCGGCTTCCAGTTCCTCGGCCGCCTTTTCCGCCGCGATCTTTTCTTCTTCCAGCCGGACCTGCGCCGCTTCGTCGCGCCCTTCCATCACGGAATCCGCAATGCGCGCCGCAAAGAGCCGGATGGCCCGCAGCGCGTCATCATTTCCGGGAATCACGTAATCCACCTTGTCGGGATCGCTGTTCGTATCCACCACCGCCGCCACCGGAATCCCCATCTTCCGGGCTTCCAGCACGGCGATTTCCTCTTTCGACGAATCAATCACGAACATCGCGTCCGGCAGCCCCGGCATATCCTTGATCCCCGCCAGGTTCTGATCCAGATGTTTCCGCTCGCGCTCCAGGCGCAGCACTTCCTTTTTGGTCAGCAATTCGTAGCGGCCGTCGCGGCTCATTTCTTCCAGCTCGCGCAGCCGCGTGATCGATTTCTGAATCGTGGCGTTGTTGGTCAGCAATCCGCCCAGCCAGCGATGGTTCACGTAGAACATTCCGCATCGCCCGGCTTCCTCGGCCACCGCTTCCTGCGCCTGGCGCTTGGTGCCCACAAACAGCACGTTCTTGCCGTCCTTCGCCAGCCCGGCCACGAACTTGGATGCTTCCTTGAACTGCTTCAATGTCTTCTGGAGGTCAATAATGTGAATGCCGTTCCGCTTCCCGTAGATGTAATCCTTCATCTTGGGATTCCAGCGGCGCGTCTGATGGCCAAAGTGAACGCCCGCCTCCAGAAATTCCTTCATGGTAATGTTCGACAACATGCCTCCTTAGCGGCGGCTCTCAGCGCCGCGCAATCTTTGATCCGCCTCGTCCGCGCGCGCACAGCTTCCCGCACCCTCCGTGGAAGGCCGCGGGAATTTGGACGCTTGCCAATTCCATTAGCGCTTCGAGAACTGGAACCGCTTGCGGGCGCCTTTCTGGCCGTACTTCTTCCGTTCCTTGGCCCGCGGGTCCCGTGTCAGGAAGCCGCCCTGCCGCAATCGAGGGCGGAACTCGGGGTTGAAGAGGAGCAGAGCGCGAGCAATACCCAGTTGCGTGGCTCCGGCCTGGCCGTGGATACCGCCGCCCTGCGCGTTGATTCGCACATCGAACTTCCCCGTGCACTCCGTCGTCACCAGCGGCTGTTGAACTTCCGCCCGCATCGTTTCCGACGGAAAATAGTCTTCCAGCTTTCGTCCGTTCACTTTCCAGGCGCCGCTGCCCGGCCTCAGGATCACCCGCGCCACGGCAGTCTTGCGGCGGCCCGTTCCCCGATATTCGCTCAGTTCGCTCACTCCCACGCTCCTTGATTCATCCGCTCTAGCCGGCCAGTTCCAGCTTCACCGGCCGCTGAGCTTCATGTGGATAATTCGATCCCGTATAAACTTTCACCCGCTTCGCCAGCCTCGCGCCCAGCCGCGTCTTGGGCAGCATGCCCTCGATGGCGTCGCGAATCAGGCGCTCCGGATGCTGCTCCAGTTGATGCCGCGCCGTGATTTCCTTCAGCCCGCCCGGATAGCCGGAATAGCTGCGGTACATTTTCTGCTCCAGCTTCCGTCCCGTCAGCTTCACTTTTTCCGCATTGATAATGATCAGCCCGTCGCGATGGTCTTCGTGCGGAGTCCAGTCGCCCGAGTCTTTTCCCATCAAAGCTCGCGCCGCGCGCGCCGCCAGTCGCCCCAGAACAGCTCCATCAGCGTCCACCAGTCGCCACTGGATACTGGTGCGCCGCTTTTTTAGCATGTATGTGCCCACTCGTCCTTATCCTCTCAACCCAAAGTACGCAAACTATTATGATTACTTGAACATCCCGGTTTTGTCAACGGATTCGGCGCATGGGCAGTGGTTCAGTTTGAACGTAAATCCAAAAAACGGGAGGTTGCCCGCTGTGAGGCGTCTTATTTATAGCTTTTTGCCTATAGCTATCATGATTACCTTTTCGTTTCCGGGCTTCGCTAGCTGCGGGTTCAAGGGTTGGCGAGGAACTATGTGTTTATGCAGCTCCATAGTGAGGATAAGTTCCCCCCGCACATATGGAGGCCACAAATCCGAAGGCACCGAATGCAGAGCCTCGGAATTTGCTGTTGACGTAAGGGAAACGCTGATCCCGCCATCAAAATTATCCGGAACCGGGATATGCGTCCCATCCGGGAGGCCTATGTCCAAAACCAAGCCAGTCGGCCTTTTCGGGATAGTTCTTTTCCACCCTGACTTCTGTAAGAGTTTGTCGATGCTAATCAACAAGTTCACGGATTCTCGGTCTCCAAAGCACGATGAGAATGCATACTCCGTACCGGCATATAGAGATAGTTCACGTGACATCGAATCGAGATCGACGAGATGTCGAGGCGTAGCGAGGACTGTTAGTTCCTTCTTCGCCTTAGTGACTTGCTCTATGGTTCGGGCTAGCTCCAACCGGGCTTTTGCAGTCTGCTTCCTTACGGATATTATATTTTTCTCAAGTGAGTCAGCTTCCTTACGCGCTCCTTGGGCCAATCCAGAGGCAGCACTCGCGCTGGTTTCAGCTCGGTTGGCGGCATCGGCTGCTTTACCAGCGGAATCTTTGGCAGTTCCGGCCACGCGTGTGACGTTGGCCAAGTCAAGGTGTGCCTTGCGAATGGCAATGAGATCGCCCGTTAGCCCCAATATCAATATGAGAGCAGAAGCCTTTGCGATTGTGTCGCGGAGCCGAGCTTCTTTAATCAGCTTCGTAAGCTCACATAAAGACTCGCCGATAACCCCCAACAATACTAGTGCCGCAGACCCGTATGCCCACCAGTCTGCCGCAGTCCAAGAAGTGGGCCAAAAATGAAACGACGCAAGGAAGGCCGATGACCAAATCATCTGGAACATTCAAGACTTCAAAATCGGATGTCTTATCTTTCTAGCCGGGTGCCCCAGCTTTGCGCATTCAGCAAGGGTGGGGCGGTTAGCTTAGGACCCTGTAACTGATACTGGTACCAACGGCACGAAGTCCGCGCCGTCAGGCCATTATTTCACGACCTCTGCACTTGTCAAGCTGGTAGCCCATAGCCACTGACCGCCTTGCGACTTCGAACCATCCGGCGCGAAGAGCTGTGCAGGCTTCAGGCATGAGCGTGCGACGCTCTTCGAGCTGCCTTCCGGGGCGGCTCGTCTTCGGAGAGGTCCGAAAGCACGACGGGTGCGCGGTCGGGAAATTCTGCAACGATTCGCACGTCGCCGCCCATCGCTTTGACCGTCTTTCGAAGGGTGGAAATCAGAAGGTCGCTCCGCTTTTCGAGGCGCGAAACGCTGTCCTGGTTGATTCCGAGAGTCCGGGCGACTCGCGCCTGCGTAAGTTTTCGGGCCTTTCGGAGATCACGCAGGCTCATTTCCTCCGCGATGATCTCGGCCGCGCGAGCCTCGACCTTCTTTCGCTGAGCTGCATTCAACTTTGCGATTTTTTGGCGGATATTTATGGACATGTTCATTTCCTTTCTTTCCTGATCCGGTCGAGATGAGCGTCAAAGCGGCCATCGGCCTTGCGGATCAGTTCGCGGTAAAAGCGCTTTTGGCTCCCGCCCGATTTGTCGCCCGCGACCAGCAGAATCGCCCTTCGCCTCGGATCAAAGGCAAAAGCCACTCGCCATTCGCCGTCTGCCGCGCTGAACCGCAACTCCTTCATATTGGCGTGGCAAGAGCCCTTGAGCGTGTCAACGCGCGGACGGCCCAGCCGTGGCCCAAATTGCTCGAGTGCGATTGATAGCGCCAGAATCTCAGTTCGCACGTCTTCGTGTAGCGAATCAAATTCCGGCTCGAACTCGCCAGCCATCTCGACGGCCCATTTCACATCAATAGTATGTCATAGAGGTAATATGGAGTCAAGTCCATGTTATATGGGCGATGAGTGGCGGGTTAAAGCCGGTAGCGCGGACCACCGATCCTGTGGTCCGCGGCTCTCCCCGCTCCCCATACATCGCACTGTGATATAATTGGTCCGATATGAAACGCAAACCATCCACTTCCACCACGACCTATCGAAAACTCGCCCTGTTCCGCTATGAAATGCGCCGCTTTCTCCGCTTCAGTGAGCAGGCGGCGCGTTCGGCGGGCGTGACGCCGCAGCAGCATCAGTTGATGCTGGGGATTGCGGGCTTCACGGGACGCGGCTGGGCCAGCATTTCCGAACTCGCGGAATTCATGCAGCAGCGCCACAACGCCGTCGTCGGACTGGTCGCTCGCGCCCGCCGCCGCGGCCTGGTGCGCAAATCGGGCGGCGCCGATGATCGCCGCGTGGTGCGAGTGGAACTCACGGCTCGCGGCCGCGCCATTCTCGAACGGCTCACGCGCCTGCATCTTGCGCAAATGCGCCGTGTCCCCCAGCTTCGCGCCCCGCGCAAGGGAGGCCGCTGATTGCTCTGGAGCCTTCCCGCCGGATTCATCGCCGGCTTCGTCCTCGCCTTTTTCGGAGCGGGCGGCGCCGTCATCGCTCTTCCCTTCTTTCTATTTCTCGCCGGACTCGCACCGCACACGGCTCTCGGAACCAACGCTCTCGGCGTGGCCCTGATCACCGCCGCGCTTCTCGCCTGCCGCATCTGGCAGCGTGACGTTCCGCTGATTGAAGGCCTGCTCCTCACCGTGCCCGGAATTCCGGGAATTTATCTGGGCGCGCGCCTCAGCCTGATTTATCCCGGCCAGCGCCTGGTTTTCATCCTCGGCGTGCTGCTTTTCGTCATCGCCGCCTGGATTGCTTTTCTCAGCACGCGCTCGACGTCACGCGGTTCCCGCCCGTCCGCCGAATCTTCACGCCCCGTTCGCCGCCCGGGCAGAATCGTCACCATCTCAATCGTGGCGTTTGCCATCGGACTTGCGGCGGGATTCTTTGCCGTGGCCGGAGGCTTTTTGATCGTTCCCGCGCTCATCATTGCCGCCGGCCTGCCGCTGGCGCAGGCCGTGGCTGCGGCGCTTGTTCCGATGTCCGCTTATGCCGCAGTGATTGCCTTCGAATATTCTTCCGCCGGAGCGGTTCGCCTCGACTGGTCGGCCGTGATGCTGGCGGGCGGAATCGCCGGTGGCCTTTTCGGAATCTGGCTCTCCAAGCGTCTCCCGAAAATCCTGATGCAGCGCGCGCTTGCCGTTTTTCTCGCTCTGCTGGGAGTGTATATTGTCCTGCGCTAGCCGACTGCCCGCCGCCGCTGCTATGATGGAAATACCGGGCCGCGGCCCTGGAGTCTGAATGACCGCAAATCACTGGAACGTGGAACCGCTTCTCAAGGGCAGTTGGCGCGGGGCGACGTGTGTCCTGATTACCGACGGCCGCCACCCGATGGTGGTGGATTCCGGCATGCCGCATGAAGCGCATCTGCTGCTCGCGGCGCTGGACGCGCGCGGCGTCAAGCCGGAGGACGTTCGCACCGTCATCAACACTCATTTCCACGTGGACCACGTCCTGAACAATTCCCTTTTCCCCAACGCCGCGATTTACGCTTCCCAGGAATCGCACGACTGGTGCTGCGGGCTTTATTCCGATCTGCGCGATGAAGCCAACTGGGAAAAGCTGGTGCTCAAGTATTATCCCGAGACTCACCAGCACGAGCGCGCCGCCTCGCTGATGCATCAGTTGCGCAAGCTGGCGCTTCGCTGGTGGGATCCAAAACGCCTGGGCGATCCGTCGCGATTCCACTGGCTGGAGCGCGAGCCGCTGCCCGGCTCGATCGAGACCGTCGTGACCTCCGGCCACGTTCCCGGCCACGTTTCTCTGCTTGTGCCGGACGGCCCCTCGCCCGTGATTGTTGCCGGCGACGCCGTCCTCAGCCGCGATGACGATGCCGATATCCTCACCATGATTCCCCACTGCCGCGAGCAGTTTCTGCGCGACCGCGCCCGCATCCGCTCGCTCGGCGGACGTATTCTTCCCGGCCACGGTCCCGAATTTTCATCGCCTGCCGCGGACGCTCCCGCCGCTCGCGGCGCGAATCCCTGAAGCGCAGTTCAAAGTCTGATGAAAGAAACTGCTCCTCCATCGGCCCGTCGCTCTCACGGCGGACATAAGCGTTCATGGCCGCTCATCCCCTGGACGGAACTCCTGCGCCAGGTCATTGACGATCTCGAGCGCAGCCCGTCGCGCAGCCTGCTTACGATTCTGGGTCTCGTCATCGGCTCGGCCGCGGTCGTCGCCGTCACTTCCGTCGGACTGGCCGGCCGCAATTACGCCATCGGCCAGTTGGATACGCTGGGCGCAAACCTGATCTGGGTTTCCTACAACGGCCCCACCAGTGAAGCCGCCGGCCCCGCCGCCGGTTCCGGTCCGGAACTGAACGAGCAGGATTTTGACCACATCCGCGACCGCGCCACGGCGCTTGCGGCGGTCACGCGCACGGTGGTGCTTTACACTTCGATTTCCCAGAGCGGCCGCAACTTTCCCATCACGCTGGTCGGCACGGACGGCGCTTTTTCCCACGTTCGCAATCTGGAGTACACGGAAGGCCGGGGCCTGGTTGGGGGCGACCTGGAAGGCCGCAGAAAAGTCTGCGTGCTCGAGCAATCGCTTGCTCAAAAACTTTTCGGCCGCCAGTCCGCTCTCGGCCGCAGCCTCAAAATCGAAGCTTTCGATTTTCAGGTGGTCGGTGTTTTCCGCGACGTTCACACGCCCGGCGTGCAGACGGAAATCAGCATCAACGCCGTTCTGATTCCCATTTCCGTGGCGCGATTCTTTACCGGCGACAATTCGCTCGACACGATTTACGCGCAGGCCCAATCCCGGCGCTTGCTGCCCGGAGCCGTCCAGCAGATTCGCCGCGTTCTCGCCTCCGATCACGGCCGCGCCCGCTACTACACCGTGAACGATCTCAGCTATTTCCTCGGCGTCATCAACCGCATTTCCGCGGGCCTGCTGATTGTCGTCACTCTTCTCGGTCTGATTGCCCTGGTCGTGGGCGGCGTCGGAGTCCTCAACATCATGCTGATTTCCGTCAGCGAGCGCACTCGCGAAATCGGCACGCGCGTCGCGCTCGGCGCGCGTCGAGAGGAAATCCGCCGTCATTTTTTCCTGGAAGCGCTGACCATCAGTTTGATAGGCGGCGTGCTGGGCGTGCTGCTGGGCTCGCTCGGCCCGCTATTGGTCTCGACTCTCTTCGGAATTCCCATGCCGGTTTCCGGGGTGGCGGTGATTGTCGGCCTCGCCGTGGCTGTGATCGTGGGACTTTCTTTCGGAGTCGCGCCGGCCGTGCGAGCCGCCGGCATTCAACCGGCTGAAGCCTTGAGGTATGAATAACGATGCTGCCCTGGCGTGATCTTTTTGAAATCGTTCGCCGCGACCTGACGCACAACGTCCGCCGCACCATCATGACGATGTTCGGTCTGATTGTCGGTTCGGCGGCGGTGGTGGCCGTGGCTTCAATCGGTCTTGCCGGCCGCGCTTATGCCGTGGCGCAGCTTGAAAGCCTGGGCACGAATCTTGTTTACGCTCTTTATGACGGCCCCACGCCTTCCCCCAACGATCTGACCGAGCAGGATTTCCACGACATCGCCACGCGCGCCACCGCCGTGCGCCTTTCCACGCGCGTCATTCACGATTACACCACCATGAGCATTCGCGGCGAACCCTACGTCGTCTCCATCGTCGGCGCCGACGGCAATTACGCCCGCGTCCGCAACATCCGCATGCGCGAAGGCCGATTCATCACGCCCTTCGACGTCCAGAACCGCCGCAAGATTTGCGTCATTTCGCGCTCGCTTGCCTCAACGCTTTTTTCCGGCGTTCCCGCTCTGGGCGGATTGATTCGCGTCGAGGGCCTGGATTTTCAGGTGGTCGGCGTTTTCAAAAATGCCGAAAGCTTCAGCATCCCCACCGAACTCGCGCAGAACGCGGTGATCGTTCCGCTTACGGTTCTTGAGGGCATGACCGGTTCCAGCCGCGTGGACCGCATCTATGTGCAGGCAAAGAGTTCGTCGCTCGTAACGCTCGCCACGCGCCAGATCGCGGCCATTCTCGCCGCCAATCACGGCCGCGACGTCATCTATCGCATCCAGAATCTCAATGAAGTCCTGCAGGTCATTCACCAGGTTTCGCGCAGCCTGATTCTGGTGGTCGTCGTCGTTTCCGCCATTTCGCTGCTGGTCGGCGGCGTCGGCATCATGAACATCATGCTCGTCACGGTTCGCGAGCGGCGCCCGGAAATCGGACTGCGCAAGGCGGTGGGCGCGCAGCGCGGCCAGATTCTCGACGCCTTTCTCCTGGAAGCCGTGGCCATCAGCGTGGTCGGCGGTCTGATTGGAGTCGCCCTGGGTATCGCTGTGCCGCTGGTCCTGAGCGCCGCCTTCAGCATGGCGATTCCCGTGTCGCTCGTTGCCGCCGGCTTCGCGCTCACCGTTTCCGCGGGCGTCGGAGTGATCTTTGGATATATCCCCGCCCGCCGCGCCGCCCGCCTCGACCCCGTCGTCGCCCTCCACTCCACGTAGCGCGACCGGGTCACGTGTAGCGCGGGCCTTTACGGCCCGCGGTTCTTTCTTCCGGCCGGCGAATTTATCGTTTTCCGATGTCTGCGTGCGGCGCGTTCAATTCCGTTGTAAATTCAAATCAGCCATGAGCGATTTCGACGAACCCATTCGCATTCCCATCACCGATGTTTTCGATCTGCACACGGTCCAGCCGCGCGAGGTTGCCGCCGTCACCGAGGCTTATCTTGAGGAAGCGCGCCGCCTGGGATACGAATCCGTTCGCCTCATTCACGGCCGCGGAATCGGCGTGCAGCGTCGGATCGTTCACGCGTTGCTTTCCCGAACTCCCTACGTCGCCGGTTTCGCCGACGCTCCGCCTGAATCCGGCGGCTGGGGCGCAACCATTGTTCATTTCGTCAAGCCCTAATCCCCCGGAACCTGCCATTGCCTGTTCAATTCTCGCTATTCGCTTCTCACGTTTTGTCTTTCTTCTTTTCCGCTTCTCGCTCTGCCGCTTGCCCCAGCCGGGCCGCCTGCATCATCAGGTAATTTCGCTCAGGGATGCTCGTTGCGCGCTCGGCGGCAATCCGATATTGCTCGATTGCGGCCTCGCTCTCACCCGCCATTTCCAGCAGGTGGGCGCGAACCGCGCTCAGCCGGTGATGGCCGGCAATTCGCGAATCGGAATCGAGCCGGTCAAGCTGCTCCAGCCCCTTTGCCGGTCCGTGCACCATGGCCAGTGCCACGGCATGGTTCAGCGCAACCATCGGATTCTCGGACATGCGCTTCAGCAGTTCGTACAGCGCCAGAATCTGCGGCCAGTCCGTCTCCTCCATGCGCGCCGCTTCGTCATGAACCGCAGCGATGGCCGCCTGCAACTGGTACGGTCCCACCTCGCCTCGCGGCAAAACCGCCGCCAGCAGCGCCGTGCCCTCTTCGATTTGCGATTTATCCCAGAGCGATCTGTCCTGCTGCGCGAGCGGAATCAATTCGCCCTCGGCGTCTGTTCTCGCCAGCCGACGCGCGTCGGTCAGCAGCATCAGAGCCAGCAGGCCGGCGGCTTCCGGCTCATTCGGCTGCAGTTCGAGCAGCATTCGCGCCAGCCGGATAGCTTCATGCGCAAGATCGTCGCGCCGTGCCTCGGCCCCGGCGCTCGACGTGTAGCCTTCATTGAAAATCAGGTAAAGCACGTGCAGCACGGAGCGCAAACGTTCCGCGCGCTCCGCCGCCGTGGGCTGGCTGAACGGAATGCCCGATTCCTTGATGGTTTGTTTGGCGCGGCTGATCCGCTGCGCCATGGTCGCTTCCGGCACAAGAAAGGCGCGCGCGATTTCCGCCGTTGAGAGGCCGCCCACCGCACGCAGCGTCAGCGCAATGGCTGACGCCCTTGTCAGCGCCGGATGGCAGCACATAAAGAGCAGCGTCAGCGCGTCGTCCTGCTCGGGATCGCTTTCCGCCTGCTGCAGCTCTGCCAGCGCCGCGGCTTCCACCGCCACTTTTTCTTCCCGATTGCGCCTCGCCGTTTCGCTGCGCAGAAAATCCATCATGCGCCGCGACGCCACCTGAATCAGCCATCCCCGCGGATTCTCCGGCAGTCCCTGGCGCGGCCATTCCACAGCGGCGGCGAAGAGCGCTTCCTGCACGGCATCTTCCGCCGCGGCAAAGTCGTGGTAGCGCCTTGTGACGGCGCCCAGCACCTGCGGAGCGAGCTCGCGCAGCATTTGTTCGGGCGGCGCGGCCGGCGGTTGTTCCGTCATGCCGATTCAGCCGGTTTCGTGCTCATGATCTGCCGCACTTCGATCGGCATGTTGGTGGGCGCGCCGCCCGGTCCCGGTCCGGCGGAAATTCGCGCAGCAATTTCATGCGCGCGCTCCGGGGTTTCCACGTCAACAATCCAATAGCCCAGCAGAAACTCTTTCGCTTCCGGAAACACACCGTCCGTCACCGGCGCTCCGTCCTTCCCGGCCCGCACCGTCACCGCCTGATGCGGCATGGCCAAGCCCTCCGTCACCACGAACTCGCCCGACTTCGTCAGGTCCTCACGCATGCGATGAAGATGCGCAAAGTGCGTTTGAATATCCTTCTGCGACCATTTCCGGTACGAATCCACCCCGGCCTTCGTACCCGTCATCATCAGAATGTATTTCATGTCGTTTCCTCCCCGTGATTTTCGCACATCCTTCGTGCGCTTTCACTCATAGGTCGCAGCCGGGTACGCGTTCTCGACATCCAGGACAAAACTTTCTCCGGTCTTCCGGCTTCCAACTTCTTCTTCGCGCTCAACTCTCTTTTTCGCTGGTCTGAAACATCCATCGCACTCCAAACCTGTCGTTGAGCGCCCCGTATGTTCCAAAGAACATTTCTTTCAGCGGATTGGTCACTTTGCCGCCCTCTGCCAGCTTCTCGAACGCGGTTTTCAGGTCCTTCACCCTTCCGCCGGAAAGAAACATGCAAACCGTGTTGCCGCGCGCCGGAGTCTCGTTCACGGCCAGCCAATCCGAGGCCGAGATCTCCACCGCGCCGCTTTCCAGGTGCGCATTCACCACCTTTTCCTGCAGGAACGCCTGCATCTGGCTCCGCGCCGGCGAGTCTTTTACTTTCGTCAGCGTCAGTTGCCCGCCAAAAACCGATTTGTAGAACTCCATGGCCTCCTTGCACTTTCCATCGAACAAAAGATACGGCATCAGCTTCATCGTTTCGTCTCCTTTCGCCGGCTGGCGCAGACCCTTAGGGTCTGCGATCCGGTCTTGCACTTTCAAGGCTGGCGCAGGAGCAGTAGCCACGACACGCTTTTTGTGTCGTGGGCCTCTAGAGCGGGTAAGGTCGCCAGCCCCATCGCCGGCAGCGCCAATCCCACAAACCGCCGCCGCGATATGTTTCGGCGTCCGCCCCGGCCACCGCCTTGCCCATTCTGATTTCTGACTTCTACCTTCATACTTCTGGCTCCTGGCTCCAGCGCTTTCACTAATAGGTCGTAGCCGCCCGTCCGTTCTCGACATCCCCGCACAGAATTTCTCCGGTCTGCTGTCTTCCGTCTGCTGAATTCTGACTTCCGGGTCCTGGCTTCCGCATTTTCATCCCCTGCGGAACCTCAATCGCGCCACCCCAAACAGGTGTATATTGTCCCGCTGAATTCTCCGGTGAACGCCTGCCGAAAAGTGAGGCGCCATGACTGCAAACAGGAATTTCCTCCACAAAATTCTCCGCCGAGGCTTGCCGCTCCTGGCCCTGGCGCTGGCTTTTGCGATTCCCGCCGCGGCGCAAATTTCCGCCGCCTGGACCAGCGGTTGCACGGGCGTTTCCACCAACACGGTCGGGAACGTCACCTGGACGCCCGCCGCCTGCCAGGAATTCAACGGCACAACCGTCGCCCCGTCCGACACCGATCCGTGGACCACCTGGAGCTTTGACATCGGCAACAGCGGCTTCGGCAACAACGAGCTGGAAACCTATTGCGGACCGCCCGGCTATCCCTCGAATCCCGCCGGCTGCCCCACCACTTTTGACCCCGCAACGGCCAATTCCTACATCGACGGCAAAGGCCACCTGGTCATTCAGATTGTGGACAACAGCGGCACCTGGACTTCGGCGCGCATGACGACCCAGGCCACGCAGGCCTTTCAGTACGGCCGCATTGAAGCCAGCGCCAAGCTGCCTGACCTTTCGAGTCCCGGCCTATGGCCGGCCTTCTGGTGGCTGGGCACGAACATCACTTCCGTCAGTTGGCCCGCCTGCGGCGAATCGGACATCATGGAAGCCTGGGCCAACGGCGCCGGCTGCGGCTCGAACGCCGGTAACGTCGTCAATCATTCCACCATTCACTACGGCGTCGGCGGCAACCCGTCTTCCAACGGCGGAACCTTCGCCTTCCCCACCGGCCAGCAGATGAACACCGCGTATTACGCTTACGGAGTCATCTGGTCCGCCAACATGCTGCAGTATTACGTTAGCCAGCCGACCACCACCGGCACTTCCACCATCCAGCCGTTCTTCATCGTCACCGCCAGTGACATTCAACCCGGAACAACCTGGCCTTACAACGCCACCAGTTCAACCACCGGCCCCGCGTTTCTGCTGCTGAATGTCGCGGTCGGAGGCTCCTGCGGCGGCACCACTCCTGCCGCTCCCGGCCCTTATCAGATGCTCGTGGATTACGTTCGCCAGTACGGACCTTCCGCCGTTCCCGCGCCCCAGCTTGGCACTCCGCCTGCCATCGCCGTTGCTGCCGGAGCGACCACGGGCAACACCAGCACCTTCACGCCCACGCTTGCGCCCGGCACGGGCTACGTTTATTTTTCCTGCGACACCGCGGCGCCCGCGACCACCTGTTCGGTTCAAACCAACGATCCGCTCAACCCTCACGTCATCAACTCGGACGCGAACCCGCCCGAGAGCGTCACCGTCACGGTCAACACCGCCGGAGCCGCAGCCGCCGCTCCGCCCGCGCCAAATGTTCCCGTCTTCCCTCGCCCGCTTGTGCTGATTCTGATTGCCGCGATCGCCGTGCTGGCGCTTGGATTCGCATGGCGATGGCAGCGGAAAAGAAACTGGCGACATGCCCCGGCCTTTGCGCTTTCCGGCTGCCTGCTGCTGCTCGCGGCGGTAGTGGTCAGTTGCGGCGGCGGAGGAAGCTCGCCGACCCCGCCCGGTCCGCCGCTCGCCCCCACGGCATCTCTTTCGGCGTCGTCGTCATCCATTTTCCAGGGCGGCACGGTCACGCTGACCGCCTCCACCACCAACGCCACTACCTGCACGGCCTCCGCCAGCCCGGCCGATAGCGCCTGGACGGGTTCGGTCGCCTGCAACGGCAGCGTCACGATTACACCCAGCGTCACCGGCAACGTGACTTATTCGATTTCCGCAACCGGCTCGGGCGGCTCGACGACGGCTGACACCACCGTCACCGTCAATCCATCCACGCCCGCCGGAAACTATTCGGTCAACGTTTACGCCTTCACGGAAAGCAACACGTCTAACGGCGCCAATTCCAACGCCGACGCCAACGTTGCCATTCCGCTGACCGTGAATTGATTTCGGGTGAGGGTGGCGGCGAAAGGGAACAGAATTTCTTGTAGGGGCGATTCATGAATCGCCCCTACGAACTTATTCAAACTCGGGATGCGCAGCAGGATTCATAAGGCAGGATTGCTAATAATCCAAATTCAGCGGAGCGGCTTACCGCATTGACGGCAAAAGGCGGATTCCCCATTGTCCGGCCCACCGCAATTGGGGCAGTAACGTGTTGCGGCAGGCGCCGCGGCAGGAGCCTGCAGCAGACCCGCTTCGCCCGGCTTGCCCTGAAGGCCGGCAGGGTGCTTTTTCGGCTCGATCAGGCCAAAACTCTCTTCGGTTCTGATTTCCGCCACTTTCCTGATGACGGCTTCGTTGTACGTCTGTTGATTCGCCCCGGTTTCCTGAAACGCGGAGACCTTTTCCTCGATCAATCTTCGCACGTTGAGAGGCTTCTTGATCCCGAACCAGCGAATGTTCCCGTTATTGGTTTCAAAGACGATGTTCCCGAAGTTGAACAATCTTCCTGACCACCCCTGGGCAAACGTAACCCCGGTAATTCTGTACGTGGTCACGTCCAGCATCCCGCCGATTCTCTTCAACTGCTGGGCATCAAGCGCCCTGCTGATCACTCCATAACCGTGCATGATTCGCTGGTCGGTCAGGCTGTAGAACATCGAGTGCCAGAACAGAATGCGAAACACCAGCGGCAGCAGGACGACCCCGAGCCAGGCGAGCAACACCCACCAGAAAATCGACTCCTTCACCGCCTGCGCGATCCCGTCCGCAACCCCCGGAACCACGATGCTCAGGATCAGGAACCAGGCGATGCCGCCAAGCCCCACCACGGCCATAAAATGCGGCCGCGTGTCGAACAGGACGGTTTCCTGCGAGTTCAGATATTGTTGAGGAGTGAACCTTGGAATCGCCTGGGTTGAAACATCCATTGACCTGTGGGCTCCGAACCGCCCGATAAAATATCACCACACCGCCTCGAATGCAAACAAAGCAGACCGGGTTTCTTCCGCGGGCGGCGCTATGGACGGAAGCAAAACTGTGGCTTAGACTTCTAAATCAGATGTTGAATCTGCAAAGGCCATCAATGGCTGGAATCCTTCCTGCCGCCTGTGCGGCAACGATCTGCAGGAGACGCAGGCGACTGCTCTCACCCTTGAGGCGATTGGCGGCCGTGATTCTGACTCCGCTGGTGGTTCTGCCCGTATTCATGATGCTCTCTGTGATGCCGGCGCGCGCCCGGCAGGCGCAGGATGCTGAAGCCCGGCAACTCTTCGAGCGTGCGTACTCCGACCAGAAGCGCGGAGAAACGGCGTCGGCTGTCGCGGAATACCGCAAGTTCCTGCAAACCTATCCGCAGTCGCAGGCCGTTCTCATGGTCCGCGCCAATCTCGCCGCCGCTCTGGCCACGCTGGGCCAATTCGATCAGGCGATTGCGCAATATCAAAAGGCGCTCAAGGATGCGCCCGGCAATCCTGAATTACGATTCAGTCTGGGGCTGGCTTACTTTAATCAGGGCGACTTCCGCTCCGCTGCGGCAACGTTAGGGCCGCTCCAGTCTGAAAGGCCGGACGACGTTCGGCTTGCCGCGCTGCTGGGTAATTGCCAGGTGCATCTGGGCCAATTTCAGCAGGCGATTGCTCTTCTCGCGCCACTGGAAAAGAAGCATCCGGATGACCTCGGTCTTGAATGGGCGCTCGGCCAGGCGCTGATTCAATCCGGCCACTCGAGCGAAGGGCTGGCACGCATTCAGAAAGTCGCCGACCAGGGGCGTGACGCCGAGGCCTACCAGATTGCGGCGGGCCTGAACCTGGGCCTGACCCGTTTTGACATTGCCCGCCGCGATGCCGAGTCCGCCATTCGCCTCAATCCGCGATTGCCCAAGGCCCACGTGGTTCTGGGCATGATCCAGGATTACGTCGGCAAGGAGCAGGAGGCCGAGCAGGAATTCAGGAAGGCACTGGAACTCGACCCGGGCGACCTTCGAGCCCGCATGGAACTGGCTTCCGTCCTTTATAACCAGGGCAAGCTTGAGCCGGCCCGCAGCCAGCTTGAAGCCGTGCTCGCCAAAGATCCGCAACTGAAAACCGCTCACTATCTGCTGGGGCGCATCGACCGCGCCGAAGGCAAACTTCAGGCGGCGCTCAAGGATTTTCAGACCGCCGAGCAGCGCGACCCAAATTGGATTTCCCCCCACATTGAGCTGACCACGCTCTACTATCGCCTGAAGCAGCCGGCCGAGGGCGCGAAAGAGATGCGCATCGTGAAGCAATTGCGCGCCAAAGGCCGCGCGGCGCAGCCGGATACTCGCGCCATGGAGCCGCACGCTCCCGGCGAAGCCCATTAACTATTCAGATAACAGATTTGCGGCGGCGAGCTTACCAGTTTTATCGTAGGGCACTCAGGAAGCGGATTCTCTTACCGTGACTCTCCGATTGCCCGCGACGTTGCGAAGTGTTTGAACGGTCCCCGATGGCCAGCGAATCTCAATCCTTTCGGCCTCTTTCTCCGCTCCCAGGCCGAAGTGTACGGGGCCGTGGCTGGAAGAAGCATAACCCACGCTGGTCGTCATGTGATTCCACTGTGTCCGCGCTTTGGTCACAACTTTAATCACCGCGCCGATTCCGTCCCGGTTGCTTTTCACGCCTTCCAGCGCAACCGCCAGCCAGTTTCCCGCGCCTTCGCTGCGATTCATCCAGATCTCCGCGGGCCTGAGCAGCGCGGTCACCACGATGTCCATCCTGCCGTCGCCGTCGAAGTCGGCAAAGGCGCACCCGCGATGCCGTTTGCGCGGCGCGGCTTCGAAGCCGGCTTCCGCCTCCAGCGCCTGCCATCGGCCGTTCTCGCCCAGATTTCGAAAAACAACGTTGTGCTGCTCGATTTCGGCGCCCGGCTTGGGCCAGGCCTCCACGTGTCCGCGCGAGACAAAAAGATCTTTCCATCCGTCGTTATCGAAATCGAAGAAGCCCGGCCCATAGCCGCTCATGTGCAGGCTCAAGGCGCTCATTCCGCTCACTTCCGTGATGTCTTCAAAACTTTTTCCCTGTTCGCTCCGCCACAGCCGGAACGTCTGATTGTTCAGCGCCGGCGTCACGATATCCGGATAGCCGTCATTGTTGATGTCGCGAAAATCCACTCCCATGCCGGAAATAAAGTTGCCGTCTTCCGGCAGCGCCACGC
>JBJKPU010000132.1:0-161052 GCA_046706005.1 Terriglobia bacterium | reverse complement strand
TGCGCTCGCATCCCTCCGCTTTCAGCTGAGGAGGGCTGCTCGCTCCGCCACACAAAAGACAAGACAAAACCGGACTCACACCTTTTCCCTTGACTCCGCCGCCCCCTTCATAGATGCGCCACCCGCCGCCCCCTTCATAGATGCGCCACCCGCCAGCTAACGTGGGCCGATTTGCGACGCGTGATACAGCAGCCCCGCGACGACCTGGATCGCTATCAGGAGAGCGCCCACGCCGATGCCCCTTGGAATCAGCGGGACCCACGGCTCGCCCGCCGGGATCTGGGGGTAGGACGAGCTCAGCCACTTGATAAAGACGGCGGGCCAGCCGAGCAGGAAAGCGGCAAGCGCGGTGCACGTGGCCGCCACCAGGAGCGGGCCGGGGCGGGACGCCGCCCAGCCCGCGAGGGGCACCCCCCGCAGGCTCGAGACGAGCGGCACGTGGAGCACCCAAAGCCCGGAACCTACAAAGAACATCCCCGCAGTGAGCCGACCGGAGCGCCCGCCACCGCCCGCCCGCGGCGAAGACCGCATTAGGAAGCCCAGGAGCCGGATGTCCCCCGTCCTGAGCGTATACACACCCTGGCCGATGAGAGCCACGCCCCCGGCCAGGAAGGCTTCGATTAACCCCATCCGCGTGAATCCTCCGAATTTCACTACTCCGTGCAGAACCCGTAGGTGGCAGACAGTCCGGCGCCCTTTAACCCGATATTCGGATTAAGGAACACGCCCGAGCCATTGCCCGAAATCTGAAGGCCAAGCCCGATAGCGCTGCCTGGGGACGGCGCGTTACCCCCGACGGACCAGGACCAACCCTTGGCTATATTGTCGGTCTGCGCAGGGGTTGCGGGCACCGCACCGGGGGTCCAGGCGTTCGTGATGGGTCCGATGGTGGCTGAGTGGCCACCGGCTGCGCCCAGCCCTGCGCTCCCGCAGAAGTCGTGTGTCGCGGGGTCGTAGTAAAAACCCCCAGCCGGCCCGACCCCCGCGACGCCCGCCTCGCCGAGCAGCGGTATCGTCCAGCTGAACTCCCACGGGCGGCTGAGAAGCCATTTAATCGCGGCCAGTATTGTCGCGATGGGGCTGTTGGCCTTCACGGTGACGCTGATCGTTCCGCAGGTTATGACCTCACCTTGAGGCGTGCTATGGATCGTACACTTAACGGGGAATGCCGTGTTGCCCATGGCGCCGCTGGCGGTTGCGCCGCCGCCTCCACCGCCGCTCAGCACGGTGCCGATTCCGAAGTCAATTGCGAAGCCGATATCCCAAGCTCCGCCGCTCCCGCAGGAAACGAATCCGGGCGGGCAGAACCCCGCGCCGTCGTAGGGGCCGACTTCCCAGCCGCCGTCACCTCCTCCGCCAAGGCCGTAGTCCACGGGCTCGCAGCCCCAAGCTTCGACATCCGAGCACTCGCGCAGCCCCGAGGGATCGCTGAACGTGGCGGGATTATTCTCGACGTAGGCATAGCGGTTGAGCGACTGCGGATCGAGAATGTTGCCGCCGGTGGGATCGGGCGTCATCCAGCGGCCGAGCGTGGGAGAAAACTGCCGATTGAGCGTCGGCATGAGGTCGCTGAACCACGACGCGCGCGTGAAGCCGGCAAAGGCCGTGTCGTAAGACCCGCCCGTGAGCGATTCGATGTCGCCCCAGGGGTAGTGCACGATGTCCTCGGCCTGGGCCCCGGCCGCGGTCGTCACCATGCGCGTTGTCCCCAGAGCGTCCTTGTGCAGAAACATGTCCTGGTTCCCGCAGCAGGTGTCGTAGGCGAAAATCCGGCCGTCCACCCGCATGAACTGCGGCCACCAGTAAGGCGTGCCGTTATTCCGCCAGCCCGTGCTGTTGTAAGTCGCCGCAATGCGCCCGAACGGGTCCCAGAGCTCCTCCAGGTTCTCCGCCGGAACCACTTCCCGCACCTGCTCCCCAAGGGCATTATAGACCAGAGTTTCGGTGTTGCCACTGTCAATCGAAATCAATCTGCCCTCGGCGTCCAAGGCATAGGTGTAAAGCGCTTCGGCCAGCCAGCTTGACGAAAAATTTTTATCTATGCTATAAACGATACTTTAGATAAGGGCTTTGCAGCACTCCTGCGGGGACTGAAGATTGTGTTCCCGGGGACCACCACCCCTGCCTTTGAGGCGCTAAAGCGACACTTTTCTGGAGAGGAATTGAGAGAATCCATGCACGCGACAACTATGTCCAGACTCACCGCATCGCCCAGTCGAGGCGCTGATCTCCCCGGCCGCCGCCGCTTCCGGCAGAAGCTGGGGTCCAGGCTCTTTGCCGGAGCTTTGATGGCGGTTCTTGCCGCCCTTCCGGCCGCGGCGCAAACCGCGGAATCGACCGCGGGCGAAGCCAACCTCAAGCTGCCGGATTTCAATCGCGTCAGTTTTCTCGGAGTCCAGGGCCACACTTTTCTGATGTTCGGGATCCTTTTCTGCATATTCGGGCTCGCCTTCGGCTTCGTCATGTACAGCCGGCTGAAGAACCTGCCGGTCCACAAGTCCATGGGCGATATTTCGCAGCTTATCTGGGAAACCTGCAAAACCTACACCATCCAGCAGGGCAAATTCCTGTTCCTGCTCTGGATTTTCATTGCCGCGATCATCGTGCTTTATTTCGGCGTTCTTCTCCGCGATCCGGCTTTGAGCGTCGCCATCATCCTGCTTTTCAGCGTGCTTGGAATGTGCGGCAGCTACGGCGTGGCGTGGTTCGGCATCCGCGTCAACACGTTTGCCAATTCACGCACGGCGTTCGCCAGCCTGGGCGGCAAGCCTTATCCCGTTTACAAGATTCCGATTCGCGCCGGCATGAGCGTGGGCATGATGCTGATCAGCGTTGAACTGCTGATGATGTTCATCATCCTGCTCTTCGTTCCCGGCGATTATGCCGGGCCGTGTTTTATCGGATTCGCCATCGGCGAATCGCTGGGCGCGGCGACCTTGCGCATCGCGGGCGGTATTTTCACCAAAATCGCGGACATCGGCGCCGACCTGATGAAAATCGTTTTCAAAATCAAGGAAGACGACGCGCGCAATCCCGGCGTCATCGCCGATTGCACGGGCGACAACGCGGGCGATTCCGTCGGCCCCACGGCCGATGGTTTTGAGACTTACGGCGTGACCGGCGTGGCCCTGATTGCCTTCATTCTGCTCGGCGTCAAGGACCCCATCGTCAAGCTCCAGTTGCTGGCCTGGATCTTTGTCATCCGCGTGGTCATGCTGGTGGCGGCCGCCGTGGCCTATTACGTCAACAGCGCCATTGACCATGCCCGCTTCAGCACAGTGAAGAAGTTGAACTTTGAATCCCCGCTGACCTCGCTGGTCTGGATTACGTCTTTCGCTTCCATTGCCTTCACCTATGTGAGTTCGGCATTCATCATCCCCGACCTCGGCGGAGACCCGACGCTCTGGTGGAAGCTTTCGACCATCGTTTCCTGCGGCACGCTGGCCGGCGCGCTGATTCCCGAACTGGTGAAGTCATTTACTTCCACCGAATCGCGGCACGTCAAGGAAGTGGTCGCTTCGGCGCGCGAGGGCGGGGCATCACTCGACATTCTTTCCGGATTTGTGGCCGGCAACTTTTCCAGCTATTACCTGGGCCTGACCATGATGGTCCTGATGGCCATCGGCTCATGGGTCAGCCTGCGCGGCCTGGGTGAAATCATGCTGGCCGCTCCGGTGTTTGCTTTCGGCCTGGTGGCTTTCGGCTTTCTCGGCATGGGCCCGGTCACAATTGCTGTAGATTCCTACGGTCCGGTCGCCGACAACGCCCAATCCATCTACGAGCTTTCGCTCATCGAGCACGTTCCCAACGTGGAGCAGGAACTGAAGCGCGATTTCAACATTGACGTTGATTTTGAGGCCTCCAAGGAAATGCTAGAGGCGAATGACGGCGCCGGCAACACCTTCAAGGCCACCGCCAAACCGGTCCTGATCGGAACGGCCGTGGTCGGCGCCACCACCATGATTTTTGCAACCATCATGGCGCTGACTAATGGACTGACCACGAACGTCAGCAAATTGTCGCTGCTGCACGCACCCTTTGTGCTGGGCCTGGTCTCCGGCGGCGCGATCATTTACTGGTTTACCGGCGCTTCCACGCAGGCCGTGACCACGGGCGCCTACCGCGCGGTGGAATTCATCAAGGCAAACATCAAGCTGGAAGGCGTCGAAAAGGCTTCCGTGACGGACAGCAAGAAAGTGGTCGCCATCTGCACGCAATACGCGCAGCGCGGCATGATCAATATTTTCATCGCCGTCTTTTTCGTCACGCTCTCCTTTGCCTTCCTGGATCCCTTTTTCTTTGTCGGCTACCTGATTTCGATTGCGATTTTCGGACTCTACCAGGCCATCTTCATGGCCAACGCCGGCGGCGCCTGGGACAATGCCAAGAAGATTGTGGAAGTGGAACTGAAGCAGAAGGGAACTGAACTGCACGACGCCACGGTGGTTGGCGATACGGTCGGCGATCCTTTCAAGGACACGTCCTCGGTATCACTCAACCCCATCATCAAATTCACAACGCTCTTCGGTCTGCTGGCGGTGGAACTGGCCGTGCGGCTGACGGCGACCCACGGCAGCGGCCTGACGCACATTCTGGCCGCCGTCTTTTTTGTGTTCTCCTACTATTTCGTCTACCGCTCGTTCTACGGAATGCGGATTGGTTCGGACAAGAGCGTGTAGCGGAATCCTCTTCGCTCTGCGCGCACCCCTGCAGAGAAATCCTCTCTGGATGAACCAGGCTGTGTTGCGGAAACTGCGCCTTCCGCCTACTTGCCCGCGAGAGCCTCGCGCCATTTACCTGCAATAATTTCCTTGCGGATCTGAGCCGGCGTGCGCCCTTTCTGCGTTTCTTCGTAAGCGAAGATGGCCTCGCCCATACAGATTCCGCATCCCGAAGCATGGCGCGTGCGGTAGCAGTCCAGCAGGCAGTGATGGTGATCGTCGCGGTCGCAATAGCAGTAACAGGGCTGCTGGTAAAGCACGGCCTTGATCTTGGCGGCCATGGCGTAAGCCTTCCTCTGCATGGAGCCGGGAGGGAAGAGGTCGGGCGAAAGAGTTTTGGGCAGCGGCCCTTTGGGAGGATGGTGATGATAAGCAGGAATCCGGTTTGTTTCGGACGTCTCGGGCTGCGCGGCCGGCGCCGGCTTTTCGTTCTGCGCGCCGGATGCCGTCCGCAGAGTCAGCCCCACACAGCACAGGGCCGCAGCCGCCGCTATGGCTGCAAAGCTCCTCAGCTTCCTTCTCGGTGAATCCATTTAATATCCCCCTTGAGCGTTGCTTTTGATCTTCTTTGCCAGCTTCTCAATCTTGTCGGCAGTCTCGACGACGTCAACGGAAAGAACCTCCGAGTTCGCTTTGCTCACCGACTCGTGCAGCTTGTTGGCCAGTTTAACCAGTTCATCCGTATCCTGCTTCATTTTCTTGTAGTGATCCTTCAGCCTGGCTTTCTTCATTGCATGCTGCTGCTTTGCTGAGAGATGGGGCGCATCGATCTGCCCCAACGGGGGCATGGAGCTGAACTGTGCAGGAGCAAGAGGATTCAAGTCCTGAGTACCGGATTGCGACGGGGACACGGCGGCACTCGAAAGAAAGACGGCGCCCGCCAGAATGGCTCCGAAAATGTATCGAATTGCACGCTTTCCCATATTGACCTCACCCGGACCAGATTAACTGAGACCGCCGCACCAACCCTTGATTGATTTTAGACCCTGTCGCTTTCCTCGACAATGCGCGATTTGAACCGAGGGTCTCACAGTTCCAGGGCGGAAATCGTTCGAACCGTTCTAAAAGCAAGTCGTCCCCTTCTCAGGGAAGACTCTGGCCCCATCCGACAAGAGGCGTTATAATCGGCCTCTGTGAATAGGGAAGTTCAAAACCTGGAGCTGATAAAACTTTCAGGAGGAACGATGAAGCGAATTGGAGTGACCATCTTTACGGCCGCGCTGCTGGGCGCGCTCGCCATTCCGGCGTCCGCGGCCAACCCTCGGGGAAACACCACGGTCAAGGTTTCGGGCGCAACGGTCTCAATCGAATACGGCCGTCCTGCCTTGCACGGCAAGACGATTCAGCAGGAACTCTCCCGTCTCCCGGTCGGCCAATACTGGCGGCTCGGTGCGGACAAGTCCACAACGTTCACGACCTCGGCCGACCTTCATTTTGGAGATACGGTCGTGCCAAAGGGCGTCTACAGTCTGTTTGCCCGCAAAGACGCCGGCAACAAATGGACGCTGGTCTTCAACAAGCAGCACGGACAGTGGGGCGTCAAGGCCAATGAAATGGCGAATCTCGACCCCAAGCTCAACGTCGCTTCTGTTCCTCTTGACGAACAAAAAGCCATGAACTCGACCGACCTCGTCACGATCACACTCGGCCACGACGGAAGCACAGGCCATCTTTCGATCCAATGGGGAGATTTTGAACTGACGACGACGTTCAAAGGCGCGTAACCGGTCCCACGCGGAACATTGCGTCAGGGCTCGCCATCCGGGAGCGAAGTGGGGCAGGCAAAGCGGTTTTGCAGGCCCGATTTCGCTCCCTTCTTCTTTTCACCGGGTTTCAATGCTGGGCGGGAATGCGGGTTCAGTGAGTCGAGCTGACGGCCGCTTGCTCCTCCTGCTTGGGAGCATAATAGCCCGGCCGGGTTCTGACGACATCGTGCTTGGTGTCCTGGCCCACCAGCTCGATTCGCACGTTGCGGAAGGTGCCGTCTCTTTTGGAGTTGGTGGGATAGTATCCCAGCGTGTACTGATTCCGGATGTCGTGGGCGATCTTCTCGCAGACGGGCGTAACCTGATCGAGGTCCCTGGGAAAGTAGGCCTGTCCGCCCGTGGCGTCCGCGATTTCCTTCAGCACCTTGGCGGCATGTTTATCGCCCGATCCATGAATCTTGAACAGCCCGCCCGGCTTTTCCTCACCCAGCAATCCAATCGTGTAAATGACGGCATTGGAAGCCTGCGCATACCGGACCAGTTCGTCGAGCGTGTACCGGCTGGCGTTGTCCTCCCCATCGGTGATGACGAGAAGGGCTTTCTTATCTCGATTGCCGAGCTTCAAATGATCGAGGGAAGCGTAGATCGCGTCATAAAGCGCCGTTCCGCCGCGTGAATCGATCTTGTTCAGGGCGCCCTTCAGTTCTTCCATGTTGGCGGCAAAATTTCCGGGCGTGTCCAGATAATAGACGTCGTTGAAATTCACCACGAAGACCTGGTCGTCGGGGTTCGAAGTCTTGACGAAAGTCAGCGCAGCGGCGTTCACCGAAGGCCGCTTTTCTCTCATGCTTCCACTGTCATCAATCACGATGCCCATCGTGACCGGAATGTCCGCGTGGCTGAAAAGCGCCAGCTTTTGAAGGACGCCGTCCTCATAAACCCGGAAGTTCTTTTCGCCCAAATCATTCACCATGTGGCCGTGGTGATCGAGCACCGTGGCGTGGAGGACCACCAGATTCACATCCACGTTGATCTTGAAGCCGCCGGGCGTCTTCTTGGCGGTCGGAGTGTGAGCGCCGCCGGATTGAGGAGGCTGGGCCGCTTGCTGCGCCAGGAGCGCTGCAGGAGCCAGGGCCAGGGCCGCCAGCACGGCCAGTAGTGGGCGCAGATTCCGGGCGCCCATTCGCTTATTGGGTCGGAGCATAGTATCCCGTTCGAGAATAGACTTGCAAAGGCGGCAGACCCGGAGGAGGGACCAGCTTGACCTTGATACGGCGCCAGCGGCCGTCACGAATCAGGTTCGAGGGCTTGTAACCGATTACATATTCGTTACGCAGCTCGATAGAGATCTTCTCCGCGATATCCGGCAGTTCGTCAGGATCCTCCACGCTGAACATGCGTCCGCCGGAAACGTCCGCCAGATCCGAAAGGAGCCCCGGACCGGCGGCTTCCTCGGGTGTGCGGCTGCGGGTGCTCAGTCCCTCGAAAACGCCGATGGCGTAAATCTGCACATCCGATTCCCGGACCGCGCGCTTGATGTCACGCTCGGTATAACGGCTGTGGTTGTCGCCGCCGTCGGAGATGATGAGCAGCGCCTTTCGGCTGAGCGAACTCTTCTTCATTTCCTGAAGTCCCATGTAAATGGCGTCCAGCAGTGCCGTCCTTCCGCTCGGTTTCACAAATAGCAGCCGGTCCTCGAGGTTCTGATAATTCCCTGTAAAACCCGAGACCAGGGATGGCCGGTTGGAGAAATTAATCACAAAAAACTCATCCTCGGGGTTGGATGTCTTAAAGAAGTCAAGGGCTGCTTCCTTGGCTTTGGCAATCTTGTCGGACATCGACCCGCTCGAATCAAAGAGCAGGCCGACGGCGATCGGCGCGTCTTCCGAGGTAAAGGAAAGGATCTTCTGGGGAACCTTGTCGTCATAGACTTGAAAGTTGTTCCGGTCAAGCCCGGTCACGATACGGTCAAACGGATCCGTCACGGTCACGTTGACCATCACCATGTCCACGTTGACCTGGATCGGATTGGTGTGAATCGTGGAGGACTTGGGGTTGACGTCGGCGGCCGCTTTCGCGCCCTCGGAATTGGGCGGCGAGCCGCCCTCTTTCGAGGCCAGGCCTTGCGTGGCGCCCGCCAGACCGCAAGCGCACACCGCCACCGCCAGCATCCCGACACGGATCATTCGTCGCTTGAAAGGAGATGCCATCAGTGCACTCCTTCTGCGACCCGGGCCTGGAGGGAATTGATTTTTCCCTCCGCTGTTGTTTTCCCCGACCCTTAGCCTCAGACAAACGTGATTTTACCACACATCACGCTCAGGAGTTCAATCGCGTCAGCCAAGTCCGCCGCCCGCACGAAAAAATGGCGTTGACAAGAACTTGAGCGCCGAATCATAATTCCACGTACCGATACCCTCCAGTCGCTTTTGTTCGGTACAAACAAAATCCATGAATCACTCTTGCTCAAAGCATGTGCGGTTTGACGCACAGAGGGCCGTCGCTCAATTTCATTCATTTCGCGTTGAATTCTCAGGAGGTGTATGGGCGCCAAATATATCTTTGTGACCGGTGGAGTGGTCAGTTCCCTCGGCAAGGGTCTGGCCTCGGCTTCGATGGGATGCCTTCTTGAAGCTCGCGGGTTGAAGGTCAGCCTGCTCAAGTTTGACCCTTATCTCAATGTAGACCCTGGAACGATGAGCCCCTTCCAGCACGGCGAGGTGTACGTCACCGACGACGGGGCGGAAACGGATCTGGATCTCGGACACTACGAGCGGTTTACACATGCCCGGATGCGGCGTGAGAACAACTGCACGGCGGGCCGGATCTACGAGACGATCATCACGAAGGAACGTCGCGGCGACTACCTCGGCAAAACCGTCCAGGTGATTCCTCACGTCACCGATGAAATCAAGGCCGCGGTCCGGAAAGTCGCTACGGACGTTGACGTGGTGATTGTGGAAGTGGGCGGCACGGTCGGCGACATTGAGTCTCTGCCTTTTCTGGAAGCCATGCGGCAGATGCGGCAGGAGCAGGGACGCAAGAACGTCGTGTTTGTGCACGTCACGCTGGTTCCTTACATCACCGCCTCGGGCGAGCTCAAGACCAAACCCACGCAGCATTCCGTCAAGGAGTTGCGCGAGATCGGCATTCAGCCGGACATTCTCCTTTGCCGTACGGACCGCTTTCTTTCCGCGGAACTGAAATCGAAGATCGCTCTTTTCTGCAGCGTGCCGGAGGAGGCGGTCATTACCGCCAAGGATGTCCCCAATATTTACGATGTGCCGCTGGTTCTTGCCGGCGAAGGACTGGACACGCAGATTCTTCAATGCCTTCAGATCGAGCCCGGCGAACGCAACATGCAGGCCTGGTCGGAGCTGGTCGAGCGCCTGCGGCATCCTGCGGGCGAAGTCACGATTGCGATAGTCGGAAAATACGTCGGCTATCAGGACTCCTACAAGAGCCTCAATGAAGCTCTGGTTCACGGCGGCGCCGCGCACAATTTGAAGGTCAACGTCGTCTGGGTGGAAGCCGAAGGACTGGAAGGCGACCGCTGGGAAGAGCAACTGGAAGGCTTCGACGGCATCCTGGTTCCGGGCGGCTTCGGCAAGCGCGGAATCCCGGGAATGCTGCGCGGCATCGAGTTTGCTCGAAAGCGGAAGGTCCCTTATTTCGGAATTTGCCTCGGCATGCAATGCGCGGTCATCGAGCACGCGCGGAACGTCTGCGGACTGGAAGGCGCCGACAGTTCAGAGTTCGATCCCGCAACACCGCACCGGGTGATTTACAAGCTGCGCGAGCTTCGCGGCGTTGACGAATTGGGCGGCACGATGCGCCTGGGCGCATGGACAGCCCGCTTGAAACCCGGCTCCTTTGCCCATCAGGCCTACGGCGTGGTTGAAATCTCCGAGCGCCATCGCCATCGCTACGAGTTCAATCGCGAGTATGAGGAAGTCCTTGTCGCCAACGGCCTGGACATCACCGGAGAGACGCCGGACGGAACCTACGTCGAAATTGTCGAGAGGCGCGACCACCCATGGTTCCTCGGCTGCCAGTTCCATCCTGAATTCAAGTCCCGGCCGCTTGAGCCGCACCCGCTTTTCAGCGCATTCATCGGCGCGGCCCATGAACACCGCCAAAAAGCAGGCGCATCGCTTGCCAAGGAGCCTGTGGTTCGCCCGGAGACCGTCACCCGGTAGCGCTTCCCAGACCTGGGCGCACGGCCTGGCTTAGGGTGAACGTCCAGGACCTCCGCCCGGACGAATAGCCAAATCCTGATATGGATCGATCCTTCAACATCGCAAATTTTCGAGTCGGTTCCAAACAACCGCTTTTTCTGATCGCCGGGCCATGCGTCATTGAGAGCGAACAGCATGCCTTGAGCGTGGCCAAACGTTTGCGCGCCGCGACCCGGAAACTCGGAATCCACCTCATTTTCAAAGCCTCTTATGACAAAGCCAACCGTACTTCGCTCGTTTCATTCCGCGGGCCGGGGCTTGAACGCGGGCTCGCCGTCCTTCGGCGCGTCAAAGAAGAGCTGAAAATTCCGGTCTTAACGGACGTGCACGATGTTCGCCAGGTGGCGGCGGCGGCGGAAGTTTGCGACGTGATTCAAATTCCCGCCTTTCTTTCGCGGCAGACGGATCTGCTGATTGAAGCCGGCAAGTCCGGGGCGGCCGTCAACATCAAGAAGGGCCAGTTTCTTTCACCCTGGGACATGGAGCACGCGGTCGAAAAGGTTTCGAGCACAAACAACCACCGGATTCTGATTACTGAGCGCGGGACGACATTCGGTTATAACAACCTGGTGGTGGACATTCGTGGATTGGCGATCATGCGCAAGTGGGGTTACCCTGTCATCCTGGACGTCACGCATTCGCTGCAGCTTCCGGGAGGGCAGGGAACATCGAGCGGAGGCCAGCCGGAATACATAGAAACCCTGGCATGCGCGGGTGTGGCGGCCGGCGTTGACGGCGTTTTTATGGAAATCCACGACCGCCCGCCCAAAGCGCTTTCCGATGGCGCCAATGCCTTGCGGCTGAGTGCTTTTCCCGGTTTGGCGCGGCGACTGCGGGATCTGGGCCGGTTCATGCGCAGGCCCGGACGATGAAATGTCCCCTCCGGCGTGGATGCCGCTCATGGCGGGTGCGTGAGAAACGGCGGGCCCGCTGCTGTTGACGGTTACAGCCAACTGCGCTAGGTTGGCGGCAGGGTAAGCCGCGAGGCCTTGATGACATTTTCGATTCGAAATTTGAAAATTCGTGAGCAACTCCTGCTGCTGACGCTGCTTCCCCTTTTTGTCCTGCTGAGCTCGGTGGGTCTCTTCTTTTACTCCTATTGGCTGGCCACACAGTCGTCGCGCTCCATCCGCCGGGCTGAAGAGTGCATCGCCCACGAAGAAGCGCTCCTGCGACATATCTCGGAGGCTTACTCGTCGGCGCGCGGCTATCTGTTCCTCCGCCAGCCTTCTTCCCTGGACAATTACAGCGCCGCGGTCGCGGCCACTTCGGCGGAACTGGCGCTTTTGAGAGATTTGGAGGCCGGTTATCCGGACCAGATCGTTCGCCTGGATGCCATTCAGGATGACATCAACGCATTTGAGAAAACCTGGGCTTCTCCCACGCTCGACGCGGCTCGCTCCGGCCAGAAGGTCGAACTGGGCCCGGCCATCAAGGAAGGCGACCGGCGTCTGAACCAAATCCGGTCTGCGCTCAATCTGCTGCTCCGTCAGGACCGGGAAGGCAGCCTGCACGATGTGCAGTCCACCGACCTGGTGATGCGCCGCGCGCTCTATCTGGGCGTGGGCATGGCCATCCTCTTCGGCGTCATTATGCTTTTGCTGACGCGCCTTGTGACGCACGTCATCGAACAGCCGGTCCGCCAGCTAATTGAGGCTTCCGGCCGCGTGGGCCGCGGCGATTTCGCTCCCGCCCTGCCGCCGGAAGAAGTGGATAACGAATTCGGAATCCTCTCGCGAAGCTTTTCCAACATGACTCAGGCCCTGCGCCGCGAGCGCGAGGAGCTTGCGGCCCTGAAGCGTTTCTCGGAGGCCGTGAACCAGTGCACTTCCGAAAACGAAGTGTATGACCACATTCTCCATTCCCTTCAGGAGAGATTCCATCCGCAGCAGGTGATTATTTTCAAATTGCGGGCTGAAGAGGATTTTCTGGAGGCCGTAGCCACTCTCGTTCCGCTTCCGCAGGAATTGCGTGACTGGCCGGTGATGGAAGGCCGGCACAGTTGCAAGGCTGTGCGCATGGGCCGCCCGTTCCGCTTGAATGACGTCACGCTGGAACCGCTCTGCCCGGGCCATTTCGCGCTCCCGCAGGAAGGAAGCTATTACTGCGGACCGCTGATCGCCGGCGGCATCATCATCGGCGCGGTGCGACTGGAAAACATCAAGGACTTCTGGACTCCGGAACGCGAAAGTCTTCTTGAAAGTTACCTGAGCGGCGCCGCCACAGCGCTTTCCAACCTGCGCCTGCTGCAGACCATGCGCCAGCAGGCCAACATCGATCCTCTGACCAGCCTTTACAATCGCCGCTTCCTGGAAGAATACGCGCGCAAGCTGATGGCCATGGCGCGCCGCAAGGAATCGCCGCTCGGCTTCCTGATGATGGACCTCGACCACTTCAAGAGCTTCAATGACATCTACGGCCACGAAATCGGCGACCGCATTCTGCGCCAGTTTGCGAAGACTGTGACGCAGACAATGCGCGAGACCAACCTGACGGCTCGCTTTGGCGGCGAGGAATTCGTCGTGCTGCTGCCCGATACGGGAGCGAAAGCCTGCGAAGTCGTGGCCGAGCGCATTCGCAAAGCGGTCGGCAAGATGGCCGTTCCTTCCGGCACCGACAAGCCGCTGCCTCAGATCACCGTCAGCCTGGGCATTGCCGTTTATCCCGACCACGGCGCGGAACTCGAGGAAGTTCTGCAGGCTTCCGACAAGGCGCTCTATGAATCGAAGCGCGCCGGCCGCAACCGCACGACGATCTTTGCGGAAGAGACCGAAACCACAAGCTAGACACCGATCAGGCGCGCACGCAACGCGCGGGGGAGCAAATGGCGACGGGACTTGACCGTTTCATGACGCAGCAGGGTTTTGCGGACGAGGAAACCCACCGGCGACGCCGGCATTTTCGGGCGCTGCAGGTGCAGCCCGCCGTGATTGCGGCGACAGTGGCAGTGGGAATCGTTCTGCAATCCGCTGTGCTGTTTCTGATTCTGGCGGCGGTTCTGGTGTGGAACGTGGTCTGGCCTCGCCTCAATGTGTTTGAAAGATTTTACCATCTGGTTTTTGGCGGCGGAGGTCCGAAGCTCGATCCGGCGCCCGGTCCACGGCGCTTTGCGCAAGGCATGGCCGCCATGTTCATGTCCGTCACGGGCGCGGCGCTGCTTGCGCACTGGATGATCGTCGCCTACATCGTTGAGGGCCTGATCGCCGTGGCGCTGACGGCTCTGATAGCGGGGAAGTTCTGCATGGGTTCCTACATTTACCACCTGCTGCGCGGGCGCGGCGATTTTGCCAATTCCACCTGCCCGTGGTCAAAATAGAACGACCCACAACAGGCAAGGCCCGCAGACTTTAAGAATGCAAAGTCTGCGCCACCCAGGCTTGGGCACAGGAAATTTGCGCACATTTCCGAATCCCCATCTACAATGGGAAACCTGGAGGGACGGTTGGCAAACAACTCAGCGGCTGTTGAAGGCCAGGGAAAATTGCCGGCGACGTGGATTGTCGGCATGGCCATGTTTCCGTTTGGCCTGGTGGCGGGATTCACGGTCACGGCACTGCCTTTTATGATGACGCACCTTGGCGTGCCGCTTTACAAAGTGGCGGCCATCAGCGCCACGGTGATGTCACCGACGTTCTGGGGATTCCTGCTGCAGCCGCTGATGGATACGGGGCTGACCAGGCGCGCCTACGCCTGGCTGACGGCGCTGGTTTCAGCCGGCTGCGTCGCGGTGGCGATTTTTGTGATGTCGCCGAATCACCTGGGACTGGTGACCGTGCTCCTGCTGGTGGGCGAACTTTCCATCGTGCTTTTTTCCGGCGCGGTGGGCGGATGGACCGCCCAGATTACTCCCGATTCGCGGCGCGGCTCGGTCAGCGGCTGGAGCAACGTGGCGAATCTGGGCGGCGGTGCGCTGGGATCGCTGGCGGTGATGTCGCTGTTGCCGCACGTTTCACTGGAATGGCTGGGAATCGGACTGGGCACGGTGATCGTGCTGGGAACTTCACCCACGCTGCTGTTTCCTGATGCCGTCAAATCCTCCTTCAACCTGCGGCAGATGTTTACCGACGCCATGAAGGCCACCTGGCGAGCCTGCAAGACCAAGGAAGTTCTTATCGGCTTTGCGCTGTTTCTGGTTCCCGCCAGCGCCGAGGCGGCCATCAATCTGTTTTCCGGCATGGGCAATGATTTCCATACCAGCGCCACCACGGTGATCTGGGTAACGGGCGCGGGCTGCGCCATCACGGCGTCCATCGGATCGCTTGCGGGCGGATTCATCGCCAATCACGTTTCGCGCGGAATTCTTTATCTGGGTTCGGGATTGTCCACCAGCGTGGTCGCCATCGTGATGGCGTTCACGCCTCATGTGCCGCCGGTTTATATCGCGGGCGTGCTGATTTACAACGGACTCGCCGGGGTGAGCTATGCCGCGTTCAACGCGCTGGGCTATCAACTGGTGGGCCAGAACAGTCCCGTGGCCAGCACGCAACTGGGATTGTTTTCCGCTTCCACAAACTTCGCCATCGTTTATATGACCTCGGCCGATGGGCTGGGATACAAACACTTCGGCACGCGCGGACTTCTGCTGACCGACGGCCTGGCCAGCATGATTTCTGCTACCATTCTGCTGCTTCTGCTGGGTTCGCGGCTGAAAAGAAAACCAGTCGAGCCGCCAGCGGAATTGCCCGCCGCCGCGGATTCGGTGTGAGGTGGAAATCCCGGAGTTGCCGAAAGGCTGCGGGTCGCTCGCCGCACACATGGCACAATACGCCATTTATGCGCCGGTCGCGAGACTTCGGACTAACATGGGGGAATATGAGCGGCGGGGGGAGCAAGTTCGCGGTTGGCGTGCTGCAGCTAGTGGCCACCGCGGTCTTGACCTTGTTGAGCGTTTACCTTTTGCTGTCTGGCCGCCTCAGCGCGGGCGTTCTTGGATTCTTTCTCTTCACGGCGATTATTTTCGGGATCGCGGCCTGCCAGACTAGGGCCGGCTGGCGCAGTTGGTCGTACTGGACGGTCTTGCTCGCGTGCTTGGCCGCGCATACGCTCACGGTCGGATTCCTTGGAGCTCACCTTATGCACCTTCCGACGATGGTTCTAGGTATCTTCGCCACTTTCGAGTGCGGCGGAGTTTATCTGCTCCTCAGGAAGGTTGGCGGGTAGCCGGGCGGCGGGTGGCCCTCGGGGGTAGCGCCTACATCGCCGTCTTTGCGATGTGCGCGACGTGATGATAGCGCCTGCCGCACGGGCCGGGACGATTCAGGAATCGCCCCGGCGCGCGATGATGCGAATTTACGGATTTGCGGGAGTGATGTCGGCGAACAGTCCGTCCATCATCGGATTGGCTCCGCCCGTGGCCAGGTAGAGCGTGTTGGGGCTGGCGCCATCGGCGCCGTTCCCGAACGTCAGGTCCCAGAGCTTTCCGTCCTGAATGGGCTTGCCTTTTGATTCCAGCGCGCCCTTGAAACTGTACATGCCGGTTGCGGTGGGTTTGTAAGCCAGGATTTCTCCGCTGCCGAAATTGCCGACCAGCAGGTCATTCTTGAACAGGCCAAAAGTTTTGGGAGCCATCACCAGCGCCCAAGGATCGTCCAGCCCGTTTGTGGAAGCGTGCCAACCCTCGACAATGATGTTGCGCAGAAACCTTCCTTCCGGAGTGAACTCCGCCACAACACCGGCATTGCTGGTGAAGACAGGATGGCCGCCGGTGACGGGAATCGGCGCGTAGGTGACAAAAATGTTTCCGCCGATGTTTTCCACGTTGAAGGTGGTCCACACGACTTGCGCCGCGCCGGGAAGCGCCGGCAGACTGGGATCCTGGAAAGCCATCGCACCGAGTTGAAGCTCCTTGAACCGGCTATTGAACACCTTGATGCCCCCCATCGGCGTGGCATCAGCAGCGTAGAGCGTCCAGGCCTTGCCCATGCGGCCCATGGCCAATCCTTTGTACATGGCACCCGGAGTGTCCACGGCGATGACGGCACTTTTCAGGCCGCCGCTGCTGTTTTTGCTCCAGCCGGAAATTGTGCCGTTTAGATTGTCATAGATGTAGAAGGCCGGAACCGTTCCGTCCGGCGCGGAAATCGGGAAAGCGCCAATCGCCTGCGCGGGATTATAAACAATTCCCGTCGGCCCCTGCATCTTCGCGGGCGCTTTGGGGATGCTGACGAAAAAAGGAGAATCCGCCTGGAGATTATTAATGCTGTAAAGCGTGGAAGTGCTGGTCCCCTGATTGGCGACCCAGAGCGGCGTGCCCGGACCGTCCGCGAGGCCCCACGGATTGATAAGCTTGGGGTCAAAAACCGGTGCGGTTGCATAACTTTTGTTTCCGGTAACCAGATTGGTTTGAGTGTAATTGTTGACGCCTTGTGCCTTCAAGCCCGGCGCAATCAGAATCAGTGCAACCAGAGTTGAACACAATGCGGTTAGAAAAGTGCGCAGGTGTTTTGTCAATATCTTGCCTCCCCGTATGGATTTTCAGTTTCGTACCCGACAAACCGTTGCTATCTGAGGCCTTGAACAGACGTGCCGTATCCGGTCTTGCGAAAGGCTGGAAGTTAGTCGGATGCGAGCATCGGCAGTTCCGTTGCCGCAAACGGCGGGCGAGCGACGGGAATCGGATCTGCGCGGGCTTCGCTTTACAACAAACTTGGGCTATAGTCGCGGATGCGGCGGGCGGAAAGCGAACGAATCCGCCGCACTGTGCGCCGCGACATGCTCCAGGAAATTCACATTCAAAATTACGCCGTGATTGAGAAGCTGGCGATTGAATTTGCGCCGGGGCTGAACCTACTTTCGGGAGAAACGGGCTCGGGCAAATCCATATTGGTGGACGCGCTGGGGCTGGCGCTGGGCGGAAGAGCTTCGGCGGAAGTGATTCGAACCGGATGCGAGCGCGCCACGGTCACGGCGATTTTTCGCGCCGAATCGCCGGCGCACTTGAACCGCTGGGCGGAGCGGCACGGGCTGGAAAAGATCGAGGGCGGGGAAGTTCTGCTGCGGCGGGAGATTCACGCGGGCGGCAGAAGCCGGCTGCTGGTGAACGATTGCCCGCTGACGGTCACTGCAGCGAAAGCGCTGGCGCCGCTGCTGGTGGAAATTCACGGGCAGGGCGAGCACGTGGCGCTCTTCGATCCGGCGGCGCAGCTTGCGCTGCTGGACCGTTTTGCCGGCACGGGCGAACGCGCGGCGCATGTGGCCGAACTTTATGCGGCGCGGCGCGACCTGGCAGAGGAAATCGCCAGTCTCAATCAGAACGAGCAGGAGCGATTGCGGGCGCTCGACCTGCTGAATTATCAGGTTCGAGAACTTGATGCGGCCGGGCTCGAGCCGGGCGAGGATGCACGGCTGGAAGAAGAAAAGCGCGTGCTGGCGCATCTGGAAAAGATTCGATCCGCGGCGGGCTCGGCCTTCGCAGCGCTTTACGAGGATGAAGAATCCGCGACGGCGAAGATGGGCGTGGCCGCACGGTCACTGGAAGAATTGCGCCGGTACGATTCCGCCATCGAACCTTATCTTGCGCCGCTCGGCGAAGCGAAAACTCAGATCGAGGACATCGCCATTTTCTTGCGCGACCACCTGAGGAAACTCGACGAGCAGCCAGGACGGCTGGCGGAAATCGAAGACCGACTGGCGGCGCTCGACCGCCTGAAGCGAAAATACGGAAAGACGGTCGAGGAAGTCGTCACTTATCGCGAGCAAATCCGTGGCCAGCTTCAGGATCTGGAACACGCCGACGAACGGCGAGGCGCCCTTGATCAAAAATTGAAAAAAGCGGCGGGCGAATATTCGAAAGCGGCGGAAGCCCTCTCCTCCGAAAGGCGAACGGCGGCAAGGCGCATGGAAAAATCGGTGCGCGGCGAACTGGCGCATCTGGGGATGGAAAGCACAAGGTTCGAGATTCATTTCGACTCGCCCGCGAAGGACGCAGAGGGCGCGCTTGCGGGCGGCGATCAGGGAATTGACCGCATCGAATTCCAAATCTCGCCCAATCCGGGCGAGGAATTGCGGCCGCTGGAAAAAACGGCTTCGGGCGGCGAGCTTTCGCGCTTCATGCTGGCGCTGCGGACCGTGATTGGAACGGAAAGCGGAAAGGGAAGCAAGGCGCGGCAGGAAATCGCTCCGACTTTCGTTTTTGATGAAGTGGACGCGGGAATCGGCGGGCGAGTGGCGGAACAGGTTGGACGACGCTTGAAGCGCCTGGCCGCGAACACGCAAGTGCTGTGCGTGACGCATCTGGCTCAAATCGCCTGCTTCGCCCAACGGCACTTTTTTATCGAGAAGACGGAACAGAACGGCCGCACCGTGACTCGCGCACAGGAACTCAGCACGGAAAAGGAGCGCGCCGCCGAGCTTGCCCGAATGCTTTCCGGCAGCCGCATCACCCCCGAAGTCCTGAAGCACGCCGCCGCCATGCTGGAACAAGGCCGCAGCGCGCGCTGAGTGATTCCGCGGCGTAGAACAAACGACTTTCCAGGTTCAAGCCAGCGCATCCGTTGTTTCCATTGACGCGCAAACGCGGCGAGTGTATAAGAGCGGTTACGTACTCGCCTTGGCAGCGAAAGGCGGCAGTGACTTCCGGCAGTCGAGTGGCAAAGAAGGACCCGAGGAGCGGCCGTCGGGCCGGAGAGTGAAGGGTGATGAACAAAGTGGATGGGGGAGGGGCATGAGGAGAGCCGTAATTCCAGCAGCTCTCGCCTGTTTGATTTTCAATACGGTCGCACTCGCGCAAGGCAACGCGGTTGGGTCCAAGCCGAGGTCCGCGACGACGCCGAACATTATTCGAGCGCGACAGGAGTGGTTCTTCAAGCAGCGAGCCTATCCGGTCAGACAAATTCCCGCGGGCGCGAGATTGCGGGCGCTCCGGCAGCTTCGGCGCATGGAGGCGGCTCGCCCACCTTCAGGCCGCGCTCTCCATGAGCGTGCGGGCGGAAAGCTTTCTTCCGCTTCACAAACAGAAGCACTGTCCTCAACCCAGTGGACGCTTATCGGCCCGCAGCCGACCAGCACAAGCGAGCCGTATAATCCCGTTTCAGGCCGTGTCACGGCACTGGCGGTTGACCCGACCAATCCCGATATCGTTTATCTCGGCTCGGCGGAGGGTGGCGTGTGGAAAACGACCGATGGTGGTCAGCACTGGACTCCACTCACCGACAGCCAGCCCTCGCTTGCCATCGGCTCCATCGCGATTGATCCCAACAGTTGTAGTCCTGGCCCTTGCACCACGATCTACGCTGGCACGGGCGAAGAGAATTTCAATAATGATGCCTACTTCGGCGCGGGAATCTTAAAGTCCACTGACGGCGGCGCAACGTGGACGCAGGTAGCGGGTCCATTCGTGGGGCCTGTGGGTTCCGACCAATCAGAGGGTGGTGCGTATATCGGCTCTATCGCGGTTGACCCCGCAAACAGCCAGATCGTGCTCGCGGGCGTCGAGTTGGACGCAGTGCCGGAGAGCGGCGGGATCTTTCGTTCGAGCGACGGGGGGCAGACTTGGGCGGAAGTGTTCAACCAGACTCGCGCGACGCAGGTCTTGTTCGATCCGACTAATGCAAATATTGCCTACGCTGCCGTGGTCAACTTCGGGGTGTATAGGTCTTCCGACGCGGGTCTGACCTGGGTATACGACGACGGAGTGGACCCCAACGGTCCGACCACCCTACCCGAAACTGGAGTCGGAAGATTTTCAATCGCTCTTGACCCGCACAGTGCCGGAACGCTTTACGCCGGAGTGGCCACAGGCCCGCTGGGGCTGGACGGAACGCTTGGCGGATTTGATGGCCTATACAAGACGACGGACAGTGGGGCGCACTGGACGCAGTTGACAGCCGTTCCTAACTACTGCGCGCCCTCGGGTGGCAATCCGCAATGTGACTATGACAACGTTGTGGCAGTTGACCCAGTAAGCTCAGCGGTTTTCATCGGCGGCTCTGCGGAGCAGGCGTCCCCTTCGTCGCCGTATGTCGCGATGGTTTGGCGTTCGCTGGATAGCGGGGCGAACTGGACCGACCTAAACCTGGGGGGAGCGAACTCGGGGCCGCAGGCAGTTCATCCTGACGTACACGCCATCGCCTTCGCCGCCGATGGCAGCAAGATGTACGTTGGCACAGACGGTGGCGTTTGGAGCACTGCGAACGTTACTACTGCGCCGGTCACGTGGAACGACCTGAACGAGACACTCGCCCTCACACAATTTTATCCTGGCATGTCGATACTGCCGTATGACGCGAGCGACGGGGCTGGCGGCACACAAGACAACGGCAGCCAAGGGTACGCTGGCCAGATGGAGTGGCAGTCATTTCCACCCTGCGGCGATGGCGGATGGACAAGTGTGGTCGGCCAAGTCGAGCCGAGTGTGTTCTACTGGTCCTGTATCTTTGGCCAAGGCGTCTGGGAGTACGACAATGCAGCCCAAACAGTGGCTAGCATCCAGCCTACGGGCAGCGCGTCGGATGTATCCGACTTTGTGCCGCCGCTCGTATCCGACCCGTCCAATTCCCAGACGCTCTATTTCGGGACTGACAAAATCTATCAGTCAATAGATGGCGGCACGAACTGGAACGCGCTCGTTCAGCTTACGTCGAGCAGCGCATACTTCACCAGTGTTGCGGTCGCTCCGACCAACTCCGCCATCGTTTACGCCGGAGCGAGCGACGGAACAGTGACTGCGACTTTCAACGCGTCGGCAGGCACGGGTGCTACGTGGTTCGATGTCAGCACAAACAACGGCCTGCCGACCCGTTGGGTTACGCAGGTCGCCGCAGACCCGCACGACCCGCTCACTGTCTATGCTACCTTTTCCGGATTCTCCGGGTTCACGGATAATCTGGGACACGTTTTCGAGAGCCCGGACGGCTCAACAGGCTGGAACGACATCAGCGGCAATCTTCCCAATATTCCCGTGAACGACATCGTGGTTGACCCGGACGTTCCGAACACGCTTTACGTGGCGACGGACATTGGCGTGTTCATGACCTCAGATGGAGGAACAACGTGGACGCCGATTAACGGCGGGTTGCCGAACGTCGCCGTGCTGTCGCTTAAACTGAACGAAGCCTCTCGGATTCTCCGCGCCGGGACGCATGGCCGGAGCGCATGGGATCTGTTTGTCCCGGCCAATCTGCCGGTAGCGAGCTTCTCCACGCCAACAGTCAGCTTCGGCCCGCAGTTAATCAACACGACCAGCGCCAGCCAGACCGTGATGCTGACCGACACAGGAGCGGTGGCGATGAACATCAACGGCGCTTCCATTAGCGGAGCAAACGCCGCCGATTTCTCCGAGTCAAACGATTGCCCGGCCACGCTCGCGGCAGGCGCGAATTGCACGGTCACGCTTTCCTTCACGCCGAGCCTGGACGCCAGTGAATCCGCCACACTCCAGGTTGCGGACGGCGCACCGGCAAGCCCGCAGCTTGTCTATTTGAGCGGCCAGGGGGCGAACCCTGCGGTTTCATTTTCGGCGACCACGCTGAATTTTGGCAGCCAGCCCGTGAACACGGCCAGCGCGGTACAGATGGTCACTCTCGTCGTCAGCCAGGACCCGCTCACAATTACGGGCATCAGCCTCAGCGGTGCTGACTCAAGCGACTTCTCTGAGACGAACACTTGCGGCTCAAGCGTGCCGCTGGGATCGAGTTGCATGATCAGCGTGACTTTTGCACCAGCGGCGGGAGGGGCGCGCTCGGCCACGGTCGCGATTGCCGACGACGCTCCCGCCAGCCCGCAAATGATTAGTCTGACCGGAACCGGCGTTCCACCCACCGTCACACTTTCTGCAACGGCGTTAACTTTTTCCAGTCAGAATGTGGGGACAGCCAGCGCCGAGCAGACTTTGACGCTTACCAACAACGGCCCCGGCCCGCTCACGGTCACGAGCGCAAGCGCCACTGGCGACTTTGCCGTTGCCTCGAACACATGCCTGGGCACGATCTCTGCATCAGCGACCTGCTCGATTGGGGTAAGTTTCACGCCAACATCACCCGGCACCCTGAGTGGGATGCTCACGGTAACCGACGACGCCGGTGGCAGCCCGCAAGCGGTCGCTTTGTCTGGGACGGGCACGGGCCCGGTGGCTAGCGTTTCGCCGTCGAGTCTGAGTTTTAGCGCGCAGATTGCTGGCTCGGCGAGCGCAGCGCAAACCCTGACCGTGAAGAACACGGGCAACGCGAATCTGACGGTCTCAGGCCTTGGGATTTCCGGCGCCGACGCCGGCGACTTCGCGATTGCAGCGGCCGGCACGACGTGCACAGCGGGAGGCTCTGTTGCCGCAGGGGCGAGTTGCGTGATTGCGGTGACATTCACGCCGAGCGCGGGAGGTTCACGGGCGGGCACGCTCAACGTTACGGACAATAGCGGCAATACTTCAGGCAGCGTCCAGAACGTGCCGCTCGTGGGAACAGGGGAAGATTTCACGCTGGGCGTGGCTTCAGGTTCCTCATCCAGCGCCACGGTTTCGCTGGGTGGGAGCGCGAGCTATTCGCTCGCCGTGGGGTCGCAGGGGGCATTCACGGGCGCGGTGGCGCTCAGTTGTTCCGGCGCGCCGTCGGAAGCAACGTGCACGGTCTCGCCTAGGTCGGTGCCGCTGGACGGAACGAACTCGCAGAACGTGACCGTGACGGTAACGACGACGGCGGCATCGGCTGCGCCGCCCGCGCCGATGGGCGGACCGCCCGTCAGTCATTGGCCGGTAGCATTGTGGATTGCGATGCTGGCAATGGTCGGCTCGTTTGGACTAGCGGGAACGCGGAGAGAAGAGCCGCATAGCCCGAAAAACAGAGCAGTTCGCATTACTGCACTGGCTACGACCTTGCTGTTTGTCGCACTGTGGGCCGCGTGCGGCGGCGGAGGTGGTGGCAGCGGTCCAACTCCGCCATCAAATCCGGGAACGCCGGCCGGAACTTACACGTTGAGTGTTACGGGGACGGCAGCCAGCTTGTCGCACTCGTTGCAATTGACCCTGACGGTTCAATAGAACGGGACGGCAATTTGAATAGCGGCTTGTTGTGACGAGCCGGATTGTCAGGCCTGCTGCGGCGCGTTACGGGTTGAGGCCGGGTCCAGGCTGTGCTAGATTTCGCTCTATGAAACGCCAAGGATCGAGCGTGAATCGGGTAATCCTTCTGGGGGCGACTGGAATCGCCTTCCTGGTTCTCATTCCCGTCGTCGGGACCGCGCAATCGAGCGGCGACCAGGAAACTTCCCTGGCCGATCTTGCCCGCCGGCAGCGGAAAAAAGAAGCGAAGGAATCCAGAAAGCCTGCCAAAGTTTTTACCAACGACGACTTTCCCGCCTCGCACTCTTCCACACCCGAAGCGAAGCCGAGCAGCGATGTGCACTCGGGCGCGAGTGATGCAAAGAAGCCGGTCGCGCCGGCGGATGTGGATTCGGGGCCGCACGATGAAGCGTACTTCCGCGGCAAGATGAAGCGCCTGCGCGAACACTTGAAATCCGATCAGTCGCGGCTCGCGCGGCTTGAAAACGAGAAGGACGAGCACGAAAAGGACGTGCCTTTCAATGCCGTCGTTTTGCGCAAGACCGAGCAGAACGCGACCGTCACCGAGCCGGACAAAACTCCGGTGGAAAAGACCTACTCGAACAATCCGCGATGGGTCACCGACCCCGAAGGCGCAAAGAAAGCCTGGGAAGCCAAGGAGCAAGAACTGGCCGAAAGCATTGGAGAGCAGAAGGACAAAATCGCCGACGACCAGAAAGCAATTTCCGATTTCGTCGATCAGTGCCGCCACGAAAACTGCCAGCCCGGATGGATTCGCTGATCCGCCACTCTCGCTTAGTTGCTGCACAAAAAGTCCCTTTCGTTCTATACTGAGTTCAGTGAATTAAATGGAGGCGGATGGGGCAGATTCCTGTTTTACGGTCCGGCGACGAAAGCTGCGCCTGCCAGGGCGCAACGGAAGTCTTGTCGCTCAAGAACCAGCCGCTGCCTAATGCTGCTTCAACCAGCCGCAAGAAGACCTTTTACGTTGAAACCTTCGGCTGCCAGATGAACGTCCACGACAGCGAAAAAGTGGCGGGCGTACTGATGGCGCGCGGCTATGAAGCAGCCGACGGGCTGGAACAAGCCGACGTGGTTTTCTACAACACGTGCAGCATCCGGGAAAAAGCGGCGAGCAAAGTTTTCTCGCGCCTGGGCCAACTGAAGAAGCACGGCCGTGGCGATCAGATCATAGGCGTGCTGGGCTGCGTGGCGCAGCAGGAAGGCGAAAAGATTTTTGAGCGCGCCCCGCATGTGAGCCTGGTTTGCGGCTCAGCCAGCTATTCCAGACTGCCCGCCCTGCTGGATGAGGTGGAAAGCGGGCGGCGGCGCGTCACGGGACTTTCACTCGACACCGAAGACTGCTTTGAAACGGAAATGACACGGCGCGACAACCGTTTTCGCGCCTACGTCACGATCATCGAAGGCTGCGACAAGCGATGCAGCTATTGCGTGGTGCCCATTACGCGCGGGCCGGAGCGCAGCCTGGCGAGTGCGCGCATTCTGGAACAATGCCGTCAATTGGCGGACGATGGATTTTCAGAAATTCAACTGCTGGGCCAGACTGTCAATTCCTACCGCGACCCGTCGCCGGCCCGAATGACCTTCGCCGAATTGCTTGCCGCCGTGGCGCAGATTCGCGGCGTGCGGCGCGTGCGATTCACCACTTCGCATCCGCGCGATTTCACCCGCGACATTGTGGAAGCGATCGAAAAATATCCCGCCCTTTGCGATCAGATTCACCTCCCGGTGCAATCCGGCTCGAACGCCGTGTTGCGCCGCATGCTGAGAACCTACACGCGCGAGGAATATCTGGAAAAAATAGATTGCATTCAGGCTGCGAAGCGTGCTATTAGCATCTCGACGGACATCATCGTGGGTTTCTGTGGCGAAACTGCAGATGATTTCGAGCAAACACTGACACTTTTAAACCAAGTCGGATACGACCAGATCTTTTCCTTCAAGTACTCTCCTCGTCCCATCACTGCGGCCGGCTCCTGGAATGACGACGTTCCCGATGAAGAAAAGGGAAGGCGGCTTGTCGAATTGCAGGAACTGCAGCGGCGGATTCAACTGGAGCGGAATCAGGCGCTCGTGGGCAAAGAGTTTGAAGTGCTGGTCGAAGGGTTTCATCCCAAACTCGGGCAGGCTGTGGGGCGCACCTCAAGCAATCGCGTGGTCAATTTTGCCGGGCGGCCGGATTGGGTGGGGCAGTACCTGAATGTCAGGGTGACGGCCGCCGGGCCGAACAGTTTGGTGGGGGAGCGCGCACCGTTCGGGTCCTGAATTATGGAGCAGAGAGAACAAAAGCTGCGGGGAGGGAATATGGAAGTCGAGGTCAAGATCCGCGGTTTGATGATGGACCCCGTCACCAACATGCCCATCGTGATTTTGAAGGACGTGGGCGGGTCGTCGGTGCTGCCGATCTGGGTGGGAATCTATGAGGCCAACGCCATCGCGCTGGAAATCGAAAAAGTTGCGACGCCCCGGCCGATGACGCACGACCTCCTCAAAAACGTCCTTTCGGGACTCGAAACACGGGTGAATAAGGTGGTGGTCAGCGACCTGCGCGAAGACACTTTCTACGCGCGCATCTGGCTGGAGAAAAACGGCGAGACGCTTTCCATTGATTCGCGGCCCAGCGACGCCCTGGCGCTGGCCCTGCGTGTGGATTGCCCGATTTTCGTGGAAGAGGAAGTGCTCAAGAATTCCAAAGCTTCCGGCTCCGGCGCGGACAAGGCGAGCAGCGAGGAATTGCGCAAGTGGCTCGAAAACCTGGGTGATGAGGATACGGGCCGCTATAAGATGTAAATCAATTTTGGGTTTTGGACTGATCATTTGCGCGGGACGGTGCGCGTTCCGAAATCCGAGTTTCAAAAGGAAATTGGCAGCACAGAGTGGTAATTTCCAAAGCGTTTGATCCGATTCTTTCAATCTGAATAAGGAGCCCAGTGGCTACGGTCATCGCGGTTGCCAACCAGAAGGGTGGTGTGGGCAAGACAACCACAGCCATCAATCTTGCCGCCGCCCTTGCCCAGAGAAAACGCCGCACGCTGCTGATTGACCTGGATCCGCAGGCCAACTCCACCAAAACTTTCTTCGACTCGGACGGCGTCGGCCAGTCCGTTTACGACGTGCTCGTGGACCGCAACGTGGCCGTCAGCGCCGTGGCCAAGCCGACGAAGTGGGCGAACCTATCCGTGGTACCGTCCCGAATTTCTCTCGCCAAGCTGGAAGCGCAGCTCGTCGGGCAGTTCGACGCGCCCTTCCGGCTGAAAGACGCCATCGCCGCCGCCAAGGGCGAATACGATATGGTCATCATCGACACGCCGCCCGCCCTCGGCATCATCACGGTGAATGCGCTGGTGGCCGCGTCGTTCCTGATCGTGCCCATCCAGGCGTCCTACTACGCGCTCGAAGGCACGGACGATCTGCTGGAAACGCTGGAGCGGATTCGCGCCCGGCCCAATCCCGAATTACAGCTTCTGGGCGTGGTGGTCACGCTCTACGACAAGCGGACGAACCTGGCCCGCGACATTCAGAAACAGGTGCGACAGGTTTTCGGCAATAAGGTTTTCCGCACGGTAATCGGGAAAAACGTGCGGCTGGAGGAGAGCCCGGCCTACAAGGAAACGATTTTCAGCTTCGCTCCGGATTCCACGGGCGCCGAGGAATACGCGAGCCTGGCGCGGGAGGTGTTGCAACGTGTCAGCTAGACGAGCAGGTTTGCCGGTAGCCGTGAGGATGCGGCACAACGCGCACTATGTGGAAGATCTGATCTCCCGCTCGGGCGCGGCGATTGGCCGCATGATTCCCATCGGAGAAATTCAGCCCAACGCCGAGCAGCCGCGCAAGGACCGCGGCGATCTGCGCGGCCTCATCGAATCGGTGCGCGAAAAGGGCGTGCTCGAGCCGCTGCTGGTGCGCCACTTGCCGGAAGCGAATCGCTATATGATTATCTCCGGCGAGCGCCGCTACCACGCCTCCAAGGCCGCGGGCCTGGCCGAATTGCCCTGTATCGAAAAGAACGTGGACGACGCCGAAACGCTCGAGCTGGCGCTGATTGAAAACATGCAGCGCAAGGATTTGACGCCGTTCGAGGAAGCCGACGGTACGCAGGCGCTGGGCGACCGCTTCGGCCTGAAGCACGAAGAAATTGCGGCCAAGCTCGGCAAGTCACGCACTTCCATCACTGAATTGCTGACGCTGCGATTGATTCCCGACGAAATCAAGGCGATGTGCATCGAAAGCGGCATTCTTTCCAAATCCATGCTGCTGCAGGTCGCCCGCCAGCCTGACGAAGCCGCCATGCGCCACGCCGTGCGCCGCTTTGCCCAGGGACTGCTCAACCGCGAGCAGGCTCGCGAAGAACGCAACCCCGGCAAAAAGGCTCGCGCCGCGTCGTTCCGCTTTGTGCCACCCGCCAAGGATTTCAAACTCACTCTCCAGTTCCGAAAGTCGAACGTCGAGCGCGCGGAAGTCATCAAGGTTTTGCGCCGCGTGATCGAACAACTCGAAGCGGAAGCGTGAGGAAGGTCAGCAGCGGAAGGCCGCTCAAAACACACTTCGATCGTGGGGTAAAGTAGTGCTCCGTAGTTTCTTGCACGATATCTATCCCTTCGGCGGGCTATCCTCATCACCATCCCATTTCGACAGCTTCACATGGATGATCTGGCTCCTTGGTGTGGGCTCGTACCTTGTGATTGGCGGGAGCTTCATCTGGGCGCCAGGATGCTATTTCCTCCTGGGCAGGGCACGCCTGGAAGAAATCAGCGGTCAGTTGGACACCCGCCTAACAAAATGTCATTTCTCGGGAATCGCGGTGATCGCAGCCGTTTATGCGTTTGAATCAACGCTGTCCCTGATGGCGACACCGGGCCGCGTCCTCAGCATCGTATTTTCAGTGCTGTTCTGGGCTGCGCTTGTGCTGGGCTATTCGGGATTGGCCCTCTGGGTCACGTCCAGGGCGAGAGGAGAGCCCGCAAGCATTGCTTGGGTGGCCGCCGGCGCCGGGCTCATCACGATTCTTCAGGTGATGCCAATTGTGGGAGGGCTCTTCTTAGTATGGTTCTGCCTCATTTCGCTGGGGGCGGTGGCAGTGGCAGTTTCCAGGGTCGCCCGCGGGCAGTCAGCGCAATTGGCGCGTCGCGATGAGCCATCTCAAAGTTGAACGGAGGCCATCACCTTGCGGGCCTTTAACCTCGGGATCCTGCAGCAGTTGACGGAACTGGTTCGCCAGCGTTTCTAACTTTCCCCATGATTTCGTCCAACGGCGTTGTGACATGGTAGGATAAGTGTCTTGACGGTGCCGGGCAGCGTTGCACAGAAGGGGTGGTGAGAAGGGAAGTCATTCATGTCCGAAGCAAATGATGTTCTTGTTGTGGGCGGAGGGCCGACGGGCCTGGCGTGCGCGATTGACGCGCTGCGGGCCGGGCTTAAAACCCTGGTGGTTGAAAAAGGCTGCCTGGTCAATTCGCTCTTCAAATATCCGCCCGGCATGACCTTTTTCACCACGCGCGAGCGCCTGGAAATCGGCGAAATTCCGTTTTCAAGCGTCAATCTGAAACCCACCCGGACCGAAGCGCTGGAATATTACCGCCGCGTCGCCGACCATTACAAGATTCCGATCCGCTATCAGGAGCGGGTCACAGCCGTGCGCGGCCGGGACGGCGACTTCAGCGTGGATGCGGCCGGCACGGGCGGAAAGCGCGATTGCCATCTGGCCAGAAAACTGATTCTGGCCACGGGCTATTACGACATTCCGAATCTGCTGGGGATTCCAGGCGAGGATCTCCACAAGGTTTCCCACTATTACGGCGAAGCTCACGAGTTTTTTGGCAGACACGTGGCCGTGATCGGCGGAGCGAATTCCGCCGCCATCGGCGCGCTCGATCTCTTCCGCCACGGCGCGCATGTCACGCTGATTCACAATGAGCCCGAGCTGAGCCGCCACATCAAGTACTGGATTCGCCCCGACATCGAAAACCGCATCAAGGAAGGCTCCATTCAGGCTTACTTCAGCTCGCGCGTCACGGAAATTGGCGAGCACTGGATTACGGTTCAAGGCGACGACGGGGAAACCAGCCAGCTTGAAAACGATTTCGTCTATGCGCTCATCGGATATCACCCGGATTTTGCGTTTCTGGAAAGCATCGGCGTGAAGGTCGATCCCAAAACCTCCCGCCCCACGTGCAATCCCAAAACGCTGGAAAGCAATGTCCCCGGAGTTTACCTTGCCGGCGTGATTATTTCCGGCCGGCACACCAATGAGATTTTTATCGAGAACGGCCGCTTCCACGGCAAGCAGATTATTGAGGATGTGAAGAAGAAGCTGAAAGCATAAAACCGCAGCCTAGCTTGAAAATCTTCTACCTCGGTGTTAGCTTGGCGAGATAAGCGGAGGTGAAATCATGAAGCGGCGAGAATTCCTGACAACGACAATCGGGGGAATCGGCGCGGCCTGGGTGGGATCAAGGGCTCTCGGCCATGCGGCGGTGCTTGAGACGCCGGCCGGGCACTTCAGCGCCTCGGACACGGTCACGCTGGGCTCGACGGGAATCAAGACCAGCCGCCTGGCATGCGGCACCGGAACGATGGGCGCCGGCGGCAGCTCCAACCAGACGCGCAAGCTCGGAATGGATGGCTTGGCCGATCTGCTGGTCCACGGCTACGAGGAAAACGGCCTGCGATTTTTCGATTCCGCCGGCTCTTACGGCTCGCATCCGGCGCTGGCCATGGCTCTGAAGCGGCTGCCGCGCGAGAAAGTCACCGTGCTCACCAAATCCGATTCACGAGACGTGGCCGGCATGCGCCGCGACCTTGATCTTTTCCGCCGCCAGTTGCAGACCGATTACATTGACGTCTTCCTGATGCACGACATGCAGTCGCCCGACTGGACCACGCGCTATCGCCCGATAATGGACGTGCTCTCGGAAGCAAAAGAGAAGGGAATCATCCGTACTCACGGCTGCTCCTGCCACACGTTCGGCGCGCTGAAGGCCGCGGCCGCTTCACCCTGGGTGGAAATCGACCTGGCGCGCATCAATCCCATCGGCTCGCACATGGACGGTCCGCCGAAGGAAGTGGTCGGCGTGCTGCGACAGATGCGGGCGTCAGGGAAGGCCGTGGTGGGAATGAAAATCCTCGGCCAGGGCGACATGAGCCGGCGCCAGGATCAGGCTCTCGACTACGCGCTGGGGCTCGACGTGCTAAACGCCATGACCATCGGCGCGGAAAGCTTCGCCCAGCAAAACGATCTGGTGCGCCGCATCAGCCGCGTGCCAGCACAGGCCGTGTGAACGCGGGCCAAAATTCAGGACCGCCGTGGAGATCGAAAGAGCCCGTTTCTCCTCAAACGTCTTGCCAGTCTCCAGTCGCGGACCCGACGTCCATCTCTAAATTCCTAAGCCATAATCCAGCGGACTGGGTGTTGGTCAGCGAGTACGCAGACTCTTCCAATCTTTTCCAGCCGTTCCATATGGCCTTTGATGGGAAACATGGCGAGAAACTGCCCATCGGCAGGCCAGTCGCCCGCAGCTTCAGCGACAGCATTGATCAGTTCTTTCATGGTCAAGCCGCGGGGATTTTTCCTGAGGCTTTCGAGAATAACGTGGTCGAATGTTTCCACCGTGCGGCGGGAATCCGCAAAAAAGTCGTGAATTTCTTCGCCCCGCATGATGGGCCAGTGGCCCGTGTAGAGCGCGTCCAGCTTGAGGTTTTCAAGATAGCGGATGGTTGAAAGATAAATGTCCACGCGATAGTATGTGACCGGAATTGCGGTGCCACCCGCTGCCTTGGGGCAGCCGGAACCCTGCACGGCGTCGCCGGTGAAGGCACAGCGATGCTTCGGATCATAAATCCCTAAATGTCCCTGCGAATGGCCGGGGATGTGAAGAACTTCCAGCACCCAGTCGTCCTTCAGTCGAATTCTCTCGCCGCCTGAAAAGGTGATGTCCATTTTGCGCGGCCGGCCGGCGTCAGGCATCAGCGCACTGTCCACGCCCACTTCATGCGCAGCCTTCAGGTGATTGTAGCGGCGGTCGAAAAGAGTCTGCGGATGCTCCACCAGTTCGCGGTCGCCTTCGCCGCAGCCGAGCAGAGTCGAGGACGAAACTCGCTTAATCGAGTCGTTCCCGCCCTGATGGTCGAGATCGGCGTGCGTCGTGACGGCAAAAGTCAGCGACTGCGGCTTGAGCCTCAGGCCGTCCATGAAAGGGAAGATCACCTTCTCCGGAGTAGATGAAATGCCGGTGTCGATCAGGATCGTGTTATCGCCCGTGAGCAGATACTGAAAGAGATTTCGCCCGCCGTAAAGTGATTGGATCTGGTAAGCCCCTGGGTAAAGTTCCATGTCTTCGCCTTAATCGTGGAAGAAGGGTCGTCGCGTCCGTACACGCGGCCCGTTAACGCTTTCTTTTCGGCGGCAGGCCGGGCTCGGTCATGCGATGCGGGTCGAGAATCTTAGACAGTTCCGCCTTCGTCAGGACTTTCTCTTCCAGGCAAACCTCGGGAATCGTCTTGCCCGTCTTGAGCGATTTCTTGACGATCTCCGCCGCGCGCGCATAGCCGATCACGGGATTGAGCGCCGTGGCAATCGAAGGCGAGAGATGCGCGTAACGCTCGCACACTTCGCGGTTGGCTCGAATGCCTTTCACGCAGCGCTCCGCCACCACCCGGCAGGTGTTCTTGAGAATTTCCAGCGCGTGGAGAACGTTCCAAATCATGGCCGGCATCATGACGTTCAATTCTAGCTGCCCGGCCTGAACCGCCAGCGCCACCACCGTGTCGCAGCCCACCACCTGGAATCCAACCATGTCCACCAGCTCGCCCATCACCGGATTTACCTTGCCGGGCATGATGCTCGAACCGGGCTGAAGCGCGGGCAAAACAATTTCATGGAATCCCGTCAGCGGTCCGCTGGTCAGCAGCCGCAGATCATTGCCGATGCGAATCAGTTCCAGCGCCAGGTTGCGCAGCGAGCCGGAAACCGCGGCGAGAGGGAACTGCGACTGCATTTCCGCGCGCATGTCGGGCGAAGGCGCAAGCCGCAGTCCGGTCAGTTGGGAAAGCCGCTGAATTACCATGAACCGGAATCGCGGGTGAGCGTTCAGCCCCGTCCCCACGGCACTGCCTCCGATGCCCAGCTGCGCAAGCTCGCGTGCGTTCTCCTGGATGTGAGCCCGCAGCCGTCCGAGCGTGATCGCATAGGCAGCAAACTCCTGTCCGAGACGGACAGGCACGGCATCCTGCAGGTGCGTGCGGCCACTCTTCATGATGCGGTCGAATTCCCGGCCTTTCCGGCGGAAGGCTTTCGCCAGATCCTCAAGTGCCGGATGAAATTCCTCAACCATCAGCAGGGCCGCCAGGCGCATCGCGGTGGGAAAAGTGTCATTCGTGGACTGGCCGAAGTTGACGTGATCATTGGGATGAACGATGGAATAATTTCCCAGGCGCTCCTTGCGGCGTCCGCTCAAATACCAGATGGCGCGGTTGGCAATCACCTCATTCACATTCATGTGGAAGCTCACGCCCGCACCCGCCTGGTAAACGTCCACCACGAATTCGTCATTCAGCCTGCCAGCCGCCACGTCCTGGGCACCCTTAACCACTGCCGAACCGATGCGCCGCGGAATCATCCCCAGCTTCAGATTCACTTCTGCGCAAGCCTGCTTCAGCAGCCCGTAAGCCCGAATCAGCGCCGGGTGCGCCCGATAGCCGCTGATGGGATAATTGGCCACAGCCCGAGCCGTCTGCGCACCATAAAAAGCCGTAGCGGGCACGCGAACCTCGCCCAGCGAATCCTTCTCAATCCTCATTCGCATAAATCACCTGCTGACAATTAAATTTTCAGCGGCGCCGGCCTCAAAACGCCGCACATGAATACGATACCACCACATGCCCAGGGGCGAGACACCCAAACGGCAGGGAAGCCGGCGGTTGGTTCTTCGGGGGTTCGCCGGGGCCAGTTCTTACATATTCATAACGTCTGATAAGGTATGTTATGTTAACTACAAAGAATCCCGCCTGCGCGGCCCCAGCCCTCGAATTGCCGCCATTCATGCAGGTTTGGAGCCTCTCTTACTGCTGGGGCGTGGTCTGGGAGGGAGATTCGGACTCCGGCTCGCCCTTCTTGCCTTCCCAGGAGCCCTTGGTCTCGCCGTGGGTCCATTCACCCTTAAGCTGGCCGTCGTCGAGCGTGGCGGATAGAGTGTACGGAGTGTCGCCGGCGTCGATTTCAAGCATCAGTTTATCGTCCTTGAAGGATCCCTGGCTGATGTCCGCGCCGCCCATGGGCGAATCGACCGAGCCCGTGACGTTGTCGCCGTCCTGCGTTAGCGTCAGCGTGAAGTTCATGTCGCCGTTCTGTCCGCCGTGGGATTCGCACTGCCAGGTTCCGGTGACGGGCCCGGCCTTGGCCTGTTCGGATTGGGCCCCGGCGAACGCTGCCAGTCCGAGAAGCGCAACACAGCATGCGAGAGAAATCGTCAAGCGTTTCATGTTGGATCCTTCCTTTTCTGAGCCCGACTTCCTTTGCCAATCAGGCTGGTTGTCAATGTCAGGATTCTAGCTCGAATGTCGACGCTCGTCCAGACATCAGTCCGAACGCTCTTCGCCGCGGCGCAGTTAGAACCAGAAGTGCCAGACGGTATCCACCAGGGCGTGCGTGGCTGCCGAGGCGGAAGTCCGGCCGCGGACGTTGAAGACGTTTCCATAAAACAGCCCCGCCAGCGTGGCCATGATGGCATAACGCCAGTTGGGGACGGGCGCATGATGAAGATGACTGAGGCCGAAAATGACGGAAGCCAGAATCAGGGAGTAGCGGCCTCGCGGCCCTTTATGAATGGTTTTGGTCAGCAAGTTCTGCAGAATGCCGCGAAACAAAAGCTCCTCGGGAATGGCGACGGTCAGATAGATTCCGATGAATCGGAGTGCAAAGAGAAAGATGGAGACGTGCCCAAGGTGAGGATGGATGAATCCCAGCGCCATGCCAAGCGGAATTCCGAGTAGGGCGAAGGCAACGAAATTGAGCACCGCTTCGGTAACGTCTCTCCAGCGCAGCAGCAGCCGATAGCCGACGCCCTCCAGGTTGCGGACTACGAGAAACGCGTAGCCGCCCGCGCAAACGCAGAACAGCGGGCGAAAAATATAAAGATCCTGCGGCCAGATCCATATCCCCTCCAGCCAATGCGAGGCGACCGGATAAGCGAGCGCCAGCATGGCGGCAAAATCCCGCCAGCCGGCCTGGTGCCGGCCGTGAAGGCGGTCGGGAATCAGGCAAAGCGTGGGAAGGCCGATATAGACGGAAAGTCTCGCCAGCGCCCACCAGGAAAAGGTTCCGGTGGGGATTGCCAGAACAAGATATGGAATGACAAGGGCGAAGGGAATCAGCATGGCGGCCGCAGCCGACTCCACCGCCCATTTGCGAAGCTGGTGAACGAAAGCGTGCCCGGTGAGGGCCACGAACGCCGCCAGCACCAGCGCGAAACTTTCCAGAAGTGCGAAGAGTTTTCCCGGCGGGACGGAAATACGCGCCAGAACCAGCGCTTCCGCGAGTCCGGCCAGAAGCGTGACGGCCGCAAGCGCAATCAGGGGCTTTCGTGACATCGGATTAATCCCCGGGCACAGGCGCCGAAGCGGCTTCGCGCTCCAGCGTCGGGGACTCAAGGTCCAGCCGGTCAATCGAGATCACGGTGACTCGCCCGAACTTCCTGACACCTTTCAGAAATTCAGCCGAGTTCCCTACCAGCACAATCGCGTCGTTTTTGGGATGCAGATAATGCTTCACGGCGCTCTCGATTTTACCGGAATCCAACTGCGCGATTTCCTGAGGAAACCGATTCCAGTAATCGAGCGGCAGGCCGTAAAGCATCAATCCCAGCGTGTGCGCGGCAATGCCGTTCATGGATTCAAATTCCAGAGCCTGATGGCCGGTCAGGTAATTCCGTGCCATCGCCAGTTCATAAGAATTGACGTGCCGGCTGCGCAGGCGCTCGATCTGCTTCAGCATGATTGCGAGCGCCTCGTCGGTTTCCGGCGTGCGCGTTGAGGTTTTGGCGATCCAGGCTCCGGCGTCACGGTAACAATCGAGGTGGCTGGAAGCGCCATAAACCAGCCCGCGCTCCGTGCGCAGCGCCTGGAAAAGCCGGTTGGCCGCGGGGCCTCCAAGGATTTCATTAGCGACGGTCAACGGGACAAAGGCGGGGCTGGCGCGGGGAATTCCGGGATTTCCCACGCGAATTTCCGTCTGCACGGCGTCGGGCTTGTCGATCACCAGAATCGAATCCGCGGGCATCATCGGCTCCGCTTGCGCCGCGGGACGAGCGGGAATTTCCCCGCCCTGCCAGTTTCCAAAATATTTCACCGCCAGTTTGAAAGCCTGTTTGGTTGAGATGTCGCCCAGCACGGCGAGAATCGTATTGTTGGGCCGGTAATATTCGCGGTGGAATTTCACAATGTCGTCACGCGTGATGCGACTGTTGCTCGCCACGGTTCCGTCGGCGGGATGCCCGTAGGGGGTTCCATCAAAAGCCAGGCGGCGGATTGCGGCGTCCGCCACGTAGCCCGGATCCTGCCAGAGAACCTGCAGGGCGGAAATGGTCTGCCTGCGGAAGCGCTCAATTCCCTGCGGGCGGAAGGCGGGACGGATCAGAATGTCCGAAAGCGCATCGAAAGCCAGGCGGCGCTGTTTACTGAGCACGCTGACCGACACCAGCGATTTGTCCCAGTCCGCGCCGGAATCGATTGTTCCACCCGCCTGGTCAACCAGTTGAGCCAGCTCCATCGCCGTGCGCTTTTCCGTGCCCTGGGGCAAAAGCCCGGCCACCATTTCCGCCATGCCTGCTTCGCGCGGCGGGTCGCATTCCGCGCCGGACATGACCAGCGCGTTCACGCTGACGAGGGGCGCCGAGCGGCGCTCGATCACGACGACTCGCAAACCGTTCGGGAGAGTCTTAACGGCGGCAGCGGGCAAACTGGCCGCAACCGGCGGCGGAATGGCCGGGCGCGGCGGAAGTCCCTGCCCGAAAGCCAGTCCGCGAACCGCCAGCATTGCGGCAAGCAGCATCGCGAGAAAGCGCCCGTGGTCATGGAACGTGGTCATCGCCCGCTTCCCTTTCCTGAATCCTGCGAGTTCGTCTGGCCTGCCTTTTCCGGATTTACATTCACCAGCGTCATATTGCTCGGCACAAAATAAGTTTGCGCGACTCTCTGGATGTCCTCGGGCGTAACGCTGTCAAAGCGCAGCGGCTCGGTGTTAATCAGGTTGGCGTCCTTCAGGACGACCGCGCCGTAACCCAGTTCCTCCGCTTCGCTCTTTGAAGTTTCCAGGCCTTCGGCGTATTCGCTCATCACCTGATTCCTGGCCTTTTCGAGCACCTCGCGGCTGACCGGGTGGGATTTCAATTCGTTCAAAATAGAGTCGACGGCTTTTTCGCCTTCCGCCAGCGTGTGGCCCGGATTCATCACGGCAAACACGAAAAAAAGGTTGGGATCTTCCGTAAAGTCACCCTCGCTTTGCGCCTCCAGCGCCATCTGCTCTTCGTAAACCAGCTTGCGATAAATGATTGAACTTTCACCCTGCGAAAGAATTTTCGACGCCAGTTCCAGCGGATAGGCGTCGGGCGTTCCGTCGGCGGGCATGTGAAAACCCTCAACGAAAGCGGGCAGCGCAACATCCTGATGCAGGTTGACCACTCGCTCGCTAGTTTGCGGCGGTTCCCGGGGAATGTCGCGTACGATGGGCGCGCCGCGCGGGATGGCGCCGAAATATTTTTTCACCAGACCCTCGGCATCCTTGATGGAGCAGTCACCCACTACGACGACCGTGGCGTTGTTGGGCACGTAGTAAGTGTCGTAGAACGTCCGCACCTCGGGAAGGCTGGCGTGGTCGAGGTCCTCCATACTGCCGATGGCGAGGTGATGGTAGGGATGCACACGAAAGGCATGCGCATAAAGAGTTTCAATCACGTCGCCGTAGGGCTGATTGTCAAATCGCATCCGCCGTTCTTCTTTAACTACTTGCCTTTCGTTGTCGAACACGCGCTGGTTGATGTCGAGATTCCGCATGCGGTCGGCTTCAAGCCAGAGCGCCATCGGCAGCGCCGAGGCGGGAACGGTTTCCCAGAAAACCGTCGTGTCCACGTTGGTGTAGGCGTTGTCGATGCCACCGGAGCCGATGATGTAGTTCGAAAACTGGTCGGCGGGAACATCCGAGGTGCCGTCGAACATCAGGTGCTCGAACAGATGCGCAAAGCCGGTCTTCCCCGGTACTTCGTTCTTTGAGCCGACGTGGTACCAGACTTCCACGGTCACGACCGGCGAATCGTGCCGTTCGGCGAGAATCGCGTGGAGGCCGTTGGAAAGTTCCAGCGTGTGAACTTCAACGTGCGGCAGTTGCACCGCACCCTGCGCCACGGCGGAAATTGAGAGGAAAAGAAGAAGCACCAAACCGCGAGCAGCCGCCGGAAGCCGATGGAAGATTTTCGTCAACGGTATGTCGTCCTGAAGATCCGTCATGCGCGAACGCAAGCGGAAAAGAAAATTCTAACATACTGCCGTGCCGGACGCTGGCCGTGGAGGGCCGCGGCGGCTATACTGAGGCGTGATGAGCACTCAACCCGAAGCCGGCGGCGCCGCGCCGCGGCAAGAACCGCCGACTTCCCTTTCCAGCCGCGTTACGATTCTGCTCATCCTTGCCGCCACGCTCGTGGCTTACCTCGGCACGCTGACTTTCGCATTTGTCTATGACGACCATCAGCAGATCGTTCTGAATCCTGTGCTTCGCGCCTGGCGCTTCGTTCCCTATTATTTTATCCACGACGTCTGGAGCCAGAGATCGATTCTCGAAGTCAGCAATTACTACCGTCCGATTTTTCTGCTCTGGCTGCGCGTCAATGATGCGCTCTTCGGGCTGAAGCCGGCCGGATGGCACGCCGCCGCTCTGGCATTGCATCTGCTGACCACGTGGCTGGTTTACCGCCTGGCGATACGCCTGCTTCAAAACCGGTGGCAGGCGGGATTTGCCGCCGCGTTTTTCGGCCTCGATCCGATTCACCTGGAAGCCGTGGCGTGGGTTTCCGGCGCGAATGAGCCGCTGATGGCCGCGCTGCTGATCGCAGCATTCCTCTGTTATCTCAATTTCCGGGACGCAGGCTCGAAGCGCGTCACGTGGCTCGCCGCCGGAACGTTGCTATTCTTTCTGGCCGTGCTCGCCAAGGAAACCGCGATCGTCCTTCCCGCTTTGATTTTCGCTTACGCGTGGATTTACGCCGGAGAGTCGAAGGCGGGAATAGCAAGACGGGTGAAAGAGGGCGTCGTCGCTTCCCTGCCCTTCGGGCTTGCCGCGATACTTTATCTGGCGGTCCGCGTGAGCGTTCTCGGCGCCGTCGGGCGAGCCATGACGCAAGTTCCCTGGCATGTGGTCATGTTCACGTGGCCCTCCATTCTGTGGTTTTATATTCGGCTGCTCGTCTGGCCCGCTGGACTTTCGGTTTTTTATGACACGCCCTATGTGACCCAACCAACATTCGGCAACTTTGTCGCGCCTTTGGCGGGAGTCATCGTAGTCGCGGCAATTTTGATGGCATGGTCTTTCCGCTCGCGCGTGGCCGCTTTTGCGATGATCTGGCTGGTCCTGCCGATTCTGCCGGTGCTCGATTTTCGAGTTTTCGGACGCGGCGACATCGCGCACGACCGCTATCTCTATCTGCCTTCCGTCGGCCTCGCGATTCTTGCCGGCCTGATTGTCAGCCGCGTGCCCTCGCTCGGCAAGCGTCTTCTGGGCCAGCCGGCGGGAGCGATTCTGGCTTCCGCGGCCATCCTGGGAGCGTTCGCGGTCGGAACCGTGTGGCAAAGTGCTTATTGGGCGAACGACATTGTCCTTTGCTATCACGGGATGAATGTCGCTCCCCGCAATTCCTACGCGCGCAACACGCTCGGCGTGGCCATGATGAACAAGAGGCAATGGGCCAAGGCCATCGAACTGTTCAAGCAGGCGATTGAGCGCGATTCCAGTTACATGGACCCTTACAGCAACCTGGCGCTGCTCTATTACAAGACGGGCAATTACAGCCGCTCGCAGGATTTTGCCCGGCTTGCCCTTCGCCTCGATGACGGCGATTCCGGCACCTGGTTCGTTCTGGGAGTAGATCAGCTCGGGCTCGGCAATTATCCGCGGGCGGAGGCGATTATCCGCCACGCCATTGCGCTTGAGCCGCGCGCCTTCGGTTTCCATTACGGACTGGGCGTGACGTTGCGCAAGGCAGGAAATTTGCAGGGAGCGCTGGCTGAATTCAAGGCTGAACCCGCCGACAGCCCCAAGGCCGCCGCAGCCCGCGAGCAGATTGACCAGATTGAATCGTTGATAAGATCTGGAAAAAACCAGTAGCAGATAGCCACGCGGCACCCGACTCACAGAAGATGAACAGTAGCGGCGAAACAGCCCGCAAACCGAAGTGAACCCGGCGCCGCCGTTCACCGCCGGAATTTTTGCGCAATGGGATAGCGGCGGCCCATTCCGAACGCCTTGGCCGTGACGCGGAGGACGGGCGCGGCCTGCTGGCGCTTGTATTCCGCGCGCGCCACCAGCCCGACGATTTCACTGACCAGTCCCGGCTCAAATCCGTGCCGCGCCGCGATTTCTTCCGGCGAAAGTCCGTCCTCGATGCTGGCGGCCAGAATCACGTCGAGCACTTCATAAGGCGGAAGCGTCTGCTGATCCGTCTGGTCCGGCCGCAGCTCGGCCGACGGCGGTTTGTCGAGGCAGGCTTGCGGAATGCGTTCCCGCTCGCGATTGACGTAGCGCGCGAGGTCGTAAACCATCGTCTTCGGCACGTCGGCGATGACGGCCAGCCCGCCCGCCATGTCGCCGTAAAGAGTGCAATAGCCAACGGCCAGTTCCGATTTGTTCCCCGTGCTCAGAACCAGCGCGCCCGACTTGTTCGAAAGCGCCATCAGGATGTTTCCACGGATTCTCGCCTGGATGTTTTCCTCCGTCACGTCGCGCGGCTTGCCCTCGAAAAGCGGATCGAGCGATTCCAGATAGCCTTCAAACACCGGAGTGACCGGAACCACCAGAAAATCGATTCCCAGGTTTTGCGCCAGCTTCTGCGCGTCCTGCAGGCTGCCCGGCGACGAATACGGTCCGGGCATGGAAACGCCGCGCACGTTTTCCGGTCCCAGCGCGTCCGCGGCGATGGCAGCCACAAGTGACGAGTCAATGCCGCCGCTCAGCCCCACAATCGCCTGCCGGAATCCGCACTTCCTCACATAGTCGCGAGTCCCAATCACCAGCCCCTGATAAACGCCCGCCGTTTCCGATTCCGGCCGTTCGCGAATTTCGGTCCGGGAGCCGTCAGTGTCAAAAACGACCACGTCCTCCTCGAAAGATTTCGCGCGTGCCAGCACGTTGCCCTTGGCGTCCAGAGCCAGACTGGAGCCGTCAAAAATCAACTGGTCGTTGCCGCCCACGTGATTGACGTAGGCCACGGGAATCCTGCGCTCCAGCGCTATGGCCCGCAGCATATCGTGCCGCAACCTGATTTTTCCCGCGTTGTAAGGAGATGAAGCGATGTTCAGAAGCACTTCCGCGCCCGCGGCAGCGGCTTCCTTCGCCGGGTCACGCGGATAGAGTTGTTTCTTCCAGAAGATTTTGTCATTCCACACGTCCTCGCAAATCGTCACCGCGAGCTTGCGGCCATTGAATTCGTAGAGACCCAATTCGCGCCCCGGCTCGAAGTAGCGGGATTCGTCGAAGACATCGTAAAAGGGCAAAAGAATTTTGGCGTAATTGAGAACGACCTTCTTCTGATGAATCAGCGCCGCGGCGTTACAGACCGATTTGCCGCGCTCGGCGTGCGAGCGGCGGACGTAACCCACGAGCGTCAGGATGGGAGGAAGTTCCGCGGCAAGCTTTTTGACGGACGCCTCGGACTTTTCGACAAAGCCGGCGCGCTCCACCAGGTCGCGCGGCGGATATCCGCAAACTGCAAGTTCCGGGAACAGGACGATTTCCGCGCCGCCCTTTTCAGCTTTTCGCGCGTAATCCAGAATCAGCTCGACGTTGCCGTCGAAATCGCCGACCGTCGTATTGATCTGCGCGAGGGCAATCTTCAAGCTGGTTTGTCCCGGTACAGCGCGGAAGGATTAGAGGAGTGAACAAGCCGAGGGAGCGCTTCCAGCACGAATGGCCTGCACTTCACGGCGGCGCGGCACCGGTTCCGGACGGGCACTGGACTTTGGTCCACGCCCGCGCCGGACTTACGCCCCGGCGGCCTTGGCGTCATCGCCGGCCCGCCCGGTCCTTAGACCGTGAACGAACTGCCGCAGCCGCAGGTGGTCTTGACGTTGGGATTTTCGAACTTGAACCCGGCTCCCTCGAGACTCTCGATGTAGTCAATCTTGGTCCCGTTCAGATACATCAGCGAAGCCTGATCCACGAAAACCTTCAATCCGCCGAATTCAAACACCTTGTCGATCGGATTGGATTCATTCTCAAAATTCATCTGGTAGGAAAATCCCGAACAACCTCCGCCCACCACGCCCACGCGCAATCCGAGCGGCGCCGGATTCTGCTGGCCCATGATTTCCTTCACTTTTTCCACTGCATGCTGGCTGAGCTCAAGCCCCATACTGTTCTCTCCTTCTGTCTGACTGATGTGGCCGATTCTGCCCGGAACTTTCGGCCTTTCAAATTAAGAATAGCAATCAAAGCCCGCCAAATCAAGGCCCCGCCTGAACGATGGCGGCGGTTCTGTTCCCTCAAAATGACTAGGTCGGCTGGGGGCCCGGCTTCGCATCGCAAACAAAACGCGCTTCTTGGCCGTCACAAATGGGAAAATGCAGGATGCCGCATGGAAGTTTGCTACAATTTCAGATTCAGGCTACCAAATGCTGCAATTTGTCATCCATAGATGACCGGGGGACGGCCGGGACTGAGAGCATGAGAAAATATCGCAGAACCACTCGAAGACCACAATCGCTGCCCGATGCGCTTCGCGTTGCGGCGCTGGCAATTGCGGTTTTGATTCCCACGGGCCTTCGAGCCCAGGCGGCCGGCCAGGACGCTCTTGCCATCTTCCCCGCCGATACGCAGCAGATGGCCTACACCGACCTTTCGCAGATGCGTGAGATCCCGCAGTACGCGACGATACGCACCTATCTCCTGAGCCCGCAGATCCGCAGCTTGGAAGATTTTCTGCGCCCGGCTGGAATCAATGCGGAAAAAGACGTGAATGAAATCGTGCTCGGCTGGCGCGGTGAAGTCAAAGACACGACGGATTTTTTCGGCATCGCCGAGGGCCAGTTTGACACGGAAAAGGTTCACGAATATTTCATCAACAACAAATTGCCCTATAGCCTGTACAAAGGTTACAACCTTTACGCGTTTGGTTCCGGAGGAGCCTCCACTGACCTTTTCTTCACGTTTATCGGCCCGGCGGAAGCGGCTTTCGGAAGGCTGTCGGACCTGAAGGCTGTCCTGGACGTGCAGAACGGGGAAAAATCCTCGCTGGGCTCGAGCGATAACTTTCGCAGATGGGAAGGCGACCTGGAAGGCACGGCCCCGCAATGGGGCATCGCGACCGGCCGGGCTGCTGCCAACGAAGCCATTCCCTGGCTGACGCAGGGCAAGAAACTTCAAATCAATGCCGACGCCCTGTTCTCGCCCATCAAGGCGGTTCTTTACCGTGCCAACTGGTCCGACGGGCTGGAGGCTCACCTGACCGTCATCTGCCAGAACTCGCAGAGCGCGGAAGGTCTGGCTCAACTCTTCAACCTGTTGCGCAGCGCCGGCCCCAAGCAGCAGGGAGCGATTCCGCCCGGCGTTTCGAAGATTCTTCAGAATCTCCAGGTGCAAACCGACGGCGCGCGGCTGGACCTCGTTGCCACTTCCTCAATCAGCAATCTGACGAATCTCCTGAACAACGCTTCCGAGCCGGCGCCGGCCACCCATTAATCGGCTCAAAGCAGCCTCAGACGACCTCCCTGCCGGCAATTTCCTGCTCCTTTTCGTGCGCCATTTCCGGCTTGCTCCGATTTTCCCGCGTCGGCCCGTAACGCCCGGCCAGCCGTTCCGCGGAAACGCCAATCGAGTACAGCGTCTGAATCCATATCCAAGTGAACAGCGTTTTGCCCAGGCCCTCGATTCTCCACCGCCGGTCGGAAACAACCAGCGGCGAATCGATGCAAACCGTTTTGCCCCGCCGCTCCAGCCGGCGGATGAAATCGTAATCATCCATGATGGGAATTGTTTTGAAGCCGCGCATTTCCCTGAAGATTTCCCGCCGCACGAAAACTCCGGAATCGCCATAATAGATTCCAAATGGCCGCCGCACTCGATATAGCCACGTGAACACGCGGCTCACCAGGCTTTCTCCTTCAAAAATAATCTGAAAATTTCCGCCCACGATATCGGGATTGCGGATCGCTTCCTCCAGCCGGCAGATTGCGTCCGGAGGCACGGCGATATCGGCGTGGAGAAACATCAGGATGCTGCCGCGGGAATGTTCCGAGGCAAGATTAAGCTGGCGCGCTCGATTGCGGGGGCAATTGACGATGCGCAGAGGATGCGGGAAATCGGGAATTTTTGCGGCGACGATGCGGCGGGTTGAATCCTCACTCTCGCCGTCGGCGACCAGAACCTCAAAATCGCCTTCCGCCCGGCCCAGCAAATCCAGCGTGCCGCCGATGACCGTCGCTTCGTTAAAGGCCGGGATGATGATGCTGACTTTGGGCGGGCTTGAGATCGAGGTTTGTGAGGGAAGGTCCAAATCCGCGCTTCATTCTTCAACGACAAAAGTGGCGAGATGACGAAGGTTTTCGTGGCGGCGCTTCATCAGCTCGCCGGGCGAATGCGATTGAAGTTCCGTCAGACTGGCTTCTAACGCCGTGCGAAGCTGCGCCGCGGCCCGCTGAGAATCCGTGTGGGCTCCGCCGGGCGGCTCGGGAATGATCTCATCGACGATCTTAAACTTCAGCATATCCTCCGCCGTGAGCTTCAGAATTCCGGCGGCCTCTTCCTTATGGTCCCAGTCTCTCCACAGAATCGACGAGCAGCTTTCCGGCGAAATCACCGAATAGACGGCGTTCTCAAGCATCAGCACGCGGTCGCCCACGGCGATGGCCAGCGCTCCGCCGCTTCCGCCTTCGCCATGAATCACCACCACGATGGGCACGGCGAGCTTGGTAATCTCCTTCAGGTTGTACGCAATCGCTTCCGCCTGGCCGCGCTCTTCGGCCCCGATTCCGGGATAGGCGCCGGGCGTATCCACCAGAGTAACGATGGGCACGCCAAACTTCGCCGCCACGCGCATCAGCCGCAGCGCCTTGCGATAACCTTCGGGATTCGTCATGCCGAAGTTGCGCAGCAATTTCTGCTTGGTGTCGCGGCCCTTCTGGTGTCCGATCACCATCACCGGTCGGCCTTCGAACCTCGCCAGCCCGCCGACGAGAGCAGGGTCATCGCCGAAGCGCCGATCGCCGTGCAGCTCGCGAAAATCGGTAAAAAGCATTTCGATGTAATCCAGCGTGTAAGGCCGCTGCGGGTGCCGCGCCAGCAGCACACGGTCCCAGGCGCTTCCGCCCGAAGCCCGCACTTCGTGCCGCAGGCTTTCAATCTGCTCGCGCAGGCGCTGGATTTCCTCCTGCGCGGCGTCGGAATCCGTCGTGCGCTCGAGTTCCTCGATCTGCTTCTCGAGTTCTTCGACCATGGCAAGCTGCTCGCTCTTGGCGGCCATGACCCGATCCTCTCTGCGGCGCTCCCGCGCCCGCACCGGCTTTAGTGCTCGCGGCCGGCGCTTTTCGCGCCGGCGCTCAGGTTTCCACGCAGGGCATCAAGGCGGCTCATAAAATCACCATCCGGATTCACCGCCAGTTTCTTTTGGGGCTGAAGGACGGCTCGAAAATCGCCCGGCCGGTCGAGTTCAAAAATCACCGGCCTGTCGCCCGGATGCGAATGAATCAGCGCTTCCAGCTCCTCCATCATCGTGCCCTGCGCTTCCGCAAGATTCAGCCTGATTCTCAATCCGGTCTTCTGTCCGTTGACGGCCGTTTCCAGGGATTTTGCATCGCTGACCGCGATTTTCGGCCGCGCATTCTCCTCGTGCCGCACGCGGCCCTTGATCAGCAGCGCCGCATCCGGCTTCAAAACGTCTTTCAGTTGCTGATACGCCTTGGGGAAGAACAGCAGTTCCACCGTGCCGCGCAAATCCTCCAGCACCGCCGCGGCCCAGAGGTCGCCTTTGCGGCTGGGCCGGACGCGCAGCCCGGTCAGAATCCCTCCCAGCGTCACCGGCGCATCGTGCTCGAGTTCGTCGAGCGAAGTCGAATTCTGCCGCGTCAGCGCCGCCAGCCGGTCGCGATATTTCTCCAGCGGATGTCCCGTCACGTAAAACCCCAAAACTTCCTTTTCTCCCGCCAGTCTGTCGGCGGTCGGCATTTCAGGCACGTCCGGCAATTGCGCCGCCGGAGCTGCAACCGGAGTTTCCCCGCCCATGAACAATCCGTGCTGGCCGGTTTCGGCCTCGCGCTGCCTGCGGGCGCCCATTTCCATGGCCTTGTCCAGCGCCCCGAGCATTTGCGCCCGCCGGGCGCCCAGTGAATCCATCGCGCCCGCCTTGATCAAACTTTCGATCACACGCTTATTGAGCAGGCGGAGATCCACATGTTCGCAGAATTGGAAGAAGTTATCAAACCGCCCCAGCTCTTTTCTCGCCGCCTTCACCGAGACGATCGCCGCCTCGCCGACGTTTTTGATGGCCGTCAGCCCGAAGCGAATCTGCCCGCCGTCCGGCGTAAACGCGCGGTCGCTGGAATTGACGTCGGGCGGGAGAATGCCGATTCCCATATCCCGGCATTCGTTCAGATAAAAAGTCAGCTTATCCGTGTTGCCGATTTCCGCCGACAGCAGCGCTGACATGAACTCCACCGGATAATGCGTTTTCAGATAGGCCGTGTGATAGGCGACAAGCGCGTAAGCCGCCGAGTGCGACTTGTTGAATCCGTAACCGGCGAACTGCTCGATCTGGTCGTAAAGCTTCTGCGCCTTAGCCGCGGAAATTCCGTGGGCGCGCGTGCCCGCCATGAACTTCTCCCGCATGGCCACCATCTGCTCGTGCTTCTTTTTCCCCATGGCGCGGCGCAGCACGTCGGCTTCGCCCAGCGTGAAGCCCGCCAGCGCGGCGGCAATCTGCATCACCTGCTCCTGATACACAATCACGCCGTAGGTTTCTTCCAGGAAAGGCTTGAGCTGAGGGATGTCGTACGTCACCCGTTTCCGGCCGTTCTTGCGGGCTACAAAGTCGTCAATCATCTGAATCGGTCCGGGCCGGTAGAGCGCGTTCAAAGCGATCAGGTCGGCCAGGCGGTTGGGCCGGCAGCGTCGCAGGATGTCCGTCATGCCCCGGCTTTCAAACTGGAAGATGCCGGCCGTCAGGCCTTTGCCCAGCAAGTCGAAAGTTTCCGGATCATCCAGCGCCAGCGCGTCCAGGTCGAGCTTTTCGCCGCGCGTCGCCTCAATCAGCCGCACGCAGTCATCGAGAATCGTCAGCGTCGTCAGGCCGAGAAAATCCATCTTGAGCAGCCCGATCTTTTCCAGATCGTCCATCGCGTACTGTGTCGTGATTTCATCTTTGCTGCTCTTGTAAAGCGGAACGGTTTCCTGCAGCGGCTGCGGCGAAATCACCACTCCCGCGGCGTGCGTCGAGGCATGCCGCGCGAAGCCTTCCAGGCTGCCCGCCACCTGCAACAGGTCGGCCACGCGCGCTTCGCGGTCCTTCAGTTGCTTCAGTTCCGGCGATTGCTTGATGGCCTCATCCAGCGTGATGTGCAGATTGTTGGGCACCAGTTTGGCGATGCGATCCACTTCCGCAAACGGCATGTCCAGCACGCGGCCGGAGTCGCGAATCACCGCTTTCGCGCCCATCGTTCCGAACGTGATGATCTGGCTCACGTTTTCGCGGCCGTAGCGCTCGGTCACGTAGTTGATCACCTCGCCGCGCCGCCGCATGCAGAAATCAATGTCGATGTCGGGAAGCGTGATGCGTTCGGGATTCAGGAATCGCTCGAACAGCAGGTCGTATTGCAACGGGTCGATATCGGTGATGCGCATCGCGTAGGAAACCAGGCTGCCCGTGGCCGATCCGCGGCCCGGCCCCACCGGAATGCATTGCTCCCGCGCAAAGCGGATGAAGTCCCAGACAATCAGAAAATAGCCGGCAAAATGCATGGACTTGATCAGGCTGATTTCCGCGTTCAGGCGCTCTTCGTAAGCTTCCAGCGGATAACGCAGCCGGCCCTGCGCCCGCAATTGCTCCAGGCGCGCCCGGCGGGTCTCAAAGCCCTGGCGCGCCACTTTTTCAAAAAAGCTTTCCAGCGTTTCGCCCGCCGGAACCTCAAAATGCGGAAAGACGTGCTCCTTTTCGCTCAGTTCCAGATTGCAGCGCTCGGCGATTTCCAGCGTCCTCGCCACCGCCTCCGGAATTTCCCGGAAGACGTTCAGCATCTGCTCGCCGGATTTGAAGAAAAACTGGTTCGTCGGAAACTTCATCCGGTTCGGGTCGGAAAGCGTTTTCCCGGTCTGAATGCAGACCAGCACTTCCTGCGCGCGCGAATCCGTTTCCTTCAGATAATGGCAGTCGTTGGTGGCGACCAGTGGAATTTCCGTATCGCGCGAAAGGCGGACCAGATCCGGATTGATTCTGTGTTCTTCCGGCATGCCCTGATCCTGAATTTCCAGAAAGAAATTTCCGGCGCCGAAGATGTCCTGCAAGTCATTGGCGCTCTGGCGGGCGGCGTCATATCGTTCCGCCGTCAGCGCGCACGCCACTTCGCCACGCAGGCAGGCCGACAATCCGATCAATCCCTCTGAGTGCCGGGACAGCAGGTCCTTATCAATTCGCGGCTTGTAGTAATAGCCTTCGGTATAGGCCGATGAGGCCAGCTTTACCAGATTGCGATAGCCGCGGTCGTCCTGGCAAAGCAGCACGAGATGATTGGGCCGGTCCGCATCCGGCGAGCGATCAAAGCGGTTGCTGGACGCCACATAGACTTCGCAGCCGATGATGGGCTTGATGCCGTGCTTCTTCGCCGCGTTATAAAATTTGACGGCCCCGAAAAGGTTTCCGTGATCGGTGATGGCGACGGCGGGCATCTTCATCTCGACCGCCTGCTCCATTAGCCTTGGAATCGAGCAGGCACCGTCAAGAAGACTGTAATCGGTATGCAAATGAAGATGGACAAAGTTTGCCGGAGTCATCGCCTGTCATTCTATCACGCCGGACGGACAGGTTCCGGTGAGAACGGGCCGGAAAAATCAGCGGGCGATTCCAGAGACTTTATTTCCGCTTTTTCACCGGCTTCGACTTCTTCTTAGGCGATTTGGATTTGCGCTTTGGCGGATGGGTTTTGGCGCGATGCGCCGGCCTGGCTTTCTTCGCAGGCTTCGGCGCCGGGCGCTTGGGCGTAGCTTTCTTCTTGAGTTTCGCCTGAAGGCGCGCCAGCGCGGCTTGCCTGGCGAGTTTCGCCGGCGGAGGCGGAGGCGCAGCCGGCTTCGCAGGCTTGGCGTGAGGGTGCTGCGGCGCGGCTTGCTTCTTCAGCTTTGCCGGCGGATGCTCCGGCGCGGCAGGCTTGGGCGGAGGCTCCTTGATTCCGGCCGCCGCTCGCAGCGCTTTCGAGAGTTGCTGCGGCGTCCTGATTTTTCCGTCCAGCTGATCGAAGAAAATCCGGGTGAGGATTTTTTCAACTTTCGGCGCCGACTCGATGCCCAGCGTGTGCAGATCCAGCCGCGGCAATCGCGAGCGCACCTGGGGCGCTTTGAACAGATAATTCTTGATCCGGTTTTGAAGCTTCGCCTGAGGATAGTAGGCCAGCATGAACAGCAACAGCGGCCCCGGCTGGCCGGAAAGCATTTGATAAGCCTGGCTCGGCGCGGCGGCCTTCGAACCGGACAAGGTCCGCGCCAGCTTTTTGGCGTCGTGCTCCAGGCTCAAGGCCAGCTTCAGGGTTTTCGGCCAGCGCAGAATCTTGCGCGCCAGACGCGCCTGCTGGCCCGAGCTCAAATTGGAAACCAGGCAATGAAAGTTGAGCGGAAGTGAATCGACGTTCGGAAGTTTCTGCAACAGCGGCCGCAGCTTGCGAAAGCGCTCGTAGGGAATCCGTTTCAGCTTGCGATCCAGGCCCTCCAACATCCGGCGCTCCGCCAGAATCTTCAGGATGGCCGCCGGATTCTCCTCGTGCAGGATGGCTTCCAGTTCCCGGCCCTGCTGTTCCGGCGTGAGGTTGGCCCAGAGCCGGTGCTCCATCGCCGTTTCGAGCCAGGCGCGCGTTTTTTCATCCGGCTTGAATCCCAGCCGCGCGCCCAAACGCAGCAGCCGGTAAATTCGCGACGGATCCTCCAGAAAACTCCGGCTGTGCAGTGCGCGCAGTTCCTGCCGCTCGATGTCGCCCGCGCCGTTCGTCGGGTCCAGAAGCAGGCCGCGCGAATTCGGGTGCAGCGAAACGGCCATGGCGTTCAGCGCGAAATCCCGCTGCTTCAGGTCGTCGAAAATCGTGGCCGGCAGAATTTCCGGCGCCCGGCCCGGCCGTCCGTAAACTTCCCGGCGGCACTTCGCGATTTCCGCCCGCACGCCGCCGGCAAACTGAATCTCCACCGAATTCAGCCGGCGATTGACGTGAAGATCGGCAATCGTGGCGGGCGGCTCGCCCGTTTCGGAAACCACCGACTCGTGCGAGGATCGTTTGGAGGGTTTGCTGACCGGCAGATGCTTCAGAATTCTTTCCGGCTTCCCTTCCACCACAAAATCAAGGTCGCGAGCCACCTGCCGGCCGTAGCTCAGGTCGCGCACTGCGCCGCCCACGAGATAAAGGTTGAGGCCCTCGGAGTGAGCGAACCGGCTCAGGTAGTTCAGCACCTCGAATTGAGGTGGCGAAAGGCGGTTCTCCATTAGGAAGTTGAAATCGCTCATAAGTTTTTGCCGCCCGCAGGCCCGTCAGGCCCGCGGATGGTGCGTATGATAAACCCGCTTCAATCGCTCCTTCAAAACGTGTGTGTAGATTTGCGTGGTTGAAATGTCGCTGTGACCCAGCATGATCTGAATCGAACGAAGGTCGGCGCCGCGCTCCAGCAGATGAGTCGCAAAAGAGTGCCGGACAACGTGCGGGCTGAGAGCCGTCCGGATTCCGGCCCGCAGGCCGTAGCCGCGCAGAATTTTCCAGAAGCCGACTCGGGATAGCGGAGTTCCGCTGCGGTTCACAAAAAGCGTTGCCACTCCCGGCTTTCTGGCCAGCTCGCCGCGGCCCTTTTTCAGGTACGCTTCCACGGACCGCATCGCTTCCTTGCCCACGGGTATCAACCGCTCTTTGCCTCCCTTGCCCCGGCACCTGACCACGCCAAGGTTGCCGTCAAAATCCTCCCAGCGCACGCGAATCAGTTCGGAAACGCGCATGCCCGTCGCATAAAGCAGCTCAAGCAGCGCCCGGTCGCGCAATCCCAGCGGCGCCGACAGATCGGGCTGGGCCAGCAGGCCGTCCACTTCCGATGTGCTCAGATATTTCGGCAGGCTCAGGCCCAGGCGCGGCGATTCCACTTCCCGCGCCGGATTCGTGCTCGTTCGGCCTTCCTTGGCCTGGAACTCGAAAAAATGCCGAAGTGAAGCCAGGTGCCTTGCCACGGAAGGCGCGCTCAATCCGCGCCGGTAAAGCGATTCCAGAAACTTCCGGATATCTTCGCGCCGCGTCCGGCTGATCTTCAGGTTGGATTTCGCCGCGAACGCCAGAAATTCCGACAAATCGCGGCGGTAACTCTCAATACTGTTTCGCGCCAGGCCTTTTTCAACCCTCGCGTAATCGAGAAACTCTTCGAGTTCCGGGGCGCTTGAAGCCGCCCGCTCCGGTCCGGCCTCCCCGGTTCGGAGTGACGCCGGCGAGTGCCGAATTCTCCTGTCGCGTTCAGATCCGGGAATGGGTGTCATCGATTCGGATTCCGCCTTAAGTACTTGCCGTGATGGTTAAGAATCGCTCCGGGTCAGCGATGCCCTGCGCCGGTCCTCAAATCTCCCTAAGCCTTGACAAACACAGTACTTACCGGAGGCCCCCCTGCCCCTTTTCCCCATACGGCGGCAGGCCGTGACAAAACTTGGCGTATCTTAGCACAACAATCAAGTCCTGCCAAAAGTCCAGGACGAAAGAACTTCCCGACCGGTTACTTCAAAAAAGAAAGGAAATAGGAGGTTTGTCAGATCGGTTGGACTTCGCGGGAGCGAATTCGAGACGTCAGGTCAGGCGGAACTGGCTGCGAGGTCCACTTTTGGCAGCTCAAGCCGCTGATGAATGGCGTAAAGCACCAGCTCCAGCCGGTCGGAAACGCCGACTTTGTCGTAGATGGAGCGCAGATGGTTCTTCACGGTCTGCTCGGTAATCGAAAGCGCGTTGGCGATTTCGCGGTTGCGCCAGCCTTGGGTCAGATAGCTGATAATCGTTTTTTCGCGCTTCGTCAATGTGTCCGCCGGGCGGACCATGCGCTGCTCCTTTTTCCCGCCAATGCCCGCGATGCGGAGCGCCTGCTCCTTGGTGATCCAGACCTCGCCTGCCGCCACTTTGCGGGCGCATTTCACAAAAACTTCCGGAGCCACCGACTTGGCGATCACCCCGGCCGCGCCGTTCCGCACGTGCTCCGATCCGGCCCCGTCCCCCAGCGCCGAGGTCATCACAATCACCCGGCTTTCCGGCGTATCGTGATGAAGCTGCGCAAGCAGATTGCCCGCCGCCAGCTCCGCCTGCACGAAAACCAGATGGGGACGGAAAGATTTCGCCATCGCCTCGGTCTGCGCGGGAGTTTCCGCCTGCGCCACAACGCGCAGATCGTCTTCAACACTGAAGAGCTTTTTCAGGCCCAGGCGAAAAACGCCTTCCGGGTCAGCAATCAGCACCGTAATGCGCTTGCGAGGCGAATTTCCACGCCGCATTCAGCGCACCGCCTTAGCCGCTCGCCGCTCAACGTTCAGGCGGAGATGCGCCCGGTCCCCGGCAGGTTTCCGGAGGAGTATGGAAAGCTGTTCGGATATTTTGTTCGCGGAACAAACTTCGCAGTCCGAGTCTTTCCGTTGCGGAAGGCCGTTAGACCACGCGATTCGAGCGCCGGATTTCGTACTCGTCAATGATGGCGCCGAAGGCCGGATTGGATCCCGGCGAAGTTTGGCGAACCACTCTTCCGCGGCCGTGAAGGCTGATGAAAGCCTTGGTGATGTCCGCCGGGAAGGTGACTGTAAAGGTGATTGGAGTATCATGCCGCAATCGCACGGGCGAGTGGATCAGCATCCCGTTTCCGCTCATGCTGCCCGTTGTGCCTTCTGCCTTGCGCAGGCTTCCGTTCCGGTTCTTCCACCTCAGAACCACAGGGAGCTCGACCGGAATCCGGACTCCTGCTCGAATGCCGTTGGGTTGAATCTTCATCTCTCTAGCCCCATGACTTCGCTGGGGAGTTTACTCCTTCCGGGTGTAAATGGCAAGGCTCTTTCTAACAACGAGTTGCGGTTATTATTCAAAAAGTGAGGGCCCTGGCGGGGAATGGTGAACTTGCTCTGGAACGTTTTTGCTGGGCCCTTTCCGGTCGGAGTCATTCGAACACCCATTCCCCGCTTTAGCTGCTTGGTACCCCATCGGACTTATCGCCAGTGCCGATGTCCTGCTTTCCCGTGAACCTTTCCGGTGTAGGGCCGGACTTGCAGGTCGCGGGACCTTTCTGATGTGCTAAGTGTCCACCGGGCGAGACTTTCTGCCAAGAGACCCCTGGTAATGGTACTTTGGTACGGGGTTGCGGAGCGGTCATTGACCGCCCGGAGCGCCGCCTCTGCGGCCTCTACATTGCGGCCTCAAGGTGATTGAATCTCTTTGGCCTCTGTGTTTCGGCTTTTCAGGATAGACAAATCGGGGAAATTGAAGATCTTGCTCTGGAAGGAGCCATGAACCATGAAACTCGGCGAAATTGCGAAAAAACTTGGCGCCCGCCTCGACGGCTCGGGCGAGATTGAGATCGAAGGCGTTCGCGGCCTGGACGAAGCCGGGCCGCGCCACCTGACTTTTCTTTCCAACCCGAAGTACGTGGCGAAGCTTAAGACCACCAATGCCGCCGCCGTCATTCTGTCCGCCGATGAGCCTTCCCAGGGCCTGCCCGCCCTGCGCTCCGCCAATCCTTATCTCGATTTCGCCTGCGCTCTCGAACTTTTCACTCCGCCCGAGCCTCGCACTGCCGGAATCCATCCCACGGCGGTCATTGCTCCCGATGCCAAAATCGGCCGCAATCCCTCGATCGGCCCTTACGTCATCATCGAGGAAAATGTCACGATCGGCGACGACTGCGTCATCAAAGGCCACGTGGTCGTCTATCGCGGCTCAAGAATCGGCCATCGCTTTTTCGCTCACGCCCATGCCGTGGTCCGCGAGCGCGTCCGGATCGGTGACGACGTGATTCTGCAGAACGGCGCCGTCGTCGGCAGCGACGGTTTCGGATTCGCCCGGCAGGCGGACGGCTCATATCACAAAATCGTTCAGGCCGGAACCGCCGTCATCGGCGATAAAGTTGAGATTCAGGCCAACACCTGCATTGACCGCGCCACCATCGGCGAAACTCAGATTCGCAGCGGCGTCAAAATTGACAACCTCGCTCAAGTCGGCCATTCCTGCGACGTGGGCGAAAACACTTTGCTCTGCGGACAGGCCGGACTTGCCGGAACCTGCAAGACGGGAAAGAACGTGATTCTAGCCGGGCAGGCGGGCGCCGCCGGGCATCTGACAATCGGCGACAACGTCGTGGTCACGGCCCAAAGCGGCGTGCCTTCCGACGTCGAACCCAACCGCATCGTCTCCGGCTCGCCCTCGATTGACAATTTCCAGTGGCTCAAATGCGTCGTCGCCTATTCGCATCTGCCGGAAATGTACGCGCTCTTCCGCAAACTCTCGCGGTAACGCTTACGCCGCCGTGCAGGTTGGGCACGTGCCGACTTCAAGCGCCCCAAAGCTCTTGAACTTTTCCGTGCCCTTCCCGCATAATATGCCGAGTTCATTTTCAACAGGTGCGAGCGCGGCTTTCACAGCGGACTGCCTGCATGAGGGATCGGCCGTAAGCATGACCGGGGAAACAGTCTCCCACTATCGAATCCTGGAAAAACTGGGCAGCGGCGGCATGGGCGTCGTTTACAAGGCCGAGGACACCAAGCTCGGCCGGCACGTGGCACTCAAGTTTCTGCCCGAGCAATATTCCACGGACAAGCAGGCCATCGAGCGTTTCCAGCGCGAGGCGCGCGCCACTTCGGCACTGAATCATCCCAACATCTGCACGATCTACGATATCGACGAGCACCAGGGCCGCCACTTTATCGCCATGGAACTGCTCGAAGGCAAAACCCTGAAGCAGGTCCTGCGCGAGCGCCCGCTGGGAACCGAAGAAATGCTCGACCTGGCGCTGCAAATTTCCGGCGCGCTTCAGGCGGCGCATTCCAAGGGAATCATTCATCGCGACATCAAGCCCGCCAACGTTTTTGTCAGCCCCACAGGCCAGGCCACGGTTCTCGATTTCGGCCTCGCCAAGCTCGCCACGCAGCTTGGCGCCGATCTCGCCGGCCAGACGGCGGCCACGGTGGGCGTGGAAAATCATCTGACCAGCCCTGGCACTTCCATCGGCACCGTCGCCTACATGTCGCCCGAGCAGGCTCTGGGCCGCGACGTGGACATTCGCTCCGACATTTTTTCATTCGGCGTCGTGCTTTATGAAATGGCCACGCGCCGCGAAGCTTTTACCGGTTCCACATCGGCGGCAATCTTTGACGCGATTTTGAACCGTCCCGTCGCTCCGCCCTCGCGTTACAGCCCCGACGTTCCCGCCGAGCTCGAGCGCATCATCGCCAAACTGCTCGAGAAGGACCGTGACTTCCGTTATCAGAGCGCCTCGGAACTGATTTCCGACCTGAAGCGCCTCAAGCGCGACACCGATTCCGGCCGCAGTTCGCTTGGCCGCGCGCAGCGAACCGCGCCGGAAGCTTCCGCGCAAAAGCAGCGTTCCGTTGCCGTTCTTTATTTCAACCAGCTCGGCCGCTCCGAGGAAGATGAATATTTCCGCGACGGCATCACCGAAGACATCATCACCGAGCTTTCCAAAATCAAGGACCTGCGCGTCTTCCCTTCCTCGGCCGTTTTCGCTTTTCGCGACAAGCAGTCGAGCGAGCAGGAAGTCGGCCGCCAATTGAGCGCCAGCCACGTTCTGGGCGGCAGCCTGCGCCGCGCCGGCAATCGCCTGCGCCTGACCGCGCAACTGATTGACACCGGTTCCGGCCATTCCGTCTGGGCCGAGCGTTACGACCGCCAGATGGAAGACGTTTTCGCCATTCAGGATGAAATCGCGCACAACATCGCCGCCGCTCTCCAGGTGGCGCTCACGGAAAAGGAAAAGAAAGCCATCGGCAAGGCGCCCACGGCCAACGTCAAGGCCTACGATTATTATCTGCGCGGCCGCCAGTTCTTCCATCAGTTCCGCGGCAAGGCTTTCGAATTCGCGCAGCAGATGTTCGAGCGCGCCATTGAAATTGACCCGCACTACGCGCGGGCCTACGCCGGCATCGCCGATTGCTGCTCTTTCCTTTACACCTACTGGCACGCCAGCACCAATACGCTCGAGCAGGCGGACGCCGCCAGCCGCAAGGCTCTCGAACTTGATCCCGACCTCGCCGAAGCGCACGCCTCGCGTGGTCTCGCCGTTTCCCTGCGCAAGCAATATGACGAAGCCGCCAAGGAATTCGAGGAAGCCATCCGCCTCGATCCCAAATTTTTCGAAGCCTACTATTTTTACGGCCGCGCCCGCTTCGCCCAGGGCATGATGGAAGAAGCTTCGGAGCTATTTCGCAGAGCCTGCGGCGTCAATCCCGACGATTATCAGGCGCCGATCCTTTGGGCGATGGTTTTGAAGGCTCTCGGCAAACAATCGGAAGCCGAAGAAATCTATCGCAGGGCGTTCCAACTCATCGAAAAACATATCGAGCTTCACCCCGATGACGCGCGCGCTCTTTATTTCGGCGCGGGCGCGCTCTGCCAGGTGGGCGAGCGCCAGAAAAGCCTGGAATGGAACCGCCGCGCCATGGCCATCGAGCCCGACGATCCCGGCGTGCTTTACAACGTCGCCTGCAATTACTCCATGCTCGGCCTGCCCGAGGAATCCATCGATTGCCTGGAGCGCGCCATCCGCAACGGCTTCGGCTTCAAGCAGTGGATTGAAAACGACGCCGACCTGAACGCCATCCGCAGCAATCCCCGTTACCTGCAACTTTTGAAGCGGCTGTAATCAATTCCTCAAGAACCTGCGCGCGCCCATTAGATCGCATCACCAAAATTTCCCTTGCGAACAAAATTCTCGCGCGGATACACTCGGCGTGTTTCAACGCGGAGGATTCGTTTGCGCGCAAAAGAAGTTGATGTCGTCGGCCTGGGCCTTAACGCCACGGATACCGTGTTGCTGGTGCGCAAATTTCCGCCGCTGGGCGGCAAGCAGAAGGTCGAGGCGATTTCCCGCCAGGCGGGCGGACAGATCACAACCGCGCTGGTCACCTGCCGCCGCCTGGGGCTTTCCGCCCGCTACGTTGGAAAGGTCGGCGACAATGAAGACGGCCGCATCCTGCTCGCAAGCCTGCGCGCCGAAGGCGTGGAAGTTCAATTCACAATGACGGTTCCCGACACTCCCAATCAACTCGGCATGATTATCGTTGACCAGGCTTCGGGCGAGCGCACGGTTTTCTGGGACCGAAGCCCGCGCCTCGCCGTCAGCCCCGCCGAGCTTGCGCCGGAAGCGTTTGAAACGGCGCGCATCCTTTTAATTGACGGGTGCGATGTCCCGGCTTCGCTCGCCGCTGCAAAGTGGGCGAGAAAGAAGGCAATTCCCGTCGTCGCGGATTTCGATACCGCTTACGAAAATGTCGAGAAGCTTTTTCCCCTCACCGACTACCTGATTGCCTCGCACGATTTCCTGCCCGCCGTCACGGACGAGAGCGATCATTTCCGCGCCCTCCAGTTCCTGGCGCGTGAGTACGATGTTCAGGTGGCGGGCGTCACGCTGGGTCTCGACGGCGCCCTGGTTTTTGCTCGTGGCCGATTCCATTACTCGCCCGGCTTCGTTGTCCAGGCCGTGGACACCACGGGCGCGGGCGACGTTTTTCACGGCGCGCTGATATACGGAATCCTCGAACAGTGGCCGCTCGCCCGCTCACTCGATTTTGCAAACGCCATGGCGGCGCTCAATTGTACGGCGCTGGGCGCGCGCGGCGGAATCGCCACTCGCCCGGAAGCGGAAAAGCTGATCGCCACCGGCACGCGCCGCAATCCTGCCTACAAGGCGGCTTCATCGCGGACAAAGCGCAACGTCGCCGGCCAAAAAAGGAAGGCGCGATGACCGCCGGCTACGCCCTGATTACCGGAGCTTCCAGCGGCATCGGTGAATGTTTTGCCCGCGCGCTCGCGGCGCGAAAACAACCGCTCCTGCTCGTCGCGCGCTCGAAGGACAAACTCGATTCGCTCGCCGCTGAGCTTCACGCCGCGCACGCGATTGACGCCGCCGCGATTCCCGCCGACCTCAGCGTTGCGGGCTCGGCCGCGGCGCTGGCGGAAGAAATCCAAAAGCGGAATCTTGAAATCAGCCTGCTCATCAACAACGCCGCTTTCGGCGCGCGCGGAGAATTCTGGCAGCTTCCGCTCGACCGGCAAATGGAAATGCTTCGCCTCAACATTCATTCGCTGGTCGAGCTCACTTACCTGCTGCTTCCCCAAATGATCGAGCGGCGCGAAGGCGGAGTGGTCAATGTTTCATCCACCGCGAGTTTTCAGCCGGTTCCCTACACTTCGCACTACGCCGCCACCAAAGCTTTCGTCACCAGTTTTTCGATGGCGCTGCGCGAGGAGGTTCGCCCGCACGGCCTGAGCGTGGTCACGCTCTGCCCCGGCGCGACGCGCACGAATTTTTTCCAGGCGGGTTCTTACGGTCAGCGCAGCATTCCCGGCGGAATGCAGCCGCCCGAGGAAGTTGTGGCGGACGCTCTGCGCGCGCTCGACCGCGGCGGCGGCCTGGTCGTGCCGCGATTCATGAACAAGTTTTCCGTTTTTATTCAGCGATTGTTGCCGCGCGGCCTGGTGGCCAGATTCGCCGCGGATATCTTTCGCCCGCAGGAATTGAAGAAGAAGTGAGTTGTCAGTTGTCGGTTACCAGTTGTCAGTCCTCAGTTTTCAGTCAGCGGTTCATAAAACTTGGCCAGAGTCTCCCGGCCTTCAACTCTCAATTCCCTACTGATAACTGAAGACTAACAACTGAGAACTCCATCATCCCGCCGCCATCGAGCGCGGACTTGCGCGCAGAAATCCGGCGACGGTCGCCTTCCATTTTCCCTGCGCCTGCAGAATCACTTCAATGGTTTCGCGCACGGCGCCCAATCCGCCCGCGGCTCGCGTCAGGTAATGAACGTGCGGCCGGATGGCTGTGCTGCCGTTGCCCACGCTCACGGCAAATCCCGCGCGCGCCAGAATCGGCAGGTCCACCACGTCGTCGCCGATGTAGCACACCTCCGATTCCTTCACGCCCGCGGCGTGCAGAATTTTTTCAAAAGGTTCCAGCTTTTCCAGCGCACCCTCGAACACAAAATGAATGCCCAATTCCTTGGCGCGATATTCCACAATCGGCGATTTCCTCCCGCTGATGATCGCCGTCATCAATCCCGCTTCGTGCGCCATGCGGATTCCCAGCCCGTCGCGCGAATGGAAAGTTTTGGTTTCAATCAATCCTCCGCGCGGATTCGGCACGTAATAGATGCGCCCGTCCGTCCACACGCCGTCCACGTCCATCACGATCAGTTTCACTCGCCGCGCCCGCGCCCGAACTTGGCTTTTGGTCAGTGGCATTTTGCTTCCGGCTCCTGACTCCTGACTCCTGTCTCCTGACTTCTGTTTTCAAAACATCTGCGTCGTCCACAAATCGTGGATGTGCACCACGCCTGCAAGACGTCCCTTGTCATCCACGACAAGCAGTGAAGTGATCCGTTTCGCTTCCATCAGATTCAGCGCGCGCGTGGCGAGTTCCTGCGGCGCGATCGTTGCCGGATTCCGAGTCATGCAGTCGGCCGCGGTTTTGGTCAGCGCCGCGGCGCCCTCGCGCTCGAGAAACCGCCGCAAGTCGCCGTCGGAAATTATTCCTTCCAGCTTGTTTTCCGCGTCCACCACGGCCGCATGGCCCAGACCCTTGCGGCTCATTTCATAAATCACTTGCGGCAGCGCGGCCGCGGGTTTGACGCGCGGAACGCCGTCGCCCGTGTGCATCACGTTTTCCACGCGCTTCAGCCGCACACCCAGCCCGCCGCCGGGATGGAGCGCCGCATAATCCTCTTCCTTGAATCCCCTCTTTTCGAGCAGCGCCATCGCCAGCGCGTCGCCCATGGCAAGCATCGCCGTCGTGGATGCCGTGGGCGCGAGGCCCATCGGGCACGCTTCCTGATGGATGCCCACGTCGATCGTCACGTCGCTCGCCGCCGCCAGTGACGATTGCGTGCCGCCCGTCAGCGCAATCAGCGGAATCCCGAGCCGCTTCACCGTGTCGAGCAGCCGAAGCAGTTCTTCCGTTTCGCCGCTGTAGGAAAGCGCCACCAGCACGTCACCCCGCACCAAACGGCCCAGATCGCCGTGCAGCGCTTCCGCCGGATGCAGAAAAAACGACGCCGTTCCGGTGCTCGAAAAAGTGGCGGAAATCTTCTGCCCCACCAAACCCGACTTTCCCATTCCTGCCACCACCACGCGGCCCTGGCACGCCAGCAGAATTTCCACCGCCCTCTCAAAGCGGCGGTCCAGCCGCGCAACGAGGTCGCTGACGGCTCTCGCTTCAATTTCCAGAACTTTTCGCGCGGTTTCCAGGCTCATCGGGCGCTCACTTCCGATGGGCATCTTAGCATAGTTTCGATTTCCCCCCGCGCCCGCGCGGTCCGGCCCAGCCTGCCGATTGAACCCGGTTCCGGTTGGTGCTAATCTCTGCGATAATCCGAATGCCGGGGACGGGCGCCGCATGGAGAGGCGATCCAAAAACGTAGCGGTTTTCTTGCAGGCGGGGCCCGAAGCCGCAAAGCGGTTCCCGACGCCCCAATGCCGCCCGCCGTTGACGAGAATCCATCAACCTAGGTTGATTACGTTTCGAGCTGTAGCGCAGACTTTCGCTCTCCGGAATTTCTGCGACTCTTGCCGGGAAAATTATGGCTTCTGATCGCTGGCGGGAAATCGAACGGATTTTTCATGCGGCGCTGGAGCGCCCTGAATCCGCGCGCGCGGCGTTTCTGGAAAAGGCCTGCGCCGGCGATGCCGATTTGCGCCGCGAAGTCGAATCGCTGATTCAGAGCAGCGACGACGCCGGCAGCTTCATCGAGCATCCCGCACTCGAAGCCGGTTCGCCCTCCGATTCTCAGCCCTCATCCCGCCTGCGGGGAGAGGGTGTCGCACAAGGCGGGACGGGTGCGGGCCCTGCGATCGCAACCGGCACGATGATCTCGCATTTCCGCATTCTTGAAAGACTCGGCGCGGGCGGCATGGGCGAGGTTTACAAGGCCGAGGACACCACGCTCCACCGCCAGGTAGCATTGAAGTTTCTGGTGGCGCCGACCCCCCACAGTGGCTTTGGCGCTACGTTCGACCGAGCCGCTCTCGAACGTTTCCAGCGCGAGGCACGCGCCGCCGCCGCTCTCAATCATCCCAACATCTGCACGATTCACGAAATCGGCCAGCACGACGGCCGGCCCTTCATCGCCATGGAACTGCTGGAAGGCGAGACGCTGAAAGAACGTCTTCGTAGGGGAGCGCTTCGCGCTCCCGCGGGAGGGCAGAGCCCTCCCCTACAAATGGATCAACTTCTCGACTGGTCCATTCAAATCGCCGACGCTTTGGATGCTGCGCATCAGAAGGGCATCACGCATCGCGATATCAAGCCCGCGAATATTCTTATTACCAGCCGCGGCCAGCCGAAGATTCTCGATTTCGGTCTGGCAAAACTTTCGGGTGGCACGGGACGGGGACCCCACGATCTGCCCTGGGGCCCTCCCGCGGCCGAACATGGGCAGGAGGCCCACGCCACGAGTCTCCCCACCGCCTCGCTCGATGCCGAGCATCTCACCAGCCCCGGCGTCGCCATGGGCACGGTCGCTTACATGAGCCCGGAACAGGCGCGCGGCGAACAGGTGGACGCGCGCACGGACTTGTTCAGCTTCGGCGCCGTGCTCTATGAAATGGCCACCGGCCGCCGCGCTTTTGCCGGAAGCTCGATGGCGGTGATCTTTCAGCAGATTCTGTCTGAAAATCCCCCGCCCATCACCGAAGGGGCGCAGCGCGCTTCGCCCACACAGGAGGAACACGTCCGGGCCCTCGACCGCGTCATTTCCAAATGCCTGGAAAAAGATCGCGACCTACGCTATCAGGTTGCGTCGGAAATCCGCGCTGACCTTAAACGCCTCAAGCGCGACACAAGCTCGGGCCGTGGCACGGCCGTCCCGGAGTTGGCGAATCATGCGCCGGAGGTCCATGACACCGGTGTAGGAGCGATTCACGAATCATCCCTGCCGCTTCCAGCTTCGGGCTCCCGCCGCATCCTGCCCTGGGCGCTCGGGCTGGTGATGGGCGCCATCATTACCGGCGTTGTGATCTGGAAGCTCGCCGTTCCCGCGCCAAGGCAATCTCTGGTTCTGGCCTATATTCCTCCGCCTCCCAACACCACCTTTCGCGCGTTCGGCTTTGAACCGGGTCCGGCGGTCATTTCTCCTGACGGCAGCCGGCTGGCATTTTCCGCCACCGATGAGAGCGGCGTCACCCGGCTATGGGTCAGGTCGTTGGGGTCGGCCGATGCCCGATCCCTCGCCGGCACGGAAGACGCGGCGATGCCCTTCTGGTCCCCCGACGGTCGCACGCTGAGTTTCTTTGCCGATCGAAAACTGAAAACCGTCAACCTGGACAACGGAAACGTTCAGGTCCTGACCGACCCCGCCTGTGTCAGTTCGGGCGGCGCCTGGAGCGGCAGTGGCGTGGTTCTGTTTGCGCCTCAGTGCGGCGGTCCGCTCGATCAAATTCCCTCGGCGGGCGGAACTCCCAGCCCGGCGATGAAGCTCGCGAGCGGCCAATCATCCCAGCGGAACCCCACGTTCCTTTCCGACGGCCGCCGCTTCCTTTACGTTTCCTCGGGCAAGGATGGCTCCTCCTCCATCTGGATGGGTTCGCTGGGCTCGGCCCAAAGCAAGCTTGTTCTCAAAGATGCCGGCGCTCCTCAATTTGCCTCCGGGCATCTGCTCTTCATCCGGGACGAACGGGTTTTGGCGCAGCCGTTCGATCCTTCCTCGGGCGTTCTTTCCGGAGAAGCCGTCTTTCTTGCTGATGGACAAAGTTATTCCGTATCGGCCACCGGAGTTCTCGCCTTTCAAGGCGGGTCGAGGCTGGGACAGCCTGAGTGGTTCGACCGCAGCGGAAATCCGCTGAGCAAAGTCGGACCGCTCGCGATGTACCTCTCCGCCAAAATCTCTCCTGACGGCACGGCGGTCGCCGCTGACGTTTATGATCATCAATCAAACTCGACCACTCTGTGGACGTATCCCGCCGCAGGCGGCGTTGGAACACGCCTGACGTTCAGCCCAGGCTTCAGGACGTTTGCGGTGTGGTCTTCGAACGGAAAGTACATCGCCTACTCGTGCGAGTCCGGAGGCAAACCGGGAGTCTGCCGGCGGCGGGCGGACGGGTCGGGCAAAGTTGAAACTCTCTTCGTCTATGGCGCCGGAGTTCAGCGTTCCAACGTTGTGGATTGGTCGCAGGACGGCCGCTACGTTTCCGCCAACGTATTCGTTGACCGGCCGACTGGCGTGGAGAATTGGATCCTCCCGCTTTTCGGCGGCCGCAAGCCCTTCCAGGCGGCTCACGCCGACGCCGCCCTGTATGACGGCAGTTTTTCCCCCGATGGACGATGGCTCTCGTACTTTTCCTACGAAACCGGCCGGCCGGAGATCTATGTGGTTCCTTTTCCGGGGCCGGGCGGAAAATTCCAGATTTCACAAAATGGCGGCTGGCTGACGCGATGGGATAAAAAGGGGCATCTCTATTTCCTCACGATGGGCAATCGCCTGATGGAGGCCGACCTCGAAATCAGCGGAGAATCGGTCAAGGTGAAATCGATTCATCCGCTTTTTCAAACCAGCCTTCCCAATTACCCGTCCCCGTTTTTCGATGTCAGCGCCGACGGCAGCCGGTTTCTGGTCGTCACCAGCTCTGACCCCGCTGCTTCCCAGTCCATCGGCCTGCTGCTCGATTGGGAATCGAAGCTGAAAAACAAAGAATGACCTTTGCACGGGGCCGGAATTTCCCCGGCCGCCGCCGCGCCATCTTCGGGCGCACACCTCGCCCCTCCGCACACTGCAACTCGGAATCGTTGACGCATTCTGGCGCGTATGTTACGTTCACTCGGGGAGGAGTCGCTGCGACCTATGCGCCCGAGGAGGCTGATTGTCTGTTCCGCTGTTGTGGCTGCTTCAGAGTGAAGTCTGGACCTATCTGGCAAGCACGGGCGCGGTAGCGCGAATCGTTCTCTTTATCCTTCTCATCTTTTCCGTTCTCTCCTGGGCGATCATCATCCAAAAGCAAAGCGCGTTCAAGCGCGTACGGCGCGGGTCGAAAGATTTTCTGCGAATCTTCCGGCAGAGCAAAAAACTTTCCGACATTCGAAGTTCGGCCGTTCAGTTGAAAGGAAGCCCGCTGCCGCCGGTCTTTGAGGCGGGATACCGTGAAATCGAAGCGCAGGTTGACACCAGCGAGAGCTCCGGCAAACCGAGGGTGCGCAGCCTGGATTCCATTCAGAGATCGCTGCAAATCGCAGCGGCCTCGGAATTAACAGGCCTCGAATCCTGGGTCTCGTGGCTGGCGACGACAGCGGCCGCGTGTCCTTTCATCGGCCTGTTCGGAACCGTCTGGGGCATCATGGACGCGTTCCACGGCCTGGGCACTGCGGGCACAGCCAGCTTGCGCAGCGTCGCCCCCGGCATTTCTGAAGCGCTCATCACCACGGCGGGAGGCTTGTTCGCCGCCATCCCCGCGCTCATCGCCTACAACGTATTCATCCAGCGGCTCAAGGAATTCGGAGCCATGCTCGACGACTTTGTGCTCGAATTCGTGAACCTGACGGAGCGCCATTTCACATAGCCGGAAGCAGCGGTTCCGCGAGGGAATCAAGCGGAAGCTGCGATTCCTGCGCCGGCAAAAACAAGGTAGCCGATGGCCTTCACAACTCCCAAAGGCAAAACACAAACTGCGCTGGCTGAGATCAACGTCACGCCTTTCGTGGACGTGATGCTGGTGCTGCTGGTGATTTTTATGGTGACCGCACCCCTGCTCCAATCCGGCATTCAGGTGGACCTGCCTAAGACCAAGACCGTCAAAGTGCTGACGCAAGTGCGCGTGGTGGTGACGATCGACAAGCGGCAGGATCTTTATATCGGAAACGACTGGGTCAACATCCACCAGTTAGGCAAGGAAGTCCGCACCAGGATGAAAGGTCAAGAGAATGCGCCCGTTTACATTCGCGCCGATGAGGCCGTTTCTTTCGGCGCAATCGCCCGGGTGCTCGACGCTCTTGAGCAGGCAGGCATCAAGAACATCAATTTTGTGACGACGCCGCTGAACACCAAACCGTCATCGTAGATTCCGGGCGGAGTCTTCCGCGAATCATGGCCACGACACCCTATCCATTCCTTGCAGATCATCGCGACAGCCTGAGAGGCCCCGTGGTCGCGTCCATTTTGCTCCACGTGCTGCTTGCCGTGATTGCCTTGACCTACGGTCTGCTGGGTGGCTTCGGGTCTGGTTGGGGCAAAGTTGCAAGCACGGGCGGCGAATCCATCCACGTCGGAGCGGTGAGTACCCTGCCCGGGATTCCCTTGCCCGCTCCGCGGATTGAGACTCGCAACGCGGTGGCCGTGCAGAATCCCGGACTTTATCAAACCAAACCTGTTCCCAAACCGCCGCCCTCGCCCGACGCCGAAGAGATTCCCAAGTTCAAGGAAGAGATCAAGCCGGAAAAACTGACTCGAGCCAACCCGAGAATTCAGCCGAAGAAATTCTTTGAGCCGCCGAACGCCATTCCATACGGCGAACACGGATCGGCCGCTATGACATACAGTCCTGCGGCCACGCAAAGCGGGGGCCAAGGCATCAGCATCGGAAGCGGTGACTTCGGCCAGCGCTTCGGCTGGTATGTGCAGGCCGTTCGGCAGCGGATCAGCGGCAACTGGCTCCTTTCAACCATCAGCCCCAACATCCTGAGCGCCCCGCGCGTCTATGTGGATTTTGACATCCTCCGCGACGGCACGATTACTGACGTCAAGGTGACGCAGTCGAGCGGAATTCAGGAGGTGGATCGGTCGGCGGAACGGGCGGTCTATGCGTCCAGCCCGCTGGCCGCGCTTCCGCCGGCTTATTCGGGAAGCAAAGTTCACGTGGAGGTCTATTTTGACTTTCACCGTTAAGGAGGCGGACTCTCTCTTTCGCAGGTCCGCGCGGCAAGGCCGAAGGAGCGAATCTCTCGCCCGGCAATGCATCCTTGAAGCGGCATTCAACATCTTGTTAAGGGAGTCCGGATGCGTTCGATGATCAAGCGCTTTTCTTTGTTCCTTCTGACAATCTTTATTGCTTTCGGCGCCGTTCCAGTACACGCCCAGCAGGGCTGGTTCAAGATTGGCGTCAACCTGGGGGCGCAGCAGGTGCGCATCGCCGTGCCGCCCTTGCCGGCGCGCTCGGTGAACGAGCAACTGGTCAAGCTAACGCAAGTTTTCAATCAGGTGCTTTGGAATGACCTGGATAACTCCGGCATTCTGAATCTTGTGAGCAAGAGCTATTACCCGCTCAAGATTCCGCAACAGCCTCAGGAGGTTGATTACAATGCCTGGGCGAATCCGCCCGTCAACGCTCAGATGCTGGTTTACGGCAACACTCAAATTACCAATCAGAACCTGGAAATAACAGCCTACCTTCAGGACGTCAAGAACCCCAACAGTCCGGCGGCGCTCGCCAAACGATATGTGGCGTCGATGACCGTGGCGGCGGCGCGCGAAGCGGCGCACCGGCTGGCAAATGAAATCATCCAGGCGCTGGGCGGAGGCATTTCGGGAATCAATCAGACCAAAATCGCCTTTGTCAGCAATCGCACGGGACATCCGGAGATCTGGATCATGGATTACGACAGCTACGGGCAGCACCAGGTCACCGATTACCGTTCGCTTTCCACCACGCCGCGGTGGTCACCCGATAATTCAAAAATCGCCTTTACCAGCTATGCCGGAGGAAATCCTGAAATCTACATCCTGTCCCTGCTGTCGAACCGGCGAATTCCATTTCCCAAGTACCGCAGCCTGAATACGACGCCGGCCTGGTCGCCCGACGGCAAGAAGATCGCCTTCTGTTCCAGCATGGGCGGCGACCCGCAGATTTACGTCTCCAACACCGACGGCTCAGATTTGCAGCGCCTGACTTTTTCACACGGCGTGGACATTTCTCCCGTTTGGAATCCGAAAACGGGCAACGAGATCGCGTTCGTATCGGACCGCAGCGGTTCGCCGCAGATTTACATCATGTCCTCGGACGGCTCCAACCTGCGCCGTCTGATCACCAAAGGCGGCGAAGCCAGCTCGCCCGCCTGGTCACCGAACGGGCTGTTCATGGCCTTCGCCTGGGGCGTTCCGGAGACGGGAACGTATGACATTTACGTGATCGAAATCGCCACCGGCCGGATCGTACAACTGACACACGATTCGGGAGCAAACGAACATCCGTCCTGGTCGCCGGACGGTCGGCACCTGGTTTTTGAATCGACGCGGAGTGGGAAACGCGAAATCTGGTCCATGCTCGCTGACGGTTCCCATCCGGTTCAGCTCACGCACGAGGGATCAAACTGGAATCCCAATTGGTCGAACTGAAACCGGCAAGGAAGTCCTTGACGCCATGAACCTGCACCTGTTTTCCAGCGGACCGTTCTCTTCAGCGCGGCACCGTCAGGCGCGCGGAGGCTCTGGACTCCGTGGAAAACCGATGGTAGGATGCTGCGCGTCGGAGCGGACTGCAAAACGAAGGGGCCAGCTTCGCCAAAACTTTAATAAAGAGCCTGCTGTTTTCTCCGGTTAATACACAAACTCTATTCTGGACTGATTTCCGAGGAGGAATGAAATGCAAAGAAAGAAAAAGCGCCTCGCGCTTCTCGCGGGAGCCGCTGCGTTGGGTCTGCTTTTGGCATCGTGCCACAAGAAACAAGTTCCGCCTCCGGCTCCGCCGGCCACGGCGCCGGCTGCTTCGGCTTCGGCCGCCCCTGCCTGCCAGCTTACGGCAGAACCGAGCACCATCGGAAAAGGCCAAAGCTCGATGCTCTCCTGGACGTCCGAGAACGCGACGGACGTGGATCTGGAACCCGGTGTCGGCAAGGTTCAGGCGAACGGCTCGACTTCCGTCAGCCCGGACGATTCCACCACCTACACTCTTACGGTCAAGGGATCGGCGGGCCAGAATTCCTGCCAGGCGCGCGTGACGGTGACGGCTACGGCGCCGCCGCCCGCTCCAGCCACGACTCCGCAAATCTCGGAGAGTGATCTGTTCGAGCAGGACGTCAAGGACGTTTACTTTGACCTCAACAAATCCGACATTCGTCCCGACGGCCAGCAGGCGCTGAACGCGGACGCGGAATTCCTGAAGTCTCATCCCAGCATTACATTCACCATTGAAGGGCACTGCGATGAGCGCGGCACCGAAGAATACAACCTCGGCCTTGGCCAGCGCCGAGCCGACGCCGCCAAGCAGTACCTGGTGAATCTGGGGGTGGATGCTTCCCGCATCAACACGATTTCCTACGGGAAGGACCGCCCGTTCTGCACCGATCACACCGAAGAGTGCTGGCAGCAGAATCGCCGGGACCACTTCGTGCTTGGATCTGAAACCAAGTGAGCCGCCGGGGGACGGAGGCCGCCGGCTTCCGTCCCCCGCTCCTTCCTTCGGTTGGCGGCTTTAGCGGCGGTCCGTCCGCGCCTCGTCGCCGCGCGGATATTTGTAAAGAAGCAAAGTGCCCGCGATTCCCTGCGCTGAGGCGGTTGACCTGAAATGGTTCGGGCGATAGACTGGCTTCGGCTGTGAATTCCATGAGGTGAGGTTGAATGCTCGTGAGAAAACTCTCTGTTTGCGCAATGCTCGTGGCCGTCCTGGCGGCGCTTGCGCCTCCGCCGGCATTCGGCGTGAGCCGCGAAACCATCCAGATGATGCAGCAATTGGATACGCTGCTGCAGATGGTCCAGAGCCTGCAGAAGACGGTGGACACTCAAACCGCCGTGCTGCGCACCCTCATCGAGCAAAACACCAACGCCATCAGCCAGATGAAGCAGGAGGTGTCGGGGATTCAGAACGGAACCTCCCACAGCCTCGCAACCTCCTCCTCCAAGATTGACAACGTTACCAGCCAGATTCAGGCCCTGAGCGCAAGCATCGCGGAAACGAACTCGCGTCTCGCCAAGCTCAGCGACCAGGTGGCGCAAACTCAGAATATTATTCAGACGCTCAACCAGCCGCCTGCCCAGCCGCAGCCCAACGCGGCTCAAGGCGCGCCGGGACAAGCGGGGCAGCCCGGCGACGCTCAGCAACCCGCGCAGCCACAGGTTCCCGACCCCGCTTCGCTATTCAGTTCGGCGCTCAGCAGTTACAACAGCGGGCAATACCAGCTGGCGGTTCAGGGATTTCAGGAATACTTGCAGTACTACGCCAACACTGACCGCGCTTCCGACGCGCAGTTCTATATCGGCGATTCCTATTACAACATGGGGAATTATCCCAAGGCGGTCAATGAATTCAATACCTGCCTGGAGCGTTATCAGTCCGGCAGCAAGCTGCCCACGGCCCAGCTCAAGAAAGCCTACGCGCTGATTGCCCTGGGTGAAACGCGCGCCGGCGGCCGCGAGCTTCGGTCATTGATCAGCCGGTATCCTCATTCGAATGAAGCTGACTTGGCGCGCCAGCGGCTTAAATCACTGGAAGGCTCGTCGCGCAGCCACCGAAAGTAGCTTCCGGGTATGAGCCCCAGGCGGAGCGGGGCTGAAAACATCGAAAGAGCGAGGTCTTCATGAGCGGTTCCGTAAACAAAGTCATTCTGATCGGCCGTCTGGGAAAAGATCCCGAAGTCACCTACACGGCGGGCGGTACGCCGAGAGCCAAGTTCACGCTGGCCACGGACGAGTCCTACAAGGACAAGGCCGGCACCCAGCAGCGGCGAACCGAATGGCACAATGTCGTGGCCTGGAACAAACTCGCTGAAATCTGCGGAGAGTACCTTACGAAAGGAAAGCAGGTTTACATCGAAGGCAGCATTCGCAGCCGCCAGTGGGAAGATCCTCCCGGAAATAAAAGAACTATCTACGAAATCGTCGCCCAGCGGATGCAAATGCTGGGTTCGCGCGCCGACTCCGAGCGCGCGGGAGCGGGAGCGCAGGAAAGAACATCAAGAGAGCCCGCTGCGGCATCTTCCGAAGGTCACGAGCCGGGCCCCGAGCCCGACATTACCGACGAAGATATTCCCTTCTAAACTTTTCTCGGAAAAGAGCAGGAATGGACCGCAACTGCGCCGTTCAGGACATCAGTGCGGCGGACGGTGCTTCTTCATCCTCTCATCCCACTTCTGGACCATCGCGTTGAATTTGGCCAGTTGCTGGGGGTTCAGGATTTTGCGGATATCGTTGCGGCTTTCGTCGCGCACGGCCGTGAACTGGGGTTCACTCTTTACGTAAATCGCCTGGAACTTCTTCCCGGTTTCTTTAAAGATCTGGCGAACCTGATCGGTCTGCGAGGGCGACAGATTCAGTTCCTTGCGGAGATACTGCACAACCATTTCCGGCCGCGGCGGGCCGTGATGCCATCGTCCTGAATACCAACCGTAAAGCAGGATGCCGGCCCCACCCACAATGACGCCGAGGATGAAGGTCAGGGCGAAATAGAGGTAGGCGCGTCGAGTCATCTTTGCGGTTGCGCTCCTCCGGATTCACTGGTGGTGTAGCTGACCGTTTCCGACCGGCCAGCGTCAGAGCCCACGCCCAGAATCGGCTCCTGGGAATCCACGGAAGATTCAGGCTGGGAGAAAAGCGCCGTCGGCTTGTTCGACCCCCGCAGCGGTCCGGAGGCGGGCAACGCCAGGCCCAGCAAGGCCATCAGTGTCACAACCAGCGTGGCATAGACCACTCGGCGCCCGGCGCGCTCGAAGAATTCCTGCCCGAATCCCTGCTCCGCCGCCTGTCCGAGACGCCGCGCTACGCGCTCGGCAAATCCCCAGGAAGGCTCAGGCATCTGCTCAGCGCGTAGAACCGCGAAGCCCGCCTGCAATCGCGCCGCGTCTCGAGCCGCCGCGGCACAAGCGGCACAGTCTTTCAGGTGTTCGCGCAAAGCCTGCGTCCACCCCGTTCCAGTTTCAAGAATCTCTTTCACTTCTCCGCAATGCATCTCTCAACTCCCCTGGCGCAATCTTGCCAGATCCTTCAGCATGCGCTTTCGCGCTCGATGCAGTCGAACTTTCACCGTGCTCTCATTCAACCCCAGCGTCTCCGCAATCTCTTCCACGGACCGGTCCTCGATCTCCTTCAGCACCAGGATAGTCCGGTCTTCAGCCGGAGCCCGCGCCAACAGCTTGCCCACCAGGTCGGCCAGAATGAGCCGGTCCTCCTGCGGCAATTCCTTCGCGCCGGCGCTATCCTCAAGAGCGTCGATCCGGCGGTCCGCATCCTCTCCAAACTGCCAGTAATATCGAATCCGGGAGGAGCGGTCATGCCGGAGGTAATCATAGCAATGATTAATGGCGATCCTGGATAGCCAAGTTCGGAACGACGAGCGGAAATTGTAACTCCGAATTCCGCCGAATGCTTTGATAAAAATTTCCTGCACGATGTCTTCAATCTCGTCGGGCCGGCGCACAATGTGGTAAGCCAGGGAGAAGATCCGGCGCTGGTAAAGACCGACCAGATGCGAGAAGGCTTCGCTGTCGCCCGCTTGGCAGTCTTTGATCCAGCGAACCTCTTCCGCGGCATCAGGTCGTGACTCTTCCATTCCCAAACCATAACACAGCCATCCGCTTACTTGAGACGAAGCCGGGCCGCTGCTGGTTACAGGTCGGAACCGGCGGATGGCGCCCCTAAATTTTAATTGACTATATGGTCACTTTATGGAAATATTTTAAATATGGTTATTGGACTTCGACTCAGAAAACTGCGGGAGGAACGAAAACTCTCGCAAGGTGACATCGAAAAGCGGACTGGTTTGCTCCGCTGCTATATCTCCAGGGTGGAAAACGGGCACACCGTGCCTTCGCTGGAAACCATGGAGAGAATGGCGGCGGCGCTGGAGATTCCTCTTTACGCGCTGTTCTACGAGGGTGAGGAGCCTCCGGATCTGCCCAATTTGAGCCATCGAAAGAGCTCCGAGGAGCTCGCTGCTGAATACGCCACGGACAAGGATTCGCGGTTCTTCCAGAAGGTCAGACGCCTTCTGGCCCGAATCAACGAACGGGACCGGCGGCTTCTGCTTTACATGGCTCAAAAGCTGGCGAACCGGTAATTTCCGCCAACTCACGCAGAGAGGGCTCGCGATTCCGGCGAGTTCGGCTGCGAAGGGATAGCTATTCCCATTCGATGGTCGCCGGCGGCTTCGACGTGATGTCGAAGACCACCCTGTTTGCACCCTTCACTTCATTGACGATGCGGGTGGAAATGCGCTCCAGCACTTCCACGGGGAGCCGCGCCCAGTCCGCAGTCATCCCGTCGTCGGACTTGACGGCGCGGATGGCTATGGTCGAAGCATAGGTCCTGGCATCGCCCATCACCCCCACGCTCGAAACCGGCAGCAACACCGCGAAGGATTGCCAAAGCTGGCCGTAAAGCCCGGCGGCGCGAATTTCCTCCATCACGATAGCATCGGCTTCTCGGACAAGTCGCAGCCGCTCTTCCGTGACCGCGCCCAGAATCCGGACCGCCAGCCCGGGGCCGGGAAACGGCTGGCGATTGATGACTTCATCGCTCAATCCCAGTTCCCTGCCCACCACTCGAACTTCATCCTTGAACAATTCCCGCAGCGGCTCGATCAATTCGAACTTCAGGTCGGGCGGCAATCCACCGACATTGTGGTGGCTCTTGATCGTCGCCGCCGGACCTTTGACTGAAACCGATTCGATGACGTCGGGATAGAGCGTTCCCTGCACGAGAAATTTGAAGCCGCCCAGGCTTTTTGCTTCGTCCTCGAAAACGCGAATAAATTCTTCGCCGATGATCTTCCGCTTGCGCTCGGGATCAGTGACGTCGCGCAGGCGGGTCAGGAACCGTTCCGCGCGATCCACCGGAACCACGTTCAGGTGCGCCTGCTCGCGCAGAAGCGACGAGACGCGGGCAAATTCGTTTTTCCGCAACAGGCCGTTATCCACAAAGACGCACGTCAGGCGGTCGCCGATCGCGCGGCTCACCAGCGTGGCCGCCACGGCCGAATCCACTCCGCCCGAAAGCGCGCACAGCGCTTTCCCGTCGCCCACCTGCGCCCGGACTCGCTCCACCGTTTCCTCAATGAACGACTGCGGAAACCAGTTGGCCTCAATCCGGCAGATTTTGGAGACGAAATTCCGCAGAATTTCCGCGCCGTGCAGCGTGTGCTTGACCTCAGGATGAAACTCCACGGCGTACATTCTGGCCTTGGGATTTTCAATCACGGAAATGGCATTTTCCGTGCGCCCGGTAATCTGGAATCCCGGCGGCGACTCCACCACGTGGTCGCCGTGGCTGTTCCAGACGCGCAGAGGCGAGGTGAAGCCGTCCATCATTTGCGTTGGCGGAGAAATATCGAGCAGGGCAAATCCATATTCGCGCCGCGAGGCCGGTTCTACCTTGCCACCCAGCTTGTGGGACATCCACTGCAGGCCGTAGCAGATTCCCAGCACGGGCACGCCCAGCTTCAAAACGCGCTCATCCGCCACCGGTGACGCCGGGTCATAAACCGAAGACGGCCCGCCGGAAAGAATGATTGCGGCCGGCTTCATCGCCTCCAGATCTTCGAACTTGATGTTGCACGGCACAATCACCGAGTAAACGTGCATCTCCCGGATGCGCCGCGCAATCAGCTGCGTGTACTGCGAACCGAAATCAAGAACAGCGATGGGTGATTGATTCATGATTGATTTGGCGACTCGGTGAATTACAAAGATTTCCGTCTTGCTTCGCTCGTAGGAGCACGCACTTAAATGCCTGTTGCGGCGGCATAATCGGAAACTTTCTGGCAAAGACCCTCTAGCGCGGGATGCTCAAAGATGCTTGCGCTGAGGAGCGCACCCAGATCCGCGTACACGTCCCGTAGTTCCTCCACGCGGCCCGCGGACCCTCCTTTCCAAAGGCGCTTCAATTCGTCCATGGCTTCCTTTTCAACCTGCGCCGGCTTGGCTCCGCCCTGCTCCTTTGTCAGGTATTCGGTTATAAGCTCGAATTCCCTCTTTTCCAGCCAGATTCCGCGGCAGTGCGGACACCAGTCCATTGCGACGGATGACTTTCCGAAGAGTACAGTGAACATCTTTGACTTCCTGCACTTTACGCAGAGGCGGGAAGACTCGCGGGCGCCGGTTTTTCCAATATTCTCAACTTCGTCATTCTGCCAGCGCAGCCAGCCGTGCTCAACCTTGTCCTTCAGGCGGATAAGTTCGTCTTTGAAAAGCCACACGCCTTTACACTTCGGACAGCCCTCAAATTCCACTCCGAACGCCTCGAAGCGGTGGAGCGCGGTGGCACAATCAGGGCAGACGTCGGACACAGGCCCTTTAACAGTCGATCCCTTGATTGGCGGTACGTCGAGGTGAAAATCCTGGCTGACGCTCGCCTTTTTCGTCATCTTGTACCAGTAAGGCACATGGATGTGATTTACGAAGTCAGAGAATCCGCTCCCCTTTACCGGCATGATGCTTGAGAGCTTCTTGTCAACTACGTTCAACTGGCCCCCACTGAGCCAGAAGCCTCCGCAGTTGTCGCAGCGATGGAGGATGATGTCATCGTAGTCCAGGAATTTTACGCGGTCGAGCGTGGAGCCTTCGCAGCGTGGGCACATTTTCGGCCGCGCGTCCTGCTTGCCGTCCCTGTCCTCAGAGCAATACTCAATGCTTCCCTGGACCTTAGAAGCCATCTTGTCCAGCTCCCCAGCATCGAGCCACAGGCTGCCGCACTTGTCGCAAGCATCATATGAAATCTGCCCGTGCTTCGTAATGACGTTGTAAAAGGTCATCTCCTGGCCGCAGTCCAAGCACTTCATTTCACAAACCTCCTTTCAAAAGCTCTCTCTCCACAAAGCCTCGCGCTATAGGCAACCGGCCCGCCGCCGTGCGGACGAGAAATTATCATACCAGCCGCTTTAGAATGGGCCAGATTACTTTACAACGATATTCACCAGCTTCTTCGGCACGACGATGACTTTGACAATCTGCTTACCCTTCAAGTATTCCTTTACCTTTTCATCCTCCAGCGCCATCTTGCGGATTTCGTCCTCGCAGGCGTCGGCGCTGACCCGTACTCGGCTACGCAGCTTGCCGTTCACCTGGACTGGAATCTCGAGTTCTTCCTCCGCCGCAAGCTCAGGGTCGAACGCCGGCCAGGGCACGCGCAGCAGCGGCTCGGAATGCCCGAGCATCTCCCAAAGCTCATCCCCGATATGAGGGACGAAAAGCGAGAGTTCACGGACCAGAATCTCAAGCGCGGCCTTAAATGCCGCCAGCCGGATTTTTCCCTGCTCGAAGGCTGGTTCGAGCCCCGTGATTTCATTCACCAGTTCCATGGTCATGGCGATGTCGGTGTTGAAGTGCCATCGCTCTTCCATGTCTTCGGTCACGTGGCGCAGCACCTGATGCGCTTTGCGCAGCAACCGGCGCTCTTCCGGCACATAGCCCGCGACGACTGAACTGTCTTTACTGCCGCCATTGCCGCTCTTTTCAGGCTGCACCGCGGCCAGCTTCTCCGCATGTTTTGAAATCAGGCGATGCACGCGCGTGAGGAATCGGAATGCGCCCTCGATACCCGTGTCCGACCAGTCCAGATCCTTTTCCGGCGGCGCGGCAAAAAGCATGTAGAGGCGCACTGTATCGGCGCCATATTTCCCGCACATTTCCGTAGGATCAACCACGTTTCCTCGCGATTTGGACATGGCCGAGCCGTCCTTCAGCACCATGCCCTGAGTGAAAAGCCGCGAAACCGGTTCCGAAAAATCAACTAGGCCGATGTCCTGCATGACCTTGGTGAAAAATCGCATGTAAATCAGGTGCAGGATGGCGTGCTCGATGCCGCCGATGTACTGGTCCACCGGAAACCAGTAGCGCACTGCTTCCCGATTGACGGGCGCGGTCATGATGTTGGGATCGGTGTAGCGGTAAAAATACCAGGACGAATCCACGAAGGTGTCCATGGTATCGGTTTCGCGCTGCGCCGCGACCCCGCATTTCGGGCAGGAAACGTTCACGAATTCCGGAACCGTGGCCAGCGGCGACCGGCCCTCACCCGTCAACTTTGCCTCTTTGGGCAGGACGACCGGCAGTTCACTTTCCGGGACAGGAACAATTCCGCACTTCGGGCAAAAAATCATGGGAATCGGCGTGCCCCAGTAGCGCTGGCGCGAAATGCCCCAGTCCTTGATTCGATACTGGATGGTTCCCTTGCCGAATCCCTTTGACTCGGCGTCCGCCGTCATGCGGGCAATCGCACCTTCCGAGGTCAGGCCCGTGTACGGACCTGAATTTACAAGCGTTCCGTAATCGGTGAAGGCTTCTTCAAGTTTTTCTTTAAGTTTTCCTGAAACCGGCTCAATGACCTTTTTAAGGGGCAGCCCATACTGCGTGCAGAATTCGAAGTCGCGCTGGTCGTGCGCCGGAACGGCCATCACCGCGCCCGTGCCGTATTCCATGAGCACGAAGTTGGCCAGCCAGACGGGAACCGGTTCCCCGCTGTAAGGGTTCCGCGCCGTGAAGCCCGTGTCTGCGCCCACTTTTTCAAGATTTGTATCGGCCCGCGCTCCCGCCGCCGAGGCTTTGACCTTTTCGATTTCGGCGTGCAGCTTCTCCGGCTGCGCTGACCGCTCAACCAGCTTGGCAACAATCGGACTGTCGGGCGCCAGAAGCACGGCGGTGCATCCGAAAATCGTATCCACGCGCGTGGTAAAAACGCGGATGGGCTGGCCCGCGGCCTCGCAGCTAAAATCAACTTCCGTGCCGATGGATTTGCCGATCCAGTTGCGCTGCATCGCAAGCACGCGGTCCGGCCAGCGAACCAGTTCGCGCATATCGTCCAGCAGGCGGTCGGCATAGTCCGTGATCTTCCAGAACCACTGTTCAAGCTCTTTTTCGATGACCGGCGTGTCCTCATGCCGCCAGCAGCAGCCGTCCACCACCTGCTCATTGGCGAGAACCGTTTGGCACTTGGGACACCAGTTGACGCGGCTCTTCTTGCGATAGGCCAGGCCGCGCTCATACATCCTGATAAAGAACCACTGGTTCCAGCGGTAATATTCCGGCGTGCAGGTGGCCACCTCACGCCGCCAGTCGTAGCCGAATCCCAGGCGCTTCAACTGGCCGCGCATCACGGCGATGTTGGAAAAGGTCCACTCGCCGGGCCGCTTGTTGTTCTTGATGGCGGCGTTTTCTGCCGGCAGGCCGAAGGCGTCCCAGCCCATCGGATGAATGACGTTAAAGCCCTTCATCGAGGTGTAGCGCGCCAGCGCATCGCCGATGGCGTAATTGCGCACGTGCCCCATGTGCAGAGCGCCGGAGGGATAAGGCAGCATTTCGAGGACGTAGTATTTCTTGCGCTTCGGGTCAACGTCCGATTCGAAAAGCTTCAACTCTTCCCAGCGCTTCTGCCATTTGGCTTCGATCTTCTGCGGTTGATATTCTGCTTCCATCTTCAAGCTCAGCTTTCATCCGAAGTTCTATACTCGAGTCGGTCCACGGTCGCAATGCCCTTGGGAGTGAGGTAGTACCACAGATCATCAGCTTCCCTTTCGCTGAACTCAACAGGCGTGGCATAAGGCTCCCTTGTGCTCAGGCGATAAGCCTGTGCGTAGCCCTGCTGAATCAGCACCTCCAGCGCCTGAACGACTTCACGATGGGAAACCGGAGCGGCGCGCCGTGCCGGCCAGCTCTCAACTGTAAAGATATCCGCACCCCATTCGTTGATTGTCTTAAGAATGATTTCAATGCTCTCATAATCATCGGAAATCGACACGAGCACAAGCTCAAGAACGTCCGCTGCTCTGTCGCGGACAAGTCCGTTCCACCAACTGTCAATGCTTGCCAACGGCCTTCACCCCCGCCAGTTTCCTGAGCATATTGATATTCCGCTTGTCGTCCCCCGGTTTGTCCAGCGGAGTCTCGCAGATAAACGGAATGTTCTTTAGCTTTGCGTGCCGGACAATCCCTCGAAAACCTTCCTTGCCGATTTTCCCCCGGCCGATGTGCTCATGCCGGTCGGCGTGGGAATTAAAATCAGTCTTGGAATCATTAGCATGAATCACCCGCACGTTCTTAATGCCGACCGTCTTCTCCAGGACTTCAACCGTTTCTTTAAGTCCAGAGCAAGTGTGAATCGGGTAGCCTGCTTCAAAGCAATGCGCCGTGTCAATGCAAGCGGCAATGGGCAAATCGCGCTTGGCGCCTTCGATGATCTCCGCCACTTCTTCAAAGGTCCTGCCGATCACGCTGCCCTGCCCGGCGGTGTTTTCAATCAGGACCGTCAGGCCGTCCATTTCGAATCCTGAGCTTGCCGTGCGCAACGACTCGATGCAGGTTCGAATGGCAGCGGAAGGCGTCGAATCCTTGGCGCTGCCGGGATGGGTCACCAGAAAATCCGCTCCCAGCGCCAGGCCGCGTTCGATTTCCCTTTTGAACGCCGCAATCGAACCCTCCCGGATTCGCGCATCGGCGGAAGCAAGATTAATCAGGTAATTATCGTGAATCACCACCGGGCTTAGCTTCGAAGCCCGGCGCGCGGCGCGGAAACGCTCAATCGCTTCCGCAGTCGGAGGCTGCTGCCGCCAGCCGCGGGGATTGGCGGAAAACATCTGGAACGTGTCGCAGCCGATTTTCTTCGCGTGATGGACCGCGTTTTCGAGCCCGCCCGCGATGGATGTGTGCACGCCAACCTTCACTTTGAATTCTCTCCCCGAGTGACCCGACATCGTAGCAAACCGCCTGCGAAGGCGTCAATTTTGTCGCTCGCCGTTCACTGCCTGCATGGATTGCGCAAACTTGTTGAACGCTGCATAGATGGGCAGAGAAACAAGACCAGCCTTGCGACTTTGCGAGAGACACCCGTGCTCTTCGCAAGACCTCAGCAACGTCGGCGCGCCGACAATTCAAGAACAGCTTGAATGGCGGACTTAAAGCAATACTTAAAGCAACACATTAACTATCGAGCTGGTGCATTTCCGCCTGCAGCATCCAGCTGACCCAATCCGGCCCGATTGCTTTCCCCGCCGGGACTGGATTACACTATGCGCTCCTGAAACGAGGCCATCATGCTGGTTGTCATGAAGCCGCACGCGACCGAAGAGGACGTCCGGCGCGTCTGTGAAAAGATCGAGCGCATCGGCTTTCGTCCCCACGTCATGCCCGGAGCCCAGCGCACAGCCATCGGAATCACGGGCAATCCCGGCCCCATCGAGCCCGCGGAATTTGACACCCTGCCCGGCGTGGCCGAGGCCATTCGCGTTTCAAAGCCCTACAAGCTGGTAAGCCGTGAAATCAGGGATGGCACTTCCGAGGTCCGGATCGGAGGGCCTGATTCAAAGGTCGTGGTGGGCGGACGCGAACTGGCCATCATCGCCGGGCCGTGCGCCGTGGAAAGCCGCGAGCAGGCTTTTGCCGCAGCCGAGCGCGTGAAGAAAGCCGGTGCTCGTCTCTTCCGCGGCGGCGCCTTCAAGCCCCGCACTTCGCCTTACAGTTTTCAAGGATTGGGTGAAGAAGGGCTTAAAATCCTGGGCGAGATCCGAAAAGAATTCGGCTTGATGATCGTGACGGAAACAATCGATCCCGAAAACTGCGACATGGTCGAGCGCTACGCCGACGTGCTCCAGGTGGGTGCGCGCAACATGCAGAACTTTTCCCTGCTGAAACGCGTGGGCAGGTCCAAAAAGCCGGTTCTTCTCAAGCGAGGCCTTTCCGCGACCCTCGAGGAATTCCTGATGGCCGCGGAATACATCCTGGCCGAGGGCAATTACAACGTCATCCTTTGCGAGCGCGGCGTGCGAACCTTTGCCGACCACACGCGAAACACTCTCGACCTGAGCGTCATTCCCGCCGTCAAGTCGCTTTCGCATTTGCCCATTCTGGTTGACCCGAGCCACGGAACGGGCCGTCGCGACAAGGTCACCCCCCTTGCCCGGGCCGCCATTGCCGTGGGCGCGGACGGCCTGATTGTCGAGGTTCACCCGCAACCGGACCAGGCGCTCTCCGACGGATATCAATCGCTCGATCCGGCCCAGTTTGAAACTCTGATGGACCAGATTTCTCCTATCGCCGCCGTACTGGGGCGGACGACGCAATCTGCGCCCCGGCCTTCCCCGGTCGGCGCGGATAATACTTAAACCCTTACTTGAGATGAGACACGGCCAGCGCACGGACGGAACCCGAGGCAGGTCGAATGCCGGCCGGATTTCCGCGCTTGTCGCGATTCTCGCGCTCGTGTCTTTTTTTGCCGGGTGTCACCAGAAAGCTCCGCCGCCAAAACCCTACGCTGCGTTCATCGCCTGCGCCGGAAACAACACCGTAGCCGTCGTGGATCTGTCCAGTCTAAAGACGATCGCTTCCATTCCGGTTGCGCCGCAGATCATTCGCGTAGTCGCTCGCCCGCACACTCATGACATCTTCGCTTTCTCCACGGACGGCACGGTCAGCGTCATCGAGTTCCCTTCTGACAAGGTGGTCCGCCGCTTCAGCGCGGGACGATCGGCGCGCAACCCGTGGTTTTCTTCCGACGGAAAGCAGCTGTACGTTCTTGATTTCGTCGCGGGAGACATTGTGACGATAGACGCCAGCCGGGCCCGGGTGGAAAGGAAAATCAGCCTTGCGCCGGGACTTGCAGACCTGGCGCTGACGCCGGACGGCAAGACGCTGATTGCCAGCGACCCGCACGGCGACCGGGTTTTCTTCGTCGATGCGCAATCGGGGAAAATCCTGGGATCAGCCGCGGTCGGAAAAGGTCCGGGCCCGCTTGTGGTCCTTCCCGACAGCTCAAAGGTTTTCGTTGCCGACACGGCGGACGACAAAATATCCGTGCTGGAGGTTGCGAACCGGACCCTGGCCGCGAATATCGAGATCGGCTCGGCGCCGGAACGAATGGATCTCAAGCCGGATGGAGGCGAGCTTTTTGTTTTCTCGGCCTCGGCCATGACCATCCTCGACACCTCGCAGGACGATGTGGAACAAAGCTTCCCCACCGGCAAGGACGTGGCGGGGACGATGTTCCGGAATGACTCTTCAATGCTCTACATCGCGACGGCCGCCAACGGATTTGTGACTTTCTTCGACGTAGCCAACCGGGAAGTCACCAGCGCCGTCCAGAGTTCCACCTCACCCGGCGCGCTGGCCCTGACGCCCGACGGCAGATTCCTGGTTGTTCTTGGAACCGCCTCAGGAAGCCTGAGCATTCTGAAGACAGATCCTCCCGGTCTGCTGACCAACATCCCGGTGGGCTCGGACCCCGACGATGTGATCGTTCCCGGATGGCTGCTGCGATAGCTCTGCCGAAGGCAAGCTTCTTCGTGCGGAGAACTTAAAGTTCAACTTTAAAGCAGGGGGATTTCAATTCTCAAAGTGGAGGTTGCGATGTCGGCGCGCCGACCAGAGCCCTGCGTCTCCGGCTTCCGGCGGGCCGCAATCACCAGCTGACCAGATCGTCCGTCAGTTCCATGACCAGCCAGCCTTCCTGCGGGAGCAATTGCAAGGGCAGGTCGTCCGCCCAAAGTGATACTTGAATCTTCGCCCTCTCCTCCGGATGAAGCTCCAGGAAGTCGTAGGCGAACTTCAGCTCAAATACATGTCTGTAGGCGGCCTCAACTTTGTCTCCGGTCGCGAGCGGCACCAGGACCGGCGCGCCGCGCTGCACCAGCTCAATCTGCCGCAATTCGCCATCCCTAACCAGCGCCCGGAACTGCACCCGGCTTTCTCCATCCACATTGACGCGAATTTCAAACGTGGACCGTTCCTCTCCGAACGACGGACGGAAATCCAGCCGCAGATAGAGCGCCGTCTCGCAATACCCGTAATAAAGAGCTTCCACGTAGTTCTGGCCGCCGTGCATCGAGCCCGACCGGATGTCGGGAACGTAAATCCCCGCGCCAATCCACTCGAAATAATTCGTGACCCGCCCGTCCACCAGAGGCTTGATGTTCCCCGTCGGCGCAATGCTCTCGGCCGCCTGCTTCAGGGACTTGATGGGGATCGCCAGCTCGTCCGGTGGCGAACCGCCCAGCAGCCGGTAAATGTTGCTCAGGTGCGTGCGATAGAGAAGATCGAATTCGGCATCGTGCGCGCTCGAATGGTCCGGGCCGTACCACCAGCACCAATCGCTCCCTTCCGCGATTTCAAGCTCCTGCCGGGCAAGCTCGCGCTTTTCCGGATCCACGTCCTGCGCGGAAGCGTTCTGCTCATAAAAGTCGTGCGCGTCGGAAAGCAAATCCCAGGCCCGATTATCCTCTTCCGCCCCGATCCAGACGTCGAAGTTGGCATAGATCCAGGAACCGGGAACGATGTGGTTCAGCCTTCCCCGCTCCGTGACTTCCCGGGCCTGGCCGGCGGTGACGGCCTCGAGTTCGGGGTCCGCCGCAAGAAGACCGTAAAAGCTCTTCAGGAATTCGCGGCCGTTGCCCCGATAAAACTCCCAGGCGTTTTCACCGTCCAGAATGATGGAAACCACGCCCCCGCCGCCCGGAACCGACCGCGCCGCATTGCGAATCCTGCCGTGCAGGTCGCGCGCGGCGTCGTAGGGATTCATGTGGGAGTAAACGAAGCCGATCAGGTCGGAGAGCTCGTGGTCGCGAAAGAAGAGAGAAATTTCAGGCCCGCCTGCGGAAAAAACATGCGGCCTGTAGAGCACAACTCCTCCCATCAGCGTCCCGTCCGGATTTCTGTGAAAACCCGTGCCGAGCGAGCGGCCCAGGATTTCCTCATCAGTCGCCGCCCACCGGAAACCTTCCTCGGCCGCAATACGCAAAACCTCATCGGAAACGCTTCCCTCGCTCGGCCACAAACCCGTCGGCCGCTGCCCGAACAGGCGTTCGTGCAGGGCGATGGCCTCCCGAAGCTGCCGGCGGGCGTCTTCAGGATGCTGAAAGCGCCGTTTCGGTAGGATGACTCCAGGGCGGGACTCGGAGGCTGAGTTTGTGTCGCACAGCAAAGGAAGAATCGGGTGATAAAAAGGAGAGGTTGAGATTTCAATCTGGCCGCGGCTGGCGGCATCGCGATATTCCTCAAGTGTTACTTTACATATTTCAATTTCTTTCGCACGAAGAATCTCTTTATCCTCTTCCGAGTAGCCCCGGCCCCGCAAAACCAGTTCATGAACGGCCTTGTCCCCGGCCAGGTAGATTTCATCGAACCAGGCAAGCTGAGAAAGAACCTGAAGGTCACGAATTTCCTGCTCGGTCATCAGCCTGGCCGCACCCCCCTTGCCGGCACCCTGGACTTTTTCGAAAAGCTCCTGATAGCGTGGATACCGGCTCAGCAGATTTTCAAAGTTGACCTGAAAGGAGTATTGGAGCAGCGATTCGCGTTCCGCCGGCGTCAGGTCAGCCACGCGCTTGAAAGCCAGCTCAAAAGGCTCTTCCCTGGCCTCGCCGCGGGCATATTCTTCCAGTTGCAGCAGCAGCGACGGCACCAGGTTGAAGGTCATGCGTACGGTTGGAAAATCCCGCAGGATCGCAACCATTCCGTAGTAATCCTTCAAGGCGTGCATCCGGACCCAGGGCATGGCATAGGTTCCCGAAGCCAAGTCCTTGTAGAAGGGCTGGTGCATGTGCCACAGCAGCATGACGTAAGATTTCATGAGCCTTTGGCGGAGCTCTCCTTTGCCGCTTTAAAACGGCTGTGCTACGATGCGGTCGGGAACTTCAGCCCTGAAGCAGAAGCTGCGGTTTGCAACGTCCGCAGCGGACGAAGCATGCGCATCCTCGACCGGTACATTTTAAAGGAAATTGTCAGTCACTGCTTCGTAGGGCTGCTGGTCTTCACCTTTGTCCTTTACGTCCGTCCTCTCGGACTTCTCCTGGAGTTGATCGCCCGCCGGGACCTTTCCACCGGCGCCACGCTTCTTCTGTTCCTGCTGCCCCTGCCCGGCATTCTGGTTCTGACCGTTCCCATGTCCGTGCTGGTCGGAACTCTGATCGGCCTCAGCCGCATGTCGGTGGACAGCGAGGTAACCGCCATCCGGGCGGCGGGAATCGGGCGCGCCCAGTTCATCCGTCCCGTCGTTCTGTTTGCGCTGGCCGGCTGGCTGCTGACGTCCTGGATGAGCCTTTCCGTTGCTCCTCGCGCCGCTGAGCGGCTGGCCGGCATGGAAGGGCGGCTTGTTGCAAGCCAGGCTGCGTACGAGATCCGGCCTCGAATCTTTATCGAGCGCTTTCCGGACCTCCTTCTTTACATCGAGGACATCACCGGCTCGCACGCCGAATGGCACAACGTCTTCATCGCGGATACCACCAAGTCCGGCACGACGCGCGTTACGTTAGCGAAAAGGGGAAGGCTTGTCAATCATCCCTCCTCGCATCAGATGACCCTGCAACTGGAGCAGGGCTCCACGCACGAGTACGATCCCCAGCATCCCGGCCAGTATTCCATCACTTCATTTTCGGAAACCGACACTCCCATCGAAAGGACAGGCGGGCGGGCTTCCGTCAGGAAAGGCCCGACCACGATGTCCACGGCCGAGCTCTGGGTGGAGCGCAACAGCTCATCTCCAGCCGAGCGCCGCGAAGCGCGGGTGGAACTGAATTACCGGCTGGCCCTTCCCGTCGCGGCCCTCGTCCTGATTCTCGTCGGCATTCCCATCGGATTGATATCCCACAAAGGCGGCCGCGGCTATGGATTGATGCTGACGATTCTGCTGGTGTTCGTTTACTACATCCTGATGGCTTCCGGCCTCAGCCTCGCCAAGCAGGGGCGGATCGATCCCGTCCTCGGCCTGTGGATTGCCAACCTGGTGTTCGCCGCAAGCGGCATTGCCCTGCTCAGCCGGCCGCGGGCGTTCCGTATCGCTTTTGAAAAAATTCAACTATCACTTGAACTATTGCGGCAGCGCCTTGCCCGGACTTTCAAGCGAGGCGAAGCCGCCGCGCCCGTTAGGCAGAATGGGAAAGCACGTCCCCGGCATGGAACCCTGATCCGAATCCTGGATTTCTATGTGATTCGCGGCTGGTGTTTTTATCTTGTGATGCTGCTGGCGATCTTCTGCGGCATTTACATGATCTTCGACTTCTTCCAGCTCCTGGGAGACATCGTCCGGAACCACGTGATGATCGGGACGGTGCTGAGTTACTATCGCTACCTGATTCCCCAGGTGGTCTATCTCATGCTTCCCCTTAGCATTCTTGTGGCAACGCTGGTGACGTTCGGGCTGCTGACCAAGTGGGATGAGATGACGGCGATGAAGGCCGCCGGCATCAGCCTTTATCGCGTTGCCGTCCCCGTGATGATCGCGGGCGGGCTTTTGAGCGGAGCGATGTTCCTGATGGGCAATGATTATTTGCCCCAGACCAATCAGCTTCAGGACAGCCTGCGCAACCAGATCAAGGGAAAGCCGCCCCAGACGACCTACCGTCCCGACCGCCAGTGGATTTTCGGAAAATCAAACAGGATTTATTATTATCGCTTTTTTGACGCCGACCAGAACGCCTTCGCCAACCTCTCAGTCTTCGAGTTCAGCAACAGCAGTTTCCACCTGGACCGCCGCATTGAAGCCAAACGAGCCTTCTGGGAACCTCACGTGAAGCAATGGGTCATGGAAGACGGCTGGGTGCGCGATTTCTCCGGCGACCGGGTCCAGTCGTACATGCCCTTTTCGGTCGCCACTTTCAAGGAATTGACGGAACAGCCTGATTACTTCAAGAAAGAAGTGAAGCCTTCCGAGCAGATGAGCGCGCTCGAATTACGCCGTTACATCCGCGAGTTGCGGCAGAGCGGATTCGACGTGGTCCGCCTCTCCATCGCCCTTTACCACAAGTTTTCCTACCCGCTGATCGCCTTCGTGGTCACGCTGATCGGCATTCCGTTCGCCGTTTCCATGGGCCGGCGGGGCGCGCTTTCCGGAATTGCGCTGAGCATCGGCATCGCGATTGTCTTCTGGTCGCTGTCGGCGCTGTTCCAATCCATGGGTGACCTCAGCCAGCTTCCGCCGGCCGTAGCCGCCTGGTCGCCCGACGTCCTGTTCGGATTGACAGGCGTCTACCTGCTCCTGAAGATTCGGACGTGATCTGTCTAATGAAGTGGCCGGTGCGCCGGCGATGAGGAATCGCTTCCTTCGTCGGCGCGCCGACAATTGCAGAATTACTTTAGGTGTTCCGGCCCCGTGCGAATCAAGCCGCGTTTCCCTGCCCGGCCAAAACCTAAAGTTCAACTTCAGGTTTTCCCAGAGCAAGACATCCAACAACATCAGGCAGTCGAGTACGCCGATTGCGCGGCGCGCTTTACCGCTGCCTGGGCCGCCGCCAGCCTCGCGATGGGCACTCGGTAGGGCGAGCAGCTCACGTAGTTCAATCCCGCATCCGCGCAAACCTCGATGGACGAGGGATCGCCTCCGTGCTCGCCGCAGATGCCCACTTTCAGTTTCGGCCGGGTTGAGCGGCCTTCGCTGGTGCCGATTTTCAACAGCCGCCCCACGCGCTTCGGGTCGAGGACCGCGAAGGGATCGGCGGGCCAGATCTTCTGCTTCACGTAGGCCTTGATGATCTTGCCGCAGTCGTCGCGCGATAGCCCGAACGTGGTCTGCGTCAAATCGTTGGTTCCGAAGCTGAAGAACTCGGCCGGCTCGGCAATTTCCGCCGCGGAAAGCGCCGCCGCCGGCAGTTCAATCATCGTGCCCACCATGTATTCAACCTCGGTCCCCCTTTTCTCGAAAACGTCGGCCGCCACGCGGTCAACAATCGCTTTCTGCGCGGCCAGTTCCTTCACCTCGCCCACCAGCGGAATCATGACCTCGGGCTTGGCGGAAATGCCGTTCTTCTTGCAGTCGACCGCGGCCTCAAAAATCGCCCGCGCCTGCATTTCCGTGATCTCCGGATACATGATGCCCAGCCGGCAGCCGCGCAAACCCAGCATGGGGTTGAATTCGTGCAGGCCCTCGACAACCGCCAGCAGCTTTTTCGCGTGGCTCAGCTTCGCTCCCTTGCGGTTCTTCGCTTCCAGCGTGGCAATCTCAACCATCAGCTCTTCGCGCTTCGGCAGGAATTCATGCAGCGGCGGATCGAGCGTCCGAATCGTTACCGGAAGCCCGTCCATCGCCTTAAACAGCCCGAAGAAATCCTTCCTCTGCATGGGCAGCAGCTTTGCAAGCGCGGCCCGGCGCTCTTTTTCGTACCCCGTCGCCTCCGCCAATTCCTTCTTGAGCGCCGCGATTCGTTTGGAGTCCTGTTCCTTCGCCACGTCAGCTTTGATTTCGTCCACCGCCCTGGTTTCCTTGCAGGCCATAATCATGCGCTGCATGTGCGGCAGGCGGTCCTGCGCAAAGAACATATGCTCGGTGCGGCACAATCCGATTCCCTCTGCGCCGAATTCCCTGGCCTTCGACGCATCGCGCGGAATGTCGGCGTTGGCGCGCACGCCCAGAACGCGGTTTTCATCCGCCCACTTCATGAAGGCCGCAAACTCGCCCGTCGTGGGATCGGGATCAACCGTTCCCACCTTGCCCAGCAGCACGCGCCCCGTTGAGCCGTCGAGTGAAAGCCAGTCGCCTTCCTTCAGCGTCAGCGCGCCGATGCGGAGTTCTCTCTTTTTCTCGTCCACTTCAGCCTCGCCGCATCCGGCCACGCAGCACTTTCCCATGCCGCGCGTCACCACCGCCGCGTGCGAGGTCATGCCGCCGCGCGAGGTCAGAATCCCCGCCGCCACTTCCATGCCGTGAATGTCGTCCGGAACGGTTTCAGCGCGAACCAGAATCACCGGCCCGTGCTTGCCTTTTTCGACGGCATCATCAGCGGTAAAAACGACGGTCCCGACCGCAGCTCCCGGCGATGCCGGCAAACCTTTTGCAATCACTTTGATAGGCTTTGATTCATCAAGTATCGGATGAAGTAGTTGATTCAGCTGCTCGGGGTCAACACGCAGCAACGCTTCCTGCGGCGTGATCAGGCCCTCGGACTCCATATCCACCGCAATCCGCACGGCCGCCTTGCCCGTGCGTTTGCCGTTCCGGGTCTGGAGCATGTAAAGCTTGCCTTCCTGAATCGTGAACTCAAAGTCCTGAACGTCTTTGTAATGGTGCTCCAGGCGCGAAGTGATTTCCCGCAACTGGTCGAAAACTTCCGGCATGGAATTCCTCAGCTCGTTAATCGGAACCGGAGTCCTGACGCCGGCCACCACGTCTTCGCCCTGCGCGTTCATCAGAAACTCGCCGTAGAAAACCTTTTCGCCCGTGGCGGGATTCCTCGTAAAGCCCACGCCCGTTCCTGAAGTCTCGCCCATGTTGCCGAAGACCATCGTCTGGACGTTCACCGCCGTTCCCAGGTCATCCGGAATCTTATTCATGCGGCGGTAATGGATGGCGCGGTCGTTGTTCCAGGAGCGGAAAACGGCCTCAATCGCCATGTCCAGCTGGGTGTGGGGATCGAGCGGAAACGCCTTCCCTGTTTCCTCCTTCACCAGTTTCTTGTAGCCCGCGATCACCTGCTTCAGGTCGTCCGCCGTCAGTTGCGTATCCAGCTTGATGCCGCGCTTTTTCTTCTGGCCGTCAAAAACGTGCTCGAACTTGGCTTTCGGAATGTCCTGCACCACGTTGCCGAACATCTGGATAAAGCGCCGGTAGCTGTCATAGGCAAAGCGCGGGTTTGACGTTTTGCGCGCCACGGCTTCCGCGGCCGTGTCATTCATGCCCAGGTTCAGAATGGTGTCCATCATGCCCGGCATGGAAAATTTGGCGCCGGAACGCACGGAAACCAGCAGCGGATTGGCCGGGTCGCCCAGCTTCTGCTTCAGAAGCTTCTCCAGACGGTCGAGCGCCTCGGCCACTTCCTTCTTGATCGATTCCGTCAGCTTGTTCTTGTTTTCAAAATAGGAGAGGCAGGCCGAGGTGGCAATCGTGAATCCGGGAGGGACCGGCAGTCCGGCATTGGTCATTTCCGCCAGGCCCGAGCCCTTGCCGCCCAGCACGTCCTTCATCGTTCCGTGCCCTTCCGCTTTGCCTCCGCCAAAAAAGTAAACGTACTTGTCCATTTTAAGATTCTCCTTCCGAATTTCTAATCTTCAAGTTTTACTTTCAATTCTTTCGCCGGCGCTTGAATTCCAGTCCGTCGCCAATCGCAGTGCATTGGCTGTCAGCCGTCAGCTTTCAGTTTGCTGACTGCTGAAAGCTGATAGCTGAAGGCTGTCTCTCGTCACTTGTCACTCGTCACCCGCCCTTGTCGGCGCGCCGACAGTTGAAGCGCTGCTTTCAATTTGCGACAGGTCGGCGAAGCGCAGAAAGACCAGCGCATTCAGGTTGTCCAGAAGTCGCAGACGATTCGCACGAAGTTTGAGGTCTTCATCCATCACCATCACCTTGTCGAAAAACCGGTCCACGACGGGCCGAATCTCGGCAATCTTCGCGAATGCCTCGCCGTACATCCCCCTGCCGGCGAAATTATCGAGGTCTGCTTTCAATTTGCAATACGCCTCAAACAAGTCCCGCTCCGGTCCGGGCGAAAGCAGTTGTTCCTCGATCCCGGCTCCGTCACCACGATCCGCCTGCGTCGCGCTTTTTGACAGTATGTTCCGAGTCCGCTTTGCGGCGATGGCGAGGGCCTGGAATGCTTCCGTGGTTACAAACGGCTCCAGTTGCCGGCCCCGCAGTAAAGCATCCGAGGGCGGGGACCACCCCTTGAAGGAATGAACGACAGCCCTTACCGTATCGCCGCGCAAACCGCCGGAAGTTCTCAGATAGTATTCGGCTCGTTCCTGCAGGAAACCTCCAATAGCTACGGTGGTCGGCACGGGGGCGCCTCCCGGCGCTGTACCGTGCCATGCCATAACAACCCTCCGAACGCAATCGCGGACATCAAGCCCCGGCAAGGCCTCGACTGCGATCTTCACCACGCCGTTCCCCGCCCGGCGCAGCCCAAAGGGATCGCTTGAACCTGAAGGCTCAAGCCCGGCGCCGAAGCCGGCCACAATCGTATCCAGCTTGTCCGCCAGCGCCACGATTGCCCCCACAGTCGAGCGCGGGCACTTGTCTTCCGCGCCCTGCGGCAGGTAGTGGTCGTAGATGGCGTCGGCGACTTCCAGAGGCTCGCCCTGAGCTTTGGCGTAGAGCCCGCCCACGACGCCCTGGAGTTCGGTAAATTCCTTCACCATCTGCGTTGTCAGGTCGCACTTACAAAGCTGAATGGCGCGAAAAACCTGGTCTTTCTGTTCAGCCGTGATTTTGCCCTGCGATTCGAGCGCCGCGCAGACCTCGCGGGCGATGGCTTCCATGCGCCGGACTTTGTCGCCGTAGCTTCCCAGCTTTTCGTGATACGTCACCTTTTCCAGCAGCGGCGCGCGGTCGCGCAGCGGAAGCTTCTGGTCCGTATCCCAGAAAAATTCGGCGTCGGTAAAGCGCGCCCGCAGCACGCGCTCGTGCCCGGCGCGAATGATTCCCTTCGGGTCGTCCTGCCGGTTCAGAATCGCGATAAATCCCGGCCGCAGATTCCCGTCGCCCGCTTCGACGGCAAAATATTTCTGGTGGTCGCGCATGACGGTAATCAGAATCTCGCGCGGCAGCCGGAGGAATTTCTGATTGAACCCTCCGCGGATGGCCGACGGCCACTCGGCGGAATTCACGTGCCAGGTTTCAAGTTCCGCGTCCGCGACGAGCTTTTCTGAAGCTTCAAGTAAAGCTTTAGATGATTCCCGGATCGTCCTGCCGCGATTCTCGGGTTCAATTTCCACCCGGGCCGCGCGCAGCTTTTCGGCATATTCCCCAAAACTCGTGACCTGAATCGGCCGCCCGCCCGAAGCCCGATGGCCGCAGGTCGCTTTGCCCGACTTGACCCCCGCAATCTGGAACCTGACCACTCGCGCTGCGTTCCCTTCTCCCAGCAGCGCCAGAATCCACCTCACCGGCCGGAAAAATCTCGGCCCGGCTTTGGCCGTCCAATACATACTCTTGGGAAGGTCCACTTCCTCGACGGCCTCGGAAAGGATCGTCGGGAGAGCGTGAAGAGCGCTGACCTGCGGAAGTTTGCGGCGCACTCCGACGTGAGTTCCCTCCGGCTGCAGGATCTGAAGGTCACGTATCGGCACTCCCATTCGCTTGGCAAAACCTTCCGCGGCCCTAGTTGGAGTGCCGTCCGGACCGAAGGCAATCCTTACTGGCGGGCCTTCCTTCACCTCGTAAAACTCTGTGCTCACCTCGAGCACCCGAGGAATGTAAAGTATGAGCCGACGGGGGGTCGAGTAAGTGCTGATCGTCGGCTTAGGCACGGGAAGCAGGTTTTGGGTGTCCAGATACTGAAAAACCAAGGCTCCTAGTTGCCTCTGCGCGTCCGCAAGAAAGCGGGCCGGAATCTCCTCGCAGCCGATTTCCAGAAGCAGAGGCTGAGTTTCCGGGGCCTGGGCCTTAACTTCTTGACCCTCGACCTTCGACTCTTGACCGTTCGTCGTCACGCCCGCACCTCTTCACTCGCCGGAGCCAGCCGCTCCACGTAGATTCTGGCCGCCTCGCAGGCGATCCTTCGGATGCGCCCGATCAGCGCCACGCGCTCCGTCACGCTGATGGCTCCGCGCGCATCGAGGATGTTGAACAGGTGCGAACATTTCAGGCCCAACTCATAGACTTTCTGCAGAGGAAAACGCTTGCGATAAAGTCGCCCGCGTTCGGCGGAGTCGTCCGCTTCTTCTTCCTTCGGCCGGGCGTCGGCATATTCAGCCAGCAGGCGCAGCGCTTCCGCCTCATGCCGGCCGAAGACTTCCCGGCAGTTTTCGGCATCCGCCTGCTCGAAATCGTAAACCGAAAGCTCAAATTCCTCGGCGCGCCGGATCGTTTCGTATTTCACCCGGTCGTTCCACCGGACCTCAAACACGTCATCAACGTTCTGGAGAAACGCCGCGATCCGTTCCAGCCCGTAGGTCAGTTCGCAGGAGATGGGTTCAAGGTCGATGCCGCCGCACTGCTGGAAATAGGTGAACTGGGTGATTTCCAGACCGTCCAGCATCACCTGCCAGCCGATTCCCCACGCGCCCAGCGTCGGAGCCTCCCAGTTGTCCTCTTCAAAGCGGATATCGTGGTCGCCCAGCTCGATTCCGAGCGCCGTCAGGCTGCGAAGATACAGATCCTGAACGTCATCGGGCGGAGGTTTAAGGATTACTTGAAATTGCGTGTGCTTGATCAACCGGTTGGGATTCTCGCCGTAGCGGCCGTCGGCGGGGCGCCGGGAAGGCTGCGCGTACGCCACGTTCCATGGCTCATGGCCGAGAACCCGGAAAAAAGTTTCCGGGCACATCGTGCCGGCGCCGACTTCCATATCGAAGGGCAGGGCCAGAACGGAACCTTCCTTCGCCCAGAAACGGCTGAGATCAAGCAGCATGTCCTGAAAGCTGGAGGCGGCGGAACCCGACTTCGACTTTTTACGTGCCAGCAAGCTTCTGAACTCCCTTTCCTAAAGAAAAACATCAACCTTCTGAAAGCTCTTCCGCCAGAATCGGGCGGGTAACAAGGCTGCGCTCCAGGTGGCTTTCAATCAATTCCTCAAAAAGGCTTCTTGCCTCGCCGCAGGCCGCGGACACAGCCTCGCTGCGAATCCACTCCTCAAGCCTCTTTGACCGCAAGCCCCTGCCGAGCTCGAGCGCCGCCGGCGAGACAGCAATGTTTGCACCCGCGGTGCGGCATTCCTTGCAGAAAACTCCCTCGGAACCACGGCCATAATATCCCAAAACGCTTTCCAGCGGTTTGCCGCAGCCCGAGCACCGCCCCAGATCCGGCAGAAAACCTCCCAGGCGCAACATCCAGTAATCGAAATAGGCCAGCGGCCTTTCAATCTCGCCCGTGCTCTTCACGGCCCGCAGCACGGAGAGCAGCAGACGGAAGACCCGCTCGTTCACCTCACGCTCGGGAAGAAACTTCTCACTGACCTCGGCCACAAACTGGCCGGCCACCTGCGTGCGGTAATCCTTCTGCATCTCAAAGAAGGATTCCAGAACCTCGGCGCTGTTCAGCCGTTGCAGGTCGCGGTTCTCGCGGTCAAAAACCCAGACCCGAAGGTAGCTCATCGGCTCGAGCGAGCTTCCGAACCGCCCTTTCGGGCGCTGCGCTCCCCCGGCCGCGGCGCGAAGCCTTCCCATCTGCCTGGTAAACAGCGATGCAATCCGATCAGCCTCGCCCAGGCGGAATGTCCTCAGGACAATCGCTTCCGTTTCAATCAGAGGCATCACTTAACCGGCAAGCTAGAAAATTTAGCATACCCCGAGCCTATTACTAAATGCAATTTCCAAAGCCCAATTCAGCCTTCTTCAGCGCTGCGAGCAGTCAACGCTTTCGCCGTACCGGGCTGGAACTCGAGCCCTGTGGGAAATCGTGTGGAAAAGCCAGAACAGATATTATGTTAACCACATGCCCACGATGAAAATTATTATCAGACATGCCTGTGGAAAACTTTTTGGGGAGCAACTGATTTTGGTCCGCGTTTCAATCATTGGAATTGGGAACTTGATCAAAATCATCGGTTCATACCGCGATATGACTTCCCTGCCCCGGAGCGATAAGCGCGGCACCGAAGGTAAGGACCTTCACCGGAATGTGATAGAATCTTTGGTCCCAAGATTTTAGGACCAGTTGTTATTCCTATGCCGACTTCAGCAAACCGTACTCGAACCAAAAAGGATGCAACCCCGGCGCTCCAATTGAGCCTGGCGCACAGCCCCGATTCCGATGACGCGTTTATGTTCTATGCGCTCGCAACCCGGAAGATTCCCACGGGCAAATTGAGATTCGACCACGTTCTGGAGGACATTGAGACGCTGAACCGGAAAGCTCTGGAGGGTGTCTACGACCTGACGGCGGTTTCCTTCCACGGTTACGCTTACATCGCAGACAAGTACGCCCTGATGAGCACGGGGGCGAGCTTCGGGGAAGGCTATGGTCCCATCGTTGTGGCGAGGAATGGTACGCCAATCGATAGCCTGAAGGGCAAACGCGTGGCGGTACCGGGCAAAATGACCTCCGCTTACCTGGCCCTGATGCTGTATGAGTCAGACATCGAGGCTGTGGTGACTCCCTTCAACAAGGTTTTTGACGCCGTCATAGGCGGGCACGCCGATGCCGGCGTCGTGATTCATGAAGGCCAACTGACCTACGGGTCACAAGGTCTGACCAAGGTAGTAGATCTGGGCGAATGGTGGCGCCGGGAGACCGGATTGCCCTTGCCGCTCGGTGGAAACGTCATCCGGCGATCTCTGGGCAAGGAAGTAATCGAGCAGGCCGGCCGCATTCTTAAAGCGAGCATTCAATTCGGGCTCGACAACCGCGAAGAGGCCATCGAGTATGCGCTGCAGTTCGCGCGCGGGCTGGACCCCTCCGGAGCGGACCATTTTGTCTCCATGTACGTCAATCACTGGACTCTCGATTTCGGCGAGGTCGGGCGGAAGGCCGTCCAGTTGCTGCTCGACCGGGGGCACGAGGCGGGAATCATCCCGCATGCCATCAAAGCCGAATTTGTAGACTGAGCAGAGATGGCCGGGCGCAAGGCGCTCCGGATTCCACCAACGGGCCTTCCACAGATTCCAATCTCTGGACCTCGACGGGCGCATCGCGAGGCCAGCCGGCACGCAGTCGGGTTCGTTAATCCAAATAGATTCGGGGAATCATGGCGCATCAGCAGACCAAAAGCGCAACCGCACGAACGCCACTGACCGGACTCCAAAAGAAGATCCTGTTCACCCTGGCCAGCGTGGTCGGCTTGCGAATGCTAGGCCTGTTCCTGGTCATGCCAATCTTCACGCTCTACGGGCTGAAGTTTACCCATTCACGCTTTCTGGTTGGCTTTGCACTCGGCAGCTACGGCCTGACCATGGCGTTCCTCCAGATTCCTTTCGGCCGGCTCTCGGACAGGATCGGCCGCCGCAAGGTCCTGATAGCTGGGATGGCCCTTTTCAGCCTGGGGTCGTTTCTTTGCGCCGTTCCGCACTGGTTCCCTTCATCGATCCAGATTGCCGTGCTGATTGCCGGACGCCTGGTTCAGGGCGGAGGGGCCATCATTTCCGTCGCCTTCGCGACCGTGGCCGATCACATTCCGGCAGATAGACGCTCGACTGCCATGGCCATTCTGGGGATTCCGATCGGGGTGGCCTTTATCATCGGGATTATTGCCGGGCCTATTCTCGCCGGAATTTTCGGAACTGCATTTCTATTCTGGCTGACCGGATTTCTGGGCTTGGGAACCATCCTACTTCTGGCACGGTACCTTCCTGAGACGGCTCCGTCGGGCGCCGCTCCCGCGCAGATGGCGGGAATCCTGCACAACCGATCGCTGCTGGCACTGGACGCGGGTGGTTTCGTCATGAATTTCTTTATGACGGCATTTTTCTTCTTCTTTCCGATCCTGGCCACGAGCGAACATCACATTAAGATGAGCCATTATTATGCTCTTCTGCTTCCCATGATTTTCATCAGCGGCGTCACGATGTTCGCCTTCACCCGCGGCGCTGACCTCGGATGGTCCAGGATGCTGGCAGGAATCGCCTTCCTATTCTTTATCCCGAGCGCCATCCTGCTGTTCCGACCAGGAAGCCTGGGATTTGATCCATCGCAGATCTGGGGCCTTCTGGTGGGAGGGACCTTGTTTTACATCGGATTCACCGGCCTCGAGCCGATTCTTCCCAGCATGGTGAGCCGCGCGTGTCCGGAGACGGCGTATGGCTCAGCCCTGGGCGTCTATAACAGCTCGCAGTTTCTGGGAAGTTTCGCAGGAAGTTCAATCGCCGGCGCCTTCGCTCACTTCCATGCGCGCGCCGGAATGATGACGACCCTGCTGATCTGCGCGCTGGGCGGGTTTCTGCTGCTGCTCACGGTCGAGCAGAAGTTTCCCGGCCGCTCAAGGAGACGTGAAGGCAGCGCCGAGACAAAAAGCGATTAGCTCTTGCTTTCCAACTGGACGCCAAAAGCAAACCGGCCGGTTCCTTCAATCGGCTTGCGCCAGACCACGCGAGCCGCGATTTCCGCCTGCGTATCCCCTTCCCCGCCATAGCCAACCGTAAGCTGGATCGTGTCCCCGGCTCTCATTTCAAGGTCCGAGACGAAGCAAACCCCCGTACGCGACAGATTCTCAGTTCGTGCCACCTGCTCCCGCCCATCCTGCAGCCTGATGCGCACGGGCAGTTTGACTGAAAGCCGACTGGCGCGGCGCCGATCGGGACCCTGCCCCGGCACTTGCTCGGTCTCCGCCTCAACTGACCCGAACCGCCACTCGGTTTCCTCGCCGCATCGGCCGCAGACCCGCTTGACAACACTCTGCTGCCGGAGCCTACTGTACTGGTCAATCGTCAGTTTGGCGAACTCACGCGTCCTGCAGGCCTGGCACTCCACCAGGGCGTCCACCTCGGTTTCCGAAAGCGGGACCACCTTCAGGGAAGGAAAGTGAATCCCCCAGATTCCACGGTCGGGCTCAAGGCATTCCACGCCCCACTCCGGCCCTTCTCCAAGCGTCTTGCCCACGTGGGCGACAACGCGAAAAGTGCATGGTACGCCGGTCTGGAGATTGGTGATCGTGATCCTGCTTTCAGGAACCAGATGCGCATGGGAGCAAACCCGGGCCCCATTGCGGTTGATGATCAGCGTAAAAGTCTTTTCGTGAAAAGGCCGTCCCTCAGCGTCGTTTCCCCGGATTTCAATCGGAACTCTGAGAAAGATCCGTTCGGTTCGCCTGCCTGACACCGTGCCCGTTTTCATGGCCAGTATCCTCCCGGGATACTCCATCGGCAAAAACAGGTTCGGGCATGAAACCTCCTCACTGAAATTAATGTCGCCCCGCCGTCATTCCCGAATCAGGAGCCGGCCATTTTGCCCAGACTTTCCAGCCTGAAGGCCCGCGGCAGATAATCCTTGCCACGATAAGAAGCGGGCGTCGTTGTGGTGTTTCCGTCGCGAAGCTGCTGGTAATGCGGGGAGCAGATTTCGACACCCTCTTCATTGAACGCGTCCTGGATGTTCTGGTGCAATGCCGAATAGATCTCCGCCATTTTTGCCGCATTGGACGTGTACACGTTGAGCTGGTAGCGCACATAGAAATCGTCGAGCGCGGTTTGGAGGACGAACGGCTTGGGATCTTTCAAGGCGTTTTCGGTCTTCTCCGCCGCCCGTAACAGCAACTCGTGGACCTTGCGCCACGGTGCGTCGTAACCGATGGTCACGGCGGAATGGAGAATCAGCCCCTGCTCCGAGGCGCGCGCGGTGAAATTTGTCATGGGCGCCGAGAGAGCCGTCAGGCTGGGCACAATGACCTCCTCGTTCTTGATGGTCAAAACTTTGGTATAGAGGAAAGTTCGCTCGACAACATCGCCCACGGTTTCGCCCATCTTCACACGGTCGCCGAGCTGGAAGGGTCGCATGTACATCAGAACGATGCCCGCCACGAAGTTCCCCACCGTCGAGGTGGACCCGAAGGAGATCATCAGGCCCAGGATGATGGAAATGCCTCTCGCCGCCGTGCTGCCGGTTCCGGGAACGAGCGGAGCGATGAAGAAGATCGTCACGACGACGATGATGCTTTTGACAATCATCGCCGTCGGCCGGGCGGTATCGCGATGGACCCACGGTTCCAGGCTGATCACGCCTCGTTCCGCCGCGCGGAAGTTGAAGGAAAGGATCCGCAGGGCAAACCGGGCCACCACGATAATGACCAGAATATAGAACAGGTGCGGCAAATAGCTCAGTATGCCGCGCGCAATCTGGACGACCGGAATCCAGAGCCACAAGCCCACCTGCCGCGCATACTTTTGAGTATGCGGAAACTGGCCGAAGATGAGCAGCACCGCAACGACCGTCACGACCAGTGAGGCTGCCGCATAGACTAGGAGCAGTGCGGCGGTCAAGTTCCGGTATAGCGTTCGCGCCGACACCAATTCAAGGCCGCGAAAGCGCAAGGGCCGCAGCCGGCCGCGGTGTTTCTCCAGAATCGCTGAAAGCTTGCGCTTAACCCAGAAAAGTGCTCCCAGGATCGCGAGGGCCACGAGGATGACGCCAATCGTCACGGCCAGGCGGTGAAGGACCGCTCGGGCTGCAAAACTGCCGGCTGAGGGATTCGGTTTTTGCCCCTGCGGTGCGGAAGTTTGGCCGGCTTGCGGAACAAGCATCGCGAGCGCCGACGCATTGGACGCCGCAATGTTCGGAAGCAATTGACGTTGTATTTGGACCCCGCGTTCGTGAACTTGTACTGAAACAGGCGCGGCAGGCCGTGCTTCTCCCAATCCCGCCGGAACAAAAGTGACCCAGGCTAATAAACAAAGTGCGAACCCTCTCATGGCAGTCCTCCTCAAAGGCGGTTCAGAGCCGAAATAAGATACCATTGCGGCAAGGCCAACCCAAGCTGTCTATGAACCCTCCAGGTCGCAAATCTCAGATGGACTCGGTGGTGGAATTTTTCCCTTTACAAAGGCCGCAGAGTATCTGTACACTTTTGTCCTGGTTATGGATCGTCTTTTCCACCACACCGGATGCATGTGTTGTTGCTGTCCCAAGGCGCCGGTGTGTGGGACGATGACCCTTAATCAGTAATTAAGATTCAGCGGTTCTAATCGAAAGCCCACCATCGGACCAAAAGTTCGGTGGTGGGTTTTTTATTTTCGGGGTGAAATGATGCTGACTGCGGAAGTCGAGGCCCGGCACACGTCCGAGGCTATTGCGGATGAGATTGCGGTTTTTGAGGAGAAAATCGGCCAACTGCGCCGTGGCGAGATCAGCGAAGACGATCTGCGCAGCTTTCGCCTGAAGCACGGCATTTACGGGCAAAGGCAGCCGGGCTACCAGATGGTCCGCGTGAAGGTTCCTTCCGGAATCCTTACGCCGCCGCAATTGCGCGTGATGGGCGAAATCGGCGAGCGATACGCCACGAAGCGCGGGCATGTCACGACGCGCGAGAACATCCAGTTCCATTTTGTAAACATGGCGAATGTCCCGACGATCATGAGAATCGTCGCCGAAGTTGACCTGACGACGCGCGAGGCTTGCGGCAACACCATTCGCAACATCACTTCCTGCCCGCTGGCGGGCATTTGCGCCGGCGAAGCGTTTGACGTGACGCCGTATGCGCTCGCCACGACGCGCTTTTTCCTGCGGCATCCCGATTTCCACGAAATGGCGCGCAAATTCAAGATCGCGTTCTCGGGCTGCGAGGACGACGGCAACTGCTCAGTAGCCGGAATCCACGACGTCGGATTGATCGCGCGCATTCGCGGCAATAACGGTACTTCGCGGCGGGGCTTTAAGGTGCTTGTGGGCGGCGGACTCGGCAGTCTGCCCACCGAAGCCGCCACGCTGACGGAATTCCTGCCGGAGGAAGAGCTGATTCCGACCGTTGAAGCGATCCTCCGCGTGTTCAAGGAGCATGGAAACTACAAGAACAAGCTCAAGGCGAGAATGAAATTCATTCTGCGAGCCAAAGGGATTGAGGAATTCCGCCGGCTGGTCGAGGAAAAGCGATCTGAGGTCACAACTCCGCCCGAATCCATGCAGGTTCCCAGCCCGCTCGCCGCGCCATTGGTGAAGATCGGGCCGCCTGCGCCGAACGGAAACGGTCATCATTCGGAATACGACGACTGGGCTGCGCACAACCTTCAGCCGCAGCGGCAGAGCGGTTATTCCATCGTGTGGCTCAAGCTTCGCGCCGGAAACGTCTCCTCGGCGCAATTCTTCGGCCTTGCCGATGTGCTGGAAAAGCATCAGCTCCCCGCGGCGCGCATCGCCATCTCTCAGGATCTGGTTATCCCCTGGGTGCCGACGCATCGCGCCAAGGAGCTTTTCAAGGACCTGAAAGCGGTGGATCTCGTCACCCCCGGCGCTCGCACCATCGCCGACGTGACGGGCTGCCCAGGAGCGACCACCTGCAACCTGGGCATCACGCGATCGCTGACACTCGCTGAGGTCCTTGCGGATGAATTCGCCCACGACAGCGACGCTGAGGTACGCAAGATTCGAATCAAGATCAGCGGCTGCCCGAATTCCTGCGGGCACCATCATATTGCGGACATCGGGCTCTATGGCAACGCGCGGAAGGTCGGCAATAAGCAGGTGCCATACTATCAGCTCATGCTGGCCGGCCAAGTCTCGTCCGACGGGGTCCGTTTCGGACGCCAGGTGACCACCGTGCCCGCCAGGCGCATTCCGCAAGCCTTACGCGAGCTGATCGAATTTTACCGGCAAGACCGCGATGCGCTCGAATCGTTCCAAAGCTGGGCGCTGCGCACTTCAAACAGCGCGGTGATCCAGCGTCTGAAACCTGTACTCGACGTGACGACTGCGGCAGAAGACTTGTTCGTGGATTGGGGCGATACGGAAACGTATTCGCTGAAGCTGGGCCGCGGTGAGTGCGCTGCCTGATGCTCAAGTTTACCCCCGCTCCAGGGTGGAGCGAAACAAGAGGCGCGGTCCCCTTGCCCCCAAGGATCCGCGCCTTTCGTTTTTGGAAAGGGCGTAGCCCGGTGGCTGGCCGCAGCACTGCTCTCCCGCTTCGCAGAAAAACGGGTTTGGCTCGCTCCGAGCGGCTTCGACGGGCTTTCGGCGGTGCTATAATTCTAAGGTCAGCGACTTTGCCTGCTTGAGGCCATCATGCATCTGGTTTTTTTGTGGAGCGCGGCAGCCCTCTACGGCGCAGGGATACTACTGGCTATCCCGGGCGCGCTGCGCGGTCGGCGACTGCTCTCCAAGGCCGCGCTCGCCGTCCTGGCGGTTGGCCTGCTCTCACATGCTGCGGCGATTGTCGCATTCACTGTGGAAATGGGCCGGTTCCCTGTCTCCGACGTAAGAAGTGCGTTGTCCTTTTTTGCCTTTTTGGCCACGTTGGCATTCTTTTTCGCCTATTTGCGCTATCGAATCAATTTGCTGGGAATTCTGATGTTGCCGCTGGCGTTCCTCCTGACCACGATTTCAGCCATTGAGCCAAGTCGCACCATGGAACCGCCCAGCCTCGCCAGCCCGTGGGTCGTGATACACATTGCTTGCATCATGCTGGGTTATGCAGGTTTTTTCCTTACTTTTGTCGCGGCCGTGATGTACCTGATCCAGGAAAAGAACCTCAAGCATAAGAATCCCGGCTCGTTTTACCATCGGCTTCCGCCTCTTGAGGTGTGCGACGACCTGTATCGCCGGTCGCTGATGTTCGGGTTTCCACTCCTGACGGCCGGAATCCTGACGGGATTCGTCTGGGCGAGCATCGCGTGGCACGGGGACTGGCAGGTTGACCCGAAGATTCTTTCGGCCCTCATCACTTGGGTTATCTATCTACTTCTGTTTTCAGCGCGTTTGACTGGTAATTGGTCAGGCAGACGGTCGGCCTACGTGGCCATCTTCGGCTTTGTCATTATGATGGTGACTTTTCTGGGCATCAGTTTCGTAAGCGGATTCCACGGATACTTTCCCAAACTCGGCAAGATGCCATGAATTGTGACGGCGGTCACATTGAGGGGTTAAAGGCGCGAGCAAAATAGAGTTCAGGCGGCGAACGCCGGAGTTATGAAGCTAACCCTGCTTGGAATCAATCATCGCACGGCGCCGGTCGAAGTCCGGGAGCGGATGAACATTGATGAAGCCCGGATGACCGAGGCCCTGACTGATTTTGTCTCCCGCGACGGCATCCAGGAGGGACTGATCCTCTCAACCTGTAACAGGGTCGAAGTGCTTGCGAACTCGGACGAAGACGCTCCAGCGGAACCCATCATCCGGCAGTTTCTCGCTGCCCATCACCACTGCGATCTCGCCCCCTACGAACCTCATTTCTATCAAAGGCGCCAGGAAGAGGTGATTGAGCATCTGTTTCGCGTCGCATCCAGCCTGGATTCCATGATTCTGGGCGAGCCGCAGATCCTGGGCCAGTTGAAACAGGCCTATAACGTCGCCCATTCGGTGGGAGCGCTCAACGGCCCTCTCAATGAGATCGTGCTTCAATCGTTCGCCGTCGCCCGGCGGGTACGCAGGGAAACTTCCATCGGAACCGCCGCGGTCTCCGTCTCTTATGCCGCCGTCGAGCTGGCAAGGAAAATCTTCGGCAATCTTCACGGCAAAACCATCTTCATTATCGGCGCCGGCAAGATGAGCGAAATTGCCGCCAAACATCTGCTCAGGAGCGGCGCCAGCGCTATCTTTGTCAGCAACCGGACGTTCGAGCGCGCGGTGGAGTTGGCGCAGGCTTTCGGTGGGACGGCAATCCGTTTCGACGACCTCCTGGAGAAGGCGGAAAAGGCGGACATCCTGATCGTTTCGACCGCCGCCCCGCACTTCGTCATCCAGCGCGAGCACGTGGTCAAGTGGCTCGCCGCGCGGCGCAATCGTCCGATGTTTTTTGTGGATATCGCCGTTCCCCGAAACGTCGATCCTTCCGTCAACGATCTTGAAAATGCCTTCGTTTACGACATGGACGATCTCGGGCGCGTGGTGGAATCCAACAAGAAACTGCGCGAGCGCGAGGCTGTCTGGGCGGAAGAAATCATCAAGGAAGAAGTTGAGAAGACTTTGCGCAGGCTCGCCTCGCGCGAAGTGGTGCCCACGATTCTGGCGCTCGAAGACCGGATGGAACAGATTCGACAGGCGGAACTTGTGCGCTATCGCGGCCGTCTTTCGGATCTCGGCCCCGAGCAACGCGAAACAGTCGAGGCTCTGACGCGCGGCATTCTCAACAAGATTCTGCACGGCCCGATCGTGGAACTGAAGAACGGGATCGGCCAGCCCGAGCACGGTTCTCTCGTTCAGCTCGTCCGAAAGATGTTTCGCCTTGCCGATTGAGCGCGGCGCTGCCCAGGGCTGCTTTCGCCCGCCTCATGTAGCAGTGCTGACTTTCTCGACCGCCTGAATTCTATGTCGCCAATTTCAAACTCGCGGACCATGGTCATCGGATCACGCGGCAGCAGTCTCGCGCTCTGGCAGGCAAACTGGGTCCGGCAACGGCTGGCGGCACTCGGGTGCGAGGCTCGAATCGAGATTATCAAGACCACCGGGGACAAGCTTCCTGAGGCCCCACTGGCTGCGTCCGGAACGAAAGGTGTTTTTATCAAGGAAATTGAAGAAGCGCTGCTGGAGGGTCGAGTTGATCTGGCTGTCCACAGCATGAAGGACTTGCCCGTCGAACAGCCCGAAGGCCTGTTGATCGCGGCGGTCCCGGAACGCGAAGATGCACGCGACGTCTTGATTTCAAAAAACTGGAGCAAACTCTCCGACCTTCCCCGCGGCGCGAGGCTGGGCACCGGCAGCCTGCGGCGGAGTTCGCAGATCCGGGCGCTGCGGCCGGACCTTGAAATTGTCCCGGTCCGCGGGAACGTGGATACGCGTCTGAAAAAACTCGACCGCGGTGATTACCAGGCGATTGTGCTTGCAGCGGCAGGGCTTCTCCGGCTGGGTTTCGGTGAGAGAATCGGGCAGCGCTTTTCTGAATCCGAAATGTGTCCGGCGGTCGGACAAGGCGCGCTCGCGATCGAAGCGCACCGGAATTCCCGCGACGCCTTGAGTATTGCCGGCGCGCTCAACCACGAGGCCACTCAACTTGCCGTGAGAGCCGAGCGGACAGTTCTTCGCGCGCTCGGCGGCGGATGCAAGTTGCCTTTGGCGGCTCACGCCCGGGTTGAGGATGACAAACTCCATTTGCGCGGTGTCGTTGCATCACCCGACGGCTTGCACGTTATTCGGGCTGAATCGAGCGGGCCATTTGAGAATCCGGAAGCGCTCGGTTCTTCAGTTGCCGAAGATTTGATCCGCCAGGGCGCGCACGCGCTGCTGGCTGCTGTGTGAATCTTTCATAATTGTCCATGAGCAGAAAACCGAAACGCGCCAGAGGAAGAGTCTTATTGGTCGGCGCCGGGCCGGGCGATCCCGGCCTTTTGACGCTCAAGGGTAAGGCCGCCCTCGCGCGAGCCGATTCCGTCGTCTACGATTTTCTTTCCAATCCGGCGTTGCTGCGATTTGCTCCCGCCGGCTGTGAGGCGCTCTGTGTGGGCAAGCGGGCAGGGCGAGCCACGCTTCCGCAATCTGAAATCAACCGTCTGCTGATTCGCAAAGCCCGTGCCGGCAAAACTGTGGTCCGGCTCAAGGGCGGCGATTCCTTCCTCTTCGGCCGAGGCGGAGAAGAAGCACTGGCACTTGCCCGCGCTCGCGTTCCATTCGAAGTCGTCCCGGGAGTGACTTCGGGAATCGCCGCGCCCGCCTACACCGGCATTCCCGTCACGCACCGCGGCCTTGCATCGAGCGTAACATTCGCGACAGCGCATGAAGGAACGGGATCGATAAACGGGCCCGATTGGGCCAGGTTGGCGTCCGACTCGGGCACGCTCGTGCTCTTCATGGGAACGCGAAGGCTGGTTGAAATCGCGAAGACCTTGATCCGGCACGGACGGCCTGCAAGGACTCCGGCAGCGGTGATTCGATGGGGTTCGCGCGCTCAACAACAAGTCGTCACGGGAACACTGGCTGAGATCGCCGCCAGAGCCAAAGGAATTGAACCGCCGGCCCTTGCCATCATTGGCCGGGTCGTCGGGCTGCACCGTGAGATCAATTGGTGCAGAAATCTGCCGCTATTCGGCCGGCGGATAGCCGTCACGCGGGCCCGCAATCAGGCGGAGGATTTTTCGAGACTCCTTGAGGAATTGGGCGCGGAGGTGATCGAGCTCCCGGTCATCGAGATTCGGAATCCGTCAACATGGTCAAAACTGGATGGTGCAATTCGAAGTCTCGAGGAGTTCGACTTTGTTGTGTTCACTTCGACCAATGGCGTCAAAAAGTTTCAGGAGCGGCTCGCGGCAAAGGGCCGCGACGTGCGAGACCTGAAGGGCCTGACCATCGGCGCCATCGGACCCGGCACTTCCGCCGAGCTCGCGGCAGCCGGAATCAAAGCCGATTTCGTCCCGCGCGAATATCGGGCCGAAGGATTGATTGAAGCTCTCAAGCACCGGAACCTTCGCGGGAAATCATTCCTCATTCCGCGTGCCAAGGTGGCCCGCGATCTGCTTCCCAAAACTCTGCGTGCCCGCGGCGCCTCAGTCACCATTGTAGAAGCTTACCGGACCGTTGCTCCCCGGCTTTCCACCTCCGAACGCAATCAGCTCCTGGACGATCCTCCCGATGGCATTACCTTCACGAGTTCGTCGACCGTCAGGAACTTTCTCAAGCTTTTTCCAAAAGGTCGCACCAGGTGGCTAGGAAAGACAGCATTATTTTCAATCGGGCCGGTGACTTCAGAAACGATTCGTAACGCCGGACTGCGCGTTGCGGCGGAAGCGCGGAAATCAACCATGGCGGGGCTGGCGGAGGCAATCAGGAAATACTATTCCAGAGGGCACTGATTCGGCTATTTCAGGGATTTCTGCCGCCCAGGTGCGATCTCCTGGTTACTCAGAAGCTTACTGCGGAACCAATTGCGGTGAAATCCGGAGGCCGTTTTTGGGCTGAATCTCCAAGTCATCCAGAACATCGTCACCGCTCTTGAGCCCGTTGAGAATGACAATCGAGTCGGCATTGCTGGCACCCACCTGGACAGTTTGCTGGTGAAGGCGGCCGGATTTTACCAGATAGACGCTGTTGTGATTGTCCGTCTGGTAGACGGCATCCACCGGAACCAGCAGAACGCCCTTCATTTCCCGGCTGGTAAAGGTCAAATCGACATTGGAGTTCACGGGCAAGGGATCGCGACTTCCCTCAACCGAGCATAAAGCCTGCCCCACAATCCGCTTTCCCATCGTCGAAAGTTCAGCGGAGATCCAGCTTATTTTCCCCTGCCAGGCCTGTCCAGGGAATCCCGTGGAGGTTATATGAACGTTTGAACCCAGATGGATCTCTGAAAAATCCGGCTGGTCAATGTAAGCTCTGACCTGCAGTTCCGAGAGGTCGCCGATTTTAGCCAGCAGGTCCCCGACATTAACCAAAGAGCCGGGATCAGGCGGCTTGACGAGCACGGTACCGGAAATGGGCGCGGGGACACTGGTATCTCTCAGTTGGGCTTCGGCGTTATCCAGCGCCTCGCGCGCCTGTTTTACGCCGGCTTTCGCAGCCTGCTCTTCGAGAGGCTGGACGCTCCTGGCCTGTGTCTTTCGTTCGGCTTCAAGCGATTTCAGTTGTTCGCTCGCTTTCTCATAAGCCGCGTGGGTTTGCTCGAATTCAACCTGGGTAATGGCTTTTTGGGCTACAAGCTTCCGGTCGCGTCTCAGGTTCGTCCGGGCCACCGACAAATCAACTTTGGCTGCATTAATCTTTCCGTCGAGCTGGCGCAGCGGCGTCCGGGCGCGGATTTTCGCCAACGTTTGGAGAGCATTGGACAAATCACTTTGCGCACTTGCGACGGCTGCGCGGGCCTGACGGTCATCCAGCTGCGCCAGCGACTCACCCGCGCGTACGCGGTCCCCTTCCCGTACTCGAACCTTGACGACGCGGCCGGCAAACTGGGCGCGAATTTCCCGGAACAGCTTCGGTTCAACCACTCCGTTGGTCCGAAACGTCTGCACCAGATTGCCGGCAGCCGCGCGGGCCACGCGCGCCACCGGAGGCGACTCACCCAGCTCTCGCCAGAGGAAAAGCCCGATGACGACGGCCGTGAGCAGCAGCAGCAGGATCAGATTCCGCCGGTTGAAAATTCTCATCCTACGGAAGCGCCCCCTTTTCCAGTTCAGCCTCAAGCCCGCCGCGCGACTGCAGAACGCTCCAGTAGAGTAGCAGGCTGGAGCGGGAGAGATCCAAGCAGCGCTCGCGGCTGGTCAGCAGCAATCCGGCGGCGTCGAGCAAATCCGAAGGCGAACCGACGCCCTGGTCATATTTGAGCCGCGCCACCCGATAAACTTCAACTGCTTGGGCCAATTGAGCGCGCGCGGCATCCAGATTGCGAGCAATCTTGCCGTTTTCCTCCTGAACCTTTGCATATTCGCCGCTCAGAGTTTCCTGCGTCTTCCTCTTCCGCAGATTCGCCGCCTCCAGTGTCCTTTGCTCCTGCACAATCTTACTCTTGGTTTCACCGCTGGTGAACAGTGGATACGTCACTTCGACTCCGGCATTGTAGCCCGGACGATACGTAAAGAGCAGATTGGAAAACTGGAATCCGTACTGTGCGACCAACTGAATCTGCGGCAGCCGCCGGGATTCCGCCTTGCGGAGCGCCTGTTCCTGAATCCGGGTGTCAAGGCCGGCTTCCTTCAGGGCGATATTCTGGTCGAGGTCCGGCTCAGATGGGATCGGCGTCACCTGAAAAGCTTCGAGATATTTTTCGATTGGCCGGGTATCGAACGTTGCCGACCCCGGAAGCGCCGCCAACTCGCGCAGGAGTTTGCTCCATAACCGCATGTCGGAGCGATTATTCTCTACTGCTGCTTCAGCGGCCTGGGCTTTCGCCTGCATGGCAAGCGCTTGCGCTTCGGTCGCTCTTCCCGCCTGAGCCTGGTCTGCAACAGCTTTAGCAGCGACTTGCGCGGCCGAAAGGTAATTCCCCAAATCCTTTTCCAGGATTTGGCCTCGCGCCAGGTCAAGGAAATAAGAGGCCGTCCTGGACGATTCCGCTTCGACCGCCCTCTGCTCGCCCAAAACTGTCTTGTCTTCGCTTAGGCGGGCGGATTGAATCGTCGCGCGAATGAGCCCGCCGTCGTACAAATTCTCCTCGAGCCGGGCGCCGGGAACGAAATAAGGCCGCGAGTTTGAAAGATCGGACAGTCGCGAGCGCGTAGAAGCACTGGCGACAGTCGCACCCTGTAGACCGGTAAGGAGAACGTTGGCCAGATCGTTAACGCTCTTACCTTCTCCGGCGTTCATGCTCACGAAGAGCTTCGGGTAGCGCTGAGTTTCAGCTTCGCGGGCGCCGGCGCGCGCCGCCTGGACGGCGGACCTTTGAGCCAGAATCCCGGGATCGCTCGTCGCGACCCTCCGCACAACGGAGGCCAGCGTCTGAAGAGGCTCCTGAGCATCAACGGCGGACACCGCCAAAAAGCACGACACGATAAGTATTCCAATCCGTTTCATGAGGCACGCCTCCTCTATCTTTTCTCATACACACATAAACTGAAATCCCTTGCCGATTCCGTCTGTGAACAGGATTGGTTCCTCGGGCGCTCTATCGAGAATCAGATTGATGGATGAAAACTCTCACCGGCCTGTTCCGGAGGAAAGCGGCAGGCTCGCCGGCCCGCGCTGAATCACAAGTTCAAAAGTTCTCGCAGCTTTCGAGTCTGCGCGCGGCTGACAGGGATCTCGGTTTGGTTCCGGTCCTCCATCTTGAGCTGGTATGAACTCTTGAACCAGGGCACTACTTCCTTGATGCGGTTCACGTTCACAAGGTAAGACCGGTGAACTCTCCAGAATGTTCTGGGGTCGAGGCTGCCTTGGAGCTCCTCGACAGTCCGAAAATTCGATTGGCCTTCCAGGTCCTTCGTGACAATGTTGATGACGCCGTCCTGTATACTCGCGTAAACGATGTCCGAAGAATTGACGAGCACAAGACGGCCTCCCGTCTTCACAACTACTTTTGCGGAACTCGGCGCCGGCTTCCCAGCAATCATTTGAACGATCCGGTCAATGGTTGCGTTAGCATTCTCCGAACCGCTCAGCAGGCGCTCCACCCGCTCCATCGCGCGCGTCAGGCGATCATGATCGATGGGTTTGACAAGATAATCCAGGGCATTGACCTCAAAGGCACGGACGGCGTACTGATCATAAGCCGTCGAGAAAATGAAAAGAGGCAGCGGCAGTTTCTTTTCCAGCAACCGCTGGATGACCCCGAATCCGTCAAGGCCCGGCATTTGAACATCAAGGAATACCAATTGCGGTTTTAGTTCCCGGATCAGACTGACCGCCTCGACCCCGTTTCTCCCTTGCCCCACAACGGACACGTCCGGGAACTCTTTCAGCAGAAAAGCCAGCTCTTCCCGGGCAGGCTGTTCGTCATCCACAATCAGGGCGGACATTTTCATTTCAGCCACCACTTTGCATGCGGCGCCCCGGACGGGGCTACACATCCCTAGTATAACAGCCTAATCTGACGGGGAGCCGTAATCCGGGAAATCTCCAGTCGCGCGTGTTAGGATGCCTGTGGCCGCCCTGATGGGGTGGCCAGTTTCCGAATCAGCGAGCGAATCGTATGCCCGCGAAAGCTAGGATCCTGTCAAGCAAGACCCTTTATCGGGGCCGCGTGTTCGACTTGAGACGCGATACGCTCATCGAGCCCGGAGGCCTGAAGGTCACGCGGGAAATCGTCCGCCACCGGGGATCCGTCGTCATTCTTCCGGTTCTTCCCGATCATCGAGTAATCCTCGTGCGGCAGTATCGGCAAGCTGTAGGACAGGCGTTGTGGGAACTCGTTGCCGGCTCGCTCGAGCCGGGAGAGCGGCCGCTGGAAGGCGCGAAGCGCGAACTGCTCGAAGAAACCGGATACAAGGGCCGGAATTTCAAAAGACTTCTCAGCTTCTATCCCAGTCCCGGATTCCTTACGGAACGGATGGACCTGTTCACTTGCCGGGTTTCCGGCCGTCCCAAGCCCCGGCCTGAGCCCGACGAAAGGATTGAGTGCAGGGCGTTCTCCCCACCTGGCCTGGCCAGTATGGTTCGAACAAGCAGGATTAAGGATGGCAAGACTCTGATTGGTCTGCTATGGTTCCTGCCCGACATCAAAGGCCGATGAGCCATCCTTCACGTTGCAAGATTTTAAGAGTGCCCGGCGGTTCGCGTGGCCTAGTTGAGAAATTTAGCACGTCTGCGCCGTACGCAAGATCTCGCCCCCCGAGAACAATTGTTCCGCCCGATGATGGCACGCTAGTTCAGTTCTTTTCGGGTTGATATGAAAAGATGAATATTCCCTTGACAATCCCCCCTAAATTCATATAGATAAGTTGCCAAGGAGTTGCCAGGGTGCTTTCAGGGACAATCTTTTCCTCAGTGGATGGGGTCGAAATCTTGCAAGACCTCCCCTCTCACTCACATTTGACGATGTACGCGTCAAATCCCATACAATTCCCAGCTTTCTTCCAAGGAGGGAACGCAAGTGTCACGACTTCAAGGGAAGGTAAAGTGGTTCAATAATAGTAAGGGATATGGCTTCATCGGTCGAGACGAAGGAGCCGACGTCTTTGTTCATTATTCCGCGATACAGGCGGACGGATTCAAGAGCCTTCAAGAAGGGGATACCGTCGAATTCGAAATCATCGATGGCCAAAAAGGTCCGCAGGCCGACAAGGTCACCAAGGTCGGCTGAGCAAAGGCCTGAGCTTAGCGAAATGAGGCTCGATACCCATGTGCCCGGCCGGTGGTCAGGGACTCCGCCGCCCGGTGCCACTCTTGTCGTCTTACACGTTTTAAAAATGTTTGAACCCAGAGTGCTTGTTTTTCGTCTATAATACATGGCTGTTGCCGGGTCCCAGCAAGAAAAGAGGTGCGTGATGAGAAGAGCGGGAATGATTGTTCTGGCCGTGGTTTTCGCTGCGATGCCGGCGTTTCCGGCTGAGACAGGTTCGCCCATTCATCTTGCAAGGCGATTCTCAGAGAGCGCCAAGCCAACGCTCGAAGACGGCATCTCCCAGACTTTAACCATCCCCGCCGAAACTGAGTTTCGGGTGCGGCTTCTCTCCGGCGTCCAGACTCAAATTAACCACCTCGATGATCCGGTCCTCGCGCAATTGACGTCGCCCGTTTATATCGACGGCCAGATGGCTCTTCCGGCGGGAACCTACATCAACGGTCGCATCACAGTCATCCGGCAGGCGAGGCGTTTTCACCGGGCGGGTGAACTGGCTTTCAGCTTTGATCAGATTATGCTTCCCAGCGGAGAAGAAGGACCCGTGTCCGCCGTCCTGAGCCAGTTTGATAATCAGAAGAAGTTGCACATCAAGCTCGATTCTGAAGGCCATGTTGAAGGTCAGCGCCATCTTTCCTGGAGGGATTTCCTGGCCGGCGCAGTCTCCGTTGGCGGCTTGGCTACTGCAAAAGCACTGGGCCTGAGCACCACAGCGATGGCGGGACTGGTTCCCGCGACCGGCGCAGCCCTTGTGGGCTACGAACTCTTCTGGGGACGCGGGAGTGAAGTCAACCTGCCTCCGCAGACCCCGTGCCGACTCCGACTTCAGACTTCTCTGGTCATTCGCACCGCCAGCTGATTAGTCGCTCGCTGCGCGCCACACTGCCTGACCCATGTTTCCCATCCCCGGCCGGATGTCCGGTGGCTTTTGTACGTATAGAACTCCATTCCAGGAGGCCTTGCCTCGCTGAAGCAGGCGCCGTTTCTACGTGGTCAACCGACGAAACCTCATCAAAACAATGCTGGCCTGTGGGGCTTTGGAACTCGCCGGAGCTAAAGCATCATTCCCTTCTGGCGACCAGTCGCAACCTGCACCTGCCGGCAGCGCCGAAAGCCAAGCCTTTTCCTTCTCCACCGACGCCAGCGCTCTGCACGCGCGCTACAACGCCGCCTTGGCAGGACTCAAAAAGAATATCACCAGAGTCCATCGATTTGACCAGTCCGTGCTGATTGAAGGCAATCTTTACGGCGGGATCTGGCTGGAGGATGGTCCACAGGAAGCCCTGCTTTATGCTCCCCTGAACCGCGAGGTTGGAGCCGCGGGGCACAACATCTTCTTCCAATTGCAGCGGTCGGATGGATATTTACCCTGCTACGTTCGCTTCAACTGGGTAGGTAGCAGCCAAATTCAGATGGTCGTTCCCATAGCCGCTACGGCCCTTGAATTATTCGCCCTCACGCAGGATGAGCAATTCCTGACCCAAGCCTATCGCTCCTGCGCAGCCTGGGACGATTGGCTGGTTCGGTATCGCAACACACGCGGCACCGGGCTCTGCGAAGTCTTTTGCGGATACGACACCGGCCAGGACAATAGCCCGCGCTTCAAGGGCATTCCCTGGGCATGTCCGCAAGGTGACGCCCGGCAATGCCCTCATGTCCCGGGAATGCCGCGGTTAGCGCCTGACCTCTCAGCCACAGTCTACGGCGGCCGAGTGGCGCTGGCAGGGATGGCCACAATCCTCGGAAAGCCCGCTGAAGCCGCACGGTGGATGGAAAAGGCGGATGCGATTCGTTCCGCCATCATGAAGTGGTGCTTCGACTCCGGCGACCTCTGTTTTTACGACCGCGATACGGAGAACCGTTTCGTTAAGGTTCGCAGCGTGGCGCTTCTCCGAGTTCTAGGCGAGCATGTTGTGGATGACAAACTTTTTGAGGCGATCTACCGCAAGCATGTTCACAATCCCCGTGAATTCTGGACTCCTTATCCATTCCCTTCCATAGCCGCCGACGATCCGCTCTTCGATCACAGTTTGCCCCGAAATTCCTGGGGAGGAGCTTCGCAGACGTTGACGGCATTGCGCGCGCCGCGATGGATGGAGCACTACGGAAAGCCGGCGGACCTGACTCACCTGATGAGCCAGTGGGTTCAGGCGCTCACCGGCGGTGGCGAATTCCAGCAGCAGGCCAATCCGTGGACAGGCGCACTTTCGACAGGCACCGGATATTCACCGGCCATGCTGCTCCTGATTGAGTTTGTCTCCCGGCTGTATGGAATCAGGAAAGAAAGAAACAGGCTCGATTGGAATTGCCGCCTGCCCCAGGGTGCTGCGACTTCTCGATTTATTCTGCAGACCTCGGCCGGAGAAGCCGAGCTGGTGACCAGACAGGATCGAAAAGGCTCTTTGCAGGATGATCCCGAAGTCCGGTCCGAGCTGTCAATCAGCGGGAGAAAATGCGGTGAAATCACGGGAGAGGCGCGGCTCGAAACCGATTTACGCGGTGTCCCTCAGACCATCGTGGGAACTGCATCGCAGGCCCAATCCATTACGCTGAGACTTCCCCACCGCAAGGAAAGCACTCTTGCCATCGCGCCCGATCAGCGAATTACGCTTGAAAGCTCATGAGCTTTCAGCTTCCTTCGCCCGCTGGCTACTGCGCCCCGATTGATTGCAATTTCCCCAGCTGACCGAAGGTAGCCGCCATCTTGAGGGTGACCTCGCTTCCGTTCAGCTCGATCTCGGTTCCTTCGAATGGATCGGGCTGATTCGGGCTCTGATGCTGCCAGGCAAGCTGTTGGGCAAGCCTCAGGCCTTCAAGAACCTGCCGCAAACTCGTTGCGGAGTCGGGAGAATTGCAGTTAAGGCGCAAGGCGATCTTCACGTTGTCACCGGTTTCGATCCCATAAGTGAGCGAATCCACGTTGCTGAAGACTTTGGTCCAGTCGAGTTGGACCGAGCTGGCGTTCGAAATCCACCCGTTGAACCAGTCCGCGACCCCCGGCCCTTCCGCCACGCCCCAGATCGGGTCTTGCTTGGGCGCCTCATCCACCAACTGGGAAAAACCGGAGTTGGAACCCACGCTGGGTTTCGCCGACTGGCGAACATCCATGATATCGCTGAGCGTCTCCAGGGTGCCAAAGGCGCCGTGCGTGGAGTCGAAAATCAAGGCGCACTCCGTCGAGACTCCCGCGCCTACGCAGTAGGCCGGCGACCCACCCAGGTTTTCCGGAGCTATGCCCCTCTGCTGAGCGCTCTTTTTGATCCCCGCGATATCGAAGTGGCCGGACGCCAGACCGAACAGCTCCATCGTGCTGCCGGAAGGCCTCCATCCCAGAACAAGATCGTCAATCTGGCTTTCCTGAATGCCAAGTTTCCCCAAAGTCGTTTCCAGATCCACGAGCTTCTGCCCGACAAAGCGGTGTCGCAAATCGTTGTAGGAAGCAAGCGAGCGCAGCCTTTGAGGCGAGGAGAATTCAATGTGAACCGTATCGGCAGGAAAGCTCGAAAGCGCGTCCTGCGCCAGGTTCTGGCCAAAGGCTTGGCCGGCAATCGCTGCGAGGAAGATCGCCAGGGTCAACGAAAGCATTCTTTTCGACATAAGGCCTTACCGCTCCTTCAAAAGAATCACTTCCCGCCGCCGGCTTCTGGTCAGAAAGCTCTTGATGCTCGCCAGAGGCACCAACCGTTCCAGGTCACGATTGGAAAGGGCGGGATACGGAAATTCACGCCGTCCCGCGCCCTCAATCCTAAGCGTGGTCAAATTCTCGAGCCGCCAGCGCGTATCCATTCCGGTGGCAAGATGCGGTTCGCGCAGGATTGCCATCAGGATTCCTCCGGGCTCGAGGTAATGAAAGAGGTTCTGCGCCACTTCCGGCCGCTTGTCCGGCGGAACAAGGTCGAGCACATGCCAGGAGCAAATTGCCGAGAGCGTTCCCGCCGGTATGGGCGGCAAATGGGCCGCGAGCTTCTCCGGCAGGAAAACAGCTTTCTGATTAGTCTTTCCCCAAAAACCGGGTTCGTTGCGTTGCAACATGGAAAGCACGTCGGCCACGTAAACCTTGGCTTTCCGCTGCAATAGCAGATTAATCGTCGAGGGAGCCGCGGGCCCACAATCCAGGAAGCGGGGCTTGCGCACATCCCGGAGGTAATTCCAGAGCCAATCCAGAGCGGGACTGGCGGGCATGGAAGTTGGTGGAGAATCAACCCTCCTCGGGCTGTTCTGAACTTTTGCTGGCCCCATGACAAATCAGGAAACCGTCCGAGCGACTTCCCTCCCGCGCAGTCCGCAGGAACGGGTCGCGACGTTGCATCAGGCGAACCAAGGAGGGTTTCGCCCTAATCTTCGTCCCGGAACGCGCTGGCGCTCGCTGCAGCAGCCACCGGAGACTCGCTGCCCTTTCCGTCCCGGTGAATGTCGATGCTGCCCTTGAAATAAGCGCCTTCTTCGATAGCCACGCTCGCCGCCAGCAAATCACCTACCACATTGCCGCTTCGGCGAAGCTCGATCTTCTCGCGCGCATTCACGTTGCCGTTGATCGTCCCCAGGATGATAACTTGCCGCGCGTGAACTTCAGCGTTGACCTTGCCGTTCGCGCCCACGGTGAGGCGATGATCCTGGATATTCAACGTACCTTCGAACTGGCCTTCGATCAAAAGGTCTTCGCTGGCTGTCAATTCACCTTTGATGACAAGCGAGCGGCCAACAGCCGCCTGAACTTGTCCGGCAGTGCTAAGCGGTGCGTCTCTTCGAATGATTTCTGGCATAGGGCGTTCCACCTTCGATAATTGGTCTGCGGTCGGAGCCGGCGGCTCGACCTTCCGGGCTTCGGACTGAGGTGTTTGGGTTTCCGGTTGAGACTTCGGAGTTCCAGGCTGAAGTTTTGAAGTGTCAGGTTGAGAAGACTTCTTTTCCCACCACATTAGGCGTCCCAATACGAAAGCGACGGTCCAAGGTCCCCAACCACAACCGTCGCACCAAACGACCCTGAATCTTAGCGCCTCTGACCGTCCGGCGCAACCCTTTTCATTCAGCGTAAGTACAACTGCGAGCCTCTTCAGAGTTCCCTATGGATTTTGTGTATCATAGACGACCTTCCCCCCGAGGATTGTCAGGTCAACATATACATCTTTGATTTTCTCCGGAGCGATCGAAAAAAGGTCATCTGAAAGCACCACGATATCGCCCAGCTTTCCGTGCGCGATGGTTCCCTTTTCATTTTCCTCGAATGCAGCGTATGCGCTGCCGGCCGTGTACGCGCGAAGCGCCTCATTGAGCGTTATCTTCTCTTCCGGAAACCAGCCGTGGGGATTTTTCCCGTCAAGCGTCTCACGCGTCACAGCAGCATAAATGCTCAAAAGCGGGTTGAGGGGCGCCACGGGCCAATCAGTTCCGAAAGCGAGCGGCACGCCGGCATCCAGCATGGACCGCCAGGCGTAACTCCAGCGGGCGCGTTTAGGTCCGATGCGTTTCTCCACCCAGCGGCCGTCATCAATTGCATGATAGGGTTGCATCGATGCGATCACTCCGAGCCGCGCGAACCTTGCAAAATCCTCCGGCCGCAGGTGCTGGGCGTGCTCGATGCGAAAACGGTTCGACGCAGGATCGGACCCTCCGACGGATTGATAGATGTCGAGCACTTCGGAGATGGCGCGCGTTCCGATGGCATGAATGCAAATCTGAATCCCGGCCGCATTGGCTTCGCGAGCTAGCGCTTCCATTTTTGTTGGGGGATCCATCAGAGCCGTCGCCAGCCCGAAATTGTTCGGGTCGTCGATGTAAGGCTTAAACATCCATGCCGTGCGGGAACCGACCGAGCCGTCAGCAAAAGCTTTGACCGCGCACAGCTTGATGAATTCGTCGCCCATTTTGCGGGAAATGCCGATATCCCGCAGCCGCTCCCAATCGAGGATGGGAATGATTTCGTAAAAGCGGCAGGTCAGCCAGCCTTCATGCTTGGCGCGCCTGAGCAGCAGCAGCTCACCTTGGAAAGTTCCATAAGGCGTGTTGGTGCCCAAGTTCATGTTCTCAACCGAGGTCACTCCAACGCGCCGCGCCTCGGCAAGGCCAGCCCGCAAAGCCTGCTCGGCTTCGGCATCGGTAGGGTTGGGAATCCCTCGAGTAATCAGATCCTGCGCCGCGTCTTTCAGCACGCCCGTGGGCTCGCCCGTCGCCGGATCGCGCACTATGACGCCGCCTGTCGGAGCAGGAGTTTCTTTCGTAATTCCAGCCATTTTGAGCGCCAGCGAATTCGCCAGACCCGCGTGGCCGTCGTAGCGATCAATGTAAACCGGAATGCCTTTGGTGACCTCGTCAATCATCCAGCGCGTAGGAAGCTGGCCATCCGGCCATGCTTCTTCGTCCCAGTCGCCGCCCAGCAGCCAGCGTCCCGCCGGAAGCAGCCTTGCCTTGGCCGCGATCTGGTCAACAAATTCCTGTTTGCTGTGGACATGTTTCAAGTTTACTTCCAGCAACTTGAAACTGCCGTCCATGAAGTGCACGTGGGAGTCAATGAATCCCGGCATGGCAAAGCGGCCATGCAAGTTGATGACCTGCGTATTGGAGGAAACGTAGGGCTCAATTTGCTCGTCCGTTCCTACGGCCGCAATGCGGCCATCAAGAATCGCGACCGCCTGAGCGAACGTCGCTGTGGGGTCCTTCACACCGGGCCTCGCCATCGGCTCTCCGGTCCAGATCTTGCCGCCAAGCAGAACAAGGTCAGCGCCCCGAACGAGCCGTCCGCCTTGATTCTTGGGATCTCTAGCCGCTTTGCTGGAATTTGAATCCATTGCCATCACAACGCAGGAGATTAGTGCCAGCGATAGAATGCGTAGGCGCAAATCCCTCTCCTTCTGCCGAGGATTCTACTGTAAGAACCGCGACGAGACAAACTCGTGCCGGCAGGACGCTCGGGCAGAAGCCGCACTGGATTGCACTGTTGATTTAAGCTTTAAATTTCGAGGACTTCAGAATCTTCTTGGTTTCGGCGGCGACCAGGTCCCCCACGCGGGATGTCGAAAGTGGGCGCTTTTTGCCGGGAAGTTCGGCCGTCCGGACGCCGCGCTTGAGAATCTTCTCGATGGCGGTTTCAATGGCCAAAGCGGCTCTTTCCATTCGGAAGGAATATCGAAGCATCAATGCCGCCGACGCAATCGCCGCCAGCGGGTTGGCGCGGTTGCGGCCGGCGATGTCAGGGGCTGAACCGTGAACGGGTTCATAGAGCGCCGCACGCTCGCCCAGGCTGGCCGAGGGCAGCAGTCCGATAGATCCGGTAAGCATGGCTGCCTCATCGCTCAGGATGTCACCAAACATATTGCTGGTCAGAATCACATCGAAGCTGGTTGGCCGGTCGATCAGGCGCATGGCGCAATTGTCCACATAAAGGTGCTCGACCTCGACGTCGGGATAGGCCCGCGCCAGCCGGTTGACCACTTCGCGCCACAAGCGGGACGTCTCCAGCACGTTGGCCTTGTCCACCGAGGTGAGCTTTTGTCGCCGGATTTGGGCAAGCTGAAAGGCCCGGTGAGCTACACGCTCAATTTCATGCTCTTTGTAGATTTCCGTATTGATGCCGAAGCGTTCGCCGTTCTTGGCAAAGATGCCGCGCGGATTGCCAAAATAAATCCCGCCCATCAACTCGCGCACAATCACCAGATCCGTTCCGCGAACGCGCTCCGGGCGCAAGGCCGAATGGGCAACCAGTGAGTCGTGAACAACGGCGGGCCGAAGGTTAATGTAAAGTCCCATCCGCTGACGCAATTGCAGGATTCCCTGCTCTGGGCGGGCTTCAGGACGCTTGGAATCCCATTTGGGACCGCCCACCGCGCCGAATAAAATGGCACTGGCCTGATTACAGATAGCAATGGTTTCTGAAGGCAAAGGAACGGCCGTCGCGTCAACCGCGCTCCCCCCAACCAACCCTGACTGGAATCGGAATGACTGCCCGATAACTTCTTCGACGGCTTTCAGAACCTTAACAGCTTCGGCAGTTACTTCCGGCCCGATCCCATCTCCCGGTAAGACAGCTATCTTATGGATAGCACGCATATCTTTAGTTAACAGCATCTTACAGGACTAATGTCGGAAGATGCAAGGCTTTGTTTAATATGACATGCAGAATTGTATTAAGGGGGGGCTATTTTTAAGGATTTTGCAGGTCAAAAATTTTACTAAATAACTGATATTACACAAGTTATTTATTTTGACCATGGTCTCAGGCTGTTTGTTCAGGGGCCTTTGGACAGGCCTCACGCGAAGACCAGTTTCTAGTATCCGCCGGGGAAATAACGGTCAACGAGCTCATCGTCATGGATGGAAACGGCGGCCGCCTGAGCGCTTTTTTCATTAGCTTTTTTGATTTCATAGACGGCCTTGTTTGCGGCCTGCAGGTAGGCTCGGGCCGCGGCCTCAACCACATTCTGGCTCAACGACTTGCCGGAAAACTCGCGCCCCTCGAATCGCCCTCTCACGTAAACCTCCGCGACGCCGTCCACGCCCGGCCCGACCGTATGGACCGAGAAATCTACAACCGTGCCCGGCTGGCCGGTCAGGCGGTCGATTACGCGGAAGGCGGCATCGCACGGGCCGTCAGCCGTGGCGGAATCGGTAAACGTCTCGCCGTCCTTCAGCAGCTCGATGGTCGCCGTCGAGCGTCCTTCGGTTGAAACCACGCTCTGGAACGATTTCAGCGTGAACATTTCCGGAATGTGGTCAAAGCCCTCGTTGACGATGGCGATCAAATCCTCGTCGTAGATATTCTTTTTGCGGTCGGCCAGTTCGCTGAACAGCTTGTAGGCGCGATCCACTTCCGGCTTGGTCAACTGGTAGCCGAGCTCTTCATAGCGCTTCGCCAGAGCGTGCCCGCCGGAATGCTTGCCCAGCACAATCGAATTCGACGGCATGCCGACCGTCTTGGGCGAAATAATTTCATAAGTGATGGCGTTTTTCAGCACGCCGTCCTGATGGATGCCGGCCTCGTGCGCAAAAGCGTTGCGGCCCACGACGGCTTTGTTGCGCTGCACGGCCACTCCGGTCAGGCGCGTCAGCAACTGGCTGGAAGCGTAAAGCTGCTCGGTTCGAATGTCGGTCGTGATGCCCAGCGCCTCGCGCCGCACATAAACCGCCATCACGATTTCTTCCAGCGCCGCGTTCCCTGCCCGCTCGCCGATGCCGTTGATGGTGCATTCGATCTGCCGCGCCCCGCCGCGAATTCCGGCGAGAGTATTGGAGACGGCAAGCCCCAGATCGTCGTGCGTGTGCGTGCTGAGCGTGACTTTGTCCATGCCCGGCACGCGAGCCTTGACGTCCGCGAACATCGCTTCATATTCCGGCGCAAGACAGTAGCCGACCGTATCCGGCAGATTCAAAACAGTCGCGCCCGCTTCCACCGCGGCGTGGCAGCACTCAACCAGATAATCGCGGTCCGTGCGCCCGGCGTCCTCGGGCGAAAACTCAACGTCCTCGCAAAGCGATTTGGCGTGGCCCACGGCCGAGCTGATCATTTTCAGAACTTCTTCGCGCGTCTTGCGCAGCTTGTATTTCAGGTGAATATCAGAAGTGGCGAGAAAAGTGTGAATGCGCGGCCGCGCAGCATCGCGCAAGGCGCTCCAGGCGCGGTCAATGTCGAGCTCGTTGGCTCGGGCCAGCGCCGCGATGATGGGCCGTCGGACTTCCTGCGAAACGGCGCGCACGGCGTCATGATCGCCTTCCGACGCAATGGGAAAGCCCGCTTCCAGAATGTCCACGCCCAGGCGGTCAAGCTGGCGCGCCATTTCCAGCTTCTCATCCAGCGTCATGCTGCAGCCCGGCGACTGCTCGCCGTCGCGCAGCGTGGTGTCGAATACAAAAAGCTTGTCTGGCATTCGCTTTCCTCCCGCCCCTGATTCTGCCACAAGTCGGTTGCAGAAAAACGGTGCTCGAACGTCATTCCGAGGGCCGATCGTTTTTATCGGCCCGAGGAATCTGCTTGGCTTTCAACCCGTGGAGCAAAAGCGCTCGCGGAACCCGCCCGGAGCGAAAAGCAGATTCCTCGCTTCGCTCGGAATGACGGAGCGAAGGCTCCGAATAACGGGCTCCAGAATGTTTTTCAGCAACCTTATGGGTCGTCCGATCGCCGGTCCCCGCGCGTCGAGGCCGCTTGCGCCTATTGTCCTACCGAGCGGTAGGTAAAGTCAAATTGATACGCTCAAGGCTAGTGGTACATTTTGAAAGGGGCAGATGGTAGATTGGCTAGCACTTAATCAGCTTGACATATAAAGCGCTGTCCCGTTAGTATCGGGCATCAGAAATGGGGAAAAGCCATGGAAGTTGCGATTTTCATCGATTATGAGAATGTCTATTGGGGGCTGATCAACCAGTATAATTTCAAGCCCCAAGTACCACACCTTTTCGGTCTTATTCTTAAAGAAGTTGAGAAGGATGGGAATCTGCTTATAAAAAATGCGTACGCCGATTGGGAGAGGCTCGAATTCCATGGGGCGCAAGCTGCCTTTATGAAGGCCGGAGTTAAGCCAGCCTTCACACTTTCCAAAAAGACGGTAAAAGGAACCGAATCCGTATGGAAGGAAACTGCCGATGCTACTCTTATGCTTGATGCACAGGAGACCTTGTATGAGAGGAAAGACATAAACGAGTTTGTCCTTGTGACCGGCGACAGGGGTTGTCTCGACTTGATTCACAGGTTGCGCAGCCAGGGCAAAACAGTCAAAATTTGTGCCCTTGAATCAGCTACCGCGAAAGAACTCACTGATGCTGTTGGGCAGGACAATGTGATTTTCATCGAGAAGCTGTTGGGCATCGAACCTGCTGGTTCGCCGAAATCCATCGTCGCGTCTGTTGGCGAAAGCGGGAACACTGATTGGCCAACCACGATTAAGAAGCTCGCAGCTTTAGAATCAAGACTCCCGTTTGTGGGCTTAAAACTGGTCCGCGATAAGTATGGCTTCAGCCAACAGTGCATCAATGAAGGCCTTGAGTTGGGGATATTAGAGACACACTCTGTCCCTAATCCCAGTTCACAATATCCAACGACGGCCCTAAGGTTAAATAGGAACAATGAAAAGGTAAAAGTAGCACTCGCCAGTTGAATGCCTAATAAACCCGATTATTTGAGATTGGAGAAAGAACCTTGGACTAGTGGAAGAAAACACTTGACATCTAGGGCTTATCCGCGTATATTTTCGGTGCATCTTATTGTTCAGCTATTCTAAGTAAGTCTAACATATTATATTCTAGTCTGAGAGGGGCTCTGTGCGTCAGAGCCCCTCTTGGCTTTCTTGCAGCCTAAAAGCCAGCCTACCTAGGCACCTCCTCAATTGTCCAAACGTGGTCAGCAGGTAGCTAGGAGTTTCACTCCTGGAAACTCTGCCGCTTCTTCCCCGCCATCCCGGAACAAACCGCGGAGTTTGAAACCCCAAAGCTCTGCACCACAACCCGCCGCTTGGACTTGCGTAGGGGCAGGTTTACAGACCTGCCCCTGCAAATTCGCCGTCAGGAACCGCTGAGCCAGCCGCCGGCGTCGGTTTCAGTCACTAAAGAGGATGGCCTCCTTCGGGTTCTTCAGTGCAGAAACGATGTTCTCAGCGACCTTGGCTATGAGCTTGTCCCCCCAAAAGGGATCGTTCACGTCGTAGTAGATAACCCTAACGTGTCGCACGTCGAATGGCACGTCAGGCTCGTTCGAGGACACGAGCACAACGGGCTTCCGCAGGGCGTGGGCGAGGCCTAGTTCGTAAAGTACGTTCGGGTTTCGCCCAGTAAGCTCGGCCACCAAAACCCGCGCTTTGTTGATACCCGTCCAGATCTGGTCGATGATCTTACCGGTCCCAAAGATATCTGTGTCCGCACGCACGGGCGTGAGCCCCGACTTCTTTATCGCGGGCGCGTAGATAGTGTGATAGTACCCACCAAGAGGGTCTGCGAACGGCATCATCACAAAGCACGTATCACTGGACTGCACCGATATGCCCCTGCTGACCTTCTTCAAGTGCTCGTCGGCGGAGGCGCTGCTCCCTTGGACGTCCTGAGTCCGCGTTACGTCCACTACGCGGTTTTTCCCCCCGGCGTCCTCGATAAGCTTTGCGTCCCCAAGCGCTCTAATAAACACACCGACGAAGGCGTCCACTTTCTCCGGGGATACCTTGAACGTGTCCCGAGCCGTGTTAGCCAGAAAGGGAATGTCGGGCAGGTTCTCACCCCGGTAGTGCTTGTAAGCGTCCGAGATCAACGGAGCGTGGAGCACGGCCTCCCTCATGGCGTCGGTGACATCGTCCGGCTTCTGGGGCCTGACAATCCTCCGGATTAGGTCAGTGGGCCTTACAGTCCCCGGCGCAGGGCGGTCGAGTAGCCCGTACTTCAGCGCTGAGCTGATCTCGGTGGACACCTCCCCCGTATAGCCGAGCCCCGCGAACCTCGCCGCATCTCGGTCTCGGCACTGCCTCCCCGCGTTCTGGTCCAAGATGGCCTTCGGAATCCTTAGACACTCCGATAGAGCATGCTTCGGGAACGCGAAGGTCGATCTACCCCCTGCGCCTTCGGCGCGGGCGCCCGAGGACGCGCCGTGCCTCCGTCGCTTGCGGCGCTTGGCCTTTCGAGGCGTGTCCCCTCTCGCGGGCGGCGCGCTCGGGCCCTGCTGTGGATTGTCGGGCATATCCCCCTCCAACGCGGCTGCTGTGCTCGTCGATCCATCCGCCAGCCGTACGGACTAGCGTTCACTTGCCTCGAACATAACTGGTTATATACTAGGATGAGGGAGGAGGCAAGAGAAAAACAGAGTTCGATGTCAGAAGGCGACACCGTCATGCCGCGCGGCGCAAGGCCTTTTCCAGCATTTCGTGGATCAGGGTCTGGTAAGGTTTCGACTGTCTGGCGGCCTGGCGGCGCAGTTCGGCGAGCAATCGCGGTGCGATTCGAATGGCGATCAGTTGCTTGGCCTCTCCGGTTTTCGGCCGGCCCACGCGCCGGGCGCGCTTCAGCTCCACGTCCGTCGTTTCCGGGATGTCGGAGAAATCAATCCGGCGTTCGCGCGTTCGGCCCACGCGCTTCCAGCTGGTAGCGTAGAGTTTCGCTCCTGGAAACTCTGCGGCTTTTTCCCGTGCCCGGAAACGAACCGCAGAGTTTGAAATGCACAAACTCTGCGCTACACCCTTCATTTGTCGTCGCCCAATGTAGCTACATGCTGTAGTTACGTCAACCGGCCGTAGCGCCGATCCCGCTTGGCGGGGTCGGCACCTGCCCACCCCGCATGGCGGGGTGGGCGCTACGCCTCGAAAATCAGAACCAGCGAACCGGTTTCTGGTAGAATCGTTCCGATGCCAAAATCTCCGAGCGCAGACGAGATTATACTTCTGGTCGATCACCTTTCGCGCGAAGAGCAACTCCGGCCGCTCCGGCTGCTCTCCAGTCGTCTTCCGGCGACCGATAGCGATGCCTACCGCGCCCTGCCTCCTCGAAACGGAGAATTCTCAAGCGATGACGAACCTCTCGCGTGGGACTCCGGCGGTTGGGAGGGGATCGCTTGAAGCGTGGCGAGATTCGCTGGTACACGTTTCGGCTTCCCGATAAACGCCGCCCAGTCCTTATCCTGACCCGCAACGAAGTCATGGACCATCTCAACGAGGTCATCGTAGTCCCGGTAACACGGACCATCCGCGGCCTGGCGACTGCGGTGGCTCTTTCGCCGGACGATGGAATGCCGGTCGTATGCGCTCTCAATTCCGACCATTTATCTCTTGCCCGGCGCGATCGCATCGGATCGCCGCTTTGCACTCTGCCTGATTCAAAATGGTCCGAGGTCCGCCGGGCCCTTCTGACCTCGTGCGGGTTCGAAGATGTGAAATCCGGCTGACACTTAGCGTGTAGCGCAGAGTTTCCTTCCTGAAAACTCTGCGGTCTTTTCCCCGTCATCCCGGAACGAACCGCAGAGTTTGAAATGCACAAACCCTGCGCTACAAGTGCGACCGTCATGCCGCGCGGCGGGCGGCCTTTTCCAGCAATTCGTGAATCAGGGTCTGGTAGGGTTTTGATTGTTTAGCCGCCTGGCGGCGCAACTCGGCGAGCAACCGCGGAGCGATTCGAATGGCAATCAACTGCTTGGCCTCTCCGGTTTTCGGCCGGCCCACGCGCCGGGCGCGCTTGAGTTCCGCGTCCGTCGTTTCCGGAATGTCGGAAAAATCAATCCTGCTGTCCGGCATAAGCCTTGCGCTCTTTACGGCTCGCTTGCCGCGCGCTGATAATGCGTATCGTTTCCGTGCCATTCTTCACCTTCCTTAACGTATAGACAACCAGGAGCACGCGGCCACGGGCGGCGCGCCCCAAACGCTTCCACCGGCGCTCCAGATCACCGTGCTCCAGGTCCTCCCAATCCAGCGCCTCCGCATCGACAAAAACCGTCGCTGCCTCCTCGAAAGGGACGCCATGCTTTTCCAAGTTCCTCAGGGCCTTCGCAGCGTCCCAGGAGAACATATTTATGTATATACACTAATTAGCGAGGCAGGTCAAGCAGGGCCCCTTAATGCCAGCTCGCCATGGGCACGCAACTCACTGCCCCAGATGCTGAGCGAAAAAGGCGGCAGCGGCGCGATAGGCTTCGAGCCAACTGGCGTGGCGAAGCAGAACGTGAACCTCATCGGGAATGACGAGCAGCTTGAAATCCACGCCCTGGCGGCGCAGAGCCTCGGTCATCTGAACGGTTTCCTCAAAAGGCACGTCGCGGTCATCGTCGCCCTGAATCAGCAGAACCGGCGAGCGCCAGGTTTTGATGAAAGCGAGCGGAGAAGATTCAAAGGCGAGGCGGGCGCGCGCTTTTTCGAGCGCGGGATCGTAGCCCTCGACCCAGAGAGGAAATTCGTTGTTCCAGTCGTGGACGCCGGCCATATCCACTCCGGCGGCGTAGAGATCGGAGGAACGCGCGAGAGCCAGCGCCGTCAGATATCCGCCATACGAACCGCCCCAGCAGCCGATGCGCTTCGCGTCAACATCGGAGCGAGTGCGCAGAAAAAGCGCCGCGGCGCGAACGTCATTGTATTCACTTGCGCCGGTGGCGCCGAACTTGAGCGCCTCGCGGAAATCGAGTCCGTAGCCGATGCCGCTGCGGTAATTGACCGAGAGCACGACGAAGCCGCGGCTCGCGAAATACTGATTGAGCGCGTAGGCGTTCGAGTAGTAATCCATCATGTGCCAGCCGAGGAGCATCTGGCGCCGCGAGCCTCCGTGAAAGAAAACAATGGCCGCATGCCGCTTGCCGTTTTCAGCGTTGCGCGGCAGAAAAAGCTGGCCGTGGATCTTGAGGCCGTCAGGCGCGGCGAAAATCACCTGCTTGGGAACGACCAGATCGGCGGCGGGAAAATCGGCGGGCATGACGGCGCGAGCAAGATCCTCCACCTTGCCGGATGCGTCAATCACGGCGGGCCAGCCCGGCCGGCGCGCATCCGAATGCAGAATGAAAAGCGCCATCGAACCGCCGGGCATGACGGGCGACCATTCGATTCCTTTGCCTTCCGTAACGGCCACGGGATGCGAAGCGGTGACTGCTTCCTTCCAGATGTGGCGGCGGTCAATGTCATTCTGATTGGAATTGAAAAACAGTTCGCGGCGGTCGGGAGTGAGGGAAACGTTTTCGACGACGAACGAGCCGGGCGTGAGCAAATGCGCGTGGCCGCCATCGGCGGAAACAGAATAAAGATGCAGCCAGCCGTCTTTTTCCCAGGGAAAAATAATCAGATTGTGCGCCGCCCAGAAAATATCGTTGGGCTCGGCAATGCCGCGAAAAACGCTTCCCTGCCCGGGGTCGGCCGTCCAAACAGCACGGCCTTTGCCGGTGGAAGCATCCGCCACATCAATGGACCACGGCTGGCCGCTGCGATGCGGGAAGACATCAATATCCAACTGCCGGTAGGAAGCGGCGGGCACGCGCACGAAAGCGATGCGGCTGCCATCGGGCGACCAGGTGGGATCCATGTCGTAATCAACGCCGGGATCGAGAAAGACGAGACGCTCCGCATTGAGATAATAAACGGCGATCAGGTTGTGATTGCCGCGATGGCTGACGAAAGCGAGCGCGGAACCGTCGGGCGACCATCGCAACTGACGCGCCTTGCCGATATCGTGAATCAACTGGCGGGGCTTCCCGCTGCCGTCGAGGCTGGCATACCAGATCTGGTCCTTGTAAACGTAGGCGACATAGTTGCCTGCAGGCCAGACCGCCGCGGAATGTCCTTCGGCGATTTTCACGGGCGCGCCACCCTGAATTGAAACCGCCCAGATATCCTGCTCGACGCCCTGCACGTCGGCCGAGGGATTGGGATAAGGCTTGTCGGGAAAATCGAAATCGCCGCCGCGCGTATAGACAAGCGTTTTGCCGTCGTGCGCCCAACTGATCTGGCCCACGTCCTGACCGTCGTCGCCGGTGTAATGAGTCAACTGCTTGGCGACGAAACCGCCGGCGCCGGATGTGGAAGGTTCGGCGATCCAGATGTTGCGCGCGCCCGCGGCGTTGAACACCCAGGCCACGCGGCCACCGGCGGGAGCGGCGGTCAGGTCGTACGGGAACGGCGCGCTCATCACCTGCTGGAGCGTGAACGGCTTCTGCTGAGCCTGGACAAGTGCGGCCGCGAAAATTGTGGCAAGGGCAAGAAATGCGGCGCGGCGAACTGCGGTCATCGATAGTTCCTCATTTCGCTGATTCACGAGGCCAAGGATAGGCCAGGGCGAAACGGCTGGCAAATGAAAAATCGGGACGGACCATTCAGCGCAGGCAAGCGTGGCGTGATTCACCGAGATTGCTACTCCGAAGGCGGAACGAAATCTGACGGGGCGGAATCGCCCGGCGCTTCGGAATCGGCTGCGGCGGGAATGCCGGCGAAAGGCACGGGCGGCGGGTGGGGAAAAATCCACCGGATAAACGGCGGCGGAATCAGAGTGGTGACGATGCTCATCAGCAGAACCACGGCGTAGATGCCCTGCGAAATGGTATGGAGCGTCAGGCCGACGCCGGCGACGATGAGGCCGACTTCACCGCGGGGCACCATGCCGACTCCGATGCGCAGCGCGTCCTTGAAGCCCAGATGAATCGAGCCCAGGCCGCAGCCGATCAGCTTGCCGATGATGGCCAGGACGCAGATGACCGTGGCGATGTAAATCAGTCCGGGCTTGACGAACGTGTGAACGTCCACCTGCACGCCGAGCATCACGAAGAAAAAGGGCGCGAGAAATTCACTGAGAGGATGGAAATTTTCGCGCAACTGCCAGTGCTCGCTGTGGTCGGCCAGAGCGAGGCCGGCGAGAAACGCGCCGACGATGGCCGCCATGCCGATCTTGACGGAAGCGAGCGAGAGGCCGAGGCACAGCAGGACGGCAAGAATAAAAGCGGAATTGCGGGCGCGCAATTTGGCGACGTGAACGTGAAAGTGACCGATGATGCGGGAAGCGAAGAAGATCATGACCAGCGCCAGCGCCACGGCTTCCCCGGCCACAATGGCGAGCTGCGTATAACTGATTTTGCCGGTTGAAATGCTGCTGACGACGGCGAGAACCAGAAGGCCGAGAATATCATCGAGCACGGCTGCCGCCAGAATGACTCGCGAAGCGCGGGCGGCGAGCACGCCCAAATCGGAAAGCACGCGCGCCGTGATGCCAACGCTGGTTGCCACCATGGCCGCGCCTACGAAGATGGCTTCAACGTTGTTGTGCGCGGTGGTGCGGATGAAGAAGAAGCCGAAAACAAAGGGGATGATGACGCCGATGATCGCCACCAGCATCGCCGTCCAGCCGACTTCCAGAAGATCGCCGGGGCTGGTTTCCAGGCCCACGGAAAAGAGCAGAAAGATGGCTCCCATTTCCGCAATGCCCATCAGAAGATCGTTGGGATGAACCAGGGCGAGGACGGAGGGTCCGATGACGACGCCGGCAATGAGTTCGCCCAGAACGCCGGGCTGTCGAAGCCGCTCAAAGATTTCCGCCAGAAGCTTTCCGGCGCCGAACATCAGGAAGAGCTCAAACAGCAGTTGTCCCGAGTGCTGCATCGCTCACCGTCCTAAAGATTCCTTTCAGGCTTTGGGCGCACACGAGGCGCCTTACCCATAGCGTAGCAAAGGCGGGACTCCGGTTTCCAAAGAAATTGCCGGAGCAGGTCGGCCTTCACCGTTTGGCGGCGGAGCGCATCACGGTCGCCTGGCCGGAGCGAAGGACGATGCGGGAGACGTGGTTGGGAAGCGGCAGCGGCTTGCTGAGGTCAATCTTGAAATTGGATTGCAGGTAATACTGAAGCAGCCAGTTCACCAGCCAATCGTTCAACTGAGTTTTTCCCACTTTGACGTTTTCGATGGCCAGAGTCGCCTTGCCGTCGCCGCTGGAGAGTTTGCCGAAGGCGGAGACGCGCTGCGTTCCTTGAAAAATCATCTGGAGCAGTTTTGCGCCCATGTCGTTCTGATGCGGACCCAGATTCAGCGCTTTGAAATCCACCAGCGCCGTGCCATAGATTCCCTTCGGCTCGATGTGAAGGACGGTGTCCGATACGCCGTGCGGCAGAAACTCGCTGCCGCGAAAGCGGAGATAAGAGTTGGCTTCAGAATCCGTAATCACGACCGGCTTGGGCTTCCCGATTGAAGGCAGCGAAGGAGAAGAAAGCTGCTGAAGCTTTTCGGCAAGAGTGTTGGCCTGGGCGACGGTCAGATGCGGAGCGATGCCGGCGGAGGAAGTCTCCGTGGGTTTCGAAAAGGAAAGCGTCGAAACCAGGACGAGAAACACAATCATCCCCGCCGTCCCGGCAGAGGGAAAGCGACGCGGATGCTGCCGATCGGGTGCTGGAGATTTCAATGTGCTTCCTTCCCTTTCCTTCACCGCTGAACATGGAGCGCGCGCGGCCGCGGGCTGGGCGCCAAATGATCAAACGTTCCCGTCAGATCCAAATTTGCCAGGCGGGGGCCGTTGAAATCAATCCTGCCGCCTGCCGCCCAGGGGCGAATAAAGCCGCGCCGGCCGGCCAGAAGGCTGAGATGAACACGGCCGTCGAATCCATAGGTTCCGTTCAGCGCCAGGCTGACCGCCCCCAGATTCAGCATGCCCTGCTGCAACTCGACCTGACGGTTGGCGACGGTGAGCCGGGCCGTTCCGGACTCGATGGCGGAGGAAGCGCCTGAAGCTTCGAAGCTCTCCACGCCGGCCTGCTTCGCCACTTCGCCCAGCAAATCAAAACGGCCCAATGCAATCCTTCGCAATTGCAGGGTCGCCGCGCCGCTCAAATTGGCGGCGATTTCCGAGCGGCTCAGCCCGCGCGACTGAAACCGGCCGTGCGCTGAATAGAGGCCCCGCGCCTGTTGCAGGTTTGCAGGCAGAACCGAAGCCAGCGCCCCGACCCGCGCGTCCTGAAGAGAAAGATCCGCCTTGAGAAGCGCCGGATGCTTTTCGAGATCGATGGAGGCTTCGCCCGAACCACGCCCGCCGCCGGCGCGAAAGGCCGCGGATTTGATCTGGATCAGCCTGTCCTGAACCAGAACAGCAGCTGAAAAATGGTGAAGCGTCAGCGCGCGATAGGTGACCGCCGCAGCCGAGAAACGGCCCCGCGCGTTCAAGCGGTCAAAGAGGGTGGTTGCCGCCTGCCGCCGCTCGATGAACGAGCTGATGCCGGGAAGATGCTGCAAAAGCGGCGCCGGCTGCCGCTCGCCCAGAACATCGAACCACGCCGAGCCCTGGCCGATATCCAGGTGGTCGGCCGTCAGATTGAATCGCCAGGGTTGCTCGCGGCGGCCCTCATGCTCAATGCGCCCGGAAAAGACGCTGGTTCCCAGCACGGCCACGATGGGAGAAACAGTGATTCTGGAACCTTCGACGCGCAAGCGGGCCCGCGGGACGTTGACGGGTTCCGTGAGCCCTGGAAGAAGCAACCGGCCTCTTTCAAGCGAGGCACGCGCCGAGACAAAGGGACGCGAGGAGGGCCATGCGTCTCCCGAAAGATGAAGACTTAAAGACGCCACGCCGCGACCGTCCAGGTTGCGGGTGTCCCGGACGCCGATTCCCTGCGCGAACCGGATCAGTTCATGCAGCGGGACGGCGGTGGCTTTGAGCGTCAATCCGTAGGTCAGAGAACCGGGATGGCGGGATTTCTCCTCGACGGGAGGATGCAGTTCCAGCAGTCCCTCCGCCACAACTTCGACATGGGGCGCAAGCTGGACCCTGACCGGAGCGAGCGAAGCCCGGTGGCCCATGATTCTGAGCGCGATTCCCGACACGGGAAAGGTTCCCAGCGGCGTTGCCAGATTCACTTCGTGGGCGGAGACAAAGCCTCCGTAACGCGCGTCTCTCCACGCGCCCTGAACCGTCAGCATGCCGTCAATGCGGCCGGAAACGTCCGTCCTGGTTTCGCGGCCGCTCAGATGGCGATAAAGTGCTTCCAGGTCGTGCAGTTGGGAACGCTCAATGCCCAGAACCAGGTCGAGGTGATTCTCTGCGGGAATCCGGCTGACCGTTCCAGCCAGGTGAATCTGGGAACCGCCGAAGGCCAGATCCAGGCTGGCGATTCTCAACCGGCCCGCGTCGCGATTGAAATCACCGCGGAAATGAAAAACGCAGGGCATAGGAGAAGTGGGCGGAAGCTGCTCCCAGCGATGCAACTGCGACAGGCGGGCTTCACCCTCGAATTGAGGATCTCGCAAGGAGCCGGTCAGGTGAATCTGCGAATCCAAGATGCCGTAAACGCCGGGGTTCGAGCCGTTGACGAGCGGTATCCAGTCATAGAGGAGCGTGCCGTTGGCGCGAAGCTCGGCATCCAGCTTGCCGCCGGAATTTGCGCCGGGCGTCCAGTTGCCCGCGAGACTGACCGTTCCGGGACCGGGATAAGAAAGGTCGGTCCGGACCGGGCTGCCCGAAAGGTGAAAGCGAATGCGGTTAGGTTCCAGATCAATGTGGACGCTGCCCGCGACATTCGTGATGGCGAAGGGCTTTTTGTCTTCGCCGATCTTGAAATTCAGCCGCGCATTCTTCACCAGAACATCGAGTCCCAGGGGCTTTTCGCCGGAACCGCCCGTGGCGCTGCCGGCCGTGCCGCCGGCGGCCTTGCCGCCGCTCCGGACCATCATGCCCTCGATATTCCACTGTCCTTTTTTGTCGCGCACCAGGTTCAGGCTGACGTCTTCCAGGGTAAGGCTGGAGATGCTGAGGCGCGTGTGCCACAGGCTTCGCCAGCGAAGGTTGCAATCGAGGCTGGCGGCCCTGCCGAAGGGCTCCGAGCCGAAGTCCGGAAGCTCGCCGACCACGACGTCCTGCACGGTGAATCCGGGATGAGGAAGGAGATGGAGAGAGATGCCGCCAAATGTTACCGGGCGGCCCAGGGCGCGCTCGAGCGCGGCGCGGAGGCGGAGACGGTAACCCTCGGCTCCGAAGAAGTGCGGCGCGAGCCATCCGGCCGCCGCCAGCAGCCCCACGGCGATGAGAAGATTCCGTGCGTACCGGCGTCCTCGATGGTTCATCACCTTATCAGTTTAAACGTTCTTCGCCAGCGAGTCCTGGTAAAGAAGTGAATCAGCAGGCTGCCCCACTGCTTCATTCGGTCGCCGAAGGACGTTTCGGTGTACTGATCGGAAGGCGTCTGGAAGGACCAATAGACGAACAACGGGCGACCCGAAATCAGCTTGCGCGGAACAAATCCCCAGAAGCGGCTGTCCCAGCTTTCCTCGCGGTTATCGCCCATGACGAAAAATTCGTTGGGCGGCACGACGAGCTCGCCGTTCTTGACGTAGTTTGGAAGCTTCATGCTCCATTCCGTGGTGGAACCGTTGATGACTTCGGAATCCGGCGGAGGGAAATTGTCGCCGGGCCGGATCTGGCCGGGATAAGAGTTGCGCACGAACGGCTCGGAGACGAGCTTTCCGTTGACATAAACGTGGCGGTCCTGAATCCGGATGTGATCGCCGGGCAGGCCGATGACGCGCTTCACGAAGTGCTCGCCGGGCTCCTGAGCTTCTTCCGGAGGGCCGGGAAATTTGAAGACCAGGACGTCATCGCGGCGAATCGGACGATAAGGAAGAATCGCGGCAAGCGGACCCTTGGGATACCCGAAAATGAATTTGTTCACCAGAAGGTGGTCGCCGATGAGCAGCGTATCTTCCATGGAGCCGGTGGGAATTTTGAACGCCTGAATCACGAAGGTGGTGCCGAAAATGGCGAGGATCACCGTGACCACCAGCGACTCGAAAAAGTCGCGGGTCGGTGATTTTTTGGCAGGCTCACTCACGATTTCCGCTCCTTGAGCAGGCCTTCCAGAGCGTTCTTGGCAGCCTGCTGCTCAGCAGCTTTTTTGCTGGTGCCCTCGCCCGAGGCCATGGAGGAACTGCCGTTTCGCACCTCGACCGTGAATACTTTCTGATGCTCCAGGCCGGTCTCCCGGACGACGCGGTATTCCGCCGGTCCGCCGCCCCGCGACTGCAGAAATTCCTGAAGCGCGCCTTTGTGATTGCGCGAGAGAAAATCGTTCATGGTGAGAGCCAGATTTTGCGGAATCACGAAATTCTCCACAAAGCGCCGCGCCGCCTCCGAGCCGCCATCCAGATAAACGGCCCCAAGCAGCGCTTCCACCGCGTCCGCCAGGATATTGGTTTTGCGGCGGCCGCCCGTCCTCTCTTCCGCCGGCCCCAACCGCAGAAAGCTTCCCAGGTCGAGCTTCACTGCGACTTCCTTGAGGTGGCTGGCGGAGACCAGACTGGCTCGCGAAAGCGAGAGCCGGCCTTCATCCGAATCCGGAAAATCGCGGAACAACCGATCCGTCACACAAAAATTGAGCACCGCATCACCCAGAAATTCCAGAAGCTCGTTATCCCTTCCCTGCCCGGATCCTTCCTGGACGGAGGAGGAATGGGATAAGGCTTCATTCAGCAAGGGCTGACTCTTGAAATTGTAACCGATTCGGGTTTCCAGGTCGCGGAAGAGATCTGAAGCCATGCTGGTCGGATGGAAAACGCGAGGCCGTCCGGCCCGGGCCTCCGCGGCACAAACGGGCCGGAAACTGTTGCTAATGACCTCTTAGGGCTTGGCCGGGGCCGGGGCGCCGGCGGCCGGCTTGTTCTTTTTAAGTTCCTGGATCTGCTGCTGTGCCATCGAAGGAATCGGCGAACCCGGCGGTGAGGCGGCGCTGGCCTTGTTGTATGCGTCAATGGCCTCGTCCACCTTGCCCAGGCTCGTGTAAACTTCAGCCAGGCGGTAATAATCCGCGGCATTGGGCTTGGGCGCGTTCTGGACCGCCGTCGTGTAATCCTGCTGGGCTTTCGCCAGCTCAGCCGCATCGGGACCTTCCAGGCCCATTTCCGCCCGCTCCAGATGAACCATTCCCAGGGCGGAATAGACGCCGCTGGAAACGGCCTTCTTGCGCGCCTGGTAGGCTGCATCGGTCTCTTTGGGCAGTTGCGGCAACTGGTTGATGATCTGCAGCGCCCGGTTGGCGTCCGCTTCGGCCTCATCGAGTTTCTTTGCCTTGTCGGCGTCACTCAGATTCTCGACGATCTGCGGCGTCGGGAGGATTGAGGAAGCAATCATCAGACTTAAGAGGTTATTGGGTCTGAGCTGCAGGCTCTTCTCGGCATATTCCACCGTGTGGGCCGCGTCGTTCTTCTGCTGATAAGCGTTCGCCTCAAAGGAATAAACGAAGCTCATGAAAGGACTGTTGGGATACTTCTGTTCGAAGGCCGTGGCCAGCTTAATGGCCTGGTCAGGATCGGTCGCGCGCTCGAGCGCCTGGAAGTCCGTTTTCTCCTGCTGCGCCTGGGGATTCACGGCGGCAGCGGCCTGGCCCGGCGTGCCCGAGGCGCGCGCCGACGGAGTGAGCTTCTGAATTTCAGCCATCAGCTCATCGGTCGCCCCGGCCTTGCGAAGAGCCTTTTCAATCGCAGGCGTGACTTCGAAATCCACTCCCTGCGCTTTCAGGACGGGTTCGACCTTGGCCAGGTCCTTCTTGTTATGTTTCACCAGATCAATAACTTGTTTTTCAGAAAGGGGCGCCTGAGCAAGGCCGGCCTCAGTGGACTGCTGCGGAGCCAGCGCCAACGACGGCTTCGCCGCGCAAATTATCAATGCGGCTCCCAAAACAGCACCCATCACTTTTTCAAAGTTCAAGCTTCGTCTCATACAGCCTCTATTCTCTCTGTTAGAGTATCTTTTCTATTTTGAGCCTACAAGAATCCCCATAGGCTGTCAATCTTCGGACGGATGGCTTTGGCGCTTTTTCACTGGCCCGATCCAAAAGGCGCGCGAAGCCCTTGCTGAACCGCGCGCAGGGCTTCCGGATAAGCCGCCGCGGTGACGGAGGCGGCTCGATATTGCGCCACGGCCGCCTTGCGATCGCCGTTGATATCCGCAATCCGCCCCAGATAAATGTGCGACCAGGTCACCAGGCGCGCGTCGCGGGCTGAATCGAGCGTCTTCTCGAAATACTCTTTCGCCAGATCCGGCTTCCTCAGGAAGCTGTTCGCCACGGCGATTCCGTAATAGGCCTGGGGACGCCGCGTGCTGAATTTGCTCAGAATTTCCGTATAAAGATTCTTCGCCTCTTCGTATTTACCCTGATAAATATCGTTGTCCGCTTCATCGAGCATCTGGTCGTGTTTCGACTTGACGGGGGCGGGAGCGGCGGCCTGCCCGGGGTGCGGCGATGAAAACTTGATGCCGGCCAGTTTGGCGCTTTCCGCGGCGGGATTGATGCCGTCCATCAGCGTCTTGAAGTAATCGCTCATCCCGGCGGGCTGATTTTCAAAAGTCGCGAGCGCGTTGTAGAAATACGGAACCAGAATGAATCCCGCCTCGGCCATCTTCTGCACGGACTTCTGCGCCTGGGCGGCAGGCGTCTTGTCCATCCGCAACTCGACGGCGCGAATCAGACATTCCGTCGCCAGCAGCGAGTAATCGTTTCGGTAATCCTCGCCCAACTCCGGCGCTTTGCGCGCAATCACCAGAAGGCCTGAAGTCTTTTCGATGTCTGCGGCGAATTTTACCGCCAGAGGATCGAGAAGGAAATGCAGGTACTGGTAGCGGATCGCCGACAGCCTGAGATTGGTGGAGGGCGCCACAACCAGATAGTAATCAGAACGGTAAATGCGGCCCTGCACCTGCCCGGCCGCCGCCAGCAGGTCAAGGTAAATCGTGTAGGTGCGTCCCAGATAAGCGCCGCTGGGAAAACGCAGATAACCGTCCGTCAGCTCGATGGTATGCCTCGCCGGATTGCTGTAACGCTCGACCTGCGCCTGGAAAGGCGATTCAACGCGCGCCCAGAGATCCGCCAGGTTCGCCTGTTTGTAAAAATCGCGCAGCAAGGGCAGAAAGCCAGCCACGCTGCGCGCGTCGGGCGGCAGATCCTGCGCCGCAAGCGTGGGCTTGAAATCCGGCGGCGGCCCCAGCAGCAACGCCAGAGAAACGTACTGGCCGAGAATTTCGCCGCCATCCAATCCCGCGGTGTGGTCGGAGTAAAAAGCTTTGAGTTCAGGGAGAACGGGAATGTGTTCTTTGGCGAGCGCATCGCGGACTCCGGCACGCGTTTTGTCACCGGTGTCCACATTCAGGTTGTAGTTGTATCCCGCCGCGTTGATGGCCGCTAGAACGTCAAAGAGCTGTTCGCTGGACTTCAGGACAACGTCGCCCTCACCAGCAGCGCGGGCCGGACCGGCCGTCAGGCCGAGAAATAAAAAAGCGGCGGCCAGGCACCCTGCCCGGCGCAGGTGATATTTTTCGTGGGCGCGGCGCTTATCCTTTTTGATCTGACGGCAGGAAGCAAAGACAGGCAAGCCGATCAACCTCGAACCGTGATACGGCGGAAAGATAGCACCACTTTGCCGCTGATCGGCTGGCCGAACGTCGTGGCGGGCCGGAAAACACTGAAGTAAAGCATCTGGTCAAGCTCCTCCATCAACTTGGGCGAGCTTTGTCCGGAGAGCACGCGATAACTGGTGACCCGGCCGCTGGCGTTGACGTAAGTGACCAGAACCAGAGGACGGTCGTCGGTGTTCAACGTAACCGGCGCAAGCCGCTGGACTTCGACGGGAGTAGCCAGATCCGTGGGAACATCAGGAGTGTTGGAAACCGGCGGCACACCTTCGCCCATCATCAGGCCGACACAGATAATGGCCACCAGAACTCCGCCCAGCGAGGGCAGCAGAACGGGCCGGAAAAAATTCTCAAACCGCACCAGCCAGCGGCCAATCAAGTTGCGATGCAGTTCCTGCGACATCTTCACCCGAAGGCGCAGCGCGAGTTCGGGCGGCACGTGCCGCCTGGGAAGGGTGCGGATTCCTTCCTGCATTGCCTGCCAGGCTTCCAGTTCCTTTGCGCACGACGGGCAAAGGCTCAGGTGATACCGCATCGCCCGCGCCGCCTCAGGCTCCAGAATACCGTCCAGGTAATCCGAAAAGGATTCACGAATTTCGCCGCACGACTCAAAAATCATCGTCGCCCTACTGATGCCAGCTCGCCTCCAGCTTTCGCCGGAGCAGTTCCCGTCCCCGCTTCAAACGCGACTTGACCGTACCGGGCGCCATGCCCAGAATCTCTCCGATTTCTTCATAGCGGCAGCATTCAATCTCCCGCAAAACCACAACAGCGCGGTAAGGCTGCGAGAGGCTGGCCAGCGCGCGCCGCGCGGCCTGCTGGCGCTCCCCTTGTTCGAACAGACTATCCGGCCCCGGCAAATCGCTTGCCGCTTCGTGCCGGCTCGGCCAGGAAGCCTCGCCATCATCGTCCATGGAAACAGGCTCGTGGAACAACCGGCGCCCGCGACTGCGCCGGAAATTCAGAGCTTCGCGCATCGCAATCCGGTAAATCCACGTCTTCAGGCTGCTCTGCTCATGGAACTGCCGGATGCCGCGGAAAACCTTGACGAAAGTCTCCTGAAGAACGTCGGCCGCGTCGCTTTCATTCTGGACCATGTGCACGACCATGTTGTAAACCGGGTTCTGATAAATTCCCAGGAGATAGGCGAACGCTTCCTCCGACCCGCCTCGCAACTCCGCAACCAGCACCGACTCGCCGCTAGCGGCGCGCGCCAGGTCCTGGTCGATTGCCGCACCGATGTATCTTGAAGCCCCCATAACACCTACAAGATATCAGGTCCCCTACGCTTCATCAAGCTTCGGCCCAGAGGCCTGAGCCTTCGGAACCAGACACACCCTCCTGAAACTGTAGACACTCGCGGCGCCTGTTTGGTTCCAATAAATTTTGGTGAAGTGGGGCTCCAAAGACTGCCCATACACACTGCTCAGGGGTTTCACCCCGCAGCAATCCATACCTGGCCATGCTGCGGGGCGCGCCATGCGTCAGCGGGTTTGAGCTGTCCGTTCCACCCCATTGGCTGGTCCGGGGATAGTCGAGACTGGTATTGCCATGGCGTAGCCGAAAATATTGGTGACGTAAAGTGTTCCGCCCACAATTACGGGCGAGGAAGGCCCAAACGCTCCGCCGATGTGCCTGTTCCCGAGCAACTTGCCGTCTGAAACCCGGATCGCAGCGATATCGCCGGACTTGTACGGCACATAAACGATACCATTCCACAATGCCCCGCCGGCGCGAATTTGGGCGCCGAGGTGAACCTTCCAGAGTTCCTTCCCGCTTTTCAGGTCGAATGCATAGTAATTGCCGGTTACCGGACTTCCTTCGAAAACCGCGGCCTCGGCGATCATCGGCGTCGCGGTCTTCATCGCCGGCGGGACCGGACCTTTATCAAACCGGTGTTCCCAAATGATCCTGCCGGTGTTCGCGTTGAGAGCCAGCAGAACGTTGGCAACAGGCTTCACCGGGTCACCGGTTTCGATGGTCGCTTCCTGGACCACGATGCCATCCGAGTACGCGGGCGTGCAGTCACCCATGCCCGTAGCCACCAGCTTCGGCAGCGTCATCTTCCAGGCAACTTTGCCGGTTTTTTCGTCCACAGCGTAAAAGAAATTCGGATGGGTGCCCCCGACAAATAGATATTTGCCGTCCAAAACAGGCGACGACATGCTGACAAACGAAACGATGTCGGAAATCCAGTCGGGCTTGCCGGTCGCGGCGTCGAGCTTGTAAATGTGGCCGTCTCCGGTTCCGATGTAGAGGAAGCCGTTATCATACGCGGCGGTCGGCATGGCTTCCCCGGGAAAATGGTAGGCCCAGATTTCCTTCCCTGTGCGGGCGTCCAGCGCGTACATGGAGTTGAGTCCGGGCCCCCGCGTCGGACGTTTCCCGTTCAGGTACAGCATGGTGTTGGCATAATTAAAATAGGCGCTTCCGGTTGAGACGTACACTCGGCCGCCTACCACCAGCGGGTTGCTCATGGTCATGTTCCATCCGTAATGCGCCCAGACCAGATTGCCCGTAGCCGCATTCAGCGCATAAGTATAGCCATTGTCGCTTCCGACATAAGCCATTCCTTTCACAACCGAAACACCGACCGGCATTCCGACTCCATAAGCTGTTGTGAGGATATTGTGGTCGATGGCCGGACCATCCAGAGGGATAGCTCCTGCTCCTGCAAATCTCCAGTTCACTCCCTTGCGCAAAGTACCGGGAGCCTGCTTCGGCAGGGCAAAGACGGCGTTTCTGCCTTTGTTTGAGGCGTACGTCGTCCACGTTTGAGGATAAAAACGGGCAACCCGCGCGCTGGGAAGATTGTTCGGAAGGTACTGGGAGGGAAATTCCGCTGCTACCGCATTCTGGCCGGACTTCCCTTTTTGGGCTGCGCCCCTACCGGGGTCTGCCAGCCACGCTGCAGCAAATAGAAACAATCCAGCGACAACCAAGAATGAGGTCCTGCAAAAACGCTGGCGCATCTCGCAATTTCTTTTCGCGTACTTTTTAAACATAGCTTCTCCGATCTCCTTGAATTTGCATCGAACACTTCGCCTGTAATTGCAGCCGTGGAGGTCCGCTCGCAAACAGGACAGGCACAAAAGGCTGCCGCTCGCAAACCAGCAAGAGAATGGCGTTTGGGATCGAAGTGAAAATCAGATTCGCAGAACTGTAAGATGCGGCGGAGAAGCGCCCGGCGGAAACATGGAAGTCTGTTTCATTGTGGCCGTTGGCATGGCGACCATCGGATCAATCGTACGAACTTCCAGAACAGCGGGCATTCCCCTGTGCAGTTGTGATGGTGAATCCGCAACGACGGCAACAAATCCCCGGCAGAGTAGATGGCACAACGGCGTAGGTGCCGGACGTGGGTTAGCATCGCGCTCAGAAGGCGCCTGAGTTGGTGTCAATTGGCCCGAAGGAGGGCTGAAAATGGGGCCGCGGCACACTTCGGCGCGAATCGGAAGGCTCAGAGTCATGGCAGCAAGGAAGGCCATCAGCAGAGTCAAGGCGCTGGTGCGGACATGGTTCATCGGGAATTGGATGCTGCGCCCGGCACAACGGTTCCAATAGAAACTGCGGCGAAAGCGTGCAACATGGCGCAGGGATCAGCGCAGAACTTTACATAGCGGGCACGCCGGAATTGAGAAGGCAATGCGAGGATCAGAGGAGCATTCGCCATTCACGCTCCGTTCCGAGCGGCCAAAAGGCCGACTTTACCACTTACTACGCAATAGTGTAGGATATGGAAAATCAATCGTTTGGGCCTGTGGCGCAGTTGGGAGCGCGCATGACTGGCAGTCATGAGGTCGAGGGTTCGAACCCCTCCAGGTCCACCATTATTCCCGGCAATCCAATCGGAAGCAACCGCGGCAGCGGAATCCCCGTGATAAACGGCTTCCGAAATCTCACGCGCCTCCGTTCACATTTGATTGTCTTTTGCACGCGGAGATGGCATTCTTAGCCGAATCTTTGGCGTGGCGACACCTGTCGCAGAGGGGCCAACGTGCAAACGACAGCGAACAATAGAATCACTCCTGCAAACTATAACCGGTTCCTGAAACTCGTGGCCGGGCTCGGAGGCCTGCTCTATGGCGTGGACGTGGGCATCATCGCCGGCGCGCTGCCTTATCTGGAAGCGACTTCGGGACTGAACGCCGGGCAGATTTCCTTTGTCGTCGCGGCCGTGCTGCTGGGCACGGTCATCTCAACGCTTTTTGCCGGCCTGCTGGCCGATGGGATGGGACGGAAATGGCTGATGATTTTGAGCGGCACACTGTTCGCCATCAGCATTCCGATCATCGCGCTTTCGCACAGTTACGAGTTCCTGATTCTGGGGCGACTGTGCCAGGGAATCAGCGCCGGATTGATCGGCGTGGTGGTTCCGCTCTACCTGGCCGAGTGCCTGGCGCCGGAAGATCGCGGCCAGGGCACGGCGATGTTCCAGTGGCTGCTGACTATCGGCATTGTGGCGGCGGCGGGCGTGGGAATGTACTTCAGTCTGCGGGTTGAGGAAGTCGCCAAGCTGGGCAATGCGGCTTTGCTGTTCACTTATAAGGATCACGCCTGGCGCAGCATTTTCTGGGTCTCGCTGCCGCCCGGACTGCTGTTCGTTGTGGGCGGATTTTTTGTGGCGGAATCGCCGCGATGGCTTTTCCGGCGCGGGCAAAAAGATGCCGCTCTGCAGGCGCTCCTGCGCTCGCGGCCCCCTGAAAAAGCGCGGCTTGAACTGGAGGAAATGGAAAGCGCCCAGGCGGCGGAAAAAATCAAGTCAGCGGGAAGGCGCACGGCGGAATCACTGCTGCAGCGCAAATATGTGATTCCGTTTCTGCTGGCCTGTGTGATTCTGGCCGCCAACCAGGCGACGGGAATCAATTCCATTATCGGATACAACACGGCCATCCTGATTCAGAGCGGGCTGACGGACGTGCAGGCGCACTGGGGCTACATCCTTTTCACTGTGGTGCAGGCGCTGGCCACCGTGGTGGGTGTCCTGATGGTGGACCGCAAAGGACGCAAATTCCTTTTGTCGCTGGGGACGGCGGGCATTGTGATTTCTCTGCTGGGAACGGCCTTCCTTTTCCATCGCACGGAACGCTATCGCGTGGATGCACGGCAGGCGGTTCAGGCGATGGCGGAAGGAAAATCCAGCCTGACCTTGCATCTTACGCCCGAACTCGAAAAGCAATGGCTGACCGAATCCGGCAACACGCAGATGGCCGCCGAACCGAACACGCTGACCATCATTTATTCTTATGGCGATTTCAGCGCCGTGACGCCGGCCGCGCTCTCCAACGCTCCGCCCTCGGAACCAATCCAGATCAGCCGCAAGAACTGCCTTCCCGCGAATAAAGTGCTGGCGTTCTTCTCCGACCCGTTCGGCAATCTCGACCAGGCGCGGACGGCTCCGCTGCGTATCCAGCACGCGCTGATTACGCCGCTGCCCAGCCGGAAAAACGGCTGGCTGGTGGCTCTGAGCCTGTTCAGTTTTGTGGCGTTTTACGCCCTGGGTCCGGGCATCTGCGTCTGGCTCGCCCTCTCAGAGCTGATGCCGACGCGCATCCGCTCCAACGGAATGAGCATCGCGCTCGTGATCAACGAGGCGGTGGCCACGTTTCTGGCCGCGATTTTTCTGCCCACCGTCGGACGCTACGGATACACGACGATGTTTGTGCTGTTTGCGGGATTCACGGTCATCTACTTTATAACCGTCACGTTCTTTCTGCCGGAAACCAAGGGCAAGACGCTGGAAGAAATTGAAGCTTTCTTTTCCAGCCCTCGCTCCGATACTCCGGCGGGAGCGTGAGCGGCGGCCTTTGGAAGTAAACCCGATCCTTGACCCTACCTGACGGCAGCCATGCGCCCGGGTGAATACTGGCTGGCGCGAGCTTCCTCATATCCCGCTACAGCATAGTGAATGGCGCGGTCAAAAAAACCGCCCAGCATCTGCAGCAGGTCGAGTTCTCCGTAAACTTCCGCCAGTCGCTCCGGGATGCCTTCCGAGTCCAGGAACTCCCAAAGGGTTTGCTTGGCCAGGACGATGGCCCAGACCAGGTCCGCCAATGCCACTTGCTGATGGAACCGGCGCGCACCGATCTCCTGGTAAAGCCGGGATAGATCGGTTTCCGGCTTGTGCAGCAGCCAACGGCCCAGATTCAGGTAGATTTCTGAAACTCGGTCCTTCAACTCCTGCTGCGGCACTCGGCTGTATGACCGTGTGCAGGGGGACCGATCCACTTTCCCGAGAAGCTTCATGGACAGCGTCTCCGAATGCTCCTCGATCAAATTCACCAGTTTGTAGGAGAGCATAACGTTCGCCTCCTTTCGGTCCACTATTGTTAAACGGATTATGCTCCCCGCGGACTGCGGGCGATATGATGTCCGTCACAAAAAAAGAAATGCGCCGGTAAGCGGAGAAAACAAAGAGACATCCAATCCCCTTTGTCTCCTCCCGTGGGCTCCCAGCCCAAGGGATTGGCGGAGTCCCGCCCTTCAAAAGTTCCTTAAACGCTTGAGTAATAAGTTTCAGATGTTAAAATATGTGCCGTTGCTGCAGTGGGGCCGTGCCGGTCATCGCCGCGAACAACAGTTCCGCAGAGGAGGCGATCGTGGAAATCGAAGTCAAAATCAGCAAAGCTCAGCCGGTTGGGACGCTCATCAAGGCGCTGCGAATTCTGGACCTCATCTCAGAATCGCCGCGCGGCCTGCGGCTGAAGGAAGTCAGCCAACATTCGGGATTCAACAAGAGCACGGCTTACCGGTTTCTGTCGCATTTGGAGCGCGACGGCTACCTGGTGCGCAACTCCTCGCAGTGTTACGTGCTGGGCATCAAGTTTATTGAAATGGCGGCGCGCGGCAACTGGGTGGAAGGGCTGCGCTCCATCGCCTGGCCGTACCTTCGCGATTTGCAGCGCTCTACGAATGAATCAGTCAACGTGGGGATTCGCGATGCCGACGCCGTTCTTTACGTGGAAGTGCTGGAAAGCCCGCACGCGTTCCGGCTGGTTTCATCACCCGGAACCAAGCGACCCCTGCACTCGACGGCGCTGGGCAAGGCCCTGCTGGCCTTTCTACCCGCCGAGCAACAGGAGCGGCTGCTGGCCGGTCTGCGGTTTCAGAAGATGACGCCCCGCACGATTACCACCGCCGCGCGGCTTCGGAAGGAACTCGCTTTAACTCGCAAACGGGGATTTGCCGTGGACGACGAAGAAGCGATTACGGGCGCGCGCTGCATTGCCGCGCCGGTTCTCGATTCCAGACAGCGGGCCATCGCCGCCATCAGCCTGACGGCGCCCGTCAGCCGGGTCGCCCGGCGGCGTTTGCCTTCGCTTGCCAAATCTGTTCAGGCCACGGCCGCTCATATTTCGAAAGCCTACCGGCACCCGCTGGCAAAATCCTCTTCCCGCCGCCGCAGCACGCGCTGATCCGTTTACACCAACAACACCTTTGCGGCTGAAAGCCCCTTCCCGATTAATTTGTCTTAAAGACACTCGCCGCGATGTTCACCTTCAGAATCACGCGCCGGTATGACGTGAGGCGCGGCGAGCCGTTGTCCGTAACCGCCAGGATGATGTGCACAACGCCGGAACCCCGGCACGGCACCAGGCTCGGCAGCCACAACGGGCGGCAGGCCGATTTCGCGTCCACGCTTACAACCGGCTGATCAGCGCCCGCGAGTGTCACATCAGCGCCATGGGTTCCGTCAAGCCCCGCTTCCGGATAAACGAACCAATGATAGCTGAGCTTCTGTCCGCGGTCCGGGTCGCTGGTTCCCGCTGCCGTCAACTTCACGATTTGCCCGGCCGTGGCTTCCATCTGAATGGGTGCGGTGCCCGGCCGGCCGTTTACAACCACGAGCGGATTGTGATTCGCGTGCGCGAAATCCTTCACGGTCCAATCCATGCGCGCGGCAAAATCGTTCTGGAAAGCGTCGCGCCAGCGCCAGATGCTGGCCTGGTCGGAAACATGCTTGCGGCCATCCGCGCCGATGACGGTGTCCTGCGAGGTGGTGTAGCGGCCGAATTCATCTCCGCCCTGCGTCCAGATGGGATGCGTCTCTCCGTAAGGCTGCAGATAGACGTAGCGGCCACCCCAACCTCCCCAGTCGGGACGGCGGTAGGCGTTGAGGCCGTTGTCAATCAGCCCCAGAAAGCTGGGCGTGTCGCCCTCCATGATGAACATGAATTTTGGATAGAGTTTGCCGAGCGGGCCCTTGGAACGAATATTCCGGTCAAGCCATTGGTTGGTGACAACGCTGGTGTCGGCGCCCTCGCAATTGCGATAATAACGGTCGCCGCTGATTCCGGTCCAGGTGGCGAAGTAAGAGTTGTCGCTGTTGGGCCGGCTGGGCGTGACGATGTAAAAAAGTCCTGGAAACTCGCGCCGAATCCACGGGCCGGCATCGTCCTGGTCGGAAATGGAATAGACGCACAGCCGCGCCACCAGTTCCTTCATCTCCTGCGGGCTCTTTCCGGCGCGCAGATCCATCAGCGCCTGAGCCAGCGAGTTGGCGCCGCCCCAAATGCAGATCCAAAGAGGACGCGGATCGTTGCGCTCGATGGCGGCTTCCAGAGCTTTTGAGCCGGGCGAACTCTTGCCCTTGCCTGTCGAGGCCAATCCATAAGCGGGCTGCCCGGCGAAGACGCGCCGGTCAAGATACTCCTCGGTCGGCCAGCCCTTGGCGTTCAGCAGCAGGTTCGGCCGCACCTCGCCATAAGCACGGATCAGCTTGTGCATCGTCTCCGGATGCGTGGCGTTCTTCTGCCACGTGGACGTCGCGGCAATCATCGCTTCGATATCGAATTCGTTGGAGTAAACGAGCATGCGAACGAAGGACATCTGGTCATCGGGCTCATTACCAATGTCGCTGATGATCACCACGCGCGGTTTTCCCGTAAACCAGTCCACCGGCTGCGGAGGCGCACCGCGCCGTTGCGCCGCAAGCTGCGGCGCGGCAATGGCGATCGACAGAATCGCCAGCAACAGAGAGATTTTGGATTTCCAGTTTCTCTTCATGATTTCCGCCTTCCATTATTTCATTCCTGAGCCTCGCGTATACGCGCGCGGCCGGAGGAATCATTTTGCAACAAATTCGAAGAAGCACCGGAGCTAAATTTGGAAATATTGGGAAAACGCGGATGCAGACAAACCGCCGCTCGACGGATTGAGCAGTCCGGAGCTGCTCCTGGTAAACTCAAGGGCGTGAATCCCAAGCCTGAAGACGTCCCAACGGCCGACCGCGAGCGGGTCTTCCTTTCCGCCGAGTGGCGCGATCTCATCATGCTGAACTACGAAGTTGACCCGAACCTGCTGCAAGCGCATGTTCCGGCGGGAACGCAATTGGATTCGTTTGAGGGAAGAACCTACGTGAGCATGGTGGGATTTCAATTTCGCAGGACAAAGCTCCTGGGAGCAGTTCCGGTGCCCTTTCATACCGATTTCGATGAAGTCAATCTTCGATTTTACGTCCGGCGCAAGACGGAGGGTGAAGTTCGGAAGGGCGTGACGTTCATCGCCGAGATCGTCCCCAGAGTTGCGGTGGCGGGAATTGCCCGCCTTCTCTATGGGGAAAATTACATCCATCTTCCCATGCGGCACAGGCTCAGCAGAGGCACAAGGCACAAAACCGTCGCGTACGAGTGGCAGCTCCGCAATGATTGGTGCAAGCTTTCGGCGCGGGGCGATGGAGCGCCAAGGCCGGCCAGGGCCGGAAGCCTGGAACAATTCATCACCGAACATTATTGGGGCTATTCAAGCGGCCGGGGCGGCTCGCTGGAATATCACGTTGCGCATCCGCGCTGGAAAGTCTGGACCTGCCTGGAAGCCGGACTGGAAGGTGACACGAGTTCTCTTTACGGTTCGGAATTCGGAAAGATACTTGCGCGCCGGCCGGATTCAGCCTTCATCGCCGATGGATCTCGCCTCACCGTGTACAGCGGAAAAAAACTGAAATGACGCCCGGTCAATCCCGGCTGGCGCGTTTGGCGAGCGCTCGAGCCGTCTTATGCGCGGGCGTTGCCGGCGGCGGAGCGGGCTCGGCCGGCGGCGCTTCCACGCAGCCGACGATGGCCCCCTGCTCTTCGCGCACAAAGACCAGCTTCGGACTTTCCGGCGGCGCGTCCACGGTAATGAAATCGCCCAGGCGCACCTGCCGCGTCGCAACCAGATTGGAAAGCGGAAAAACCAGATGCCGCTCGATGGCGCGTTTCAGGTGGCGCGCGCCGTATTTTGGATCCGTACCTTCGGCAATCAGGAAGTCCCGCGCCGCGGTCGTGCACTTGAACACAAACTGATTGTCCGCAGCAGCCGACATGATCCGCCTCTGAACCACGCCGAGCTCGATATCCAGAATCTTCTCCAAGTGATCGCGCTGCAGCGACCGGAACACGATGACCTTGTCGATGCGGTTCATGAACTCCGGAGAAAATTTGCGGCGCGCGCCTTCCGCGGCGACGCGGTAAATCTTCTGATCCATTTCACCTTCGACCTGACGACTGGTGGCGGAGAAACCCAGACCGCCTTCCATCAGGCGGGAAACCTCATGCGAGCCGATGTTGGACGTCAGGAAAATCATGGCGCGGGAAAAATCCACGCGGCGATTGTCACCCAGGGTCAGCGTCGCTTTGTCCAGAATCCCCAGCAAAAGCTGCCAGAGCGAATCCGACGCCTTTTCGATTTCGTCGAAAAGCACCAGGGCGATTTTGAGCTTCTCGGTAAAGTGCCCTTCCAGCACTTCCTGGGTAATCAGCGGTTGCGTTTCACGGTGGCCCAGATAGCCCGGAGGCGAGCCGATCAGCTTGGCGATTTCATGGCTGTGCTGGAATTCGGCGCAATCGATCTTGAGCACGGCGCGGGCGTCGCCGAACAGCACTTCCGCCACGGCTTCCACCAGCCGGGTCTTGCCGGAACCGGTCGGGCCGAGAAACAGCAGGTTCACGATGGGCCGGCCGGGAGTCGAGAGTCCAGCCGTGTAAACCTGGTAGACGCGCGCCAGGCGCCGAACGGCGCGGTCCTGCCCGACCACGCGTTCCAGCAAAGCCTTTTCGAAGTCCTGGACTTCAGGGCTTTGCAGGCTTGGATCAAGAACTGTCTGTGCTGTGCTCATGTGATTGTCTCCCCACCCTAATTCGCATAAGGATGCGTCTTCCCTTTACGAAGCTGATTGAGTTTCACGTCCAGTGTCGAGCGCAGGAGCCGCAGGCTGGCCGTCAACTGCGCCAGCAACTCGCGGTCCTTCGTCATCTGCAGAACCGGAAAATGCAAATCCGCAATGTCCAGATGGAGACCCCGAACCGTCCCCACCAGATCCTGCAAATACTGTGAGTCGTTCTCAAAAGGCTTCACCAGTTCGCGCGAGGACTTCTCGCGCAGCTCGCGCCAATCAACGCGCACAAAGGGATGCCTGGAAGTGACCCCCTGGATCACTTCGTCACTGATGCGCGGGCGCCGTCCGAGGCGAGCCAGGTGAATCTGCCGCACCCGGCCGTCCTCCCGGACACAGTGAACCAGGTAATAAGAGTTCCCGCGCTTGCGAATAAAGGCCATGTGCAACAGCGCCTCTCCTTCGTAGTGGCGACATTACCACTACACTTCTATAGACGCAAATAGAAAAATATGGTTACAGCCATAAGAAGTTTTGCCGGTTTCCGGCATCCCGATCACCCCCCTTCGCGCCGCGGAAAAAGTCCGTCTCGCGATTGCACCAGCCCCGAACCGCGGCTCACATCAGACTCGTCCCGCCGGATGATTGCGGCGGCCGCATTTCCCCACAGCCGGGCAAAGGGCGCGAGCCCTTCGTGCTATAATCATTTCGAGCATTTTCAAAGCCACATCTGTGCGAAGGGTCGGTTATTGCGCGCGGAGTAAAGGCTGGAAACAACCGGAGAGTTCACCATGGCACTCGATTACTATGAGCACGTTTGGCATAACGGAAAATTCATCCCATGGAATCAGGCGACGATCCACGTTGCTTCGCACGTGGTGAGTTACGCCTCCTGCCTTTTCGAAGGCATCCGGTGCTACGAAACGGCACAGGGGCCTGCCATTTTCCGTCTGAAGGATCACGCCGAGCGGCTGGTAAACTCCGCCAAAATTTACCGCATGGACGTCGAATTTACCGTTGACCAGTTGCAGCAGGCGATGATCGAACTGGTGCGCACGAACAGCGTCAAGTCCTGCTACATTCGCCCGCTGGTTTTCAGAGGCTACGGCGGACTGGGCGTGAATCCTCTTACGAATCCGATTGAGGTTTATCTGCTGGCCTGGAAGTGGGGCAAGTATCTGGGCGATGAAGCCCTGAAGCAGGGCGTGGACGTCTGCGTTTCCTCCTGGGGACGCATTGCGCCGAACACTTTGCCGGCCATGGCCAAAGCGGCTTCAAATTACATGAATGCCCAGCTCATCAAGATGGAAGCCGTCACCAACGGCTACGTGGAAGGCATTGCGCTGGACGCGGCGGGCTCCATCAGCGAAGGCAGCGGTGAAAACATCTTCATCGTGCGCGACGGCAAATTGTTCACGCCTTCGCTGGCTTCCTCGGTTCTGCCCGGAATCACCCGCGCCTCCGTCATCACGCTCGCCGGCGAGCTCGGCTACGAGGTCATTCAGGAGCCGTTGCCCCGCGAAGTCCTCTACATTGCCGATGAAGTCTTCTTCACCGGCACGGCGGCGGAAATCACTCCCGTTCGTTCCGTTGACCGCATCACCGTCGGTAAAGGAAAGCCGGGTCCCATCACTCGCAAGCTGCAGGAACGGTTCCTCGCCATCGTGCAGGGCGAAGCCCCGGACAAGCACGGATGGCTCAGCTTCTGCAACCAGGCCGTATCGGCCCGAAGCTAGGGCCGCCGTTCCCGGAAGGTTGACTCGCGCCTGAGGCGGGCGTATAAATCTCCTATGGAAAAAGTCGCCCTCATCAAGATTATCGCTATGGTCGTAACCCTCTTCGCGGGTCTTTTCCTGCCGATCTTCGCCGCATGGTTCGTGCTCAAGCACGGCAAGCAGCAGGATTACCTGCGGCGCGTGGCGCGAAAATACAGCATCCCGCCCCTGAACCTCAGAGGTTAGGCCGCGAGCCCATTAACAAGATGCCGGTGACCACGGAAACCGCGGTGTGCGCTACGCATTCGCGCCGGCCTGAGCGGGAGCGTCCTGGGGAAGCGAGAGGCCGCAATGCGGGCAATAAGTGTCTCCGGGACGAATCGCGAGCCGGCATTGCGGACAGTTGGGCCGCAGGTTGAACTTGCAACTCGGGCAGAAATTGAACTGCGCCGCCACCGTGGTTCCGCACTGGGGGCATTCCGAAGGCAGCGGCTCGCGCACTACAAAGTAGAGAATCACGCCGATCAGGTACGGTACGAAGATCGCCACCAGCACCCAAAGCCACGCCATCATTCCGCGGCGCTTCGCGTCGCCTCCGACGTAACCGAACAGCAACACCAAGCCTCCGAGAAAGAAGGCGACCACCGTCACGATGGCGAACATGACGAGCAGCTTTAACATCATGGGTTGGTTGACCAGCAGATCCGGGGTCATCTTCACGTCACCCGGTCTGGAAATGACCAGATACCCCACGAAGGCGAGCGCAATCAGATAGAGGCCCGCAACCAGACTCCTCAGCCAGCCCGGAATAACGCGCAGCTCGCTCCGGAAAGTTTTCTTTTCACCGGCGCGCAATCGCCGGTTTTCTTTCATTCTTGCCGCAAAACCTTCCTGGTTCGCCATCTTCATACCCTCACCTTCTGCTGACTTACTTTCCGCCGGCTTCATCTTCAGAACCCGTCGGAATCTGGAAAATTCAGTCCGTAATTGCTGCGTGACTTCGCCAGCAAAATCACAACGCTGACCGCCGCGGCAGGCACAGCCCACCAGAAAAAGAACGCCAGTTGCCACACGATGCGCGGAAGGTCAAGCTGCGATCCAATCCACGCGCAAAGCTTCCACACCAGAGGCGCGCTCGCCACTCCGGCCAGCCAGGAGAGCGCGCAGGCGGCGGCCAACACCAGATTCTTGGTTCGATGTTGCGCCAGCTCTCGGGCCCGGACGCGCACTCGCTGCCTGGTCACGGCCGAAAGTCCCGGCGGCAAGGCCACGGAAATCGATCGCAGCGCGCGAATCGCCGCATCCGTTCCCGCGGCCCGGCGGGCACAGTCTTCACAAGCAGCAAGGTGATCCTGAAGCCAGCGGCTTTCCTCGCGAGCAAGACCTTCGACGCGTTCCGCATCGATCAGCCGCCGCGCGCGTTCGTGCGAATCATCTGGGTTCTTCATGACTGTTGTTCCTCGATGAAATCCCGGGCGGCGCTCAGCCCGCGATACAGCCGGGACTTCACGGTTGCAATCGGGACCCGAAGGACGCCGGCGATTTCTTTTAACGTCATGTCTTCCTGAAACCTCAGCAGCAGAACTTCCCGGTAAACGGCCGACAAACGTTGCAGAATTCCTCCCAGCCTGGTTGCGAGCTCGCGGTTCGAATATTCAGCGAGCGGCGAAGCTTCCTCCGGCGCGCGCGGCTCCTGAACCGCTCCCGAAGACGCGTCGAGCATTTCATCCAGACTTTCCATCTTTCTGCGGCGGCTTGCGTCAATCACCAGGTGACGCGCAATCGAGAAGAGCCAGGGCTCAAAACGGGACACTCCGTCGTACTGATGGCCGCGGGCCAGCACGCGCAACCAGGTTTCCTGAAAGAGATCGCGGGCGGCATCCTCGTTGCCGGTCAGGTAAAGCAGGTATCGGTAGAGGCGATATTCGTAATGCGAGATCAGGGCGTCCAACAAGTCCGGATCGCGCCGGCGCAAGCCGCGAGCCACTGCTCTGGTTTCCGGTTCCATCGTGATTGCGAAGAGGTGAATCGCGCCGTCCATTGTACGCTCCAATCTGATCTACGACGAACCGCGCGAAAAAGACTCATGACTTTTACGCAGGCCACAGCCGATGGGCAAAGCCCTCGGAAGCCGTTGCGCATCCGGTGGGCATCAAGCGGTGGTTTCGGGGATGGCGGTGGAAATGACGACGCGGTCGCGGCCGAGACTTTTGGCCTCATAGAGCGCGTTATCGGCGGAGCGCAGGAGGACGTCGGAAAGCACGCCGTGGACGGGATAGGCGGCCACGCCGATCGAAATGCTGATGGCGCCCAGCGGCTGGCCATGAGCGCTGACCTGAATGCGCTTCACGCCCTGGCGCAACTGCTCGGCGCGGGCGGCGGCGATTTCAACCGTGGCTTCGGGCATAAGAAGGATGAACTCTTCGCCGCCATAACGGCAGGCAACATCTTCGCCGCGAACCAGGGCGCGGATGAAGTTGCCAAGCTCGCGCAGCACGGCGTCGCCGGCCTCGTGGCCGTAGGTATCGTTGTAGCGCTTGAAGTGATCCACATCGAGCAGGATCACGCCCACGGGGCGGCCGCTGCGCGCCGAACGCTTCAGTTCCCGGTCGAGTGATTCCTCCATAAAACGGCGGTTGAAGAGGCCGGTGAGCGGATCGCGAATGGACTGGGCGCGCAGAGCGTCGCGCAGCCGGAGATTGGCCAGGGCCAGAGCGATTTGCTCGGCCACGGTTGAGGCCAGGCCCTCCCGGTGGCCCAGGAAGTGGTCTCCATCGAGCGCCATCTCGGAGCCCGCGGGGGCGTGAAACTGCAAGTGCAGAACACCCAGCGCCTCGCCCTGCGCCACCATGGGCAGGCAAAGGTAGGACATTCCATCCGAGTACGAGACGTGACGGCAGACCAGACCCGATTGTCCGCCCTCCACGCGATGGGGCTGGCCGCTGCGCAGCGCCCAGCAATCGTCGCGGCTGAAAACATTCTCGCCGCTGAGCCCCGGCCCCCACACGGCTTGCGCTTCCACGATGTCGCGCGAGGAAGCGATGACGAAAACGCCGCCCGACTCCTGCGGGAAAAGGCCGCGCACGCTCCGCTCGACCACCTGATAGGCTTCCTCAAGCGTCAAACAGCTTTGCAACAGGCTGCCCATTTCCTTGAGGCGGGAAATTTCGTCGCCGGCGCGCTCCAGGTCGCGGACGGAAGCTTCCAGCCTCTGGTTCGCCTCCACCAGCGCGTCATCAGTCTGCTTGCGGCGCGTGATGTCAAAAAAAGTGATCACGGCGCCGGTTATTTTGCCGTCGCGCCGCATGGGATAGGACCAGTATTCGACGGGAAAGCTGGAGCCGTCGGCGCGCCAGAAAACTTCGTCATCGGAGTGGACGCCGCGCTCCAATGGCAGGGCGCGCAGGATGCGGCATTCGCGGCCCGGCAACGGCATGCCATTCGCCATGGTGTGATGAACCAGCTTGTGGATGTCGTGCCCCAGCAGTTGCTGCTCATCCTGATAACCCAGCATGTGAAGGCAGGCGGGATTGCAGCTGGTGCATTTGCCCTGCAAATCGATGCTGTAAATAGCTTCCGCAGCGGAGTTGAGAAGCAGCCGGATCTTTTCCTCGCTCTCGCGCAGCTCCTGCGAAGCCTGCTCATGCAGGCGGCCGTCGTGCACCCAGATGGCGTAGGTGCCGCCCACCATCAGCACGGCCAGAAGGCAGAGGGCGAAGATCGTAATCTCCAGTTGCCGCGTGCGGAGGTCGGCCGCGTCCATGTTGTCCGTCAGGACACGGTTTTCCTCCAACTTCATTTCAGCGCTGAGGCTGCGGATGCGGTCCATGGTCTGCTTGCCGCTTTCCAGAAAAGCAGCCTGCTGCAGCTGCTTGCCGCCCGCCGCCCGGGCCTGAATGATCTTCGCCTGAATATCGAGTTCGTCCTGAACCAGCGCGCGAAGCTCGGCGGCGTGCTTCCGCTGAACCGGGCTGTCAGCCGTGAGGTCGAACAGCGAGTTCAGGTGGGATCCGATCTGGGAGCCCGCGTCGTTGTAAACTTGAAGATAAATCCGGTTGCCGGTGATGACATATCCCCGCGCGCCGGAGATCACATCCTTGGTGTAGGAAGGAATGGCATCGATTTCATCAAGAACCCGGTTGGTGTGAGCGACGAGGTCGTTGGCGCGAGTCAATTCGCGAATCGCCGAGAAGCAGGCAAACGCCACGGCGGCTACCAGAAGCGAAATCGCAGCCGTCCCCATGCGGATTCTGGTTTTGGCATTCATCGCCAGGGCACCAACCTTTCACTCGCGCGCGATGGCGCCGCCCGTTTTGACGGAATGGGGTTCGGACCTGAGGCGGACCGCCTCGGCTCGTTCGGACAAGAATATTACAATAATTGTGGATTTACGTCATCAGGATGCGCCAATCTGCACGGGTTGGCGCGGGGCCGGCCGGAACGTTCACTTTGGAGCTCCGCGAAGCGAGCCGCGATGCCGCGGATTTTCGGCGTGGACATTCGGCCCTGCTTCGGGTGTATACTCGGGGAAATCTGGAGGTAGCCATGGGTTTCTTTACCAAGCAGTTCATCGAGGTCATCCAGTGGATGGAGACGGGCGATTCGGTGCTGGCCTGGCGATTTCCGACACAGGACCAGGAAATCATGACCGGCGCGCGGCTGACCGTGCGCGACTCGCAGTGGGCGGTTTTCGTGAACGAGGGCCGCATTGCCGACGCATTCAGCCCGGGGCTGTATAAGCTCAGCACGGAGACGCTGCCCGTCCTGACCGACCTGCTGAACTGGAACAAGCTTTTCAAGTCACCGTTCAAGTCGGACGTTTATTTCTACTCCTCGCGGCTGCGGATTGACCAGAAATGGGGAACGGCTACGCCTATCACGATTCGCGACGCCGAATTCGGCGCCGTGCGCATGCGCGCCTATGGAATTTACGCTTACAAAATTTCCGATCCTAAGACCTTTTACCGCCAAGTGAGCGGCTCGCGCGAGACTTATTCGGTGAGCGACCTGGAAGGCCAACTGCGCGATACGATCGTGGGGCGGATGACGGACACGTTTGCCGGCGCGCACATCAATTTTCTCGATATGGCGGGCAGCCAGATCAAGCTGGGAGAAGCGATGCTGACGGCGCTGAAACCGGGATTCGCGGACCTTGGACTCTCGCTGGAAAAGTTCGTGGTGGAAAACGTCTCGCTGCCGGAAGAACTGCAGAAGCTGCTGGACCAGCGCATCGGGATGAACATGATCGGCGATATGAATCGCTACACGCAGTTCCAGGTGGCGCAGTCGATGCCCGTGGCGGCCGCGAATCCGGGCGGCGGCGCCGGGCTGGGCATGGGTCTGGGAGCCGGCATGGCCATGGGGCAGCAGATGATGGGCGCCATGCAGCCGCAGGCCGCACAACCCGCGCAACCGGCTCCGGCCGCAGCGCCTCCGGCCGCGGCACCGGCGGCGGGCGCGACTAAGTTCTGCCTGAATTGCGGGAAATCAATTCCGAAACCGGCGAAGTTCTGTCCGGAGTGCGGCACCACGCAGCAGTAATCACCATTGCCGGCGCGTGGCGCTGGACCAGCTCGTGAGACTCCGCGCCTCACCTTCAATAGGCTCAAAAACCGATTGTACGGCCACCCGGCCGGGTCCGGTGAGCCGAAGCCAGATATAGCGATTGCTCCAGGGACGCCACATGGCGAACAAGCCGCCGGGGTGTTCAAAGTGCAATTGCATCTGGACTGTCGGATCCTTGAAGACCAACGCCGTGGGCTTGATCAGAATGGTCTGGCCGGGACTGAGATTCCGCGTGAAGATGTTGCCGCCCGCGTGAAGAATCAGCAGGCCGTGCGTCGAGCCGGCTGAAAAACGATCCATGCAGTAGCCGACGGGATAATGAGTCTCGCTATCATTTCCTTCCCGCGTGGTGTACCAGATGCCCGTCTGGAACCAGTCGTAAGCAACGCTGGAAGTAGCCACCAGCAGCATGTGCTCGCGGACATCCACCATCTGGCCGGCGCGGAGCGGAATGGGAATCAGCTCGCCGGGATTATCCTGTGAAAAAGCAATGTGGCCCGGCCCTTCCGCCTGCGTCATGATGAGCGGCAGCCCGCCAAAGAGGCGCTTCCAGGCGCCCTTCAGCGACATCGTGGTGATGTTCACCTGCGGGTCCTTCCAGAGCAGGACGTGATGCGCAAAATAAACGCTGTCGCCGGCGGCAAGATTCATGTCGGCAGCGGGAACGAACTTGCCTTCGATCTGGCAACTGGAATTGCCGATCTGGAGCTTGGTCATGTCCTTGCGGCCGGGCAATTCGATCCAGCCGCTTTCCGTGGATGCGGGCGCATGTTTGAGTGCGGCGCCGCAACTCGGACAGGCCGCGGAAGAAGCATCTATCTGCGCCCCGCACCAGTCGCAACGACTGCCGCCTGAAGCCGGTGAAGGCGTTGATGGCGCGGGCGGCGGCACGGAGACTGCCGCAACCGGAGATGGCATCGAAGCCGCGGGCGGCGCTGCCGACGGAACTGCAGCCGGAGCGGCAGCGTGCGCGACCGGCTTTCCGCATTTGGTGCAGAAGTTCAGAGTTTCCGCGAGTGGCGTGCCACAGGTTGTGCAAAACATTGTTGGTTACTCGGTGTGGTGATGAACGTACATGGACTGAATGCCGATTCGCCCCGGCCCGGTCATTTTGGCCAGGCTCATGTTTCTGCCACCGAAAAGGCCAGTGCCGATTTTCTGGAATTCCACATTCATCGTGACCGAGGAATCCTTGTAAAGAAACGCGCCCGGTTCCAGCATGATGCTTTCCCCAGCCTTCAGGCGACGCTCGAAGACATTGCCGTAACCGTGAAGAATCAGCAGGCCGGATTCGCCCGAAGTGACGAAGCGGTCCATGTACATTCCCTGCCCGCCGAACAGGATGTTCGAGAGACCTTTGACGCGGACGAACGAATAGGAAATCTGGTGCGAGGAGAGCAGAAAGGCGTGCTCGCGGACATCCAACTCCATGCCCTGATGAAGCGGAAGCACAACCAGCTCGCCCGTGGCGTCGCGCGAGAAAGCAATGCGGCCCGGACCGGTGGCCACGCTGATGATGAACGGCATTCCGGCAAAGGCGCGCTTCATGCCGCCGGAAAGATTCATCACCGACATGCCCACGGCCTCTTCCTTCCACAGCATGACGTGGTGCTCGAAGAAGATGGAGTCCCCCGGGCCGAGATTGATTTCGGCGGCGGGAACGATTTCGCCCTCCACCTGACAGGTGCTCGAGCTGAAATGAATTTCGGTCATGTCGCGAATGCGGGGCGCTTCGCGCCAGCCGGATTCGCTGACCAGATTGCGGATGTCGAGCGGCGCACCGCAGGCGCGGCAGGCGAGCGCCGATTTTTCATTCATGCCCCCGCACCACTGGCACTGAATTCGCTCAAAAGATCCCTGGGCGGCGTTTGCAGGAGTGTCACTCATGGCGCGCGATTATACCAATCCGGATTCGGATTGCAACTCAAATTTGTTTCGAAACCGCCGTCCTGATTGCCGCGTCGTTATATGATGTGGGTGCGGCGAAGGTCGCACTACAATCGTCCGAAAACAGGAGGCTGGTTTTCATGAAATTCAAACGCACTCTTGCGGTACTGACACTGGCAATGCTCACGGCGGCCGGCACGCTGCCGGCGCAGTTTCCCCGCCCCGCCATGCCCACGAATCAACATCCGTTTGTCAGCACGATGTTCGGTGACAACATGGTTCTGCAGCGCGGCAAGCCGGATGCGATCTGGGGCTGGACGGAGCCCGGCAAAACGGTTCAGGTGGAAATCGCCGGCCACAGCGCTTCGGGAGTCGCGGACAAGGACGGCCGCTGGCAGGTGAAAATCCAGCCGCCCAAAACGGGCGGGCCCTACACGATGAATATCACGGGGCCGCAGACCGTCGAACTCCACGATGTGCTGGTGGGCGATGTTTGGCTTTGCGGAGGGCAATCGAATATGGAATTGCCGCTGCGCTTCACCGAAAACGGTGCGCAGGTGGCGAAGGATTCGAATTTTCCGCAGATTCGCTACTTCAGTGTTTTCGGACACCCCGCTTACAAGCCGGTGAACGTTGTGGGTGGAAAATGGCAGGCCATTACGCCGCAGTCGGCGAACTGGCTCTCGGCCGTCGCCTACTATTTTGGCGTCAAGCTGCGGCAGCAACTTCACGTGCCCATTGGACTGGTAGTGGATGCGGTGGGCGGTACGCCCGCGGAATCGTGGGCCAGCGCCGCGGCCTTGCGACCGCTGAAGGATTTTGACGTTCCGCTGGCAGCGGTTGCACAGGAAGAAGCGGACGGTTTGCCGCCTTACGGGAATTACATCATGGGCTGGTACGACAAATATGACATCGGGTTGAAGCAGCATTGGGACGCACCGGATTACGACGATTCCTCATGGAAAGAAGTTCCCGTTCCGGGCGGATTCGCGGCGCTCGGCGTGCCGACGGCGCCGGCTCTGGTCTGGTTTCGAAAAGAAATCACTCTGCCCAATCCCCTGCCGCCGGGGCGCGCCATGATCTTCCTCGGTGAAATTCAGCGCATGGACAGCGTGTGGGTGAACGGAACGTTCGCAGGCGGAAGCGCCTGGGTGGAAAATCCGCGCGTCTATTTTATGCGGCCCGGAATGCTTAAACCCGGTCGGAACGTAATCGCCATTCGCATCTTCAAGACCGAGCCGCACGGCGGATTTCTGGATAAGGCCAGCGTCCTGCATCTTGAACTGGGCAACCACACCAGCATTCCGCTGGCGGGCGAGTGGAAAGGCAAAGTGAGCGTTGACGCCCGGCCGCCGCATCCGCTGCCGCTGCGCTTTGAAAACTGGCCCGTCCAGCCGGACGTTCTTTATAACGGAATGCTCACGCCCGTCGCGCCGATGTCCATTACCGGAGCGATCTGGTATCAGGGCGAGCAGAACTCTCCTCGCGGCTACCAGTACCGCAAAATTCTTCCCGCCATGATTGCCAACTGGCGGCAGCTTTTCGACCAGGGCGATTTTCCCTTCTACATCGTCAGTCTGCCGCGCTTCGGGCAGCGCAGTTCGACGCCCACCGATGACGGATGGGCGGACGTGCGCGAGTCCATGGCGGTGGCGGCCGCGGAAACTCCCAACACGTGCCTCGCCATCACGATTGATACGGGCGACCCCAACAATATTCATTCCAAGGTGAAAAAGCCGGTGGGCGACCGCCTGGCCGATTGCGCGCTGGCAAAACATTACGGCAGGCACGTGGCGTATTCGGGACCGACGCTGGCATCGGTTAAGCGGCGGCGGCACGACATCCGGTTGCGCTTTTCGCACACGAACGGCGGCCTGGTGGCCAAAGGCGGAAAGCTGGAGGGTTTCCAGATTGCAGGCAAGGACCGCAAATGGTATTGGGCCGAGGCGCGCATCAAGGGCAAGACGATTATCGTTTCATCGCCGTCGGTTCCCGATCCCACGCAGGTGCGCTACGCCTGGCAATCGAATCCCGCAGCAAATCTGTTCAACGGCGCGGGATTGCCCGCCGGACCTTTCCGCACCGACGATTGGCCGCTGGTCACGCAAGGGGCAAGGCCGTATTGACGCGGGATTTGTGCTAACCGTGGCATTCGTAGGGGCGATTCATAAGTCGCCCCTGCGGCGGCGGTGGGGCGCAAATTCCCGCTTGCAACAGGTCCAACGCTGACAGATAATCTGCCCAGAATTTGTCGTTATTGGGCGGGAACTTGTTTCAACTGAAACCCAGGGCGGTCCGCAAGCGATCGAGTCTGAAGGCCGAACTGTGCACGCTGGCGGCGCTCATGCTGATCTTCGGCGCGACAGCGGCCCACGGACAGACATCCTTCGGCCCCAAGGCTGCGCCCGCGAGCGCCATAACTCCGCCAGTGACTAAGGCGACCGCGGCCGACGCCGCGACCACCCCGGAAGATCTTTCCACCGCGCCCACGGCCGATTTGCTGAAGATATACGACCGACTGCGCGATATCTCAACCTGCACTCAATATGCCGTTACGGAGAACGCCGTCTGGAAACGCGACCGAGCCACTTTCACCTTTAAGGACGGCAAACTTTCATTCGCGGCGCCGGTGGCCGGGCATGTGGTTGCAGCGACTTTTGACGGTGACGCCGCGTTCGAAGTGGACCCGCCCACCACGATCGAACAGAATCAAGTCGCGCGCTACACCGGTGAGCCGAAGCTGGTTGAGCAATTTCACCACGCCATTTTCTATTTCACCGACGATTCCTTTGCGCAGCTTCAGAAGCTGCTTCACGTGCGCCCGACCCCGCCCGGCCCCGATGCGGGCCAGGAAATTGAAAAGGACGAGCAGCGGTTCCAGCAGAAGTTCAACGACTGGCCGGACAACGGCGACCCCGGATATTTCACCATGCGCAATCTGGCGGCGCGGATGCTCTCCGACCTGAGCGATCCCAAGAGCAAGGGGCTTTTCCTGGCGGACATTCGCGACGGGCAATACGCCAATCTGCTTTATGAAATTTCCTGGAACAGGCCTTCCATCCTGATGCCGGGCCTGCCCGACGATGAAGAAGTGACGCTGCTCCATTACAAGACCGGCTACTACGAATGGTGGGCCGGCTATCACCTGAGCGCGGAATATGCCAACACGCAGTTTCCCGAGCGGCCCATGCTGCCCGCGCACTGCTCCCAGGAAACACTGCGGACCACCATCAGCGACAAGAACCAGCTCTCGGCTACGGCGGAAATGAAGTTCAACGTGCTGATGGGCACGCCGCGCGTGGTGCCGTTCAACCTGTCGGGCGTATTGCGCATTGACAGCATTAAGGACGCGCAGGGCCGGCCAGTGAGCTTTATCCAGGAAGCTCGCAATCAGGACAGCGACCCGTGGCTAATTCTTTCCGCGCCGGCAGTTTCCGGAAGAACCTACGACATCAAAATCAGTTACAAGGAAGATTCCACCGAGGACAGTCGCGTGGTGGTGAAAATGGGCACCGGGCTTTTCTTCACGCAGGAGCGCGAATCGTGGTATCCGAGCTTCGGGGCGTTTGTGGACCGGACGAATTTCGATCTGCATTTCGTTTCCCCCCAAAAATACACCTTTGAAGCGACCGGCCACCTGGTCAGCTCGCGTAAGGAGAAAGACGGCTGGGTGAGCGAGTACACCTCGCAGATTCCATTCAGCGTGGTGGGATTCAACTACGGCGACTTCGTCTCCAAGACCGATTCCGGCCAGGGCCTGACCGTTACGGCATACGCCGGCAAGCACCTGACCGACGCCCTGGCCGGGCTTAAACAGTCGCTTGACATTTACCAGATGCAGACCGGACGGGACCTTGCAGCGGAAAACGGAATACTGACCGGCGGCTTCAATACGGCTGCGGGAGCGAAGTATGCCGCGGCCAAAAGCTTTACCGCCTTTGAGCTTTACCAGCGTTACTTCGGCGCGCTGCCTTTCCACACGATTCGCGTCACCGAGCAGCCGGTGGGTAATTTCGGGCAAAGCTGGCCGACTCTGATCTTTCTTCCCTACCTTTCCCTGCTCGACACGACCACGCTCAACAGCCTGCGGCTGGAAAATACCTCCGGCGAGCGGCAGTTCTTCGATGAAGTCGCCGTGCATGAAATGTCGCATCAGTGGTGGGGACACATGCTGGGATGGCGGACTTATCACGACCAGTGGCTCTCCGAAGGGTTTGCGGATTTTTCCGCGGCGCTCTTCATGCAGGCGTTCGAGCCCGCGAAGTTCAAGGCCTTCTGGGACCACAGCCGCGAACTGCTGCTCAAAAAAGATCAGGACGGCCATCTGCCGGTGGATGTGGCGCCGGTCTGGCTGAACCATCAGGGGGCTTCGCACAAAGAGCCGCGTGAGGCGCAATTCCTGATGTACAACAAGGGTTCCTACGTTCTGGGAATGCTGCGCGCCATCATGCAAAAACCCGGCTCGCCGCAACCCGACGCACGATTCATCGACATGATGCACGACTTCGTCAGCACCTACGCCGGCAAGAATCCATCCACGCAGGACTTTGAGTACATCGTGGCAAGACATTTCGGCCGGCCCGTGGACTGGTTCTTCAACGAATGGGTCTATGGAACGGCGACCCCGCACTACGACTTTTCCTACAAGCTGACGGACGCGC
>JBJKPU010000131.1:0-68470 GCA_046706005.1 Terriglobia bacterium | reverse complement strand
TTGTTCGTCCATGCCGCCGCCCACACCGCAGATAATAAGTGCACTACTCAGGTCACCTGAGAATGCGCGCAAATCGTAAAGCTTTACAAATGAGATTTCATCAGCCTGAAATCCTCGCCGGCCTTCGATCGAGGCGAGGCGTTGGGCAGTATCTTGCGAATCTCCTGCTCGGCTTGCTTGACGCGTTCTGCCACTGGCGGAGCGGTCCGGAAGGCTTCAGGAGTACCTTGAGGGTCGGCGCCCGCGAATGGAACCCTTCGAAGAAGCCTGACGTAAGCGCCTGGGTCGTAACCCGCCTTGTACATGTACTGAAGCGCGAGGTAGTCGGCTTCCAATTCATCGCTACGCACGAACCCGAGGAAGGCAATCGGCACGCCCGATGCTCCCGAAGAAGACTCGGCCGCAGGAAGGCCGATAGAGGACCTGCTGCAGAACCACGGAGCTTCAGTGGGTTCCTGACGAACCCCCGTGGCTGTGGGACCCTTGAAGGGCGGAATTTCGGCATATTGGAGGATCGTTGTTTCGGTTACCAATGACGCCCAGTGATGAGCCGCAAGGTGCGCGATCTGGTACGCAACAGCCGCGGCAACCTCATCCTCATTGTCTGCGGCGCGCAACAAGCCCGACGTCACGTAAACGCTTCCCCCTGGTAATGAGCAACTCCCGATTCCAGGGATGTCGATTACGTTGGTAATGATCTGACCATTCCAATCTGAGTGCCGCGCCACGTTTTCAGCGACCTGCCTTACAAATCGTTCAACCACAGGGTCTGCGCCAAGCCGGACTGACCGGTCAATTTGCGCGGAAAGCTGCTTACCGATCTCCAGTTCTCTTTCAGGAGATATGAAGCTCCAGTGGGCCACATTCCGGTGACCGATCTTGTTTGGGTTGTTTTCGTTCTTGAGGGTTTTGAACGGAAGCTTCGCGGACAAGGCACGAGGCACCGCCAATGTGCCAGCCAGGGCCAGCCCGTAGATCACCAGCGCAGCGTTTTTGCCTATCTGCGCCATCGGTTGAGTTCCTTCTAGTCGCTATCCCTGCACTTTGGCCAGCAGTTCGACATATTTCTGTTCGCGTTCTTTCTGATCGATGCCGAGATGCTTTTCCATCACCTGGGTGGTGTTCATGGAGCAGAATTTGGGCCCGCACATGGAGCAGAACGCGGCGTCCTTATAATAATCGTCGGCGAGCGTTTCATCGTGCATGGCGCGGGCAGTGGCCGGGTCGAGCGAAAGATCAAACTGCTTGTTCCAGTCGAATAGGAAGCGCGCGTAGGAAAGAGCGTCGTCGCGGTCGCGCGCGCCGGGACGATGGCGGGCCACGTCGGCGGCATGGGCGGCGATTTTGTAGGCAATCAGGCCCTGGCGAACGTCGTCCTTGTTGGGCAGGCCGAGGTGCTCCTTGGGCGTGACATAGCAAAGCATGGCGGCGCCGTGCCAGCCCGATCATGGCCGCGCCGATGGCGCTCGTGATGTGGTCGTAGCCGGGCGCGATGTCGGTCACGAGCGGGCCGAGCGTGTAAAAAGGCGCCTCATCGCAAAGCTCCATTTCCTTGTCCACCTGAAGCTTGATCTGGTCCATGGGGATGTGGCCGGGGCCTTCAATCATCACCTGCACATCGTATTCCCAGGCTTTGCGCGTCAATTCGCCGAGCGTTTTGAGTTCCGCGAATTGCGCCTCGTCGCTGGCGTCGGCCAGCGAGCCCGGCCGCAGGCCGTCGCCCAGGGAAAACGAAACGTCATATTTCTGAAAGATTTTGCAGATGTCGCTGAAGTGCGTATACAGGAAATTCTCCTGGTTGTTTTCAACCGCCCACTGCGCCATCAACGCGCCGCCGCGGCTCACAATGCCGGTCACGCGCTTGCGAGTGAGCGGAATATGCTCGAGGAGCACGCCGGCATGAATCGTCATGTAATCCACGCCTTGCTCGGCCTGCTCCTCGATGACTTCGAGCATCAGCGAAGGCGTAAGATCGCGGATGTGCGTGACGCGCGAAATGGCTTCATAGATCGGCACGGTGCCGATGGGCACGGGGCTGTGCCGGATGATGGCTTCGCGGATGGCATGAATGTCGCCGCCGGTTGAAAGGTCCATCACCGTGTCGGCGCCGTAGTGCACGGAAGCGTGCAGCTTTTCCAGTTCCTGCGCGATGTCGGAGGTCGTCGCGGAATTGCCGATGTTGGCGTTGATTTTGCAGCAGGCCGCAACGCCGATGGCCATCGGCTCAAGCTCGACGTGCCGGATGTTGGCGGGAATGATCATTCGCCCGCGAGCCACTTCGGCGCGGACCAACTCCGGCGAAAGATTTTCGCGCCGCGCCACGTATTCCATTTCTTCCGTGACCGTTCCCTGGCGGGCGTAATGAATCTGCGTCACCACCGGGCCCGTTCTTTTTCGAACCCACTCGCTGCGAATCGGAGCCGTCATAAAATTGCTCCCTCCGTGACCCAATCTCCGGGATGATCTGCCACCAAATTTGAGTTTACAACCTGCCCCCATCTTCCGCAACCGACGGCAGCTTTAAGGTTGCGGCACTCTCAGGGCTCACGTATGATTTTTCTGGGCTGTCGCATGAGTCCTGAAACGCAGATCGGGCAAACCATTTCGCATTACCGCATCGTTGCCAGGCTGGGCGGCGGCGGTATGGGCGTGGTGTATGAGGCAGAAGACCTGCGCCTGGGGCGGCACGTCGCGCTGAAATTCCTTCCGGAAGAACTGGCCCGCGATCCGCAGGCGCTGGAACGCTTCCGCCGGGAAGCGCGCGCTGCCAGTTCGTTGAGCCATCCGAACATCTGCACGATTTACGACATTGATGAGGACCAGGACCGCCAGTTCATCGTGATGGAATTGCTGCCGGGCAACACTCTGAAGCACCACATTGAAGGCCGGCCGATGCCCATTGACGGCCTGCTCGATCTGGCGATTCAGATTGCCGACGCGCTCGAAGCCGCGCACACGGCAGGCATCGTGCATCGGGACATCAAGCCCGCCAATATTTTTGTCACCAAGCGGAAGCAGGCCAAGATCCTCGACTTTGGACTGGCCAAAACCACCGGAGCGGCACCCCAAACACCATCGCAGGCGGCCTGCGCTTCGGCCATGCCCACGGCCACGATTAACGCCGAGCACCTCACCAGTCCCGGCACCGCTATCGGCACGGTGGCGTATATGTCTCCCGAGCAGGCCCTGGGACAGGAACTTGACGCGCGAACCGATTTGTTCTCATTCGGCGTGGTGCTTTATGAAATGACCACCGGCACGCCGCCTTTCCGCGGCAACACAACGGCGGCGCTTTTCGATTCCATCCTGCACAAGGCTCCGGTCGCTCCCGTGCGGCTGAATCCCGACACGCCGGCAGAACTCGAACGAATCATCAACAAGCTCGTGGACAAGGACATCGAACTGCGCTACCAAACGGCCTCCGACCTGCGCGCCGACCTGAAGCGCCTGAAGCGCGAATCCGATTCCGGCCGCTCCGCCGCCGTAACGCCGGCTGAAGAACCAATGCCTGCCGCGCCTCCCCGCGAGTCTGCTTCCAAGACTCGGGAGGTTCCGCGCTCCGGAAGCAGCGCCGCGGCTGTGAGCCCGCAGCCGGAAGCAGGCCAAAGCTCGGATGCGGTGCTGGCCGCGAATCTCATCAAGCGGCATTCGAAAGGCCTGGCCCTGGTGCTCGGCATCGTTGTTGTAGCGGCTGTCGCTGCCGTTGCGATTTACAAGTACATGCATCGCGCGCCCGTGTTGACACAAAAAGATTCCATCCTGGTCACGGATTTTGTGAACACCACGGGCGACTCGGCGTTTGACGTCACGCTGCGGCGCGCCCTGGAAGTGGACCTGGGGCAATCGCCCTATCTGAACATCGTGCCCGGCCAGCAGGTGCTTCAGGCGCTCAAGCTGATGGGCCAGCCGGCAGACGCCCGCGTGACGGAGGAAATCGGCCGCCAGATCTGCCAGCGTAACGGCATCAAGGCTATGCTCACCGGCTCGATTGCCAGCCTCGGCAGCCAGTATTCCATCACGCTCGACGCCATCAACGCGTCAACCGGCGACACGCTGGGCGAGACGCAGGCTCAGGCTGCGACCAAGGAGCAGGTTCTGACGGCGCTCGGCAGTGCTGCCACGCAGTTGCGCTCGAAGCTGGGCGAGTCACTGGCTTCTATCAAAAAGTTCGACAAGCCGCTCGAACAGGTCACCACCACTTCGCTGGACGCGCTCAAAGCCTACAGCCTGGCCTGGACTAAACACATCGAGGGCGATGAGGCGGATTCGATCCCGCTTTTCGAGCGCGCCATTTCGCTCGATCCGAATTTTGCCATCGCCTATGCCGCGCTCGGGAACGTGCAGTACGGCATGGGTCAAGCCGGCCTGGGCATTGAAAACGTCAGGAAAGCCTACGAGCTTCGCGACCGCGCCAGCGACCGGGAAAGGTTTTACATCACCGCCCATTACTACGATACCGTCACGGGACAGATTGAGAAGGCGATCCAAACTTATCTTCTCTGGTCCCAGACTTATCCCCGCGATGATGCGCCCTACGGAAACGCGGCAGGCCTGTATGACGATATCGGGGAATACGACCAGGCGTTGCCCCTGGTGGAAAAAGCCCTGACTCTGGACCCCACCGGGGCGATCACCATCGGCTTGGCCGCCCGAACCTACATGGGCTTAAATCGCTTTGACGAGGCGAAGGCCTTTGTGCAGAAGGGCCTGAAACAGTCCCCAAATTACATCGCCTTTCATGCCCTGTCTTACGTGCTCGCCTTCATCGAAGGCGACAAGGAGACCATGGCGCGCGAGACGGCCTGGGCCCAGGGCAGGCCGGACGAACCTTTTATGCTGTCCGGGGAGGCCATCGCCACAGCTTATGGCGGGCATCTGAAAAAGGCGCGGCAAATGGTTAACCACGCCGCCATGCTGGCGCAAAATCAGGGGCTCAAGGATCTCGTGGCCAACGACACCGGCGTCATTGCTGCATTCGAAGCATTATTTGGTGAAAGTCAAGACGCCAGGAAAGATGCCGCAGCAGCCCTGGCTCTTTCGCGCGACTGGCTGACACTTTCGACGTCGGCGTTGGCTTTGGCTGCAGCCGGCGACTCAGCCGGCGCGGAGAAGCTGGTGGACGAAGACGCGCAGAAGTATCCAAAGAGCACGATTGTGAACAATGTCGCCATCCCGGAAGTCAAAGCCCTGATCGCAATCCGGCAACATGACCCGGCCAGGGCCATTCAGCTTCTTCAGGTCGCAGCGCCTTATGACTTGGGAATGAGGATGAATTTCGGCCCGCCTTACATTCGCGGCCAGGCTTATCTTGCAGCCCGCGACGGCGCAAACGCCCAGGCGCAATTCCAGAAAATTCTCAGCCATCGCGGCGCCAGTCCACTCTCACCGCCCTATGCGCTGGCGCATTTGGGCCTGGGCCGCGCCTACGCGCTCGAAGGTCAGAAGAACAATGCGCTCAAGGCCTATCAGGACTTCCTCGCCCTCTGGAACAACGCCGACCCCGACCTTCCCATTCTTCAACAGGCCAAATCCGAATACGCCAAATTGCAGTAGGCGTGATTCTTGACGCAGGGCGGCAATGTGCCCCCGAATGCGAAGCGCAACCTATTGCTTGGGCGGCGGCGGCAACTTGTTACCTCCGAAGTCCGAGGGAATGGCGGCGCGCCACGTGCCGCTGGCGAGGCAGCGCAAGGGGCCCTTACCAGAGGACACAATAGACCCAGGCGAAAATAGCGAAAGACCCGCGCCGCTCTGGCAGGCACAATACTTTGCCCGTCCGGAAGGCGCGGTTCGCTCGCAAGTGACCGGCGGCGGCGTGGGAAGAGCGATGACTTTTTGGCTTCGGTTGCGCGCCGCGTCATTGGTCCGCACAAACATCGATCGCCCCTGTGCGTCCTGCACACACATCTGCTGAATGGGACCGTTCCCGATCGAGATGACACTCCCCATGGGATAGGACTTTCCTGCGTAAGAGCAGGTCATAGCGTGCCCAGTTGCCACAGGCGCGGGGGCCTGCGCTTTGCCCCTCGCACCCAGCGCATAAATTCGTGGGCTGGTGAGGAACCCGATGCTTGTCGGGACAACGATCATGACTGATACGAGCGCGCCAATCAGCAATCTCGGCGCGCGGTCGAACAGGCGATTGGATTCGAAAGACATGATTCCCTCCATTCGTTCCTTCAAGGACGATCCCGTAATTCCACACGCGCCCGCGGCGGCCAGATGGAAGCGGCAGACTTTCAGAATGCCGGAGGCGTAATCATCCGGCGTCGCGCCGCAGCGAAGCACCATTTCATCGCAGGCTCGCTCCTGCTCCGCAACCACGCGCCGCTCGATCCACCACAGCAGCGGATGAAACCAGAAAAGGCACACAAGCCCGCGGACAAATCCCGCGGAGAGATTGTCCCGGCGCTTCACGTGCGCGAGTTCATGCAGCAAAACAGCCTCAAACTCGCGCGCCTCAAGCCCGGACGACAAACCCTCCGGCACGGTGATCGTGTGCCGCCACAAGCCGGTAACTCCCGGCTCGATTTTTGCCTTCGTTGAGCGCAACGCAACGTGCCCGCGCACTCCGATCCGCCTTGCAAGGCGCTCGAGTAGATCTACTTCCGACTCAAGAGGAGCCACGGAATGACACGTCGGCGCGAGCAACCTTCGCAGCCAGACCGCCAGCATCACAATTGCACCGCACGCCCACACACCCAGAAGCAAAAACGACAACGAGCCTGCACTTTCAGGGCTCGAGGCCACCGGCGCCGAAAACGGAACAAAACCCGCGAAAACAGGCGGCGCTGCAAAAAGGGCGGCGCGCGCGGGAAACAGTCCGCGCAGCTCAATTCCGGCGAATGAAAACAACGCGGCGGGCAGCGCGAATTTCGACGCCGCCACCAGCCACACCAGATGGCGCGATGCTGCCGAGCGCTTGCGCATCAGGAAAGGAAAAATCGCGACGATGGCCGCGAACACGGTGGACACAAGAAGATGTCGGGCGAGGATTACCATCATTTCTTCTTCTCCCGCAGAGCGAGTTCTCTTTCCAGTGCTCGAATATCCGCCAGCTTGAGCTTTCCGGTTTCAATCAGGTGCGCCATCAGCGGAGCCGGCGAGCCGCCCAGCACGTCCAGAAGGTCGGTGATATACCGGCGGTAAACGGCCTTTCGCGTCGCGCACGCTTCGAAAATGTGCGCATTGCCGATTTTCTTCACGCGCCGCACGATGCCTTTTTCTTCCATGCGATAGATCAGCGTCTGAACCGTCGTGTACGCGGGCCGGTCCTTCTCCGGCAGGCTTTGCTGAACTTCCCGCACCGAAGCAGGCCCAAGCTCCCACAGCTTTTGCAGCAATTGAAATTCAGCGCGAGTTACGGATGCGTTTGCCATCGCCTAACCTCGTCGGCAACTCTACTACGTATGTAGGTGTCTGTCAAGCATTTTTCTACTGTGGCGTTTGCGCTGAACCGCAAGGTGGAACGCCTAGAAATGTTGTTCTTACTGCACGCGGCCGGACGCTGGCGGTTCTTCAGGCGGGGAATTGTCAATGGGTTTGCGGCCGGCGAAACCTTCCTCAATGCCGTGCCACCAGGAGATGCGCTTCTCGCCCAGTTTCCAGCAAAGGAACGCTTCCCGGCCTTCGATGACGCAGGGGAAATCCACCAGACCCTGTTCCAGATCCTTCACCAGGCAGCCGGTGCGCTGGATTTCCGCAATCGACTCGGTGATCTGGGCCATCGTCTGCGTGCACTCCGCCCTTTTCTTGGCGAGTTCCGCGTAAGGAGGAGTCGATCCGCCGGCCATCATGATGCGCGTGGAAGCCTTCGAAAGTTCGCCTTCGAGCGAATCCACGGTCTGTTTCTTTGTCCGGATTCCAATCAGCAGCGGCCCGATTTTGGGCAGAAGTTCTTCGGCTTCCTCGCGGCTGAAATGTTTTTCGCTCACGATTAATGAATCTCCAGCATGCGATCCAGCGCCACGCGCGCCCAGCGCCGCGTTTCCTCGTCCACGCTCACCCGGCCGACCACGTTCCCGGCCGTCAGATTTTCCAGCACCCAGCATAGGTGCTGGGGCGAAATGCGGTACATGGTGCTGCAGAGGCAGCCGCAATCGTCGAGCGAAACGATGTGCCGGTCCGGAAACTGCGCGGCCAGCCGGTTCACCAGATGGATTTCCGTCGCCACGGCCCAGGCGCTTCCGGCGGGCGATTCCTTGATGCGCCGGATAATGAATTCCGTCGAGCCGGTTTCGTCGGCCAACTGGCAGACTTCCCAACTGCATTCGGGATGCGCAATCACTCGAACGCCGGGAATTTCGCGCCGGATTTTTTCCACGTGCTGCGGCAGAAAACGCTGATGCACCGAGCAGTGGCCCTTCCACAGAATCACGCGTGCTTTCGCAATCCGCTCCGCGTCAAGCCCGCCCATCGGCTGCTTCGGATCCCAGACGGCCATCTGCTCCAGCGGAATGCCCATTTGATATCCGGTGTTGCGGCCCAGGTGCTCGTCCGGCAGGAACAATCCTTTTTCGCCGCGCTCGAGCGCCCACTCCATGATCTTGCGGGCGTTCGAAGACGTGCAGACGGCGCCTTCGTGCCGTCCGACAAAGGCTTTGATGGCGGCGGTGGAATTGATATAGGTGATGGGAACAATCTTTGCGGAAGTGGCCTGAGCCATCTGCTCCCAGCAGACCTCGACCTGATCGAGATCGGCCATGTCCGCCATCGAGCAGCCGGCGTGCCGGTCGGGCAGGATCACCACCTGGCCCTCGGAGCGAAGCGTGTCCGCGGCTTCAGCCATAAAATGCACGCCGCAGAAGACGATATATTCCGCTTCCTTGCGGCTGGCCGCCTGCTGCGAAAGTTTCAGCGAATCGCCCGTGTAGTCGGCAAACTTGATCACTTCATCGCGCTGGTAGTGATGCCCCAGAATCACCAGGCGCGAGCCGAGCGCCGCCTTGGCGCGCGCAATGCGCTCATCCAGTTCCTGCGCGTCGAGACCGACATAATTCTCGAGCGCCGTGGCTAAAAGTAAAGTGCCCATGAGTTCCACCCACCGGCCTGTTCTTATTTTACGCCCGCGAGGGCTCCGGCGCACCCTCGCTGCCGCCGTTAGCCGCCCAGAATAATCATTTCAATCTTCTTGTGCCGCGCCGGCTGATAGCCTCCCGTGCCGAGCGCCTGCAGGCGCTCTTCCGAAAACCGGTCCGCGCGCGCGTTCCAGATTCCCGCAATCAGCCTGGACAATTCCTCATCCGTCGCGCCGTTGCGCAAAGCCGACTTCAGGTCGTGGCCGGTTTCCGAAAACAGGCAGGTCACGAGCTTCCCGTCTGAAGTCAGCCGCGCGCGATTGCAATCGCCGCAGAAGGGCTCCGTCACGGAAGCAATCACGCCCACCTCGCCCCGGCCGTCCGCAAAGCGGTAATCCACGGCCGGCGCGCTGCCCCCGGCCCGGCCGGCTTCCTGGAGCGGAAAGCGTTCGGAAATCGTGCGCAGAATTTCCGCCTTCGGGACGACCTTCTCCATCCGCCAACTGTTGGCGTTGCCCACATCCATATATTCGATGAAGCGAACGCCGAAACCGTTCGCGCGGGAAAATTCCACCAGCGGCAGAATCTCGTCATCGTTCACGCCGCGGGCGATGACGGAGTTGATTTTGATGGGATGGAAGCCGCATCGCTGCGCCGCCGAAAGCCCTTTGAGGACGTCGGACAGCTCGCCGCGCCGCGTAATCTGCTTGAACCGGTTTGCGTCCAGAGTGTCCAGGCTGACATTGATTCTCTTCAGCCCCGCCGCCTTCAAGGGCTCCGCCGCCTCAGCCAGGCGCGCGCCGTTTGTGGTGACGCAAACGTCGCGGAGAGATTCGATCCCCGCGAGCCCGCGAATCAAAACATCAAGGTCTTTGCGGACCAGAGGCTCGCCGCCCGTCAGGCGAATCTTATTGACGCCCAACTCCGCAAAAATTCGAGTCAGGCGGGTGATCTCCTCATAAGTCAGAAGCTCGCCGCGGTCAATCCACTCGTATTCATCGAACGGCATGCAGTAAAAGCAGCGGAAATTGCAGCGGTCGGTGACGGAAATTCGAAGGTCGCGCAGCGGCCGGTTGAGACGATCTTTCAGCATGTTTCACACTGGAACCGGATTCGTGGATTCCGGCCGGTTCCCCGCTCCCGGCATTCCCGGGAACTTGCCCCGATTTCCCCCTGATGAATCTAATGTTAGCCCAAGCCACTCTCGCCAGCAAGTTCCGGCCCTCGCGCGACGCTTCGGCTATCCTGCGCGGCGAAAGCGGTTGCCAATAATCGGGAAGCAGAATTATACTTTCCTTCATGGAAGGGCGACGTCACGTTCCAAGGTACCTTTACGGCGGCACAGGCGAACTTCATCTTCCCCACGCGGCGTCGGAACTCGAAATCATCATCATGAGCATCAGCGTTAACGGTTGCCGCATTGAGGGCGCGCACCTTCCGGCCGCGGGCCAGAGCTGCGAAATCAAATTCAACTGGCAGGGAATGGAATTCAAGGCCAAAGGCGAAATCGCCTGGAAAGGCAAGAGCGGCACGGCGGGCCTGCGATTCCTGAAGGTCAGTGACAAGAGCCGCGAAACGCTGTTGGAACTGTGCGCCAACCTCCGTCTGGAGCCCCTCGGTCCCCGCCCCGACCATTTCTAGACTGCGCAACCCTTCGCGCATCCCGATTCCACTTTCTCCTTCATCAGGCTGCTTCCAGAGCGAATTCATCATTCCCTGCGCTTGCCGGACCTGCGCGGCGCAGGAGCAATTCCACCTTCCGTGCCGCCAAACAAAAAGGCCGCCGCTCTTTCGAAGCGGCGGCCCTGTGGAAGTCGTTCCGGCTGTCGGACCTTACACACTCACCTTTTCGCTCTCGTCCGGCGCCGGTTTGGGTTTTCCGATCTGCACCAGCTCGGGCTGAGTCTTCTTCAGCACCAACTCTTCATAAATGGCACGCGCCTGCTTGGCCTCGTATTCGGCCTTGCGGCGGGCGCGCACTTCCTCGGCCGCGGTCATCGGAACATCGTGTTCCAGATGCCGGACGCGGTTGGCGTCCTCGGCATTGACCACCAGCTTGTGAGCGTTTTCGGCAAGGTGCACTTCCTTGCCCCGGGCGTAGATTTCATGCTTGCCGTGCGTCTTGTACCATTCCGCCACGGTCGCATTTTTGTGCATGTTCTCGATGATGTTCCGCCAGCCGATGCCCGTGTTGTACGCGCAGAAGGAGATTTCGCCCTGCTGCGTCGCATACGGAATGATGCACATCTCAGTGCGGCGGAAATCGTAGTTGAACAGATCCTGGAACCACATGCCGGCGATAAAGAGGAAGTTCCAGGGATCGGAACGCCGCTTCAGGGTGTCTTCCAGCTTGCGGTCGGGGCTCGATTTGCCGTAGTTCTTGTCGGCGCGCTTCTCGCCGGTCAGGGCGAAGGACTTGTCGAATTTCTTCAGCAGGTCCACCAGCGCCAGGCTGGGCGGCGCCTTCATCGGGTTATAGTGCTTGAGCAGGCAAAGCCCCATCATCAGGTTGGAGAGCATCTTGCCGCGGCCCGCGTCGGTGATCTTCTGCATGTCCTTCACCAGCCCCGGGATGTTCAGGAACTGCGGGACCGGCGCCCATTCCTTGTTTTCCTTGTTGATCATCAGCGCCGTGCCCACGCCGCAGTTGGGATGGCATCCGCAACTGACCTGGCCCCACTGGGCCTCGGGCCCGTGAACGAGGTCGGCGAAATCGGCGAAGGCGCCCATCAGCGAAAGCGGGAACCAGTCGCGCGTCGGCTCGGTGATTCCCAGCTGCTTTTTCACGTCCAGCGCCATGTGCGAAAGCGTGTAGCGCTGGCGCATGCGACGTTCCGGCGTCACGTCCTCGTCGCGGCCCGTGAAGGAAACCGGCTGGAAAGCGATAAACGCGATTTTCTTGGGATTCTCCCGCGCAAAATTGATGATCGGGCCCACCTGGTCGTTGTTCACGCTGTTGACCAGCGTTGTGACCAGAATGATTTCGATGCCCGCGTCATGCATGTTGTCGATGGCCTTCAGCTTGACGTCAAACAGATTGCCCACCTGGCGGTGGCTGTTGGCGTCGTTGCCGATGCCGTCGAACTGCAGATAGGCGTAACGCAGGCCCGCTTCGAAAGCACGCTTGCAATATTCCTTGCTCTTCGCAAACTCGATGCCGTTGGTCGCCGCCTGCACGCTGTTGTAACCCTTCTTGCGCGCGTAGCGGACGGCGTCAATGAAGTAGGGCGACATCGTCGGCTCGCCGCCTGAAAACTGCACCGACATCTGCCGGCGCGGCTTGATCTTCATGGCGTTGTCGAGAATTTCCTTGATGTCTTCCCAGGTCAGCTCGTGCACAAATCCCACCTGGTTGGCGTCCATGAAGCAGGGATCGCACATCATGTTGCAGCGGTTCGTCAGGTCCACAGTCAGCACCGAGCCGCGCCCGTGCCGGATGGTGCTTGAGCCATGGTTGTGCAGGTCCTTGTCATTGTGGGCGCGAATGTCGCGGCCGGGGAAATTCTTCTCAATCCATCGCAGAAAGTTCGCGTCCACCGCCATGATGTCTTCGTAGTGGCCGTGAATCGGGCAATCTTTCGTCATCCAGATCTGGCCGTCGCGCTCGATAATCTGCGCCTTCACTTCACCCACCTTCTGGTGAAGAAGATCCTGCCAGTCCCGCTGGCCGTTGATGATGGCCTCGCGCGCTTCCTTCACGCAGCCCGGACAAAGAGAATCCGTTTGGCGCGGAAAGCCCAGTTGCGGCTTGGTCTTCTGGTACGACTTCAAAATCGGCTTCTCCGACCAGTTCGGCGTGAACGATGGCCGGGGGTTGTATTTATTAAAGAATTGAATGCCGTCGAACAACGCTCCCGCCGTCTTCGTGATGGCTGCGTCGAAATACTTCCACGTCCTCTGACCCTTCACTCTTGGCATAAGTCACACCTCAAACTTTCTGAGTTGATTGGCGGCCTCGCAAGCCTCCGTGGTGACCGCCCTCGGGAACGCGGGCAACACTCTTCGGGGGAGCCGCCTGTGCGGCGCAGTGTGCTTCGCGGTCCATTTTCATGTTAAGAGCTCGCGGTGGCATCGTTAAGCGAATTGCGCCGGATGGGGATTTTTGGGGGTCGGGCAGCGTCATTCCGATGGTGAACGGGACGCCCCTTTCTCTATCAAAATCAGCAGGTTGGATTAAATTCCGGCTGCCTGCGCCTCGAAAGCCTTGCCGCGCTTTCCCGCAAGCGCGATAAGATGACGGGATGCTCGCGAATCTCCTCAAGAAGCGCGCCCTGGAAATCGGCTTCGACCTCGCAGGTATCGCCCCGATTTCCGCCTGGAAAGATCTGGAATTTTCCCGCCGCTGGGTTGAGCAGGGCTATGCCGGAGAAATGCGCTACCTTGAAAATCCCAAGCGCCACGACCCGCGCAGCATCCTGTCTTCCGCCCAATCGGTCATCTGCGTTGGACTCGTTTACAACGCGCCGCTCCCCTATTCGACAGAAGTCGTGACGCATGGCCGTGCGCCACTGCAAGCTTCAAACTCCGAATCTCGCGCCTGGATTTCCCGCTATGCCTGGGGGCAGGATTATCACCGCCTGATGCGCAGCAAACTCGAGAAGCTGCGCCATGCCGTCAAGACGATGGCCGCCGATGCTGAAACCCGCGTTTTTGTGGACACCGGCCCCGTGGTCGAGCGCGCCTTCGCGCGCCTCTCGGGCATCGGCTGGACCGGCAAGAACACGTGTCTGATTAATGAGCAAAAGGGCTCGTGGTTCTTTCTGGGCGTCATCCTCACCAGCCTTGATCTCGACGCGGACTCGCCCGCGCCCGACCGTTGCGGCTCCTGCACACGCTGCATCGAAGCCTGCCCGACCGGCGCCCTGGTCGAGCCTTACGTCATGGATGCGTCGCGCTGCATCGCCTATTTCACCATCGAACTCAAGGGTTCCATTCCTTCCCGGTATCGCGCGGCCATCGGAAACAACGTGATCGGCTGCGACATCTGCCAGGATGTCTGCCCGTGGAATGGAAATCAGAATGGGGAGAGCCCTCAGCCGTCAGCCCTCAGCCGTCAGCCGGAGGAAAAAGGCCGCGGCCGCACTGGCGCCGCAACCACGACGCTCCCCGAATTCCAGCCTTTGCAAGTCGAACTCTCGCCGCCCGCAATAGAACCGCAGCCCTCCAGCACCCAGTCCCCAGCACCGGGTACTTTTTCACTCTTCCATCCCCGCCCGGAAGATCTTCTGGCGCTTTCCGAGGACGATTTCCGCCGCGTCTTCATGCGCTCGCCCATCAAGCGCGCCAAATATCACGGCCTGCTGCGCAACCTGTGCGTCGTCATGGGAAATTCCGGCGACCGCGGGTTCGCCGGCAAATTGCAGGAGCTCAGCCGCCACTCCGATCCCGTCATTCGCGAGCACGCCGAGTGGGCGCTCGCCCGGCTCGAAGCCGTAGCGGCGCCGTCGGCGCGGGAAGAAATCGTGCGAGACAAATCACAATCCTCGCCCGATACTGCGACGTCCTAAAACCCGGCGCGGACTTTGAAGTCCGCCCTGATCGGATAGATTTCAACCAGATTCTTGGGGGGGTTGCGGCGCGGATCTTCCCGTGGAGGGATCGGCCGCAGGTAGGGCGAATTGTTTTCAAAACAGGATTCCAGATAAAGGCTCACGGCCTCGGCCAGCATTTTCTTGGACTGGAGCAAGGTGTGCCCCTGCGAGGCGACGTCCAGCTCGAGGCAAAGGGAGACGAACCATTTGCCTTCCTTGTAGATCGCCCCCGTGAATTCCAGCCGGTGCGGCTCGCTTTTCATGGCGATAACGCCCCCAGCCTAGCACCGCGATTTCCGCCGCGTCAACGCCTATCCCGAATACTTTCACCAGCTTAGCCCTGCCGGGCGGAGGCGCGCCGGCAGCTCATTTTCTCGTGCCAGATATTTGTTGTAACGAGAATCGTTGTGAGGCATCATAGTGAGCAGGAGGTGCAACATGGCACAGACAGCAGAGACCGCAACAGCAAAGGCAGTAACCACCTGGAACTTCGATTCAGCCCATACCCACGCGCAGTTTTCGGTGCGCCACATGATGATTACGAACGTCAAGGGCGAGTTTGCCGGCGTCACCGGGCAGGCCCGGTTTGACGGCTCCAATCCCGAAAGCCTGGCCGTGGAGGCTACAATTGACGTTAGCACGATTAATACCCGCGAGCCCGATCGCGACAAGCACTTGAAGAGCGCCGACTTCTTTAACGTTGAGAAATATCCCGCGCTCACTTTCAAATCCAAACGGACTGAAAACGGCCCGAACGGCCTGAAGCTGATCGGCGACCTGACCATTCACGGCACTACGCGTGAAGTCACCCTCGCGGTCGATGGCCCGACCCCGCCCGTGAAGGATCCGTGGGGATTGACCCGCGTCGGCGCTTCCGCGACGACGAAGATCAATCGCAAGGACTTCGGACTCACCTGGAATCAGGCGCTCGAAGCAGGCGGCGTACTGGTCGGCGACGAAGTCAAAATCTCGCTCGAAGTCGAACTGGTCGCCCAGACCGACGACAAGAAGTAAAGGCGCGCAGCGAACTCTTGACCCGATGTGCTACGATGTGGTATATCCTACTTTGTGGTATTTATCGAATCGCGATCCTTCACTCGCCGCCTGACGGAGTTGGCCGAAGATCAGGCGGCGGCCGTGCTGGAGCGAATTCAGGAAGAACTGGTAGAGAATCCGGCGAAGGGGAAAATTGTCCGGGGACTGGGAGGAATTCGCAAGGCGCGAGCGCCTCACCCCGGCCGCGGAAAAGGAAAACGCGGCGGCTTTCGTTACCTGTATCTTTTCCTGGAGCGCCGCGGCCATATCCACCTGCTCTATTTACTGGACAAGCATGAGCAGGAGGATCTGGATGAGGACCAGCGAAAAGCCCTTCGCCGGATGGTCACCGATTTGAAGAATCTGTAGGAGGATAGAAATGTCAGGGAAAAGACATCCAACATTGTACGAGGACCTGCGCGGCGCTCTGGCCGACGCTGGCGCCTATGAGCGGGGCGCGAAGCCGGACCTTCGCGTGACGGAATTCCCCGCTCCGCCCAGACCGATCAAGCCGCAAGAGATCCGGCGCATTCGCCGGAGTCTGCACGCCAGCCAGGCCGTCTTCGCGCGTTTTCTCTGCGTCAGCCCCAAGGCCGTTCAGAGCTGGGAGCAGGGCGCCCGCCGCCCCCGAAACGCCGCCCTCCGGCTCCTCGCAATCGCCAAAGCCAATCCGCAAGTCCTTCTTCACAGCTAGGCGCTGCCACGCTCGCCGCGCGGCAAGAAGCGGATAGCGGGCGGCGTAGCAAGGTTCACGCTTCGAAGACCGCGCCCCGGCTCTTCAGGCATGCAGCGCCTCCGTGCCGCCGGACGTTCGAAGCTCTATTTGGGGTGAGAATCAGTCCGGCGCCCGGCCAGCAGAAAACCCACCCAGCAGCTCACCGGCCACGAGAGCAGCCACGCGAGCCAATACCAGTGCGGCCAGCCCTTGCCCCAGTTGGGAATCGTGGTTGCGATTCCCAGGACTTCTCCAATGGCGAAGAACCACAGCACGTGCCGCGCCGCTCTCCCGGGCGCAAAGCGCGCGCACAGCCAGGCGCAGAGGATGGAGATGACCACAAAGCAGGCCGTGCTCGCAAGCAGGGGGGCGCTGGAGGGAATGTGGCCCTGAACAAATTCGCCCGGGAACAGCCGCGTGAGCAGCGGGTCCGTTGCCAGCACAAGAACAATCGAAACCACGTAGGAGCCAACGACCACACCGATGGACTTAAGCATGCGCAGAACCCCCGTAAAGAGCTTGAGCCCGTGATTCCCAATTTGGCCTGATAGCTTGGCTTGATCTTACTCGAATTTGCGGGCGATGTCGCGAGGGTCCGGCAGATCGAGACCCGCGGCACGACTTCTCGAGGGTGCAGCGCGCCAGGCCAGGCTCGCATGTGATTGATTTTGCTTGGCGTTAGTGATTCTTGTGGTAATATACTAATGGGTGATTAGTGCCTCGCCTTTGTAGCGCCGAGCTTGATCTCGCCGTTTGCTTGTAGCCGAACCGCGTGGCAGCCTCATGGATAGCGGCCGGGATCGAGGTCATGGCGGATGAATAATGTAGTTGACACGCCGATTACGCGCATTCCGAAAGCGCGCCGGACCCGCATGAATAGCGGGTCGGATGAACTTCCCGACGCCAAAAAACACGAAAACAAAACAATCTTTTTTGACGAACGAAGCCGTTAAGTAACTGATTCTAAAGGATCGGCCTCAAAAACGAACCCGAACGAACCCGATTCAGATCTTCAGGCCGTTGGGGACCATGGGCAGGGAGCGAAGGCGCTTGCCGGTGGCGTGGAAGATGGCGTTGCCGATGGCGGGGGCAAGTCCGCAGATTGGCGTTTCGCCGGCGCCGGCGGAAGGCTGATCTTTGCGGTCAATCAGAATGACTTCGATTTTGGGAACGTCGCTGAATCGCGGCAGGCGGTACTTTGAAAAGCGGTCGCTCAGAATTTTGCCGTCCGCGAATTTGATGGCTTCAAACAGCGCGCCGCCCAGGCCCATGACGTTCGCGCCCATGATCTGATTTCTGAGTCCGTTGGGATTGACGACCGCGCCGCAATCGAACGCCGTCACCACGCGGACCACGTGAACGTCGCCCGTCTTGCGGTCAATCGCGACTTCCGCGCAGGTCGCAACGTAGCCGCCCTTTTCAATTCCGCCGCCCAGGCCGAATCCGCGCCCGGCAGTTGGTTTGCTCTTCGCCCAGCCGAACTTGTCCGCCGCGGCCTGGAAAACGGCCTTGAGCCGGTCGTCGTCCAGATTCTTCATTCGGAACTCGAGCGGGTCCATTCCGGCGGCGTGCGCCAGATCATCCATGTGCGATTCGCGCGCAAAGTGATTGGCCGTGGCAGCCAGCGCTCGATACGAACCCTGGCGCAGCGGATATTTGGTTCGATGGAACTCGATCTTCTGGTTCGCCACTTTGTAAGGCGTCTGCATGGCGGACGGGCCGGAATTGTAATTGGCGTATTCCCACGCGACCAGCATGCCGTCGGCCGCGACTCCGCTTTTGATCTCAATCACGCCCGCGGGGCGGAAATAGGCCCAGGTCATTTCCTCTTCGCGCGTCCAGTTCAGTTTGACCGGCTTGCCCGCGGCCTTGGCCAGGCGCGCCGCTTCCACGGCGCATTCGCCGGTATGTTTGCCGCCGTAGCCGGAACCCATATCGGGCATCAACACGTGAGCAGCGTCCTGCGAAATGTGAAAAGCCTGCGCCAGATCTTCGCGAACACCGAAGGGCCGCTGCGTTCCCGTCCAGGCGGTCACTTTGCCGCCGTTCCATTCCGCGACGGCGGCTCGCGGTTCCAGCGGACAATGCGCGATGTAGGCGATCGTGTAAGTCGCGTCCAGGCGATGAGCGGCGGAAGCAAGGCCCTGTTCTACTGATCCGTGCTCGGTCGGCCCGCCTCCGAAACCGAATCGTCCGCCGCCGCCGGAGTCGACGTTGTTCTTGAGATACTCAAACAGTTCTTTGTTTGAGATTTGCGGCTCGGATTTCCATTCGGCGTGAATCGCCGCCAGCGCCTTTTCCGCTGTTTCAAGCGAGGGCGCAGCGACGCCGGCAAAATTTCCGTCGCGAACCACGATCGCGCCGGGAATCTTGCGCGCTTCGGAAGCGTCGAACGTCGTCAGCGTTGCGCCGAACGCCGCCGGACGCAGGACTTTGCCGTAAAGCATTCCGGGCCGGCGAATGTCATAAGGATAGAGGTGACGGCCGGTGACAAAATCGATTCCATTCACTTTGGGAACCGGAGTTCCCATCACCTTCCAGTCCACGGCCGGCGTGAGCGGATCGCTTTCGACAATCGCTTTGCCCAGGTTTTGCCCGCGCGCGAGTTCGGCGTATTCCGCCGTGCGCCCGCTTGCCGGATCGGAAACCTTGCCATCCGCCGCCACGAGTTTTGAGGCGTTGGTCTTCCACTTTTTCGCCGCGATGCCGACCAGCAGATCGCGCGCCACGGAAGCCACGCGACGGAGTTCCGGATTCATCGTGGGCGTGGTGCGACTGCCGAACGTTCCCATGTCAAAGGGCGTCAGGCTGGTGTCGCCCATGATCATGTGGATGGAGCCCACGGGCACGCGGAGCTCTTCCGCCACCGCCTGCGCGAGCGACGTGCGGATGTTCTGCCCTATTTCCACTTTGCCGGTAAAGACCGTGACTTTCCCGTTTTCATCGAGGTGCAGCCAGGCGCCGATGTTCTGCGGCAGACGCTCTCCGAAATTGAACCTGCGGCCACCTCGGCCCGATTCCTGCCCGAATCCCTGCCGGACCAGCAGAAACACGGCCACGCCGCCGCCCATCACGCGGAAGAATTGGCGCCGGCCAAAGTCAAAATGGTAAGCCGGCCCCGAGGTCAGCTCGTACCGCTCGGGCTCGATCTCAAAATCGAATTTGATGCGATCGGTCATGACTTACGATTTCTTCATCGCGTCCGCAGCGCGGAGAATGGCCTCGGCAATGCGCGGATAAGTTCCGCAGCGGCAGATGTTGCCTTCCATGAAATGGCGAATCTGTTCTTCGGTTGGATTTGAATTGACGCGCAGAAAGGCCGCCGCGGTCAGAATCATGCCGGAAGTGCAATAGCCGCACTGGAACGATTCCGTGTCGAGAAACGCCTGCTGCACGGGATGGAGTTTTCCGTCCCGGGCCAGTCCTTCGATGGTGGTGATTTTCTTTTTCGCCGCCGTGCCGGTGGAGGTGATGCAGGAACGGCGAGGCATTCCGTCAAGCAGAACCGTGCAGGCGCCGCACTGACCTTCGCCGCAACCGTATTTGGTTCCGGTCAGGTCAAGCTGGTCGCGCAGCACGTAGAGCAGTGGAGTTTCGGCGTCAGCGTCTACAGAACGCTTCTCGCCGTTGACGATGAGTGATTTCACTCTGGGCATGACCCGAACTCCCCAGGCTCGACCGGTTGCCGTTCCCTGCGATTATACTCCCCGCGCTCCGGGGCCGAAGGAATTTCTCCATCGGCCCGGGCGCTGAATCCATGGCGGGACGAACCCCGTCTCTACTTGCCGGTTGTGAACCGCTTATCGATCGCGGCCCAGTCCACAAGATTCCACCACGCCGTAATGTATTCCGCGCGGCGGTTCTGGTATTTCAGGTAATAGGCGTGTTCCCAAACGTCCAGACCCATCACCGGAAATTTGCCTTCCATGATCGGGCTGTCCTGATTGGGCGTGGAACAGATGTCGAGCTTGCCGCCCGCGGAAACCAGCCAGGCCCAGCCGGAACCGAATCGCGTGGTCGCGGCGGCGGTGAATTTCTCCTTGAACTGATCGAAGCCGCCGAAGGTGCTCTTGAGCGCCTCGGCCAGCTTGCCGGACGGCTGCCCGCCCTTCTTGGCACCCATGATCGCCCAGAACATCGAATGATTGGCGTGGCCACCGGCATTATTGCGCACCGCGGTGCGGATATTTTCCGGAACGATGGCGCAATTGTTGGCGAGAAGTTCTTCCAGCGTTTTGCCGGCCAAGTTGGATGCCGACTCCAGGGCCTTGTTCAGGTTGTTGACGTAACCGCCGTGATGTTTGCCGTGATGAATCTCCATGGTCGTTTTGTCGATGTAAGGCTCCAGCGCGTCTGAAGCGTAAGGCAGGGGGGGAAGCGAAAACGGCATAAATCCTCCTTTAGCAGCGGATGTTGAAGTTCCCATGAGTTCCTCCTCAAAATCTGAAATTTGTCTCCAAATTCCCGCTCAACGGAGTCGACAGCCGGGCGGGAGCGCCGTGGCGACATAGGCGGCGGCTCAAAACCCTCGGAGTTAAGGTGAAGCAAGGAATTCAAGGCGGAGAAGCCGCCGGCGAATCCCAACCAGAACGGAGACGATTCTTCGAGAGCTTTGCGAGTCCATAGAATATCCTTCGATGAAGTTCAGTCTAACACAATCGAGTGCGGGAATCAGGTTCGGCGGAAAAAAGCCATGGCCGGAGTCCGCCGGCCGGTTCTCGATGCCGAAAAGTCGCCTTGCACCTTGAATCACGCCGATGACATCCAATAGAATGCGCGGCCATAGGGGACTTTCAAATTCGAAGCCGGTATCAACGGAAAAGAGGCCAGAGATGGCTCCGGAGTCAATCGTCTCTCCTGTGCAGAGGCGTGATAAGATGGTGCCGCGAATTTTGCGGGCTCAGGAGGGCTAATCTTTGGCGTTGTTTGAATCCAAGCGGGATTGAGGCTGTTCATGGCAAATAAACCAAAGAAAGAACCCGAGATTATCGAGTTGACCATTCTCCCGGTTCGCGACACGGTTCTTTTTCCCAACGCGATTCTTCCTTTGACGGTGGGGAGAGAAAGCTCGCTCAAACTGATCGGCGACCTTCCGCAGGAAGGCGACAAATACATCGGAGTTTTCGCGCAGCGCGACCCGCGCGTGGACAATCCGCAGCCGGCCGATCTCTATCAGACCGGCACCATGGCTCAGGTGCATAAGATCATCAAGCTGCCGAGCCAGAGCCTGTTCATATTTGTCGAGGGCCACCAGCGCATCGGACTGGAAGAAGTGCTGCAGATGCAGCCGTACATGCGCGCCCGCGTCAAACTGCTTCCGGACGTGCATCCGCCGGAAGCGCAGTCCTCGGAATTCCAGGCGCTGGTGCGCAGCGTCACCACGCTTTTCCAACAGATCGTCCAGCTTTCCCCCACGCTTTCCGATGACCTGCAGACCGTTGTCATGAATATCGATGAGCCGGGGCGGCTCGCGGACTTTGTGGCCGCCAACTTGCCCACGCTTTCCAGCACCGAGAAACAGGAACTGCTCGAAAGCCTGGAACTATCGGCGCGCCTCGACCGCATCAATCACCTGCTGGCCCGCGAACTCGAAGTGCTGCAACTGCAATCGAAAATCAAATCGGACGTTCAGGATCAGGTCAGCCAGAGCCAGCGCGAATACTATCTGCGCGAGCAGTTGAAGGCCATCCAGAAGGAGCTGGGCGAATCCGACGAGCAGCAGGAAATTGAAGAGCTGCGCAAGAAAATCGAAAGCGCCGGCATGAGCGAAGAGGCCAAGAAGGAAGCCCTGCGCGAATTGAGCCGCCTGGCCAAAATGTCGCCCGCCGCGGCCGATTACCACGTCATCCGCACCTACCTCGACTGGCTTCTGGCGCTGCCCTGGATCAAGGTCAGCGACACCAAAGTTGACATTCAAAAGGCCAAGGCCGTCCTCGACGAGGATCATTACGACCTTGAGAAAGTGAAGGAACGGATTCTCGATTACCTGGCCGTCCTGCAGCTCAAGCCGCAATTGAAAGGCCCGATTCTCTGCTTTGTCGGACCGCCGGGCGTGGGCAAAACGTCGCTGGGCAAATCCATCGCCCGCGCGCTCGACCGCAAATTCGTGCGCATGTCGCTGGGCGGCATTCACGACGAGGCTGAAATTCGCGGCCACCGGCGAACTTACATCGGCGCGCTGCCCGGCCAGATCATGCAGGGCGTGCGCCGCGCCGAAACGCGCGACCCGATCTTCATGCTGGATGAAGTGGACAAGATCGGACGCGACTTCCGCGGTGATCCCTCCTCGGCGCTGCTCGAGGTGCTCGATCCGGAGCAGAATTCCCACTTCCGCGACAACTATCTTGATGTCCAGTTCGATCTTTCCAAGGTGCTGTTTATCTGCACGGCCAACGTTTTCGACACCATTCCGCCGCCGCTGCTGGACCGCATGGAAGTGCTGGAGGTCCAGGGCTACACGGAGGAAGAGAAGATTGAAATCGCCGTTCGCCATTTGCTCCCCAAAGAGACGGAGGAAAACGGAGTCAAGAACGGCGACCAGATCGAGTTCACCCGCGAGGCTCTGAGCGGCATGATCCGGCAATATACGCGGGAAGCCGGGGTGCGCAATCTCGAACGCGAAATCGCCACCGTCTGCCGCAAGCAGGCGCGGCGGATCGCCGAAGGGTCCGGGGATAAACTCGTTCTTAATCACGACAACCTCAGCACGTTCCTCGGCGTGCCTCGATTCCGTCCGGAAGCGGAGATCGTCAACCGCACCCGTCAGCCGGGCGTGGCTGTGGGCCTGGCCTGGACGCCGACCGGCGGCGACGTGCTCTTTGTGGAAGCGACTTCCATGAAAGGCGGAAAGAACTTCACCATGACGGGCCACGTGGGACAGGTCATGGCGGAATCCATGCAGGCGGCGCTGGCCTGGGTGCGCTCGCACGCTTCCGACTTTGGAATTCCACTCGACTTCTTCCAGGAGCACGACATCCATATTCATGTTCCGGCGGGCGCGATACCGAAAGACGGGCCTTCGGCGGGCGTGACCATGGTGACAGCTCTGGTTTCGGCGCTGACGCGCCGGCCGCTGCATCCCCGTCTGGCCATGACGGGAGAGATTACGCTGAGCGGCCAGGTGCTTCCCGTGGGCGGCATCAAGGAAAAACTGCTCGCTGCAAAACGCGCCGGCGTTCAGGTGATCCTACTGCCCGCCGAGAACGAGCCGAACGTCAAACAGGATCTGCCTGAGGCGCAGCGCGAAGGGCTGGAGCTGCATTACGTCAAGACCATCGAGGAAGTGGTGAACCTGGCGCTCGAGAAGGAGCCCGCAACAGGCGAAGGACGACAGCCGCGCGACGTAGCGTTTGCTGAGGCCGGCGGTCCCGCCAACTGAGCGCCGAATACTTTCCTGAGGTCAAGCTCAGGCCCTTCAAGCATGACTGTGCGCGGTGAGGGCTCGGCAGGAAAGCTTTCAGCCCGGACATCCAAGGACAAACCGGAATCTCAATTTGAATTAAGTAAGAATGAGGTGGCGACGATGCGACGTTTGTGGACTTTGCTGGCTCTGGGTGTGGTTGCGGCCAGTCTGGCGATTTGGGGCGGAAGAATGGCCGCCGACGAGGGAATGTGGACGTTCGATAATCCTCCCTTCAAGCAATTGAAGGAACGATACAACTTTGTGCCCACGCAGGCATGGCTCGATCACCTTCGCCTTTCGAGTGTGCGCTTCAACGACGGCGGCTCCGGATCCTTTGTCAGCCCGGACGGTCTGGTCCTGACCAACCACCACGTGGCGCTGGCGCAATTGCAGAAGCTTTCCTCCGCCGAGCACAATTACGTCGAGCAAGTGTTCTACGCGCGCACTCCCGCCGAAGAACTGAAATGCCCCGATCTCGAGCTCAACGTGCTGAGGTCTATGGAGAATGTCACCTCGCGCGTGCTCGCCGCCGTTAAGCCCGGCATGACCGACGACCAGGCTTACAAGGCGCGGCGCGCCGAAATCGCCAAGATCGAAAAGGAAAGCTTGGATGCCACCGGTCTTCGCTCCGACGTGATTCCGCTTTACCAGGACAGTGAGTACTGGCTCTATCGATACAAAAAGTACACCGATGTGCGGCTGGTCTTCGCGCCCACGCAGCAGACTGCCTACTTCGGCGGCGACCCGGACAACTTTACTTACCCGCGCTACGACCTCGATTTCGCGCTCTTCCGGGTTTACGAGAACGGCAAGCCGGTGGACAGCAGCAAGGATTATCTGAAGTGGGATCCGAAAGGCCCGGCGGACGGCGATCTGGTCTTCGTCTCCGGCAATCCCGGCTCGACCAGCCGGCTGGACACGCTCGCGCAGCTTCAGTTTACGCGTGACGAATCAGCGCCGCTTATTCTTTCCCTGCTCAAAGACCGCCTCCAGGCGCTGACCGATTATTCAAAGGAAGGCGCGGAGCAGACGCGCGAAGCGGCCAGCGAAATCTTCTTTATCAACAATTCCATCAAGGCTTACACGGGCATCGAAAAGGGCCTGCGCAATCCTGAACTGATGGCGCAAAAACAGAAACAGCAGGAGGAGTTCCGCGCGCGCCTTGCCCAAAATCCGCAGCTCGAAAAGGAGTACGGCGGCGCTTGGGATCAGATTTCGAAGGCCATGCAAAACGATAAGCGGATTTTCAAACCCTATGTTTTCCGCCGCATGCCCGTCGCTGCCCTGGCCAGCCGCGCGGTGACCATGGTCGAATACGTCCAGGAGGTCAAAAAGCCCGACGGCGAGCGGCTGCCCGGCTTCCATGATTCGCAGTTGGCGTCGTTGCGCTTCCAGCTTTTCTCGCCCGCGCCCGTCTATTTGCCCATGCAGCAGGCGCTGCTCACAAGCGCCCTCAAGGGAGCGCTCCAGGAGCTTGGGCCTGACGATCCTTTCGTCAAGGCGGCGCTCGAGGGCAAAACGCCTGAAGAAGCGGCGGCCGCGGCGCTCGACGGAACCAAATTGGGCGACGCCGCTTTCCGCAAGTCGCTGATCGAGGGCGGCGAATCCGCCGTCGCGAATTCCACCGATCCGCTCATTGAATTTGCCCGCCGCGTCGAACCTTCCATCCGCGAGATCATCAAACAGCACCAGGACGAAATCGAAAGCATCCAGTCGCACGCCGGCCAGATGATCGGCAAGGCGCGCTTTGCCGTTTACGGCAAAAACACCTATCCCGACGCCACCTTCACGCTGCGGCTCGCGTTCGGCACCGTCAAGGGCTATCCCATGAACGGAACCATCGCGCCCGCGCACACTACTTTCTACGGCTTGTACGATCGCGCTTACAGCTTTGACCTGAAGCCTCCGTTCAACCTCACGCCGCCCGTCATGGCGGCCAGGGACAAGATTGATCTGACGACGCCGGTCGACTTTGTGAGCACCTGCGACATCATCGGCGGCAATTCCGGCTCGCCCGTCGTCAACCGCCAGGGCGAACTGGTCGGCCTGATTTTCGATGGCAACATCGAAAGCCTGGTCAGCGATTTCATGTACGACGAGGAATATAGCCGCGCTGTCGCCGTTGATAGCGCCGCCATCATCACGGCCCTGCGCAAGATTTACAACGCCGGAGCGCTGGCCAACGAACTGGAAGGCAAATCCGCGAGCAGCGGCATGTGAAAATCCGGGAAGCATTGCTTTTGGTTTGCCCGGTCACCGCGAAACTCGCATTTCCTCACACGAGTAAGGAGCAGCGATGCGTCATCGTCTTTTGATTCCCCTTATTGTTCTGCTGGCGGCCGCGCCGGCCTTTGCCCAACTCACGCACGGGCAGCCCGCCAATATTCCTCCGCCCTTCACCAAGCCCATCCAGGCGAATCCGCCCCATGTACACACGGAAAGCGGATTCATGCCCACGGCGCTCTCGGGTTTCAAGGTGACGGTCTTCGCCAAAGACTTCCGCAATCCGCGCAATCTGGCCGTGGCTCCGAACGGCGATCTGTTCGTGGCGGACACCGACGCCGGCCGGATCGACGTCCTGCACGATCCCGGTGACTCAAAGGCGTCCGACAGCCGATTCGTCTTCGCGAGCGGCCTGCGCGAGCCTTTCGGAATCGCGTTCCATGGCGACTATGTTTACATCGGCGACACGAATGAGGTGATTCGATTCCCATTCGATCCCAAGACTTCCAAACCCACCGGCAAGCAGGAGCACATTCTGGATATGCCGAGCGGCGGAATGCACTTCACGCGCACTGTGGCCTTCAGCAAGGACGGGAAAAAGCTTTTTGCATCCGCCGGCTCCGATTGCAACGTGTGCAAGGAAAGTGACAAGCGGCGCGCCGCCATTCAGGAAGCGGACCCCGACGGTGCAAACTCTACCATTTATGCCAGCGGCCTGCGCAACGCCGTCGGCCTGTGCGTCAACCCTGAATCGGGCCAGCTCTTTGCTGATGTCAACGAGCGGGACATGCTCGGCGACAATGTTCCTCCCGACTATTTCACGCACGTCCAGCAGGGGGGCTTTTACGGCTGGCCTTACAGCTACATCGGCAAGAATCTCGACCCGCGCATGAAAGAGCAGCGGCCGGACCTGGTGGCCAAAGCCATTGTTCCCGACGTCCTCGTCGGGCCACACACCGCGCCGCTGGAATGCACTTTTTACACCGGCAAGCAATTCCCCCAAAAGTATGATGACGGAGCCTTTGTCGCGCTGCACGGCTCATGGAACCGCAGCATCCTGAGCGGATACAAAGTCGTTTTCATCCCCTTCCGCGACGGCAAGCCGTCCGGCGATCCTGAAACGTTCCTGAGCGGCTTTGTCCCTAACCCCAGTTCGAACGTCGTCAACGGCCGCCCGGTCGGCGTGGCCGTAGCCAAAGATGGTTCGCTTTTCGTCTCCGACGACGGCGGCAACGTCATCTGGCGAGTCTCAAAACAATAGGGTGGACACCTGGATTGGCCCAGGGCCACGCCAGGGAAGTTGACCCTCCCCTGCGGCTTGCCCCTTCCGGCTAACGATTCGCGGGCTGTTGCGTCAATAGTCATGATGCATCTATGATGCTCCACATCCCGAACTTACGGAGGTCAGCCCATGACAGACACCCAAAGTGAATTCGCAAGCCTCTCGTCGCGTGTGACTGCGCTCGAAAAGTCGAATCGCCGCTGGCGATTGGTTGGTCTGGCGTTGGTCCTCGTCTTGTTCGCCGCCGTACTTTCTGGGCCCAAATCGTACGCGGTGATCAGCGCCGCTTTGAACCATCCCACGGCCGTTACCGCCAACGAATTCATCCTCAAGGATTCCGGAGGGCATGTGCGCGGCCGCATGACGATTGTTGACGGCGTCCCGATGATCGAGTTTTATAACGCGGCAGGCCAACTCTGGTGGTTTGCTCCGCCCAAATTCGGGCTCCAAAATGTGGCGAAATAAATAGTTGTTAAGGTCTCAATAGGAGCGGCAAACCCTATCCGCCGGCGCTGAAAGGGTCATCAGGCGGTTACCAAAAGCGCAGCAGGGTCGGCCCTGGCAGGGATACCGTCCCCTGCGATTTTCCCCCAGGGCCTGGCAACCTGAAGGCCCTGTTTAACGTCATAGAGGATGCCTAACTGAAGAGGTCGGGGGAACGGAGGGAAGAATGTATCCGCTTCGAGTGACCTCTTTTCGCGGTGTGGTTTTTTCGACCATTGCCGCCTGTGCTGTAGCGATTTGTGTAAGCAGCCTGCCCGCATGGGCGGGACAACAGCAACAATCTGATTCCACGGCCGCGGTCCAGCAGAATGCCGGCCCGACCGCCGGTGAGGCAAACACTGCCGCTCCGGAAGCCGTGCCCGAACCTGCGGAACCGGCCGTTCCACAAATTCCCGCTTCGCTCACTTTGCCTGCTGGAACGATCCTCTCCATCCGCACCTCGCAATTCCTGTCGAGTGATCAAAGCCGCCCCGGCGACGCATTCACGGCGGAACTCAATCAGCCGCTGGTAGTGAACGGTTGGGTAGTGGCGCGTCGCGGACAGACGGTGGTCGGCCGCGTGGTGACGGCCAAGAAGGCGGGGCTCATCAAGGGCACCTCCCAGCTTGGCATTGAGCTGAGCCGTCTGATTCTGGTGGACGGCCAGCAATTGCCGATTCACACCCAGTTGATGCAGACTTCCGGCCCCACCACCAAAGGGCGCGATGCCGCGGCTGTGGGAACAACCACCGGCATTGGCGCCGCCATTGGCGCCACAGCGCGTGACGCCGGCGAAGGGGCGGGAATCGGAGCAGCGATTGGAGCGGGCGCGGGCCTCGCGGGCGTGCTTCTGACCCGCGGCCGCGCAACCGTGCTGCCGCCGGAAACTCCGCTGACTTTCGAACTGGAGATTCCGGTTACTTTCTCCACCGCGCACGGTCAGGTGGCGTTCCGCCCCGCAACTCAGGCGGATTACGATAACCAGTCGGCGCCCGAGTTGCGGCGTCGGGCGGAACGCCGCCCCGCTCCGGGCTATCCGCCGCCCTACTATTATTCCGGTTACGGCTATCCGTGGAGTCCTTACTTTTGGGGCGGGCCGGTTTTCCTGGACTTTGGCTTTTACAGATTCGGCGGTGGCTGGCGCCGCGGCGGCTGGCGAAGGTAATCCGCCGCAGGCTTTGCGTCGGGTCAGCATTCGATCGCCGAACACACTCCCGTGCGCCGGAAGGAGGCGGAACTGCCGGCGCGCGGGAGTTTTTCTTTTTCCCACCCTTCGATTCGATCAGTCCAAACCAGGCGCCACACCCGCCCGGTTTCCGTCCTCGCCGCAAAAATCTTTCAGGCCGGGGTTGCAGAGAACCCCACGGTTTGTCATAGAATGAATTAAGCGACACAGAACAAGCCACGATCAGCCGCCGGCAAGCGGCGGCGCCGTTGAGCTTGCCTTCACGGGCAGCTGGAATTCCGGCAGGAAAGGAGGACGCACATGAATGCATCAGGAAGCGCCGGTCCACAGACCACGAATCGGGAAGCGAATACCGCAGCGGTCAAAGAATCCGCCTCACTTTTGACCGACCAGGATCTTTATCTCTTCAACGAAGGCACTCACTATCGCCTTTTTGAGAAGCTGGGCGCGCACGGGGCGGAGGTTGAGGGCCAGCAGGGCGTCCAGTTTGCCGTTTGGGCGCCGAACGCGGAACGCATCACGGTGATGGGGGAGTTCAACGGCTGGGACAAGGATACGCACGACCTGCATCCTCGCGGATCTTCGGGCGTCTGGGAGGGATTCATCCCCGACATCAAGAAAGGCGCGCTTTACAAGTATCACGTTCGTTCCCGTTACAACGGTTATCGCGCGGACAAAGCCGATCCCTTCGCGCTCTATCGGCAGCAGCCGCCGGCGACGGCATCCATCGTCTGGGATCACGATTATCGTTGGGGCGACGGCGCCTGGATGGCCGGTCGCGAAAAACGCAACGCCCACGATGCCCCCATTTCGATTTATGAAGTCCATCTCGGTTCCTGGGCGCGAGTGCCGGAAGACGGCAACCGCTGGCTGACCTATCGCGAACTGGCGCAAAAACTGACGGAGTACGTGCTGGCGCAAGGTTTTACGCACGTCGAATTTCTTCCGATTATGGAGCATCCGTTTTCCGGCTCCTGGGGATACCAGACCACCGGCTATTTCGCGCCCACCAGCCGGCACGGCAGCCCGCAGGATTTCATGTACCTGATTGACGTTCTCCATCAGCACGGCATCGGCGTCTATCTGGATTGGGTGCCGTCGCACTTCCCCACGGATGAGCACGGCCTGGCTTATTTCGACGGCACGCATCTTTATGAGCACGCCGATCCGCGCCAGGGATTCCATCCCGACTGGGGCAGCTACATTTTCAATTACGGCCGGAACGAAGTGCGCAGCTTTCTGATGTCGAGCGCCATGCTCTGGCTCGACGTCTTTCACGCCGACGGCCTGCGCGTGGATGCCGTGGCCTCCATGCTTTATCTCGATTACTCACGCAAGGAAGGCGAATGGATTCCCAATCAGTTCGGCGGCCGCGAAAATCTGGAAGCGATTGATTTTCTCCGCCGGTTCAATACGGACGTATATCAGGCGAATCCGGGCGTTCAGACGGTGGCGGAGGAATCCACGGCCTGGCCGATGGTTTCCAAGCCGACGTATCTGGGCGGCCTCGGTTTTGGCTTCAAGTGGGACATGGGCTGGATGCACGACTTTCTGCTCTACATGAACCAGGACCCTGTTTTCCGCAAGTATTATCACAACAGCCTCACCTTCCGCATGCTCTACGCCTTCACGGAAAACTTTGTTTTGCCGCTTTCGCATGACGAGGTTGTGCACGGCAAGGGCTCGCTGATCGGCAAAATGCCCGGCGACGAATGGCAGCGCTTCGCCAATCTGCGGTTGCTTTACGGAAACATGTTCGCGCAGCCCGCCAAAAAGCTGCTCTTCATGGGCGCGGAATTCGGGCAGGTACGCGAATGGACGCACGAAGGCAGCCTGGAATGGCACGTCCTGCAATATCCGAACCACGCCGGAATCCAGAAATGGGTGGGCGACCTGAACCGGCTTTATCGCTCGGAGCCGGCGCTCCATGAGCTCGATTGCGACCCGTCGGGCTTCGATTGGGTGGATTGCAACGACTGGCAGCAGAGCGTTCTTTCTTTTCTGCGCAAGGCGCGGTCGAACAACGATCAGATCCTCGTCGTCTCCAATTTCACGCCCGTGCCTCGCACGAATTATCGAATTGGCGTTCCCCGTGGAGGCTTCTGGCGTGAAATCCTAAACAGTGATGGGCGGGATTACTGGGGCGGCGGCTGGGGCAATCTTGGTGGAGTCGAGGCGGCACCGGTTTCCGCGCACGGCCAACCCTATTCGCTCAATCTGACCTTGCCCGCGCTTTCCATCCTTTTCCTGAAAAGCGGATCGTAGGGCTGGGGCGCCTCAACCGGGGCGCAAGCGCTGGCGCTACTTACTCCACGGTGACGCTCTTGGCCAGATTGCGCGGCTTGTCTACGTCGCGCCCGAGCAGCACGGCGCAATGGTAAGCGAACAGTTGCAGCGGCACGACGGTCAGCAGCGGCATCAGCATCTCGTGGTTCCGCGGCACAAAGATCGTTTCGTCGGCCAGTGATCCGAGTCTGTTGTTTCCTTCCGATGTCACCACGATGATGCGTCCGTCCCGCGCCTTGATTTCCTGCATGTTGGAGACGACTTTTTCGTAGGAGCCGTCTTCCGGCGTGAGGGCGAAGGTGGGGAATTCAGGATCGATCAGCGCGATAGGTCCGTGCTTCATTTCTCCCGCCGCATAGCCTTCGGCGTGAATGTAAGCAATCTCCTTGAGCTTCAGCGCGCCTTCGAGGGCAATGGGATACTGGTACTTCCGCCCGATGTAAAGAAAGTGATGCGCCTTGGAATATTTCTCCGCCAGCCCGCGAATCGCATCCGACTGAGCCAGAACCTGCCGCATCTGGTCGGGAATTTTTTCGAGTCCCCGCAGCAGCGATGAGCCTTCCTCATAAGAAATGTCGCGGCCGCGTCCCAGCAGAATTGCCATCAAGGTGAGCAGCGTGATTTGCGACGTGAACGACTTGGTTGAGGCCACGCCGATTTCCATGCCCGCGTGGCAATAGACTCCCGCATGAGTTTCACGCGCAATCGTGCTGCCCACCACGTTGACGAGCCCCAGCGTCAGCGCGCCTTTGCGCTTGGCCTCGCGCAGTGCGGCCAGCGTGTCCGCCGTTTCGCCCGACTGGCTTATGGCCAGCACGGCAGTGTTCTGCCGCAGGTTCAGCTTGCGATATCGGAACTCGGAAGCGAGCTCCGTCTCAACCGTCAAGTCCGTAAGCGTTTCAAAAACGTAGCGCGCGTAAAGCCCCGCGTAATAGCTGGTGCCGCAACTGATGATAATCAGGTGGCGCGCCTGGTTCAGCCGGTCCATCACGGATTCGAGCCCGCCCAGCTTAGCCACCGCTTCGGCGTGATTGATGCGCCCGCGCAGCCCGTTTTCGATGGCTTCCGGCTGCTCGAAAATTTCCTTCAGCATGAAGTGCGGGAAATTTCCGAGCTCGGCCGCGGTCGAGTCAGCTTCGATTGCCGTCGCCGCCCGGCTGACGGTTTGATTGTGCAAAGTGGCGATGGAGAAATCAGAGGCGGTGAGCCGCGCCACTTCATTGTCCTCAAGATAAACTACGCGGTCCGTGTATTGCGCCAGCGCCGAAACATCCGACGCCGCCAGCGCTTCGCCCTGCCCCACGCCCAGCACGATCGGGCTGCCGTGCCGCGCAATCACGATTTCCTCCGGATGCCGCGCGTCCAGCACCGCCAAGCCGTAAGTTCCTTCCACCTGCTGAAGCGCCTGCTGCACGGCCGCGGCCAGATCGCCGCGATAAACCTGCTCGATCAGATGGGCGAGCACTTCCGTGTCGGTCTCGGAGCGGAAACTGTGTCCTTCGGCGATGAGCTTTTTCTTCAGGCGCTGGAAATTTTCGACAATGCCGTTGTGGACCAGAAACAGATGCCGTGCGCAATCGGCGTGCGGATGAGCGTTCGCCTCCGTCGGCTTGCCGTGCGTGGCCCAGCGCGTGTGCGCAATGCCCACTTTCCCCGCCGGCCTGTCCGTGGAAACCTTGCTTTCGAGCACCGCTACTTTGCCCACGGCGCGCGCCAGGTAGGGCTCCGAAGAATTCAGGATCGCCACACCGCTCGAATCATAGCCCCGATACTCCAGCCGCTTCAGCCCTTCCAGCAGCACCGAGCTCGCCGTTTGATGTCCGATATAGGCTACGATTCCGCACATAATGCGTTCCCTGGATTCCGCCCCAACGTCCTTCCTAATATACACTGAATCGGGAAATGGCTCGCCCGTCCTGGGCGCCGCATCAGAAAGCTCTGATTAAACGCTGATTGCACAGGGGATTAGAAGGAGGTCAGCACGAGGCTCGCATCCACTCGACAAACAACCGGATGCCTTCCTCAAATCCAATTTTGGGATCGTAGCCGAGCTGGGCGCGGGACTTGGTGAGATCGGAAAGCGTGGCCGTCATTTCGCCCGGCGGAGTGGGTAGGAATTTTCGTATCGCTTTTTTCCCCAGCGCGCGTTCCAGCGCTTCAATCATTTCGTCAATCCGGATGGGCCGCGAATTGCCCAGGTTGAAAATTTCATATTGGTCTTTGACTTCGAGCGCCCGCAAGAGGCCTTCCGCCACGTCCGTCACGTAAGTGTAATCGCGGCTCATGCTTCCGTCGCCGTAGATGGTTACCTCACGGCCCTGCTCGATGAGCGTGGCGAATTTGCGAATCGCGAGATCGGGCCGCTGGCGTGGACCAAAGGCCGTGAAAATCCGGATCGCGACCACCGGCATCGGATAAAGCTGCGAATAAGTGAAGCAGAGCGCCTCGCCCGCCACCTTGGTCGCGGCATAGACGGAAAGCGGCTTGGCGATGGGATCATCCTCGGAAAAAGGAACGCGGTTGAATTTTCCGTAAACGGAACTGGACGAAGCAAAAACAAAGCGCTCCACTCCCACCTGCCGGCTCAGTTCCAGCAGGTTCGCGGTTCCGTCTATGTTGATGCTGACGTAAGCGGCCGGCTCAGCCATCGAGGGCCGTACCCCGGCTCGCGCCGCCAGATGAATCACCGCCTGTGGGCGCCACGTCTCAAATGCCTGGCGCACGGCACCGGCGTCCCGAATGTCCACCATGAAGAGCTCGAATTCACCCGACCGGCGGATTTCCTCGAGATTCGCCTTCTTCAAATCGGCGCTGTAAAAGGCGTCAAAGTTATCGACAATGGCGACTTTTTTGCCGCGCCGCAGAAGGCTTTCGCACAAATGCGAGCCGATGAATCCTGCGCCGCCGGTGACGAGAACTTTATCCATGAAGTTGCACAACCTTTCTTTGGATTCGCTCTATGGCCAGCGAATCACACGCCACTGAAGGCCGAAAATCCGCCGTCCACCGGGACGACGATGCCGGTGACGAACGCTGAGGCGGGCGAAAGCAGCCACAGGACAGCCCCAATCAGGTCTTCCGGCTCACCGAATCGCCCCATTGGCGTATGAGAAATAATGGATTGCCCGCGCGGCGTCAACTCGCCGCTGTTCTTGTCAATCAGCAGATTTCGATTCTGGTCGGCCAGAAAAAATCCCGGCGCGATGGCATTCACGCGCAGGCGCGGCCCATATTCCTTGGCCAGATGTACGGCAAGCCATTCCGTAAAATTATTGATGCCCGCCTTCGCCGCCGAGTAGCCGATGATGCGCGTCATGGGACGATAAGCGCTCATCGAGGAAACGTTCAGAATCGCGCCCTCACCGCGCTCCGCCATAATGCGGCCGAAAATCTGGCAGGGCAGAATCGTGCCCAGCAGATTCAAATCGAGCACGTAGCGCAATGCTTCTTCCGGCAGATTGAAAAAAGAATTGTCGGGCCGCGTCGTGGCCTGCGGGCTGTTGCCGCCCGCGCCGTTGATCAGGCCGTCGAGGCCGCCGAACTCGCCGAGGATCTTTTCCGCCGCCGCTTTGAGCGACGTGGAATCGAGCACATCCGCCGCCACCATGACGGCGCGGCCGGGACCTGGGAACTTTTCCAGCAAAGCGGTGCCCTTCTTTTCGTCACGTCCCAGGATGGCGACGTTCGCACCGCATTCCGCGAGCGCCAGCGCCATGGCGCCGCACAGCACGCCCGTCCCTCCCGTCACCACAATCGTGCGGCCTTTGAAGTCATACATTTTCGAAAACCCGGTGCTCATTTCCGCCCTCCCGCGACGGCGCTTTCCTTGAATGGCGCGAAATGCTTCAGGAAATGCCGTTCGATGATTCGTGTATAAACTTCCTCGCCGCGCTCGAGCGCCGCCATCAGCCGCCCGCGAAACTCGGCGTGATGCATCACGGAGCCAAACGTCACGTGCAGCACCTCGCGTGCGTCGAAATCATCCAGCAGCGAAGCCAGCTTTTCCTCCGCCCAGCCGCCCACGTCCGGAACTTTTTCCGCGACGGCGGAAACATGGTAGCTGGCACGGTCCTCCGCATAGCGTACCTTGGCGAACGGAACAATTTCGCTGAAAAGCACCGGTTCGATTTCGGTCAGGGCGCGCAGCGCCTCCAGATAACTCGTTCCCGCTGTCTTCAAGTGGACCAGATTGCCGGCCACTCGCGCCGCCACCGGGTAGATTCTGAATTTGTCGGAGCCGGAGTGCAGGCTGAGCTTGTAGGGCCCGAAAGTTTTTGAAACCGCCAGGTGCTGCGCAAAAGAGTGCTCGAACTCAGCCGTGTCGCCGATGTAATCCACGCCTTTTTCGAATGTCCCCACGTAGCGCGGCGCCAGGCTCACCCACTCGACTCCCAGGCGCTTCAGTTCGTGCGCGATGTATAGATGCTCGCCCAGCGTCGTCACGGTTTCGGTTTCATCCACGCTCATTTCCAGTTCAAAGGGCCGCGTACCCATCGCCTGCTTCAGATGACGGTTCATGCGCGCCGTGTGCGCCACCACACGGCCGTACTTCGCCGCGGCGCGCAGCAAATCTTCCTCGCGCAGCGTCAAAACGAAAGTCCCCAGATCGATCAGCCTGCTCCCGAGTTCCCCGCGTAGCACTTCCCAGCTGGTCTCGAGTTCCGTCCAGGGAAGCTTTTCGATTTTCTCGCGCAACACTGCGGCCGGCGCGGTGTTCGCTTCATTGTCCACATACTCCCCGGGATCGATGGTATAAAAAGTAAAACCCGCGGCGGCGCAAACGTCGATGTCCGCCGTTGTTTTCAGGTGGTCGGCGTCCGCCCCCCAGCCGTCGCGCCAGCCTTCCTGAAAAACTCCCCACATCGCGTCATCCATCACCTGCTGCGGCGTGCGGCCGGTGCGGGCGTTTTCGCGAATGGACTGCTGGGCGAAAATCGGCGCCAGATTCGATTGCCGGATGGCTCGAACGTGCCCCGGCGTCGCCAGACCCAGCCGGTCGCCGCAACCTGCCGACTTGCGCAATCCGAGCAGTTGCGGATTGAGAAACGGCAACGCCTGCCGCAGCGCTTTGGCGTTGGCAGCATTCGGCTCCGCAAGCAAAAGCGTGAGCGCATTCCCATCGGCGTTGAGTTGCGAGCTCTCACCGTTGAAAGCGCGGAGATTTTCCGGCGCGCGGCTCACGATTCCCAGCCGTTTGCTGCCACCGCGCCGCCCGAGGAAATAGATGGCTCCGTTCAGCGCCGCCGCCGACCGGGGATAAACATCCAGCCCGCTCAGCGCGCCCAGTTCGGAAGCCAATGCCTGTGCGTCCTGATCCGCCAATGGAGGCGCGGTTTCCGTTGCATTCAGATAATTCATCAGCCTCGCGCTCATCATGAATCCCCTTCTTGCTCCGTGCGCGCGTTGCCTTGGCGCTTGTAAAGGCCAAGCGGCGCGGAAAAGTTTCAGAACGTTTCCTGATTATCTTATCAGAGGAATTTGCGCCTTGGCGGGATCGCGGGGACTTTGAGAAATTGGGCGCCAGTCAGATTACGCTTCCAGCAGTTGCTGAAAGCGCGGCTCTGCTGCGAGGTTCTGGAAATCGTCGTCGTGCCGCGCCTGTGCCCGGTTCTGCGATCGCAGCGCGATGGCGGATTCAAGAAACTTCAGTGCCAGATCCGTGTTTCCCTGCAGGCTGTATACGGCGGCCAGCGCATAACGGACATGCTGGCGCTTCGGCTTCAGTTTATCCGCCTTCTGCAGATACTCCACGGCAGCGTCAAAATCGCGCCGGTTCAGAGCCGTGATTCCGCAAAGATACTGCTCTTCCGCCGTCCGGGGCGATGCAGCCCCACGCCCCAAGCGCTGCTCGCACAGCCGCAAATGGATTCTCGCCCGGTCTGCAAACTCAGGCAGAGAACAGGAGACGAGCTTTTGAAAACCTTCCACTGCCCGCCGGTAATTGCCCTTCCGGAAAAATCGGATAGCGGTTTCGAAGGTGCGAATCGCGACCAACTCTTCCCTTCCGCGAGCGGGCACGGGCCGGCGCACTTCCGCGCCGCGATGCCCAAGATCACGCCTCGCTCTTCCTCCGCGGCTGGAACTGCGCGCGCTCCGATGGCTGGTGGAACGCTTGCGAACTACCTTCGTTCTGGAACCTGAACGGGCCTGCGCCCTTTTGCCGGCTGCCACAGTCAATCGTCCTCCCTAATGGGATTTGCGCCTGCTAAGTATAACAATTTAAATTCTTTAATATACCTGGACGCTCTAACCGGGCTCGCCTTCGTCTCAATATAGCAAGATGTTTACACCGGAGTCAAATCCGAGGTGTCACTCAGTATCAAAGTGGGAACGGCAGGTCAAAGCGGAATATGGTGGCATGAAGCGTGGATGTGGAGCACCTGCCCCTCCAACCCTGGCCGCGCGTGGCACGAAATCAACACGCCCTAGCCGTAAACCGGGGCTTTGGACTACAGACTTACCGTTTAGCCACCGTGGCCGCACCCCGGCTTGCTTCCACAAAGCTACGGCCGGCCGCTAGTCAACGAATTCTGGGGCAAAAGTGACTTTGGATTTAATTGAATTTGAGATGAAGCAATTCTCTTTGACTTTGCCCGCCACTTCCCGGGCGAAAGCTTTGTCACTGCCGGGCGCGAGTGTGATCGTGGCGCGAACCTCGACTTGAGTGATCTGATATTTTCCTTCGACGTTTTCAAGCACACCTTCGGCGGAAGATTCGTATGAGCTGAAGGCAAGCTTTTGCGCACCGGCAAGGGCCTGAAAAGTCATCGCGAGACAGGCGTTAACGGAGGCGACCATCAGGTCTTCCGGCCCCCAAACATCGGGGTGGCCGCGAAATTCGGGCGGCGAGCCACTGGGAAGATCAGGATGGCTTGCGGCCGAAATCAGTAAGTGTCCGGGCGACTGCCAAACGGCGTGATTCTGATAGCGAAAAGATTTGTATGCTTTCTTGGTTTCCAAAGCTGCCTCCAATCGATCTTGTTTCCGCGCGAGCGCCCTCAATGGGACGGCAGATTCACGCTGCGCCTCCCCTCAGGCTAACACAAGAAATTCAATTCAGTGAGGGCGAGACTCGCTCCAACTGGTTTGGAAGCCGCCAGTCTATGAGTCGGGCTTCGCTTTTCGATGCCAATCCTTTTTCCGGCAGTCAGTTGGCAGGATTGCACACCACACGGCCGGTTCTGTTATAATCACAGTCTGTCCGGATGGGAGTGCGCTCGCCCTGAGCAAGCGGATGTAAAATCCATCCTGGCCGCGCGAGACGCGGCTGCCCCCGACGGCCGCTCCGGATTTCCGAGCACGAGATTCGCCCGGGCCACGCGACGTTATGATGCGAAGTCCCGGAGAATCCTGTGCGACTCGTGGCCGGAACACCCCCCAAGCCGGCAACAGAAATGGTGAGGGAATAATGGGAACCGTTCCAGTTACAGAAAACGAACAAGCAACGCCTTCCTCGCAGGAAAAGCTCATCAACGACATGAGCATTCAGGTGGCGACTGTCAATGGCTCAGGGAGTCAGACCGCCAACCTGGTCCTGCTTCGCTCCATCTTTCAAATGGGCATTCCCGTTTCCGGCAAGAACCTGTTTCCTTCGAACATCGCCGGCCTGCCGACCTGGTTCACAATCCGGGCCTCCAAGCACGGATACATCGGGCGGAAGAAGGAAATTGATTTTCTGGTGGCCATGAATCCGGAAACGGCGGAAGAAGACGTCCAGGGTCTCCAGGCGGGCTCGAGCGTGGTCTATGACGAGAAGCTGAACCTGAGCCGCCAGCGGAATGACCTGATTTTTTATCCCGTTCCTTTCGACAAGCTGGTAGCTCCAATCTGCCCGAACGCCAAGCTGCGCAAGCTGGTGCGCAACATGATCTATGACGGCGTCCTGGCCAAACTGCTGGGCGTCCCTATGGAGGAAGTTCGCGCCGCGCTGGTTCGCCAGTTCCGGAAGAAGGCGAGCGCCGTGGATCTGAACTTCAACGCCGCCCTGGCGGGCTACGAATACACGGAAAAGAATCTGCCCAAGCGCGGCAAGTTCTACCTGGAGCGGATGGATAAGACCTCCGGCAAGATCATTATCGACGGCAACTCGGCAGCGGCGCTGGGCGCGGTCTTCGGCGGCGTCACCGTTTGCACCTGGTATCCGATCACTCCTTCGTCTTCGCTGGCGGAAACATTGATTGAGTATTGCCGCCGGTTCCGCATCGACCCGGAAACGCACAAGGCGACGTTCGCCATCGTGCAGGCGGAAGACGAGCTGGCGGCAATCGGGATGGCGCTGGGCGCGGGCTGGGCGGGAGCGCGCTCAATGACGGCGACTTCCGGCCCCGGCATTTCCCTGATGGCGGAATTCGCGGGACTTGGTTATTACGTCGAAGTTCCGGCGGTGATCTTCGACGTGCAGCGCGTCGGGCCTTCGACCGGGCTGCCGACCCGAACGGCACAGGGCGACATTCTGAAGAATGCCATGCTTTCACACGGCGATACGCGGCACGTCCTGCTCATTCCCGCTTCGGTGGAAGAGTGCTTCACCTTCGGGACCGAAGCCTTCAATCTGGCTGAAGAGTTGCAGACTCCAGTTTTCGTGATGAGCGACCTGGATCTGGGCATGAACAATTGGATGGCTGATCCGTTCGAGTATCCGGAAAAGCCGATTAACCGGGGCAAGGTTCTGACAGCGGAAGACCTTGACCGGCTGGGCGGCTTTGAACGCTACAAGGATGTGGACGGCGACGGCGTCGGATACCGGACGCTTCCCGGCACCAAGCATTTGCAGGCGCCTTATTTCACGCGCGGCAGCGGACACAATGAAAAAGCGCGTTACAGTGAGCGGCCGGAGGATTACGTGCACAACGTGGACCGGCTTCTGCACAAGTTCGAGGTGGCGCGCGGGCGCGTGCCCAAGCCCGTGATTCAGGAAGCTCAAGGCGCGGAAATCGGGATTCTTGCTTACGGCACCAGCCATTGGGCCATCACCGAATCCGTGGACCAGTTGAAGCAGGAATACGGCCTTGACGCTTCGTACTGCCGTGTGCGTGCTTATCCTTTTACCGAGCAAGTTCTCGATTTTATCCACCGTCACCGGCGCGTCTACGTGGTGGAACAAAACCGCGACGCACAGATGAGAAGCCTGCTGCGCATGGAAATCGAGGCGGGCGAAGTGGAGAAGCTGCGCAGTGTCCTGCATTACAACGGCCTGCCCATTGATGCGCGCAGCGTGACGGATTCCATCGCTGCCCAGGAAGGACAGAACTGATATGGCCACCACAATGTCCCCTCCGCCGAAGAAAGTAAATCGCATCGGCCTGGAACAGACCGAATACAAGGGCGGCAAAAGTACGCTCTGCGCGGGCTGCGGCCACAACGCCATCTCCGAACGCATCATCGAAGCCTGTTTCGAGATGGGCGTCGAGCCGCACCGCGTGGCCAAGCTTTCCGGCATCGGATGCTCCTCGAAAAGTCCGGCCTATTTTCTTTCCCGCTCGCACGGCTTCAACTCCGTCCACGGGCGGATGCCCTCCATTGCCACCGGCGCCATACTGGCTAACCATTCGCTGATCGCACTCGGCATTTCCGGCGATGGCGACACGGCTTCCATCGGTATCGGCCAGTTCGTCCACCTGATGCGCCGCAATCTCCCCGTGATTTACATCATCGAGGACAACGGCTGCTACGGACTCACCAAAGGGCAGTTCTCCGCCACCGCCGACATGGGTTCCAAACTCAAAACCGGTGTCGTTAACGATTTGCCACCCATTGACACCTGCGCGCTGGCCATCATGCTGGGCGCCACCTACGTGGCGCGATCCTTTTCCGGCGACAAGCGTCAACTGCTGGCGCTGCTCAAAGGAGCGCTCGCGCACAAGGGTACGGCCATGCTCGACGTCATCTCGCCCTGCGTCACCTTCAACGACCACGAAGGCTCAACCAAGAGCTACAGTTACGTCAAGGACCACGATGAGCCAGTGGAAGAGATGGATTTCATTCCCTTTTTTCAGGACATCAGCGTGGACTACGACCCCGGAACGACTGCCGAAATCACGCTTCATGACGGCTCGCGCCTTCTGCTCAAGAAGCTCGGTTCGGCTTTCGATCCTACCGATAAATCGGAAGCGCTCAAGGTGCTGACGGCGTCGCATGAGCAGGGTAGTTTGCTGACCGGCTTGTTCTACGTGGAACCGAAGCATCCCACTTTCATCGACCAGCTGAACCTGGTGGATCAGCCGCTGGCGACGCTGCCGGAATCGAAAGTGCGCCCACCCAAAAAAGTGCTCGACGAAGTGATGGAATCCCTGAAGTAGAAAGACCGCAGAACACGCCGGCGAAGAGCCTTTCTCTTTCCGGCCTTTACACCCGTAGGGCCAACGAGCTCGGTGGCCCGCGCTTCACTTTTTCCCACAACTGATTTCGAACTGGAATCCTTGAACGCCGCCGCCGGGCACGACATCCATGCGGCGGTCTTCCCCCTGGCAGCCGTGCTTTTTCAGGCTGAGAAAATTGTATCCCGGAATCACTTCTATCTGCGCCAAGCCGTCAGCGCCGGTTTCCGCCTTCACGCTTTCCACAATCGGACCGTTTGAAAACGTCGAGTTCAGTTTTACATTGGCCGCCGGATGCCCCGGGCCATCCGTAACGCGGATCAGCACCGGTTTGTGGAGGAATTGTTTGGGGAAATAAGTTTCGACGGGCAGCAGCATCAGATTGACCGTCGCCGCGGGAGAGGAAGCGCTGAGCACCGTGTGTTCGTAAACAGCCGTCACCGCGCCCGCCGCCGGCCGGCGCACCGTCACCCAGTAGAGTCCCCATGGAAGTCCGTCGAAGCTGAAGTTGCCGTCACGATCCGTCTTCAACTGGCCGACCTTGACCTCGTCGCGGTTGCTGAGCGTCACCTGCATTCCCCATTCGCTTTCGCCAGTGGAACTTGTCACTTGCCCGGCGACCGAGCCTTCTCCATTGCCCTGTTGCAGGGAAATGCGCAGCGTATTGCTGGAGGCTTCCGCGTGCCACAGGTCCACGCCCAGCAGGTGCTCGATCTCATTCACATTCGAGTACCGCGCACTGTACGTCACCGAAAGCCGGTAATCTCCCCATATCGGAAACTTCTGATTCCCGCTCGCCTTCATCGCCGGCTCCAGATGGATCTGCACGGGCTCTTCCGCGTCCCCGCCGGGTGGAATCCGGACAAGCTTGGGATGCGGCAGTTCCATCGGCAGGAACAGGTCCGCTTTTCCGTCCGAGGCCGGGCTGGCGGAACCCGCCGGCGTCAGGCTCACTTTTAACTCGGAACCACCCACCGTCCGCCGGGAGCCGCCTTGCTGGACGTCGGGCTCATAGACCTGGTGCGCCGCTGCCGTGCGCACCGGCTGATAAAGCCACAAAGTCTTCTTGCCCGCGTTCAGAAAATGAAGCGTCAGGCGAAGGGGATAAGGGGAGGTGATGGCCGCGCTGTCGGTTGAAATTACAAGCCGGAGTTCCTGCGCGCCGGCTTGCGCGGCACCCAAAGCAATCGAGACAAGGAAGAGCAGAATCGAGAATCTCATTTCAACCCTGGCTCGATTGTACCTGCAAATGACGGTCGCAGTTGTGACTCGCCGGTGCCGGGACGCGAAGGAATGTCCGCCCGTTTCACAGCACGCGGAGGATCAGGCACTTCAGATAATGAGTTTCGGGGACGGTCAGGAGAATGGGATGGTCGCGCGCCTGTGTCCGCCGCTCAAGCACCGAGACCGTGCGATGCGCGTCGAGTGCGGCGCTGGCTACGGCTTCAATGAAATCAGCCTCGCTCACGTGATAGGAGCAGGAGCAGGTCACCAGGCAGCCTTCGGGGTTCAGCATCTTCAGCGCGCGCAGATTCAGCTCCTTGTATCCGCGCAGGGCGGCATCAAGACTGGCGCGGGTGCGAGCAAAGGGCGGCGGGTCGAGAACGATGGTGTCGAAGCGCTCATGACTCTGGTCGGCGGCTTTCAGAAAATCAAAGCAGTTGGCTTGCTTCCATTCGATGTTGCCCACGGCGTTCAATTCCTGATTACGCCGCGCAAGACCGAGCGCTTCTTCCGAGGAATCGACGGCAATGACGGAATCGCATTGCGCCGCCATTGTCAGCGCAAAACCACCCGTATAAGTGAAGGCGTCGAGCGCCCGCCCGCGCGAATAACTTCGCGCTGCGGCGTAATTCTCCCGCTGGTCCAGGAATCCTCCGGTTTTCTGGCCGCCCAGAAGGTCAAACGCAAATCGCACGCTGTTGATGGAAGCCACGACTTCCGGCGGCGGCTCGCCCGCCAGCACACCCTTCTGCTCCGGCAATCCTTCGAGCGACCGGACCGTGACGTCATTCCGTTCGATGACGGCTGCGGGAGCAAACTGCTCCTGAAGAATTTCGAGAAACACCGGCTTCAGCCGCTCCGTGCCCTGGCTCAGGGTCTGAATCACCAAGCAATCGGCATAGCGATCAACGATGAGCGACGGCAGAAGGTCAGCCTCGCTCGCCACCAGCCGGCAGGCCTCCGAATCCCGCACCACGCGGCCACGAAGGGCGGCGGCCGTCTGGATACGCGCGGCAAGGAACGCCTTGTCGATCTCACGGCACTCGCGCGTCAGCAGGCGCAGCGCGATCTGCGATTTATCGCTGTAAAGAGCCTGGCCCTGGCAGCGGCCTTTCGCGTCCTTCACGCAAACCGTCGAACCGGCCTCAACGCCCTCGGCTTTGGCGACGTCCGTGCGATAAATCCAGGGATGGCCGGAGCGCAGCCGGTCAAGTCCGCGCCTTGAGATTGTGACTTCCGCAGCAGCCATGAATTGAATTTAGCACATCGGACTGCAAGTTGCGGATACGCGGCCGGCTGGCGGGCGCACGAATGGGATAAAATCAATCGAATGCTTCTCGAAGAATTTGATTACGCACTCCCGCAGGAATTGATTGCCCAGCGTCCGCTTGACCGGCGCGACGCCTCAAGAATGATGGTGCTGCGGCGCGAGTCCGGAACTTTCGAGGATCGCCGCTTTGCCGAATTGCCCGCGATTCTTTCGGCGGGCGATTTGCTGGTCTTCAACAACACGCGCGTTTTTCCGGCGCGCCTGCTGGGACGAAGGGCCGGGACGCGCGCCCAGAAGATCGGCAGGCATAATCCCGCCGCGCGCGAGCACCTGACGGGCGAAGTGGAATTGATGCTGACGCGCGACGAAGGCGGCGGCGTCTGGCAGGGACTCGTGCATCCGGGCAGGAAGATTCGAAGCGGCGAGGTTCTGATTTTCGGCGGCGGAGAACTCGAGGCGGAGGTGATCGGGCGCGGCGAATTCGGGCTGCGGCGGGTGCGTTTGCGTTCGAGAGAAAGAGATGTGGACTCAGCCATTGACCGCCTGGGCCACGTTCCGCTGCCGCCTTACATCCGCCGAGAAGATGATGCCTCCGACCGCGCGACTTACCAGACGATTTTCGCTCGCGAACGCGGCGCCGTAGCCGCGCCCACGGCGGGCCTGCACTTCACGGATCGAGTTCTTGGTGAATTGCAGTCGTGCGGCGTTGGAACAGCGGAAATCACTTTACACGTCGGTCTGGGCACTTTTCAGCCCGTCCGCGCCGAGCGGGTTGAAGACCACCGGATGGAATCAGAGCGGTTCGAAATTCCGGAAAGCGCCGCGGCCGCCGTGAACCGGGCGCTCGACGAGCGCCGGCGCGTTATTGCCGTCGGCACAACGTGTGTGCGCACGCTCGAACACTCCGCGGGGCAAAACGCAGGCCGAATTTCCGCCGGCCGGGGCGAAACCAGTCTCTTCATTACGCCGGGATTTCGATTCCAGGCAGTGCGGGCGCTGCTGACCAATTTTCATCTGCCCAAATCAACCCTGCTGATGCTGGTTTGCGCCTTTGCGGGCCGCGACTTTGTTCTGCAGGCTTACGAGCACGCAGTCGAGCAGTGCTATCGTTTTTACAGCTACGGCGACTGCATGCTGATTTTGTAACGCCGCGTTTTTCCCCGCCTTCACAATTTCTTCAGCAGCGCGTGCTGAGTTTTGACGATTCGATAACCGAGTCTCCGGTAAAAAGCGTGGGCATCCTTGCGGATGATGTTGGAGCGAAGGTAAACGGACTTCAGCCGGCGCGCTTTGGCCCATCGTTCCGCCCATCGAAGCAGCTTTGCGCCGGCGCCTGCGCCGCGAAATTCCTCGTGCACAACCAGACCGCCGAGTTCCGCCTTCCTTTCACTTTCCAGGACGCTGCGAATGAAGACGTGGACCCAGCCAATCAGCCGCCCGACGGGCAATTCCGCCACCGCCACGGCGTGAGATGAATCCCGATGAATCCTGCGAAACCTGCTGCGGATTTGAGCGGTGGTTGATGGATAACCCAATTGGGTTGAAAGGCTTGCGAGCTGCGCGGCATCTGACGGCTTTGCCAGTCGAATGCGAATCTTATCAACCTCAGGTCTTGTTTTCCGGCGCCTCATCTTGCTCTGATATTTGAACACTGCTTCCCATTTCTCCGCAACACAAAGCCTCTAAGAACAATCCGCCCGAACAAAGAAAATAGCCGGGCGATTGCAAACCGCCGCAGGAAGCAAGTAGAATAATATTCGATTCTGCCTTGCGGGATAAACCCATGCTGAACCTGCGCGTGAACGATGCGGCGCTGCAATCCATAGCTGACAAGGTGCTGGCGGGCGAACGCCTGAGCTTCGATGACGGCGTTGTGCTTTACAATTCGGACGACCTGCTAGCGATCGGCTGGCTGGCGCATTCCGTGCGTGAGAAGAAGCACGGCAAGCGGACGTATTTCAACGTCAACCGCCATTTGAACCCCACCAATGTCTGCGTGGCCAGTTGCAAGCTGTGCGCTTTCGGCCGCAAGCCCGACGCTCCCGGCGCTTACACCATGGCGCTCGAAGAAGCTTTCCGCACGGCGGGCGAGAGCTGGACGGAAGCGGTGACGGAATTTCACATCGTCGGCGGTCTGCATCCCGACCTTCCTTTTCAGTATTACGTGGACTTGCTGCGGGGGCTGAAGGAACGGTTCCCGACCGTTCACCTGAAAGCTTTTACAGCGGTTGAAATCGCCTATTACGCACACATCACGCAACTTTCGGTGCGGCAGATTCTGGAACAGTTCAAGGAAGCGGGACTCGGCTCGCTGCCGGGCGGCGGCGCGGAAATATTCGCTCCTGCCGTGCGGCGCGTGATCTGCGACCACAAAATCGGCGCTTATATGTGGCTGAAGGTTCACCGCACGGCGCACCAACTTGGGCTGCACTCGACGGCCACTATGCTTTACGGCCACATCGAAAGCGCCGAGGACCGCGTGGATCACCTTTTGCAGTTGCGTGGCTTGCAGGATGAGACGCACGGGTTTAAAACCTTCATTCCGCTTGCCTTCCATCCCGCCAACACCGAACTGGGAAAGATGGTTCCCTGGCCGGAAACCTCCGGCTTTATGGATTTGAAGAGCATCGCCGTCTCGCGGCTGATGCTGGACAATTTTCCCCACATCAAGGCTTACTGGATCATGATGACGGCGCCGGTGGCCCAAATTGCGCTGCGCTTCGGCGCCGACGATATCGACGGCACGGTGGTGGAGGAAAAAATCTACCACGACGCCGGAGCTCGCACGCCGCAGGGCATGACCCGCCAGCATATCCTCCGGCTGATTCGCGAGGCCGGATTCGAGCCCTTCGAGCGCGATACGCTCTACCGCCCTGTCACCCGCACGGAAACCAGCGTGACCGTTCAGGTGTAAAACCAGTAACAAGATCTCAGGGGCTGGCCGCGGATTCAAAGGGCGTGGCCGATTCCCCCTTCAGTTTCCGCGGGCCGCGAATTCCAATCCAGGCAATCCAGCAAAAGACAGGCGCATATTCCAGGATCAGCATCAGCGGCTGATTGTGGAATGACACGCCAGCCACATAGGTGATGACGGGCGAGTAGCCCAGAATACAGGTGACGGTCATCAGCAGCAGCGGCGGGTTGGGAATGAAGCAGAGGAACGGCACGAGCCATGTGAAGTACCAGGGAAAAGCGTTGGGTGAGAGAAAGAGCAGTGCTGCCAAAATGATCAGGCTTGCTGCAATCGGCTCAGTTCGGCGCCGCAACACAAAAGCACAGACACCAATGAGGAGGATCGCGGCGATGAGTTCGGCCTGTGGCTTCGAATTCCCGGCGAGGCGAATCAAGCGCAGCAGGCTGTCATTCCCTTCCCATGACCGCGCAAAATCAGTGAGTCCTCGAATCAGGCCGCGGCCCGCACTAAGGAAGGGCAGATATGCGAGCAAAAGAGTGCCTGCAAAGATACTTATATAGGCGATTTTAGAACGTCTCAGAAACACAGGCAACATCAATCCCGAGAACAACTTAGATACTGCGGACAAGCCCAGAAAAAGCATCGAGGTTGCACCCCGGCCGATTATGATAAAATAGGTAGCGAGCACAAGAGTGAAGACGGCCAGTGAGTCATGGTGGCCTGAGAGGGAAAAAGACACAATCACTGCCGGGTTCCAGGCATAGACAAGCGCAAGGGACAGCGGCCGCCCGGTTCGATTCAGCATCAACAGCAAGGCGGCAAGCGTGGCAAGGTCGAAAGCGAGAAACAGAAGCTTGTAGCCGGAAATTGATTTCACTCTTGCAAACGTCCACTCGCTGAGCGGCGGATAAACTGTGGGCGTGAATTTTCCCGTTTCGATCGGGTGCTCCGGGTTCTCGAATCGCTGGAGTCGAGGCATCGCAGGATAGACCGTGTAAGGATTGATTCCCGCCCGCTCAATGCGGCCTTCCCACTGATAGCGGTAAACGTCATCGCTAAGGGAAGGGCGGAGAGGCAAGAAAAGGGCGCGAATTAAGACGGCAACGGCGAGAATAACGAACACCGAGGCAACGCCGGTTCGAAAGCGGTTCACGGCATAGACGCCGGCGAGGTAAAGAGCTCCGGCAAGCAACATCAGGCCGATGAATTCCGGAACGTGCTCTTCAAGATTCGGCTGTTGGGCCACATGGAAAAAGATGGCGCAGAGCGCCGCGCCCAACGCCATAAGGATTAACGGGCCTGCGGATTTTCGAAATCTGGCGGGCATCAGGGATTTAATCATCGTGCGAAAGGGTTGCGACGGCTTCCACTGTCGCTACCGAAACCCGGCTGTTCCGGCCGGGCTCGACCCCGAGGCTGCATGAGTTCAATGTTGCTGGCCGCATGGATTGCCCATACGAATCCTGTGCTGCACTATTTCTATCTGATTTTCCACAAGGACCCGTTCCGCGGCCTCTACCAACCGAACGCTTTCGACCTCTCGATTGAGATACCGTACTTTACCATTCTCATTATCCTCTCGATTTACGGAATTCATCGCTACGTCCTGACCTATCTTTACCTCAAGAATCGGCATAAGGCGCCCAAGCCGGAAAAGTTTTTCGAGAAGCTGCCTACGATTACGGTGCAGCTCCCCATCTTCAATGAGCGCTATGTGGTGGAACGGCTGCTCGAGGCCGTCTCCCTGCTTGATTATCCAAGGGAGTGCCTGGAGGTTCAGCTTCTGGATGACTCCACGGACGAGACGCGCGGGGTCGCCGAGCGTCTGGCACGCCGATACGCAGATGCAGGCCTGCCGGTGGCTTATCTTCACCGCGAGAATCGGGAAGGATTCAAGGCCGGAGCGCTCGCCGAAGGCTTGAAAGTGTCGACCGGTGAATATGTCGCCATTTTCGACGCTGATTTCGTGCCGCCGCCGGATTTTCTGCGGCGAATGGTCCAATATTTTACGGACCCGAAGGTCGGCATGGTGCAGGGGCGCTGGACGTGGATCAACCAGCATTATTCGGCTTTGACCGAGGTCCAGGCCATCATGCTCGACGGCCATTTTGTGGTCGAGCACGCGGGCAGGAACTTTTCGGGGCGGTTTTTCAACTTCAACGGGACGGCGGGCATGTGGCGGCGGGCCGCCATTGAGGACGCCGGTGGCTGGGAGCACGATACGCTGACCGAGGACAGCGATCTGAGCTACCGCGCCCAGTTGAAGGGCTGGAAATTCATTTACGATCCTTCCACCGTCTGCCCGTCGGAACTGCCGGTGGAAATGAACAGTTTCAAAACCCAGCAGGCCCGCTGGGCCAAAGGGCTGATTCAGGTCGCCAAGAAAATCCTGCCGGTGGTTTGGAGAAGCGACGAGCCGCTGAAGATCAAACTCGAAGCCACGCTGCATCTGACCGCCAATGTCGCCTATCCTTTGATGGTTTTGTTCTCACTGATTCTTCTGCCCGCCATGATCGTCCGGTTCTATCAGGGCTGGTTCCAGATGCTTTACCTCGATTTCCCGCTATTCATCGCCTCAACCTGCACGGTTTCAGGGTTTTATGTGGTTTCCCAGCGAGTGCTTTATCCGCGCGGCTGGTGGAAACGGGTAATCTACGTTCCCTTCCTGATGGCCGCCGGCATCGGGCTTGCCGTCGTGAACGGCAAAGCCGTGGTCGAAGCGCTGTTCGGCCGGACCTCGGAATTCGTTCGCACACCCAAATACCGCGTGGAATACGGCGGAGAGGGGTGGGAGCAAAAGAAGTACGTACGGCGCAAGATCGGCTGGATTCCGCTGGTTGAATTCGCCCTGACAGCGTATTTCTTGTTCACCGTTTGGTATTCTTTGTCCGCCCAGAACTATTTGACATTGCCTTTCCTGATGCTATTCTTCGTCGGCTACGGATATATGGGAACCATGTCGCTTGCCCAGACGCCACTGCGCCGCCTCTGGTCAAGCCTGGCACTTCCGGCGCGCTCGCGGCCCGAAGCTGTCGAGCCGACCGCATAGCAGGGGGACTTTCAAGCTTGATTTTGTTCGAGAATTTTAAAGAGGGGAATCTATGACGGAACCATCCAATTATAATGCTTCAACCGGAGCGATCCACATTCCAAAAATCTCCACGGCTTCATATCCGCTGGCGCGCTGTCCTGAATGCCACCATGCGTTCCGGGAAGAAATCACCGGCACGGCCAGATCCCGCACGGAGCTGGCGCTGGTCACGTGCCCGCATTGCGGCGTTCAATTCCAGCGCTTTTCTCTGACCCCTGCATCAGCCTAAGGGCGACGAAGCCGCTCGCAGCGCGCGCGTAGTTCGCTTTGCTTGGTGAAAAGAATATCTTTTCCGCGCCAACCGGTTTTCCTGCCAGTATTCTGAGCCCCAGCTCGATCTGTACTTGACCTGCCAAACTCATATCCTGTTGTAATTAAGGGACGAAGCAGACCAGCCCTCGTGGAAGAACGGGCCGGGACTGCCTGAAGCGAAGTGTGTTCCGCTGCAGAACAGCGGCTATCTGTCGGGATCCAGACAAAGGCCCGGCGGGTTTTCGCTATGCGTCAAAGCTTCCCGTCACTCCGCGGAAGCCGTGGCTCGCCTGCTTGAACATCCACTTCATGACGCGTCCGGCGCTGTAACAGTGGGAAAGAATGTAGTTGCAGGTCGAGAGGCAGTGCTTGGAGCACTCCTGTTTCATCTCATCGAGCTGTTTCACTTCAAACTTGTGGTGGCCGACCGTGCCCCAATCGTAGGAGGCCGAGTACATCGGGAAACAGGGCGCGAGCGTGCCATCCGTTCGAATAATCAGGTTGTTCTGCCCGGCGCGGCACGGCCAGACGGGCACTTCCCCGCGCATGAGCTTCTTCATCTCGTGCATGTGCTGAATGGGATTCGCAACTTTGTAACCCTGGCGCTGCTTGTCTATCAAGTAGTCGAGCAGAGCCTCGATTTTGGGGTAATCGTCCGGCGTCAGGTAAGTCTCATTCCGGTCCATGTGCTTGAAATGCTTCTGCTCGGTGAGCGGGGCCTCGTTCAGGTGATAGTCCGTGGCCAGGCCGTTTGAGCGCGCGATTTCCGTCAGTTCCTTCACGTCATCCTGATTGATGTGCGTGATGTTGATGTTGATCATCGCCGTGTAGCCGTATTTGCGCTGGTTCTTCACCATGTAATCGAAATAGGGCTGGATGCGATTGAGCGCCTTCGCGAGGCCGGGCTTTTCATTCACGCAATCGATGGCCAGATTGATGATGCCCACGCCGGCGTCACCGATGCGGTCCAGAACCTCGGGGCGCATCAGCCGCCCGTTGGTGGGCAGATAAACGTAAAAACCTTTCTTGGCCGCGTAGTAAGTGGCCTTGTGAATCATATCAGGTCGCAGCAACGGCTCACCGCCCATAAAGGCCAGCACGCGGCAACCGATGGACTCCAGCCAATCAATCGAGCGCCGGGCCGTTTCCTCGGTCATGCCCTTGATGTTGTTGTTGAATGACCAGCAATAATGGCAGTCCACGTTGCATTTAAACTCGGTAAACAAGTAGGCGATGATGGGCCGAAGCTGGTTGCGCTTGACCAGCGACTTGGCGAAGGGCCAGCCCCAGCACGTGAAGGCCCGCTTAGTGTTCAGGTGGTGGTATTCCTTCTCCGTCATGTCGCGCTCGTAGGCCCGCGACGGGTAGAGCGGCACGGGAAACTTCATGCCTTCGCCCGCCGCAACGGCCGGTTTCTGCACGATCACGGGATTTTCCGCCGGCTTCATCAGCAGGTCGTGAAGCTCGACGTCCACTCGAAACGGGGGCTTGGAACTCTCCGGTGTTGTTTGATTCAAAACCTCAGCCATGGAGTGTCATCTCCTCGCTCTTTGCAACATTCTTACTTAAAAGGCGCGCCGCGGGCCCCAACTGCTCTGCCGCTTCCGCGTCCTCGCCAGTTTACATTAGGTTTTTTGTCTCGATGCCGGCCAGCCGTTCATACTCTCCCAGCCAGGACTCAACCGGCCTCTTGCCGATGCATGACGGCCCAAAGGACTTAATCATACCATACAAAGCCAATCCGCCAAGCCCAAGCGCATCCTACGTAGCACGATTTCAAGGTTTAACCTTTCCACCTGTCAAAACCTGCCGGCAATTGGATGCATTTAAGTTCCAACTTCCTTCTAAAAAAGGAAGAAGTCTGGAGGCTCGGATCTCGACCGGACGGCCGCGTAGTTAACATTCCAGTGCTAAATCGCAGCACAGCCAAAAGCCGCGGTCTGAACGATTAGCTTTTGTGGCAATTATCAGAGGAAGAAGTATGAATTCATCGTGCAGCGTACGGGGCAGTGACGACTTGAATCCTGAGTCAAAAAGGAGTATTAAAGAGGTGTGGAAGGACGTGAGATTCCACCGGGCATCGAATTGCTCGACCATTAGCCACACCGCTCTTGCGGTGTGTTACCGCTGACGACGCCCCGCGGACGCCGTCACGGCGTAAAAAACCGAAACTGGAAAATGGGGAGCCATCATGGCTCCCCGTTTTCTTTTTGTGGCTGGGGCAAAACGCGGGGCGACGGCTTATTGACTGCCCCATTGACGACGCCGCAGCCGCGGTGTAGTCTCCTTTGACCGGACGAATTCAAGGATATCTCCAAAGGAGGATTAAAATGGTTCGACGTGCCGTGATGGCAGGAATGATGGTTTTAATGGCAGCCGCTGTGGCGGCGGCGGCGAATGTTGATGGCCGCTGGCAGGGATCGATCAGCGGGCCAAACGGGGACATGACAATCACGTTCAGCTTCAAAGCCCAGGGAAGCACGCTGACGGGTTCCGTGGAGACGCCCAACGGCGATATGCCCATCAGCGATGGAAAGATCGATGGCAACAAGGTTTCCTTCAAGACGCAATTCCAGGACAACACGATCGTTCACGAGGGGACGATCTCCGGCGACACCATGAAGCTGCAGATCACCGGGGTTGGGCCGAACGCGATGGATATGACTCTCAAGCGTGTTGGCGCAAGCGAGGAAGCGGCGGCGGCGCCGGCGCCTGAGGCAGGCAGCGCGAATGTGGACGGGAAGTGGCAGGGATCGGTTAGCGGGCCAAACGGCGATTTTACAATTACGTTCAACTTCAAGGCGGAAGGAACGAAGCTGACCGGCACCGTCGGGGGGCCGAACGGTGACACGCCTATCGACGACGGGAAAATCGAGGGCAACAAGATTTCCTTCAAGACCGCCTTCCAGGATTCCACGATCGTTGACGAAGGTACGGTTAGCGGCGATAGCATCGATTTGAAAGTGACCGGACCCTGGGGCGAATCCAACATGACGCTCAAGCGCGTCGCGGCGGATCAGAGTCAAGACTCCGGCCAGTAATCGCAGCGACCGCAGTCAATCGCCTGAAAGTAAACCCCTCCGCCCCACTCATCTCGGGGCGGAGGCAGTTACCCGTCAAACTCAGCACAACCCACCAGTTAAGCCTTACACCCCTGTAAACCTTGGGCGTCGGCGTGCGTCTATATCATTGAGGCCAGCATGGGAGAAACACCCCAAGCAAGGATTGCAGCCGGCGCGTTGGCAGGAATGGCGGCCGGTCTCGAGCTGAACGGGCTCGAAGACTTCGACGCCGTGGTCACCGCGCATCAGCGGCGAATCTATCGCGTTCTGCTCGGAATGCTGCGCGATCCGGATGCCGCAGAAACGCTTGCGCAGGAATGTTTTCTCCGAGCTTACCAGCGGCGCGATACCTATCGCGGTGAAGCGAGCGTGGCAGCCTGGCTGGTTGGAATCGCGGTGAATCTGGCCCGCGACCACGCTCGCAACCGGAGAGCCGGATTCTGGCGCAAGCTGTTTGCCAACCGCCGCGAAGAGGATGACTGCGAGATTGCAGAACAGGTTGCCGATCGCCATGCCTCGCCGGAGCGCGAGTTGCTTGCGCAGGAAGGCGTCCGCGCGTTGTGGAAGGCGGCAGAACTGCTCCCGGCGAAGCAGCGAGCGGTTTTCTTGCTCCGCTATGTGGAGGAAATGAGCCTGGAGGAAATCGCGCAGGCGATGGGTCTCAGAACGGGAACGGTGAAGTCTCACCTGGCTCGCGCCGTCTGCACCATGCGTCGCGCGCTTAAGGAGTATTCGACATGAAAAGCGGCCATTGGAATGACAAGACCTTCGCCGCCTGGGCCCTCGATCCGACCCGAGAAGGAGCGAATCATCACCTGGAAGTTTGCAGCCAATGCCGCAGTGAAGCGGAAGAATTCCGTCGCGCGGCGGCAGCTTTCAGCGACGGGCTGCACCGCGCCGCGCAAGTCCGCAGCCTGGAGAGGGGCAGGCAAGCGGGAGTCGAAGCTGAGAGATCCGTTCCGGACCCAGGTCAGTGGCACTTGCTTCCTCGACTGATTCCCGTGCTGACGCTGGCCTTGATTCTGCTCGCCGTGGCGATTGCCCCGCGCGCGCCCAGGCCGGTTTCACAGCCTGCCGCGAACGCGGCTGCCGACAATGCTCTTCTGATTGACATTCAACGGGACTTGAACCGGCAAGCCCCCGAAGCCCTTGCCCCGGCACAAATGCTATTCGCCGAGGCAAGTACAAGGGAAAGTTCCGGTGGAACAACTACGCTGAATGAAGGGACACAACAATGAAGAAACTACTGTCAACTTTGACTTTGATTCTCTTTACGTCGGGTCTGCTTGCCGCGCAGACCATGGCTCCGCCCGCGCCGGCCGATCCGCCACCTCCGCCTGACCCACCTCAGATCATGGCGGGAAGTGAAGGAGGTTTCGTCGGGCATCGGCCGGATGGGAACGTCATCTTTGGCCGCGGGGCGGGAAGGTTCATGGCCGGCCAGCGAATGGGCATGATGGGCGGCCCGGGCATGGGCATGCGAGGTCCGGGGCGGGGAATGTGGTGGCTGAATCCCAGGCTGGCCAAGCGGCTGGGCCTCACGGATGATCAAGTTACCAAAATCAAGAAGATCTTTCAGGATCACCGGCTGCAACTGATTGACCTGCACGCCAATCTGGAAAAGCAGGAAGTTCTTCTGCGGCCGATGATCAACGCCGACCATCCTGATGAAAATGCGGCGCTGGCGCAGATTGACAAAGTGGCGGAGGCGCGCGCCAGTCTGGAAAAATCCAATGCGCGCATGTTGTTCGCCATCCGCGACACGCTGACGCCCGAGCAATGGCAGAAGCTGCGCGCCATGCGCACGGAAATGCATCGTCCGAGGCCGGGGGCGCGCCGTGGATTTCGGCAGGGGCGGCCCGGCCGGATGATGATGCGCCAGGGCGGCGGAAACACGAACGGTCAGACAGCACCTCCCGCACCGCCGGCCCCACCGGCTGATGGCGGTGGAACTCAGTAGCCTGAGGTCGCCAAGAGAAATCGATGGCCCCAAGAGCCCCGGACATGCCGGGGCTCTTGCTTTTTTACGGCTACCGCCCGGCGGCAGCCAGAAATCAGTTGCGCGCCGGATTCAGAGAAGGCAAAATGATAGAGCAAATCGGACGGCGAACCGCGGAAGCAGAATTGGCATCATATTAGAGGTAAGCAGCCACTTGAGCCTTGAGCAGTAACCGGCGCCCTTTGAGGCCGTTGGGGTATTATCTTCAGCAAGGCCTGTGGCAACATTCGCCGGCGGAGACGACGTCTTGAAACCAGCCGTTGAACTCTTCCCTGCTCACGAAATTCCGGACGACCGCTTTCACGATCATTGCGGCGTGTTTGCCATTTACGGCCATCCCGAAGCCGCCAAACTCACCTATCTCGGACTGTACGCTCTGCAGCATCGCGGGCAGGAGAGCGCCGGCATGTGCACGGCCGACGGCGACAAGATTTTCAGCCACAGAGCTATGGGGCACGTGGCGGAAATCTTCAAGAAGGAAACGCTGCAGAAGCTTCCCGGCCACGCCGCCATCGGCCACACGCGGTACTCGACGGCGGGCGGCACGGACCTGAAAAACGCCCAGCCCATCACGGTTAGCTGCCAGAAGGGGCAGGTGTCGCTTGCGCATAACGGCAACCTGGTGAACGCCTCTTCGATTCGCCGGGAACTCGAAGCGCGCGGCGATATTTTCCAGACCACCAGCGACACGGAAGTCATTCTGCATTACTTCGCCCGCTCCAGGCACAGCGGAGTGCCGGAATCGATCGCCGACGCCCTGGACCGCGTCGCGGGAGCTTTTTCGCTGGTCATGCTGTTCAAGGACAGCGTTTACGCCATTCGCGACCCGCGCGGATTCCGTCCGCTCAGCCTGGGACGGCTCGACGGCGCGTGGTGCGTGGCCTCGGAGAGTTGCGCGTTTGACCTGATCGGCGCGACGTACGAGCGCGAAGTCGAACCCGGCGAAATGCTGATTCTCGATCAGCGGGGCGCGACGTCATTGCGATTTGCGCCGCCGGCGCCTGCGTCGCGCTGTATCTTCGAACACGTTTATTTTTCGCGGCCGGACAGCATTGTCTTCGGCCGCTCCGTCCAGGAAAGCCGTGAAATGTTGGGGCGGTTGCTGGCGCGCGAGCAGCCCGCCCAAGCCGATGTCATCGTCCCCGTGCCGGATTCCGGCGTGGCGGCAGCCACCGGCTTCGCGGAGGAATCGGGAATTCCTCTCAAGTTCGGCCTGATCCGGAACCATTACATCGGGCGGACGTTCATCGAGCCCAGCCAGGCCATTCGCGACTTTGGCGTGCGGCTGAAACTGAATCCGGTGCGCAAGCTGCTGGAAGGCAAACGCGTGGTGCTGGTGGATGATTCCATTATTCGCGGGACAACCAGCCGCAAAATCGTGCGCATCGTAAGAGAAGCCGGTGCAAAAGAGATTCACATGCGAATCAGTTGTCCGCCCACGATTTCGCCGTGCTATTACGGAATTGACACGCCAACGAGAAAAGAATTGATCGCTTCCAGCCACAGCGTGGAGGAAATCCGGCAGTTCATCGGGGCTGAATCGCTGGGCTACCTTTCGCTCAAAGGGCTGGGTGAAGCCACCGGCGACAAGCAGGATGGATACTGTCTGGCCTGTTACACGGCCAATTATCCCACAGCCGTCCAGCAGCCGTTGATTGCGCTTCGCCAGCGGGATTAATTTAAGAGATGGATTCTCCCGAAAATCAAAAGCCGGAGGTCGTTGAGACTCAGCCTGCCGAAGGCTCCTCCGCGACGAGCCAGGAAAACCAGGAAAAGCCGCGGCGCGGTGACGGCGTTTGGGAAACCATTCGCTCACTCCTTATCGTTCTAGTGGGTGTTTTTGCCATTCGGACTTTCGTCGGCGAGGCGACGGTGATCCCTACCGGCTCGATGGAGAACACCATCCTGATCGGCGATCACGTTTTCCTGAACAAGCTGCTTTACGGGCCGCGGCTGCCCTACACGGACCTTCGGATTCCTCCGCTGCGCCACGTACACCGGGAGGACATCGTGGCCTTCCGCTATCCGGTCAACCCTTCTGTGATGTTCGTGAAGCGGGTGATCGGCGTAGGCGGCGATACGATCAAAATCATCAACAAGCATGTCTACGTGGACGGCAAGCTGCTGAAAGAACCTTACGCCCACTTCGATTCCAACAGCATCTTCCCTTTGCGGGACAATTTCCCTCCGCCCGTCAACATCATTGACACGCTGCCGGCAGCCTGGGGGCTCAATTCAAACTGGGCGCACGAGATGCCTCAATTCATTCATGGCGGCAAGTTGCGCGTTCCGGAAGGTTATCTTTTCGTGCTCGGCGACAATCGGGATGATTCACTGGACAGCCGCTTCTGGGGATTCGTGCCGCTCGGCAACGTGGTCGGCGAGCCGCTGTTCGTTTACTGGTCTTACAACGCTCCCACCCATGATTGGGTGGACGACAGTTGGACCGACAAACTCCATTTCGACGGTTCCATCCTGGTCAACTTCTTCAGCAAAACCCGCTGGAAAAGAATGGGAAAGGTTTTTTAGGCCGCGGTTCTCTGCTGATAACTGCCGGCGTTCCGGGCCGGCGGCAGCGAAGGCAGGGCGGCAGACTGCGGCGCTCTTTCCAGGCCGTTGAAAGCATTTCTTCTGTTCACTTGTCACCCCGTTCCAAATCCCCCATAATGACAATTTCTATGCGCTACAAAGATGCGGGCGTGGATGTTTCCGCCGCCGGAGCCGTCAAGGCGGACATCAAGAAGATCGTCCGCCGGACTTACAACTCGAACGTCCTGGGCGGCGTAGGCGGGTTCGGCGGATTCTTTTCGATCTCCAGCCTTCCGCGCGATGCCGTTCTGATCTCCAGCATCGACGGCGTCGGAACCAAGCTCAAGCTCGCATTTGCAACGGGGCGGCACTCCACGGTCGGGGCCGACCTCGTCAATCATTCCGTGAACGACATCGCCGTCCACGGCGCGCGGCCGCTCTTCTTTCTGGATTATCTTGCGGCGAGCAAGATGCGTGCGCGAGTGGCCCGTGAAATCGTGAAGGGAATGGCTGAGGCGTGCCGTGCGACCGGCTGCGCGTTGATCGGCGGTGAAACGGCTCAGATGCCCGGCTTTTATCACGACGAGGAATATGACCTTGCGGGGTGCATTGTGGGCTGGGCGCCGCGCAAGGAAATCATCGATGGCCGCCGCATCCGCCCGGGCGACATGATTCTGGGCCTGCCTTCCGCGGGCCTGCATACGAACGGATTTTCGCTGGCGCGCCGCGTTCTGCTGGAACGGGAAGGCATTCCGCTCGCACGGCACGTTCCGGAACTGGGGCGCAAGCTGGGCGAGGAACTGCTCGCGCCGCATCGCTGCTATCTATCCGCGGTGACACCACTGCTCGAGAAAGGACTTCTTTCAGGCCTGGTGCACGTCACCGGCGGCGGCATCACTGAAAACACGCCGCGGATTCTGCCTGGGAATTGCGCGGCGGAGATCCGGCTGGGTTCGTGGGCCGTGCCTCCGATCTTCAAGATGATTGAGCGGCTGGGGCGCGTTCCGCCCGATGAGATGCTGCAAACTTTCAATATGGGACTCGGCATGCTGCTCATCACTCCCGAACGCAGCGGCGGACGCGCGACGGCGCTGCTCAAGAAAATGAAGGAGCGATTTTCCATGGTCGGCCGCATCATCCGTGGCCGGCCGCATGTGAAATACGTTTGAAAGATGAAAAACCTCGGCATTCTTCTCTCCGGGCGCGGCTCGAATTTTGAAGCCATCGCGCGCAACGTTGAAGCGGGCAAAATCCCGGCGCGCATCGCCGTGGTGGTGAGCGATCGCGAAAAAGCCGCGGGGCTCGAGCGCGCGCGGCAATTGGGGCTGGAGGCGGTTTACATGCCGGCCAAAGGCAAGGACCGCGAAACATATGACCGCGAAGTCGTCACCGAGCTCGAAAAGAGAAAAGTTGACCTGGTTTGCCTGGCCGGCTTCATGCGCATTCTCAGCCCCGTTTTCATTCGCGCCTTCCCGCAGCGCATTCTGAATATTCATCCCGCCCTGCTGCCGTCTTTTCCCGGCCTTGATGCGCAGAAGCAGGCGCTCGATTACGGCGTGAAGTTCAGCGGTTGTACCGTGCACATTGTGGACGAAGGCATGGACACAGGTCCGATCGTCCTGCAGGCCGCTGTGCCCGTTCTCGACAGCGACACGGTGGAAACACTTTCCGCGCGTATCCTGAAGGAAGAGCACCGGATTTATTCGGAAGCCATTTGCCTGATGCTTGAAGCCCAAGTGCGTGTGGAAGGCCGAAGAGCGATATTCCAGAAATGACTCTCGACGAACAAATCGCCTACTTGACCAAGGGCGCCGAGGAAACGATTCGCCCGGAGGAACTGCGCGAGAAGCTGGAGCGCGCGGAGAAGACGGGCGAGAAGTTGCGGGTCTATCTGGGAGTTGATCCGACGGCCCCGGATATTCACCTTGGCCACACCGTGGTGTTGCGCAAGCTCAAACATTTTCAGGAGCTCGGACATACGGCCATCTTCCTGATCGGCGATTTTTCCGCCATGATCGGAGACCCCACGGGCCAATCGGAAACGCGCCCGCCGCTGGCGCGCGAAGACGTAGACGCCAACGCGAAAACCTACCTCGAGCAGGTCTACAAAATTCTCGATCCCAAAAAGACGGAAGTCCGCTACAACAGCGAATGGCTGGGCAAGATGTCCAGCTTCGACGTCGTGCGGCTTTGCGGCCATTACCGGCTGGCGCGGATGCTGGAGCGTGAAGATTTCCGCACTCGCCTGGATAAAGGCCTGCCGATTTCCGTTCACGAGCTTCTCTATCCGCTGCTGACGGCCTACGACGCCGTGATGCTCAAGTCGGACGTGGAATTGGGCGCGACTGAACAGAAATTCAATCTTCTGGTGCACCGCGAAATCCAGCGCGAGTACGGCATGGCGCCGCAAGTCATTCTGACCATGCCCATCCTCGAAGGGCTCGACGGCGTCAAGAAAATGTCCAAGAGCCTGGGGAATTATGTGGGGATCAATGAGCCGCCCGCCGAAATGTTCGGCAAGCTGATGTCCATTTCCGATGAACTGATGTGGCGCTATTACGTGCTGCTCACCGACCTCGCGCCGCGTGAAGTGGAGGAGTTGAAGAGCGCGGTGGCGAACGGCCAGCGGCATCCGCTCGAAATCAAGAAGGAACTGGCCCGACGCATCGTCGCGGACTTTCATGGCGCCGACCCTGCCGCGCTGGCGCAGAAAAACTTCGAAGCGCAGTTCCAGCGATCCTCGCTGCCATCGGACATTCCCTCGCGAAAGTACACCCCGCCGCAAGGCCGGAAACTTTTCCAGATTCTGGTGGACCTTGAACTCTGCGCCAACAACAGCGAAGCCCAGCGGAAAATCAAGGAAGGCGCGGTCTCAATCGCCAGAGGAAATGACTCTCAGCCTGAATGGGACCGGTTAAGTGATCCGCGATGGGTTTTGGACGCGCCACAGCACTCCGCCATCGTCCTCCGCGTAGGACGCCGACTGCTTAAGGTCACCCTGACCGATTGATCGTAGCTCGAGTCGAAAACAAGAAACCGGCAACAAACCTAATGCTCTGCGGGCGGAGGGATGTGGAGATTCATGACCAGGCGGTCTCGAGTATCCCAGGAACTGATTTTGCGGTCCTCGGAAGAAATGCCGTTATAGCTGGCGCGAAGATCGTAATCGTGATTGAAGCTGAGCCCGGAGAACTGAAAGGACCCGTCCTTCTGAGAAAAAATGGCCAGCTTCTTGTTGTTGCTGAGGTCGGTGAGCGTCACGACGGCGTTGGGAATGCCGTTGCTGTGGGCGTCGAGGACCTGACCGCTCACGGTTTTGGTGGTGGGTGGCTTCTTTTTCGCCGCGGCTTGCAGTGGACTGAACAGGACGAAGGAGATGACCAGAACCATCGCCGCTGTTCCAAAAGCGGTCCACTGTCGCCCGAAATTCATCCTGCCGCGGCGGGTCGGGGAATTTGAGATCCTCACCAACTCGCCTCCCCTGCCTCTTCCTCATCATCACCTTCCTCGTCTTTGATGAGGTCCAGCTCGACCGGATTGGTGCTTACGACTTCCAGTTCGGCGCCGCATTCGGGGCAATCCAGAGATTGGCCTTCCTCGATTTCGTCTTCTTCGATGTCGATATGTGCATCGCACTCGGGACAAATCGCCATCGCATCCTCCACAGATCCATCATAGATTCAGTATGAGAAAAGTCTAGTCGGTTCTTACTTCGATGTCCAGCCGTCAGCGCCACAGAATCCACCGTCCGAGCAAAGTGAATCCCGCCAGCAGCTTGATCCCGTCCAGACCCGTGAACGCACCGTGCAGCATCCAGAACCGCGACATTCCGGGCGGAGCGGGACTGCGCGGAACAAAATCGAGAGCGCGGCCCAGCGAACTGATCCACGGGGTCAGAACCAGACTTACGACAAGAGCAATCGCCAGCATTCCTCCGGCGAGCGCGGCGTCCAGATTCGATCGCGGGCTTTGCCGCCAGACGAGGACGAACAAGAAGATTCCCAGAACAACCTGCGCCCAGCCGTACGCCCGGAAATAAGTGCGATTGATTTCTGAGGCGAGATAGCGAAGAGTTTCACGCGCGCCTTCCGAGCCCAGCGTGGTGACGGTCGGGCTGAATTTCGCATTGGGCGATTTCAGCACTCGCTCCGCCGTGGAAAACGTTCGCGTGGCGGCGAACCACACCGCAAGGTTGATCCCAATCCAAAAAGCCAGAACGGCAATCGAAAGCGCGTGAGTCTTGCTCATGAGACGACCCTCTTCCAGAGGCAACCAAATTCCAGCCGAAGTAACGCATTATATCTCCGTCGAGCGCCTTTCAGCGACAATCGATCCGGATTTGAGGCGTTTGGTTGCAGCCGCTCCGGAAAGCCGATATCCTGAGAGAGTTCCGGTCAAACTGAATTTGCGGAAGCGAGGCGCGGCCCGCCAGTTCCGCGCGGCCGGCGGCTGCGAACCATGAAACGGGTTTTGATTCTTCATTATCACGAGATCTGGCTGAAGGGCGGGAACCGGAGGTTCTTCCTGAGCCGCCTGATTGCAGCGGTGAAGCTGGCTTTGGGCGGGCTGGATTTCGCGCCGCTCGAGCACGTCTCAAACCGGCTGATTCTGGTTCCCCGCGATCCCGAATCCCTGCCGGAGATCAGGGCGCGCCTGCGCCGGGTTTTCGGACTGGCGTACATTGCCGAGGCGGCGGAAACAACTCCGGACATCCGGGAAATGTCCGCGCTAGCCTGCGAACTGGTTGCGGCGAAGACACCGCGAAGCTTCGCGATCCGGGCCAAGATTGCCGCATCCGATTTTGGGATGAACTCGATGGAACTCGAGCGCGAAGTGGGCCGCGAAGTTCTGAATTTTCTTCGCGCGCGCTCCAGCGAAGTGCGCGTAAAGCTGAATGAGCCTGAGGTGACCTGCTGGGTGGAAGTGGTGCCCGGCAGAGCACTGCTCTACACAGACCGCACGGACGGAGCGGGCGGGCTGCCCGCCGCAACCGGCGGACGCCTGCTGACTCTGCTTTCAGGCGGATTCGATTCCGCCGTCGCCGCCTTCAAGATGATGCGCCGCGGAGCGCATGTGACCTTTATTCACTTTTACGGCGGCTCCTCGCCGGAGCGAGGGCCTTCGACGCACGTGGCCCGCGAAATCGTCACCCAGCTTACTCCTTATCAATTCACTTCCCGGCTTTTCCTGGTCGATTTCGATGCCGTTCAGCGTCAGATCGTGGCGCTCGCGCCGGAGAGTTATCGCGTTCTTCTCTACCGCCGGATGATGGCCCGAATCGCGCGGGAATTCTTGCCCGTTGAGCGCGCCCTGGGCCTGGTGACAGGCGACAGCGTTTCTCAAGTGGCTTCCCAGACTCTTCACAACCTTGCGGCGATTGATCACGGACTGGATGTCCCGGTTTACCGGCCGCTCGCCGGTGACGACAAGGAAGAGATTCTGCGGCTCGCCCGGCGAATCGGAACTTACAAAATTTCCTGCGAGCCTTTTGAGGATTGCTGTCCCCGCTTTATGCCCCGTTCCCCGGCGATTTTTGCCAACCCCGACGAAGTGGAACGAGCCGAATCAGGCCTGAACATTGACGACCTCGTGACGACGGGACTTGCCGGCGCCGCGGCAGTGGATTTCGCGTACGAATCCGGGGAAGTCACATCCCATGACGCCCGGCCTCGCCGGCTGGAAAAGTTGCTGGATCGCAGAAGCCAAATCGGTGAACGCATTGCAACCCCACGGGCGAATTCTGCTTCTCTTTAAACGCAAACGGCGCGGGACGGCCTTGCGAACCAGAGCGGCGGGCGCGGCTTCATTGACGCGAGCGTGGCCTGCTCCTATGATGAATTTCAGGATTGAATTGAGGATCGGGATGAAGCATCTTCTCGCATTCGCGCTTGCAGTCATGATGGCGGCGGTGCCGCTGGCGGCGCAGGATTCCGCAGCGACTCCGAAGACAAACGGCACCCCGTCGTCCAATAGCAGCGAAAGAATCCATGTGGTCTCATATCTGAAGAACGTGATGTTTACGGTGATGGACAAGCATCATCATCTGGTCACCAACCTGACCAAGAACGACTTCCGCGTTTTTGAGGACAAGCAGCCCCAGAAAATTGAATTCTTCAGTCGCGAGTCGAACCTTCCACTGCGCATCGGAATCCTGATCGACACCAGCAACAGCATCCGCGAGCGCCTTCACTTCGAGCAGGAAGCCGCCATCGATTTTCTTCAGGAAACACTTCGTCCGGATAAAGATGAGGCTTTCGTCGTGGGATTCGACGTGGAGCCGGATCTCGTCCAGGACTACACGGATAATCTGGACAAGCTGGCCACGGGCATCCGGAGTCTCGAGGCGGGTGGAGGCACGGGGCTTTACGACGCCATTTATTATGCCTGCCAGAAGAAGATGGTGGATCTCCCGCCGCCCCAACCCTATCTGCGGCGCGTCATGGTCGTCGTTTCCGACGGCGAAGACAATCAGAGCGTTCACACTCGCGAAGAAGCTCTGGCGATGGCTGAGCGCGGTGAAGTCACGATCTACGCGATCAGCACCAATCGCACCGGGACGACGATTCCGGGCGATAAGGTCCTGAAGTACCTTGCCGCACAAACCGGCGGCCGGGCCTTTTTCCCCTTCGAGGCGAGCGACCTGGCGGAGAACTTCCGGGAAATTTCACATGAGCTTCGAAGCCAATACAGCCTGGCCTACGTTCCTACCGACCAGACCAAGAATGGTGCATTCCGCACCATCCGTATCGATGTTCTCAAGAAGGGACTTTCGGTTCGCGCTCCCAACGGCTACTTCGCGCAATCCAAGTAGCGTTCTCTCTTTCCGCTGCGTCTTCGCCGCGCGGACTTTGCGGAGTACGACGCGCGCTGGCGGCGGAAATCAGAAAGCCCATCTTCGATTTCAAAGGGCTCAGGGTGACGCCGGAGGATAGTAGCCTTTGCGTGCCTGAACTTTGTAGTCGTGATTTCGGATCTTGACACGAATTTTCCGGAATCCGCCGTCCGGCTTTGTGTTGGTCGGCGAGTAACCCAGCAGGTATTGGGTGCGCAGTTCATCGGCGATTTCCTGGAACGCGGCCCGCGTGTTTTTGATCTTGCTGACCTTAATCATCCGCCCTCCGGTCTGCTGTGAAAGTTTTTCCAGAACGGACTCTCCGCTAAACCCGATTCCCGCCATGCCGTAGAAGTGGCGATCCACAATGGCAATGGAATAGATGACGACATCGGCCTTCTGTGCGGCGGCGAGCGCTTCGTCGAGCGACTCCCGGCTTCCCTGATCCTGTCCGTCAGTTAGAAGAATGAGCACTTTTCTTCCGACTTCATTCTTCATCAGCTCATTGGAGGCCAGGTAGATTGCGTCGTAAAGGTGCGTGCCGCCGGCCGGCGCGCTGGGCAGCGGACCCGGCATGACGCCCGCCCCTCCGCCATTGATGACCGTGCTGTCAATCGCGCTGGTCAGGCTCGCAAGATTGCTGGTAAAGTCCTGAAGCAATTCCACCGCGACATCAAAGTGAATGACAAAAACCAGGTCCTTGGGCCGCAGAACCTGGCGAAGAAAATCATCGGCCTCCTGCTGCTCAACGTTCAGGACTCCGCCCTGGCTGGGACTCGTGTCGATCATCATCCCGATGGTCAGCGGAGTATCCGTCTCGCGGGAAAAATATTTGATGTCCTGCGGAACGCCGTCCTCAGTCAGTTCAAAGTCGTCTTTGGTGAGATTCGGAATCAGCTCTCCGTGCTTCGTCCGAACCACGGCATAGACGTTCACCACCTGAGTGGTCACGTGCAGCGTGGAAACCGGAGCAGAATTCTCCTGCGCAGCGGCAATTCCGCAGAAGAACGCGGCCACGATGAGGCTGCTGAGAATCTTGAAATTCACTTTGTGATTTTTCCGCAACGTTCGCCGCCGTTCCAATCGAGTTCGACCCATTCTTCTCCGCCTCACTTTTCGATGCGCGAAATTGCGCTGGTGTCGTGCCCGCGGATGCGTGAATCAGCCTCGCATCCTGAAAATTTTTCGCGCATCCTGCACGAATCGAATGGCAAACTCCCTCACAGTCTCACCCATCCTCTCTTCACAATCGCACTTTCCTCTTGACAAGACATCGCGCACTCACTATACATTGAGACTGTAAACGCGCTCCGCCAGCTTTGCTGGCGCGAATTTCTGAACGATGAGAGGAGAAAAAGAATGGCTGCGAAGAAGAAAGCCAAGGCCAAGAAGAAGAAGAGGTAAGCTTCTTCAGTAAGGTTCTGAACGGAAAGTCGGGGATGCAGCAATGCATCCCCGATTTTTTTTGGTACGCATGAATCCCGCCGGATCACTTCACTCTCCCCCCTTTTCATTCCACAAGGTGCCGTCGCCAATCATTTTTGCGGTGGGCGTTCCTGCGCCGTGATTTCGCGGGGCGATTCATCGACGGGTTCCAAAGCGGGCAGTTCATCGCCTGCCGCCGCGCCCAGTTCCTTGAAGCGGCGCGCCGAAGGAAGCACGCGGCTCTCAAGCGAGCCTACGGCGCGGTTGTAACTCTCCACTGCACGGCCAAGCGCAGTGCCCGCGCCCTCGAAGTGCGAAAGGAAAGTTCGGATGCGGTCGTAGAGATCCTTGCCCAACTGGCTGATGAGCTGCGCGTTCTCAGCGATCTGCTCCTGCCGCCAGCCGAACGCCACGGCGCGCAGCAGCGCGATCAACGTCGTGGGCGTGGCCAGCACCACGCGCTTCGCCATGCCGTCTTCAATCAGAGTCGTATCCTGCTCGAGCGCGGCGCTAAAGAAAGATTCGCCCGGCAAGAACAGGACCACGATCTCCGGCGCGGGATTGAACTGCTCCCAGTACGAGCGGGAAGCAAGCTGGTTCATGTGCGCCCGGACCAACTGGCTGTGATGCTGGTAATGCTGCGCGCGGTCTTTTTCGTTCGTGGCCGACGCGGCGTCGAGAAACGCTTTCAGCGGAACCTTGGCGTCCACGGCGATGCGCCTTCCTCCGGGAAGATTCACGATCATGTCGGGACGCAGACGCCCGCCTTCGCCCTCAAAGCTTTCCTGCTCGGTAAAATCGCAATGCGCGGACATTCCTGCCAGCTCCGCGGCGCGACGCAGCGTCATCTCACCCCAGCGTCCGCGCACTTGCGGCCCGCCCTGCAACGCGTTGGCCAGAGCGCCGGTTTCCTTCTGCAATTGCTGATTCTGATTGGCAAGCGTGCGAAGCTGCTCCTCAAGAGAGCCGTACGCTTTCTCGCGTGCACGCTCCATTTCCTGGACCTGCTTCTCATAATGACCCAGCGATTCCGCCAACGGCTTCACCATGGCGTCAATCGCCTGGCGGCGCTTATCGAGATCACCCTGGGCCTGCGTCTGAATCGTTTCAAACGTGCTTCGGGCCAGCGCGATGAAAGCCTGGTTGTTGCTCTTCAGCGCTTCGGCCGCGAGCGCGTTGAAAGTGTCGCCGAGCTGGCGCTTGGTTTCCTCAAGCGCGCGCTTCTGCTCCTCGGCGAAAAGGCGAGCCTGCTGCAATTCGGTTTCAGCGGCGACCTTCGCTTCACCGGCTGCACGCAACTGCTCGCGCAAGGATGAATTTTCGCGTGCGCTTTCTTCGTTTCGCTGGCGCAACTCCGAAACAAGAACTTCCGAAGCGCGGCTTTTGGCTTTAACGACCAGCCAGGCGATCAGCGCGCCGGCGGCAAATCCCGCCAGCAGAAAAAGCCAGTTGCTCATGCGCGCCTCCCCCCGGCAATCACACTCGGTTCGGCCGCCTGCGTTTTCAATTTCAGCTCCGTCATCGTCACGTATCCTTTTCGTGCGCCGGACAAACCGGCGCGTAGTCGCAGAAGCGGCACCAGTAGCCGGGTCTTGGTTCGAACTCGAAATTTCGAATGCTCTGTGCCACTTCGTGAACCTGGACTTGCAGATCCTTCAATTCTTTTTCCGTCCGCACGGTCGAAACTGTTTCATTGCTGGTCAGATAATAAAACGTCAGGCGTTCAGGTTCGAGCTGCAATTGCCGCCGCGCCGCGAGCGCATAAACCGAAAGCTGCAGACTTTTGTCGGCGTCGCGCTGCGCTTTGGGCCTGCCGGTTTTGTAATCCACCAGTTCCACGGCTTTCGCTCCCCGCTCTTCGAGCGGCTGGACATGGTCAATGCGCCCTTCCAACATGACATCACCGAGCTCGAGCCGAAAGCCCAGCTCGGAACGAATCTTCACCGCCTCGATCGGCAGCGCGTTTTGCTTTTCGACGAAGGCGCTCAGTTGTTCCAGCCCCGCCTTCTTGTAAGTTTCCTCCTGATAGGAATCTTCGAATCCCGCGCTCTTCCAGGCCTGAAGATAATAATCGCGAATTGCATCGAAAGCAGGAACAGCCTTTTTGCGCAACTCGAAATATTTTCGCACCGCCTGATGCATGACGCTGCCGAAAGTCAGCGCCGCCTGCGGCCCCGTCGGTATTCGCAGGAAGTGGCTGAACTTGAATTTCAACGGGCACTCGAGATAAGTCTCGATTGCCGTGGCGCTCAGCGTGAGTTTTCCGTTGGCAAGCACCTCGGGGCGGCGGGACGCCCACTCCGCCACGGGCGGATGCACGGCCGGATTCTCCGAACCCGGCGGAAAAAGTTGCTCCTGCCCCTGGATTGTTACGGGTGTGTCGTGCGGCCGAGGCT
>JBJKPU010000130.1:0-23584 GCA_046706005.1 Terriglobia bacterium | reverse complement strand
TACTGCTCCGTGATCGGTGTTACTTTCGCCATGGGGTGTAAGCTCCTTTCCAAGGATTCGGTTCCGCTTGCCAAGCGAAACCAACTTACACCCTCCTCCCTTTTACACACACAAATTTACGCCACCGGTCCCTTGCCCGTGGTCTGACCATCGGCAGTGCAGAGGTTTACCGCCTTTCTAGGATGCTCGGCCTGCGCGATGGGTGGCCTCTCCAGCCGTGGGCCGCGAAACCGCCCCGGCTGAAGAAGATATAGTGCATGGCGGGCGTCTCCCGGCCTCCCTTTTCACCACCCGTGAAAGCCTGAAACGATGTTAAAATGGGGGTTCGGCCTATCCCAGATTTCCGCTCGGACAGAAAGGAGCGGACGTGCAGGAAGGATTCACCGGCCCCCGCTACGTAAGGATAGGGACAAGGTTTGCAGGCGTATCCGTGAAGTGGGTAAAGACAAGAGAAGGGGTGGTTGGAACCTAATTCCCTTCACGGACGTATAAGATAGTGTACGAGGCGGAATGGCACGCTGACGGCGTGAAGGCCTTGCCGTGTGGAATCGCCTCCCGCAATTCGATTTCGGAGCTGCTTGACTCCCGCAAGCCGGTGCTGCGAGCCGCTGAATGGAGTGTAGGGAATTATGGCACAAGCCACAGAAATCAGGGTGGGTCAAATCTCTCCGGTTGAGAACGACGAAGGATTTTCCAAAACTCCCACAATGCGCCCGCCTCATGCGCCGAAAGGCATGTCGACCAGGAAAAAGGTCCTGTTGCTGAGTGTGGGCCTTGTGGTGCTCCTCGGGCTTGTCATCGGAGGAATCGTCTGGAGCCAGCGCGGCGTGGTGACGGTGCAAACAGGCAAGGTGATCCACGAGGACCTTTCCGCCATCGTGACCGCCTCGGGCCAGATCATGCCGCCCCCGGATAAGTTTGCCACCGTCAATGCCAATTCGATGGGCAAAGTCACCGAACTCCTGGTGCAGGAAGGCGCTCACGTCAAAAAAGGGCAGATTCTGATGCGCACCGAGGACATCCAGCAGAAGGCCGGAGTCGAAGGCCAGAAGGCGGCGCTGATTTCCGCCAATGCCGACCTGTCCGTCAATGCCGCCGCGGTTTCCTCAGCGCAGGCAAACCTGAAGACCGCCCAGGCCAATCTGGCGCAGGCAAAGGCGAAGCTGAAGCAGACCCATGACGATTTCCTGCGAAGCCAGCAATCCTACAAGGAGCAGTTGATCGCCCGGCAGACTTTCGACCAGGACCTCAGCAATTATCAGATTGCCGAGGCAAGCGTCCAATCTTCGGATGCTCAGGTTTCCCAGGCGAAGGCCCAGCTGCAGCAGGCCGTCTATAACCGGGATATGGCCAAGGCGCGCGTCACTCAGGCCCAGGCCCAGCTCCTGAACTCGCAGGATGCGTACGATAAGACCATTTACAGGGCGCCCTTCGACGGAGTGATCACGTCGCTCCCCGTTCATCAGGGTGAGAACGTCGTTCCCGGAATCCAGAATCAGGCCGGCAGCGTGCTTTTCCAGGTTTCCGACCTCTCCACCATCACCGCCCAGGTGGATGTGGATGAAACCGACATTATCAACGTGAAGCTGGGCCAGCCCGCTGAAATCGCTATTGACGCCATCCCCAACAAGACTTTCAAGGGACACGTGACCCAAATCGGAATGAACGCCATCGGCCAGAACACCGGCATGACCACCAGCAATACAACCTCCGCTTCCACGCAGGAAGCCAAGGACTTTCAAGTGGAGGTCACGCTGGACAGCCCGCCGGCGGGTCTGCGGCCCGGAATGTCGGCGACAGCCAAAATCACGACCGCGAAGGTTCAGAACGCGCTGACGGTTCCCATTCAGGCTCTGACCATGCGCGAACGGCGCGAACTGCAAGCGGATAACGGTTCCGCGAAGAAGTCTCTCGCCGTCACTCCCGAAACGACGGCCAAGAAGAAGAAGGAAGATCAGGACCTGCAGGGTGTTTTCGTGCTTCGTAACGGCCGCGCGGTCTTCAGTCAAGTCAAAACGGGAATCATGGGATCGATGGACGTGCAGATCCTGAGCGGCCTCAAGCCGGGCGAAGAGATTGTGACCGGAAGTTACGAGGTCCTGCGGACGCTGAAGAACAACACCAAGGTCAAGGTGAACAACTCGGCGTCGGCCCTGGGCCCCACGAGCAGTTCGTCGTCATAGTCCTAAACATCGGCAGACGGGCGGCGAGGTTGAGGCCCGCCGAAGAAGAGGAAATTCCTTCACACTCATGGAATCAGAACTGCAAACATCACCGGCCGAGGAAACCCTGGCGCCGCCCTCAACGGGCGTTATCTGCGTCCGCGATTTGTGGAAGACCTATGACATGGGCGCGGTCCAGGTACACGCGCTTTGCGGCGTGATGTTCGACATCGAGCGCGGCGAGTACGTCTCCATCATGGGGCCCTCCGGCTCAGGCAAATCCACCCTGATGAACCTGATCGGGTGTCTCGACTCCCCAACCCGCGGCGTTTACTGGCTGAACAGAAAACTGGTGAGTGAGCTGACCGACGATGAGCTCGCTTACATCCGCAATAAGGAAATCGGATTCGTTTTCCAGACCTTCAATCTGCTGCCTCGGGCCACGGCGCTGCACAACGTCGAACTGCCGCTGATTTACAGCGGAGCGCCGCCTGAAGAACGCCTGGAGCGGGCGCGGGAAGCGCTGCGGCGCGTGGAACTCAGTGACCGGATGGATCACAAACCGAACGAGCTTTCCGGCGGACAGCGGCAGCGCGTGGCGATTGCGCGCGCCCTGGTTAACGACCCATCGATCATCCTGGCGGACGAGCCGACGGGCAATCTGGACACGGCCACCGGCGAAGAGATCATGAATCTGCTGGACGGGCTGCACGCCGCGGGCAATACCATCATCGTGGTCACCCACGAGCACGACATCGCGGCGCGCGCGCATCGCATTATTCACATCCGCGACGGCAGAATTGATCGCGATGAACGTCTGAGATAAGCGGCGCTTCTTCGCGCGGGCTCTTTCCGGTTCTGGCGGCGAGGTAAGGCGGGTGGAAAACCTAAAGGACAGCGCGGAAAGCGTTCTCACATCTTCCAAGCGGCGGGCGCGGCGGTCAAGCATCTGGGTCACCGCCCGCGAGGCGTTCTGGCTTGCGCTCGAAGCATTGCGGGCGCACAAACTCCGATCGTTTCTGACCCTCCTCGGCGTAGTGATTGCCACAACCACATTGATTGTGGTCATGTCCGTCATCAACGGCATGAACCTCTACATCGCCACGCACATCGCCAACCTGGGCGCGAATACTTTTATCCTCAGCCAGTTTGAATGGGCGCAGGGCCGCGAAGCCTGGCTCAAGGCGCGCCGGCGAAACCGCCCCATCCGAATCGAGGATTTCAATTTTCTCAAGTCCACGCTGCACGGATACAAAGTCCTCGGCGCCGAGGCCGGCCTGGGTAACGGAGCCACGGTCCGATACGAAAGCCACACTCTTTACGAAGTTCCGGTCAGCGGCGTGACGCCCAGCATGGGCGATATCGGAGAGGCCCAGGTGGATGTGGGCCGCTACTTCACCGAGGCCGACCTGGAACACGCCAGCATGTCCTGCTTTATCGGGCAGGACGTCGTCAACAATTTCTTCCCGGGCCTGGAACCGCTGGGCAGGCAGATCCTGGTGAACGGACGGCCCTTTCGGGTGATCGGCGTGGCCAAAAAAATTGGAAGCGTTTTCGGCCAGAGCCAGGATAATTTCGTCCAGATTCCCCTGACTACTTTCCGTAATGTTTTCGACTCCCGCCCATCGCTCAACATCAGCGTCCAGGCGTGGGACGCCCAGCAAATGCCTCTGCTGGAGGACGAAGTTCGAGTTCTGATGCGCTCCCGCCGCCACGTCCCTTACAAGGAATCCGACAATTTCGGCATCAACGCTTCGCAGACGATTATGAGCTTGTGGCAGCGGCTGACGGGGTCCATCTTCGCCGTGACCATCGCCCTGGTCGCGATCTTCATGGTGGTGGGCGGCATCGTTATCATGAACATCATGCTGGCAAGCGTCACCGAGCGCACGCATGAGATTGGGATTCGCAAGTCGCTGGGCGCGCGGCGGTCCGACATTCTGACGCAGTTCGTGATCGAATCGGCCGTGATGGCCGCGGTCGGCGGCCTGGTCGGCGTGCTGATTTCCTTTCTCATCAGCCAGCTCGTGAACATGGTCTTTACCTCTTCAGTGCCGGCGAGCGCCGTCGTCGTGGGCCTGGGATTGTCCACGGTGGTGGGCCTCTTTTTCGGCATTTATCCCGCGAGCAAAGCTTCGCGGCTGGATCCCATTGAAGCCCTCAGGACGGGGGAGTAACCATGTCGGATGAACTTCGCAACCTCCGTGAGAACCTGATGCTGGCCCTCGACACCCTGAGGACTCACAAGTTCCGTTCCCTGCTCACGATTCTCGGCGTGCTGATCGGAACCGTGGTGATTATCGTCGTCGCTTCGGTCATCGCCGGCCTCTACAACCAGTTCGGCGAAATGATGAAGGATTTCGGCGGACAGAACATTTACGTTTATAAATGGAGCCCGGGCTTCCACGGACGGCTGACGCGCGAGGAACGCATGCGGAAGCCGCTGACCTACGAACAGGCCGTGGCCATCGAGCAGCAGTGCCCCGCCGTCAAGCGGCTGGCCATCTGGGTTTTCCCGCCGGGGGGGCCGATCAACGCCAAATATAAAGGCGGCGAAATGCTGGGCGTGGATTTCCACGGCGTCACACCCAATGACTTTCAGGTGACCTCCGCCGACCTGGGGAACGGACGCTTCTTTACGGAAGTTGAAAACGAGCACCGGCGCAACGTGGCCGTGGTCGGGGCCGACGTCGTCACCATGCTCTTTCAGCACGAGGATCCCATCGGCAAGGAAATTCAAGTGGCGGGAAACTCGTTTACGATCATCGGAACCCTCCAAAAGCGTAAATCGTTTCTCGGCGACAACGGCGCCGACCAGGCCATATTGATTCCCTATTGGACGTTCCGGAAAATCTATCCCGCCGCCAAAGAACAGTTGTTCGTCGCCGAAGCTTATACCGGGCAAATCGACCAGGCGGAGGATGAAATGACCGGCGTCCTTCGCCGCATGCGAAACGTCAAGCCGAAAGACCCCGACAGCTTCGGCATGGCGACGGCCGACAGCATCATCCGCCAGTTTCATCAGATCACCGGTACGGTGGCGCTGGTCATGGTGGTTCTGTCCTCGGTGGGCCTGCTGGTCGGCGGCATCGGCGTGATGAACATCATGCTGGTTTCGGTTACCGAGCGCACCCGCGAAATCGGCGTGCGCAAGGCTATCGGCGCCCGGCGCAGCGATATCACCTGGCAATTCCTTCTTGAGGCGATGACGCTCACCGGCGTCGGCGGCGTCATGGGAATTCTCCTGGGATACATGATCAGCTTCCTGATCCGGATTGCCTTCCCCCTCCTGCCCTCAAGCGTGCCCTTGTGGTCGGTCGTCGCGGGCTTCGCTGTCTCCGTCAGCGTCGGCCTGTTTTTCGGAATGTGGCCTGCGCTCAAGGCCTCACGCCTCGACCCTATCGTCGCCCTTCGATACGAGTGAACTCCCCGAAAGCCTCCGACCTCCGTGCGCCCTGCGCGTCAAAAACTCCGCCCGGCATTGTTGAAAAAGGTATAATCGAGGCTCGCGTTTTCGAAAGACCCCGGGCAAGGAATCCGGAAACCAACGGGATGCCGGCTCGCGACTCGAATGAAACGCTGGCTTCAGCCAACTCTGATTCTCGCCCTGATCCTCTCGGGAGCCGGCGTGCTCCTGTTCCCGAATCTTTTTGTCTGGAAAACGCGCCAACCTTCTCCCTCAGTCGAAGGAGTCCGCTCCGCAGGAATCATCAGGCCGGCGGCCGTTCGGCCACAATCCAGCAGGAAGCTTGGCGCGGTCCATTCCGTGTCTCGCATCCGCAAATTATCCCGGGTGAAAGCAGAAACTCATCTTCACCCACAGCAACTGCCGCTGAAGACCACCGGAGCCACGTTGGCAACGCTCCGGACGGCCGTTCGCCCAAAGCGCAATCCAACTGAAAGCGCGCAACTGTCGCGCCTGAACCTGCCGAAGCATTCAACACCTGTTCCCCAGATAAGCGCCACGAAGGCAATCAAACCTCTGGGCTACGTGCAAAAAGAAGACGGCAGCGTGGAAGCTGTGATTTCCGGTCCCCTCGGCATCCAAGTAGTTCATCAAGGAGAAACGGTCGGCACCAAGAGGGTCGCAAGCATTTCTCCGGAATCTGTTGAGCTGGCGGAAATCCAACCTGCCTCCGAACCGGCGGCCTATACCAACCCTTCCGCGACACGTCAGGCGTCGGCAAGCGAGGCCGAAACCGAAACGGCAAAAGCTCTCACGAAGCGGATTGCGCCGACCCCGGCACCCAGTCCAAAATCTGTCGGCTATGTGGAGCTCGCCGACGGCAGCCGCAAATCCATTCTTCTTGCAGGCGGCGGCGTCAATCTGGCGCCGGAACCGCCGGCTACAGATGTCTCCCCGGAGCCGGGTCCGACGTTCGCTGGCCTTCCGGGCATGAAGAAGCCGGAGGCGGTGAGCCAGCTTCAGCATGGAATTCCCGCGCCGGAGCCGCATGAAACGATTGCATCAAGTCCGGCAAAGCAGGAGCCACGGACCCCTCCGGCCCAGAGCCAGCCTGAAATATTGGCTGAAGCTGCCTCGAACGACATAAGTACCGCGCCGGATGAAGGCAGTTCCAGCAGCGATCCTGAAACGGCATCGCTCTCTGCGGCGGGCAAAAGCGTCGGCTTCGTTAAGCGAGCCAACGGCCAGACTCTGGCCATCGTTGCCCGCGCCGACGGGATTCGCCTGATCCCGGGACAAACGAACGCCTTCGGACCCGAACTGGCTTTGAATGAGGTCGGGCTTCCCTCTGCGGGAACCAGTTCCTCGACCGATGCAGAAGATCGTGCTCCTCCGGATCGCAGCCCGCCTGGCAAAGCAAGCGCGCTTTCAAAAGACTTTAGCCATTTTGCAGAGAATCCCGGAGCTTCCGCCCGAGGTGCGCCTGCTGACGCCCGCCCATGGTTCCTGGAACTGCCGGGTATGGGTGTCGAAGATCAAGCTGCATCTGCAGACTGGCGAAGCCCGCCCAGTCGAAATGCTGATTCTCCTGCGGCAACTTCGCGGCGGGCTGCGCCTGAAGTGTCGGCGAACGCAGGCGATCCAAATTCCGGGACTCAAAACGTCGGCTATGTCGAATGGGGGGATGGAAGGAAAATCGACATTCTCAACCGGAATGGCGAAATCCAGCTTATCGAAAAGCAAAAGCCAGCGGGGATGAAGCAATCGGCGCCCTCCGGCCAGGCGGCCTCTGAATTCGCCGAGCCAGCTAGCGTTCTCTCGCTCGAGCTTCATGACTTCCCTACCTTGCCCGTGGCCGAGCTGCCCATCGCCGGCGACTACCCTACTGAGCTCCTCGGTAGCGCTCAGCCCGCTGGAGCACCCTCCGGCTTGCCATCCATTGGAATCCCAGAGAATCTTGAGAGCGGCCAGACGCTGATAGGAAACCCTGCGCGACTGCCAGGAGCAGTTTCTCAGTCAAGCCCGTCCCCGATCAGCATGAGAATGGCGTCCATGAGCGGCCAGCCAACCGGCCCTGGCGGGCCACTCGCCCTCGGCGGCATTCTCCAAACGCCAACCGGCAGCCGGCTACCCCTCGCACAAGGTCCATAGGCGGTTCCACCTGCCATCAGCAGGTGGGACAGTGGCTGCACTCATAATTAGCTTATAATTTGGACCCTGCGCTCTCTTCGTCCGAGAAAGCAATCCGATCTTGCTTAATGCGGAGGTCACTGATGACTCATCATGGAAACGGTTTCATGCAGGATCGCCGGCTGGCTCTTCAGGAGATTCTGGGCCTGGGCGCGGCGCTGACGGTTCCGCTTGAACTCTTCGGCCGGCAGGCGGCCCAGCATCCAGCCCGGCGGTGGCGAATTTTTCATGACGACCCCTCGCCCGAGCATCTTGTGATTGCCAGGAAGTTCAGCCCGGAACAGGCCTCCGGCGTTTACGACGTTCTGGCTTTTGGCGCCACGGGCGGCGGCAAGGCGCTCGATACCCCCGCCATCAACCGGGCGATTGAGGCCGCGGCTTCCGCCGGGGGCGGCACGGTGCGATTCCCTGCCGGAACCTATCTCTGCTTTTCCATTCATCTCAAGAGCAACGTCAGCCTTCATCTCGATCGCGGCGCCACCATCGTCGGCGCAGACACCGGCGAGCAGGGCGGCGCTTACGATGCCGCTGAGCCGGCCGTCAACAACAAATACGAGGACTTCGGCCATCGCCATTGGCACAACGCGCTGCTGTGGGGCGAAGACCTGGAAAACGTGTCCATTCTCGGGCCCGGACTGATTTGGGGCAAAGGTCTGACCAGCGGCTCCAACGAAACCGGCAAAGGCGTGGGCGACAAAACCATCGCGCTCAAGCGATGCCACAACGTCACGATTCGCGACATTTCCATTCTGCATGGCGGGCACTTCGGAATCCTGGCGACGGGGGTGGACAATCTCACCATCGACAATCTCATCATCGATACCAACCGCGACGGGATGGATATCGACTGCTGCCGCAACGTGCGCGTCTCGAATTGCACGGTCAATTCGCCCTGGGACGACGGCATTTGCCCCAAGAGTTCCTACGCCCTGAATGAGGCTCGGCCGACTGAAAACCTGACCATTTCCGACTGCTACGTCACGGCCGGCTACCACGAAGGGACCGTGCTCAACGGAACGTGGAAGGAATTCGCGGCCGATGAGATCGTGCCGCGGACCGGCCGCATCAAATTCGGAACGGAATCGAATGGCGGCTTCGAGAACATCACCATCACGAACTGCGTGCTTGAAAAATGCGGGGGCCTGGCGCTCGAGACCGTGGATGGCGCTCTGCTGGAAGACGTGACCATCTCGAACCTCACCCTGCGCGATATCGCAAATCTTCCAATCTTCTTTCGTCTGGGCCGCCGCATGCGCGGGCCGGCGGGAATTCCGATCGGCCGGCTTCGCCGCGTGATCCTCAGCAACCTGGTTTGCTCGAACACGCCGGGCCGCTACGCTTCGATCCTGAGCGGCATTCCCGGCCATTTGATCGAAGACGTCAAGCTGAACGACATCTACATCCAGTCACAGGGCGGCGGCACCAGGCAGGACGCAGCAATTCAGCCGCCCGAAAAAGAGAACGGCTATCCCGAGCCTACGATGTTCGGTCCGATGCCCGCTTACGGCTTCTACATTCGCCATGTGAAAGGGCTCGAGATGAGCCACGTGGAATGCGAACCCATGCAGGATGATGCCCGGCCGGCCTACATCTTCCACGACGTCCACGACGTGGACCTGCTTCGCATTAAGGCCAAGGTCACGCCGGGCACACCGACAATCAAGATCACCGATTCGAGCAATTTCAATCTTGACCTCAGCCGTCCATTGCCCGAAAAGCATCTCGAAACGGCCGCCCAGGAGCAGATTTGAAAATCCGCCCTTTCGATTCCCCGAATCAGTGCGCGAACCAGGTTCGAAATCGGATATGATGGCGGAATGGAAGGGAGACTCCTCCAAAATGGCTAAATTCATCATCGGTGTCATCGTCGGATTTCTGCTGGTTCCAATTTGTTTCTTCATTTATGTAAAGTCCGGGCACGCACCCGTTGCAACATCCTCTTCACCCATGCCTTTTGAAACGTTCTTTGCCAAGACCGCCTTGCATTCCACGCTCGCCCGCGAGGCGCCCAAAACCATGTCCACCAAAGCGTCGGAAGACGAACTCCAGAATGGAGCGATGGTTTACAAAATGAATTGCGCCGGCTGCCATGGCCTGCCCGGCCGGCCCGAGACGCCGATGGCGAAAGGCATGTTTCCGCATCCGCCCCAGCTTCTCGAACCGAGCGGAATGGTCACCGACGATCCTGTCGGCGTGACCTACTGGAAAGCCAAGAACGGCATTCGCCTGACCGGGATGCCGGGCTTCAAGGGTTCTCTGACCGACGCGGAACTCTATTCCGTCAGCCTGCTGCTTGCGAACGCCGACAAGCTGCCCGCCGACGTGAAGGCCAAGCTATCTCCAGCACCCGCGCCCGCTGCACAGCCGCCCGCCCCGGCCAAAGCGAAAAAGAAGAGGCGCTGAATGGCCTGGATTCGCACCATCAAGCCGGCGGATGCCGAAGGCGAATTGAAACAGGAATATCAGGAAGCGGTCGAAAGGGCCGGGAAAGTCTTCAACATCGTCACGATTCAGAGCCTGAATCCGCGGACTCTCTCCGCGTCCATGGATTTGTATCTCTCGACGATGCATGGCCCTTCCGCCCTTCCCCGCGCCGAGCGTGAGTTGCTGGCCACGGTCGTTTCCTGGGCGAACCATTGCTTTTACTGAATCGAAGCGCACGGAGAGGATCTCCGTCAGGAAACAGGCGACGCCGGACTGGCTGAACAGGTAAAGCAGAATTTCAACTTCGCCCAACTCTCTCCCCGCGAGAAGGCGCTGGCCAGGTTCGCCGAGATGGTGACGCGCAATCCTTCCGCGATGCGCCGTGAGAACGTCGAAACGCTCCGTCTCCACGGTCTCTCCGACACCGACATCCTCGACGCGGTCCAGATCATTGGCTACTTCAACTACATCAACCGCGTGGCCGATGCGCTCGGAATCGATCCGGAGCCTGAAATAGAGTCCGCCGCCTCGCCCCCTGCCTCCCGCCCACCGAAGGACTGAAGAGCGAGTTATTCAATTGCCGGCAACGGCAGAGTTAAAACCGGCGCAGGGGGCTGCCTTTGGCGGTTTCCCTTTCAGCTGCAGCCATCGCCGCCCGCCCGTGTTAGATTGGACGTGGTGGAAGAGCGATGAAGCAGACGAAGCGCCGCTTCGACTCCCTGGATATTCTGTGGCTGGTGTTCCTCGCCGGACTGGCTGCTCTGAGGACTCAGGATGAAATCCACAAGGAGATGGTGCTTCTCGCCATCGGTCTTTTTCAGATTTTCGAGCACCGCTTTCTGAGCCTGGTTCCGCGGCGCGGAAAAGCTTATAGCGTCCTCATCAAGATTGCCCTTGCGACGCTGCTCGTGAAGCACACGGGCGGCATAAACTCGGGGTACAGCTATTATCTGATCTATTGTCTGCCGGTCGCCACGGCGGCCACGTTCTATGGAACCTGGGCGACGCTGGCGTGGACGGCTCTGGCTTGCGCAGCTTATCTGTCCAATCTGGCTCCTGTCCTCGCAAACTACGAACTGACTTCGAGCGGCGCAAACGAACTGGCAATCCGCAGCCTTTTCCTTTTTCTGGTGGCGATTCTGGTCAATCGATTTGTGACTGAGATCCGCGAACGATCAGAGCGCCACCGCCGGCTGGCCGAACAGCTTGCGGAAACCAACCGCCGCCTGGAGCAGGCTCAGGCGGAAGCGCGGCGTTCGGAGCGTCTGGCTGCACTCGGCCAGCTTTCCGCCGGGCTCGCGCACGAAATCCGCAATCCTCTGGGGGTCATCAAGGGCGCGGCGGAAACGCTGGGCCGCAAACTCCCCGAGGGCGATGCGACAATCAAAGAATTGGGGGAGTACATTTCGAGCGAGGTCAATCGGCTGAACAGTCTGGTCAGCCGCTTCCTTGATTTTGCCCGCCCGCTTCGCCTGGAAAAACGCCCGGAAGCCGTCGCGCCGCTCATCGAGCGGGCCCTTACAGCGGGCCGCGAGCGATGGCCCGAGTCTAAGATCGAAATCGAACGAAATTACACGCAAAATCTTCCTCCGGTTCCACTCGACGCGGAATTCGCCGAGCAGGTCTTCAGCAATCTCGTCTTTAATGCCTACGAGGCGATGGGCGGAGAAGCGGGAAAGCTTCGCATCACAATACGTCCCGCCGCCAGCCGCGGAAAAGAAGGCCTCGAAATCGTTTTTGAAGACAGCGGACCTGGCGTGGCGGCCGAACATCGCGAACGGATCTTCGATCCGTTTTTTACCACCAAGCAGAGCGGCGTCGGTCTGGGGCTCTCCATCGTTTCAAAGATTATGGACGATCACGGCGGCTCAATCCGCATCGAATCGGTGCCGGGCACGGGCGCGCGTTTCCGCCTGTTTTTCCCGAACGAATAGCGGGCCGGCAAGAGGTCAATGATGGCATCAATTCTGATCATCGAAGATGAGCCCAGAATGCTCCGGTTGCTGGAGTTGAACCTGAAGGACGAAGGTTACGCCACGCGCGTGGCAACCAGCGCCGAGCAGGGGCTGAAGATTCTTGCGCAGGAGAAGATCGACCTGGCGCTCAGCGACATCAAGCTGCCCGGCATGAACGGTCTCCAGTTCCTCGAAGCAGCCAAGCGCACGAACGCAGCCCTGCCCGTTGTCATGATGACCGCCTACGGGACCATCGAAAACGCCGTCGAGGCCATGAAAGCCGGCGCCAGCGATTATGTGCTCAAGCCGTTCTCGCTGGAGGAAATCAAGCTGATCGTCCGCAAGGAGCTCGAGATCCGGCACCTGCACGAAGAAAACCGCTCCTTGCGCGAAGCACTCGGCCACCGCTACGAATTCAAGAACATCATCGCCAAGAGCGCCGTGATGCAGGAGGTGCTGGCGACGGTCGAGCGGGTTGCTCCCACCAACGCGACCATTCTCCTCGGAGGCGAAAGCGGCTCCGGAAAAGATATGATCGCGCGCGCCATTCATCAGCACTCGCGCCGCGCCGCCGGCCCTTTCATCAAGATCAACTGCACGGCCATCCCGGAGAATCTGCTCGAAAGCGAGCTTTTCGGCTATGAAAAGGGAGCGTTCACCGGCGCCATTGCGCCCAAGCCGGGCAAGTTCGAACTGGCGGATAAAGGAACGATCTTTCTCGATGAAATCGGCGACGTGCCCGGCACGATTCAAGTCAAGCTGCTGCGCGTACTCCAGGAACGCGAGTTCGAGCGCCTGGGCGGAACCAAGACCATTCAGGTGGACGTGCGCGTGGTGGCGGCAACCAACCAGGACCTGCGCGCGGCGCTCGAGCAGGGAACGTTTCGCGAAGATCTTTATTACCGGCTGAACGTTGTGCCCATCTCGATTCCGCCGCTCCGAGAGCACAAGGAGGACATTCCCTACCTCGCCGATTACTTTATCGCCCGCTACGCCCGTTCCTCAGGAAAGAAGATCACCGGAATTACACCTTCTGCTTTGAAGCTGCTGGTGGATTTCCACTGGCCCGGAAACATCCGGGAACTGGAAAACATCATCGAGCGTGCCGTGGTGATGGCGGCGGGCGAAAGAATCGACTCCGGCGACATTCATCTCGATCTCGCGGAGTCCGAGTCCACCGGCGAAGGATCCGGCCAGCAGAGCGATGTGCCCGGCTCCGGCGCGCAGGCCTGGATTCCCGCCGGCCTGACGCTCGAGCAGTTTGAAGATGAATTGATCAAGGAAGCGTTGCGCCGTGCCGGAGGGAACAAATCACAGGCGGCGCGCCTGCTGGGCATCACGCGCAACGCGTTGCGCTATCGCCTGTCGAAATTGGGAATGCCGGACGAACCGGAGAGCTAGCCTTTCAGCCAGCCGTTGACGGGAACTCGATCGGGATGCCGCGGTTTGTATGGCCAGGTGATTTTCCGCCCGGTTCCGGCGGATTCATAAGCGGCGTAAATGATTTCCAGAGTGGCACGGCCGTCCTCACCGGTTTCCATTGGAGTTTCATCGTCCACAATGCAGCGGATAAAGTGCCGCATCTCGTGGGGAAAACCGTAAATGTGAGCCTCTTCGAACACGGTGAATGTCCAGCCGCGCGTCTCGCCCGCCTTTTCAACCGCGTAGCCATATCCTTTGGCGCTGTAAGTTTCCATGGAACTGCCGTGCAGAAGGTCACAATAAACCACGCCTTCGGTTCCGTAGAGTTCAATTCGGTCATCCATGCCGCCATGCTTGGCCCAACTGTCCTCGATGACGGCAATCCCGCCGCCTTCAAACTCAAGAATGATGACTGAATTGTCCTCGCCGCGCGTGCGCTCCGTATGAGAAACACGCTGGCAGTGCGCAATTACGCTTTTGGGTTTGGGCTTGCCGTACATCCAGCGCGCCCATTCAATTCCGTGGCAGCCCATATCCATCAGGGCGCCGCCGCCCGAGCGCTCCACATCATAAAACCATGCCGCGTGCGGTCCGGAATGCTTTTCCCCCTGCTTTACCATGTAGAGCTTGCCGATCGCGCCTTCTTCGACCAGCTTCCGGGCGCGGGCGTACTTGGGCGAAAAGCAGATTGTCTCCGCATACATCAATTTCACTTTGTGCTTCTTCGCCGCTTTGATCATCGCATCGGCATCCGCAAGCGTGTGAGCGAGAGGTTTTTCCAGGATGATGTGCTTGCCGGCGGCTGCGGCGGCGGTCACCACTTCGCGGTGCAAGTCATTGGGAATGCCCACCACGACGGCGTCCACATTCTTGCTTTCAACCAGCTTGCGATAATCGGTGTAAGCGGCGGGGATTTTCCACTTGGCGGCGAAGTCTTCCACGTGACGGCGGTTGGGCGAGCACGCCGCAACGAGCGTCGCTTCCGGCACTTCGCTAAAGGCCTCGGCGTGAATGTTGGAAGAAAAAGCGGACCCGACAATTCCTACCCGCACTCGGTCCATGAGCCCTCCCTCGATTGCACCGGGCAGCCCCACAGGAGTGCCCGCTCCCAGCAATAGATCAGAGCAAAGCTACTTCTTCTTGGATTTCGTCTTTTCCTTTTTCGCAGGATTCAGGGAGCGAACATATTCCACCATGGCATGCATTTCGGCATCGCTCAGCTTTCCCTCGAATGACAGCATGGCCGTTCCCTTCACCCCATTCTTGATTGCTCCCAAAAGCACTTTGTCCGTCTTGCTCGCCTGCCATTTGGGATCGGTAAAGTTGGGCGTGTGAATGGCGCTGAAGCCCTTGCCGTCCGGGCCGTGGCACATGGAGCATTTCTCGCGGAAAATCGCCGCCGCGTCGGGTTTTGCGGGAGCGGCCAACGCCAGGGAGGACAGCATAAGCGTCATGCATGCCAAGGCAAAAACTGCAATTTTCACCTGAGAACGTTTCATGGAATACCTCATGTCTGGTGTTCAGGATGCGTGCAGGCACCGGGAAATTCCGTGTTGTAGGCGTCGCCCTGATACTGCAACTCCTGATCCAATCCAATCTGAGAAGTGTAATAACCAAAAACCGTCATGTCCTTCAAATCCTGAAAAAACCGAACCCCTTCCTGGTCCTGCGGATTCTTGTTCTCAGGATCGGCCAGCGTCGAGAGCAACGCCGTCTGCTGCTCTTCCGTGAGGTCAATAAAGGGCTTGTTGTGAAGCCTCAGGCAGCGGCCGTCGATCCAGCTTAAGCCTTCATAAAAATCCTTCTGCTTGTCGCCGTCCTCGTCGTTGAGCCACAGATCGATCAGGCGATTGACCAGCGCCGCCTTCGCTCCGGGGGTGTCCGTGGCCGGGATGATGAGATCGGTCAGCGCAACGACAGTTTCATTCTGGTGTGCATCGAAAACGAGCGGCTTCCAGTTGGGATTGGGCTTGCCGGCCATGGGACTCATTTCGCGTCCCGCCGCCTGCACCGCTTGCTGAGGCGTCACGCTCGCCTGGCCCAGAATCGGAAGCGTGATGATGGATCCCGCGCCCGTAACCATTTTTTTCAACGCATCACGCCTGCTGTTTCCGGATGGATTCTCGTGGATTGCCATGCAAGATCCTTTCCTTGTGGAATTTCTATGGTACGAATATGGCCGGTAAAAATCAAGATTGAACGCCCCCGGCCGTTTGAGCGGGCGGCTGCGGACCTGTTATGATTAAAACGCGGTTGCGGTTTTCCAACTTCGATTCGGAGTTCGCTGGTGTGAACGTCCTGCTGATCTCAACCTATGAACTGGGCCGCCAGCCTTTCGGTCTGGCGTCGCCCGCCGCCTGGCTCGAGCAGGAAGGCGCGCGCGTCACCTGCCTTGATCTTGCGCGCGAGCCTTTGCACGAGGAAGCGGTTCGCACCGCCCGCCTGGTTGCTTTCTATGCGCCCATGCACACCGCCACGCGCCTTGCGGCAGACATTCTGCCGCAGGTGCAGAAACTGAATCCGCACGCGCACGTCTGTTTTTACGGCCTTTACGCCCCTATGAATGAAGCGTACTTGCGCAAACTCGGAGCCCAAACGATTCTCGGCGGCGAATTTGAAGCTGGACTCGCCGCGCTGACTCGCCGGCTGCAACAAAATTCCGGGGCGATTGAAGCCGTCCAGCCCGAGCCGCGCATTTCTCTCGCGCGCCAGCAGTTTCTTGTTCCTCAGCGCAGCGGGCTGCCGCCGCTTGCGCGCTACGCGCACCTTAACCATCCGGACGGCAAGCCTCGTCCGTGCGGTTACACGGAAGCGAGCCGCGGCTGCAAACATCTCTGCCGCCACTGCCCGATTGTTCCCGTCTACGGCGGCATTTTCCGCATCGTTCAACGCGAGGTAGTGCTGGAAGATATTCGCCGGCAGGTTCGCGCCGGAGCTGAACACATCACCTTCGGGGATCCCGATTTCTTCAACGGCATTCGCCACGCCCTCGAAATCGTCCGCGCGCTGCACGCCGAATTTCCGCGGCTCACTTACGACGTAACCATCAAGATCGAGCACCTGCTCCGCCACGCGGCCCACTTGCCCGTTCTGCGCGATACGGGCTGCCTGTTTGTCACGAGCGCAGTCGAGTCCGTGGACAATCACGTACTTGAGAAACTCGATAAAGGGCACACCGATGAAGATTTTGCCGCGGTGGTTGAATTGTTTCGCGAGATCGGTCTCATCATATCTCCAACTTTTGTCCCCTTTACTCCGTGGACCACGCTCGGTGGTTATTGCCGATTGCTCGAACGGATCGCTGCGCTCGATTTGATTGAAAACGTTGCTCCTATTCAGCTTGCCATCCGCCTGCTGATTCCCGCCGGCTCGCGCCTGCTTGAGCTTCCGGAGATTCAGCAAACTGCGCCCTTGTTTGATGAAATCGCGCTGGCATATCCGTGGGCCAATTCCGATCCGCGTGTGGATGAGATTTGCAATTCGCTTCAAACTCTCGTTTACAGTGCCACGAAGGAAAAGCTGACGCGATCAGCCATATTCGCTCGCGTTTGGGAACTTGCGCATCGCGTGGCCGGCCTGGCCGCACCCGCGCTGCCCGACACCAGCAATCGCCTGGCACGCGCCGCGATCCCTTATCTTACCGAGCCCTGGTATTGTTGAGCGGAGCCCGCGCGGGACCAGTTGGTCCCGAAAGAGCCCGCGGAGGCCATGGTCTGAAGCGATCCGCAGCGGCAGCGGACCGTTTGCCTGGAGCGGATGGGCGCCCGCCGGCAGGATGTCAATCAACAAAGGAGAACTCACAATGACTTATCGTTCAGTCGCTGAATTGCTGCAGAGCAGCCTGGACCTCAACCGAGTCCCGATTGGGATTGCATTCCTCAAGTCGGCACCCGCGGGTGTGGCGCGTTATGGAGACGCCGTGCCTTCCGCTTGCGCATTCTGGAAGGCTGCCGAATCCCGCCTGTTCTATGCCACGGCCGAGGACCACTACAATTGCCCCATCGGAGCCATTACGCAGGGTTTTCCGATTCCGCAGCCGGTGGGCGAAAAGGCGATGGCGCTGATCGGTCAAATGGGCAAGATCGCATACTTTGAAGCCGCTGAAGCGCAGCACGTTCCGAAGGTCGAAAAAGACCACCAGATTGTTGTCTACGGCCCGTTGCGTGAATTTAACGCCATCGAGGCCGACCTTGCCCTGCTTGTGTGCACACCGTTTCAAGCCATGATGATTTCTGAAGTTACGGGCGCGGTTTCCTGGACGGGCGAAGCCGCGGGCCGCTTCTATGGCCGGCCTGCCTGTGCGGTGATTCCCAGCGCGATTGCGACCGGCGCAAGCTCCATCAGCGTAGGCTGCATGGGCGCAAGAACGTTTGCCGCCCTCCGGGAAGAAGACGTTCTCGTCGCCGTCCCGGCGCCCGCGCTCGCTACGCTTGCCGAGCGGTTACCCATCATTCTGAAGGCCAATGACGGCATGAAAGATTATTACGCGGAGCAGCAAGCCCGGTTTGCCCAATCCTGAAGCTCGCAGACGTATGCTGGAAGCTCCCTTGAAAAATACATCGCGAACGCCGCGCCGCCTGATGATCCTGACCACGACGACGGGTTACCAGACGGGCCAGTTCGCCGAGGCCGCGAAGAAGGCGGAGTTGACGGTCGTTTTCGGCTCCGACCGCTGCCATCGGCTCGAGGATCCGTGGCGAGATGGCGCGCTCGCGCTGCCCTTCGGGCGACCGGATGAGGCAGCGCAAAAGATTGTCGAGTCTGCGAAAACTTCGGCGCTCGACGGTATCGTGGCGCTGGGCGATTGCACCCCGCCGACAGCGGCGCGCGCCTGCCGCGCACTCGCTTTACCATTCCATTCGCACGAGGCTGCCGACGTTTGCCGCGACAAGCATCGCTCCCGCGCTTCGCTCGCCGCTGCAGGCCTGAACGTACCGAAGTTCGACCGCTACCCGCTCGAACCGGACCCCATCGCCGTTCATGATTCCGGCGGCCCTCCTACGGGCTTCCCCTGCGTGCTGAAGCCGCTCGCATTTTCGGCCAGCCGCGGTGTGATTCGCGCTGATAATCCGGAAGAATTCGTTGCCGCTTTCGAACGCATCCGCAGGCTTCTCCGCTCACCGGAAGTGCGCGCAATGCGCGAAAGGTCGACTGAATTCATTCAGGTCGAATCCTATATCGAGGGTGACGAGTTTGCTGTCGAGGCCATCGTAGACCGCGGTCGCTTGCGCATCCTCGCGATTTTCGATAAACCCGATCCGCTGACAGGACCCTATTTCGCGGAAACGATTTACGTCACGCCAACACGTTTGCCCGAAGAAACGCAATCGTGCGTCGAAGAGACGCTGGCCCGCGCCGTCCGCGCGCTTGGCCTGAGCCACGGCCCGCTGCACGCCGAGGTGCGAATCAATCCGCGCGGAGTGTGGATACTTGAAATCGCCGCGCGTTCGATTGGCGGCCTGTGCTCGCGCGCGCTGCGCTTCACGTCGCTGCGTTTTGACGGCTGCTTTTCACTTGAAGATTTGCTTGTGCGCCTTGCTCTCGGCGAAGATGTTTCTCATGTTGAGCGTGAGGCCTGCGCTTCCGGCGTGATGATGATTCCGGTGGTTGAAGACGGAATTCTGGAAGCGATTGAAGGCCTGGAAGAGGCGCGCGCCACGCCGGCCGTCGAGGATATTATCATGACCACTCGCCCGCCTCAGCGGCTGGTTCCCTGGCCCGAGGGATCCAGCTATCCAGGATTTATTTTTGCGCGGGGCGATTCGCCGGAAATCGTCGTTCAGGCTTTGCGCGCCGCGTGGGGGAAACTTCGCCTTGTGATGTCGCCCGCTTTGCCGGTTCTCTAAAGCGGGCACTGCTTGAAAAATGGTCTAGGAGGATCACTTTTTCCGCTGCTGAGGGACATAGCCGGGCGGGAGTTGGGCGCCTTCGCCGAAAAAGAACTGCTCCATCTGCTGCGCAATCAGTTCTTGGGCTTCTTTCGAGGCGGGATTCAGGCGGTATTCGTTGATAATCATCTTCAAGTGCTCGAGCCACAATTTCCACGCGTCTTTGGAAACGTTGTCGTAGATGCGCTGCCCGAGTTCGCCAAACCACGGCGCTTCATCGAGGCCCGGCAGTTCCTTCCCATATTTCACGCATTTCACCATCCGCTCCGCCATAGTATTCCTCCGCAAACTCTGTGATTAGATTTCTGTCCAGCGCAACCGATGCCCCAAATAGCAAGGTTAACATATCAGCCGCTCGACGTGAAAATTGTTCACAGATTGGCCTGGCGCAGAAATCGCCTCAGGACCAGTAATTCCGGTCGAGCGAGCGATACTGGATGGCTTCCGAAATGTGCGTGGAGTTGATGGATTCCGACGCATCGAGGTCGGCGATGGTGCGCGAAACCTTCAGGATGCGGTCGTGGGCGCGCGCCGAAAGCCCCAGGCGGTTCATGGCGCTTTCGAGCATGCGCTCGGATTCGGCGGATATGTCGCAATACTTGCGGAGCTGGCGGGGGCTCATCTGGGCGTTGGAAAAAATCTTCTCGCCCTGGAATCGCCGGAGTTGAATGTCGCGAGCTTTCTTCACGCGCTGGCGAATGACGCCGGAATCCTCGCCGCCGGAATCCTGACGAAGTTCGGCATATTTCACCGCCGGCATGTCAATGTGAATGTCGATACGGTCCATCAGCGGCCCGGAAATTTTGGAGACGTAGCGTTGGATCATGGGTGGCGTGCAATTGCATTCGCGCGAAGGATCGTTGAAAAACCCGCACGGGCATCCCCGCGTTGCCTTACTGCCATTTGGAACTGAAAGCGTCGCGTCCGCCCTCTCCCTCCTACCCCAAGCAAATCAATACGATAGGAGACCATATCCGAAAGCGTCGCCTCGATCTCGGACTCCTCCAAAAGCAAATCGCCAAGATCATCGGCGTTGACGAAACCACGATCCTAAATTGGGAGGGGCAACGCAGCACCCCTGCGTTGTTTTGCATGCCAGCCATCTTCCGTTTTCTTGGCTACGACCCCTTGCCAGCAGCCGAGACGCTCCGCGGCAAGCTCACCCGCTATAGGTTGACGCATGGGATCACACAAAAGGCCTTGGCGGCAAAACTCGGGATCGACCCGTGTACGCTCGCGCGATGGGAACGCGGAGACAGGAAACCCCATGGACTTTACCTCAAACTCGTCGAAAGGCTCCTCAGCCGAGAGGAGTGATTTCATTCCAATCCGGAGCGTTGACGTCTCCTATCGGACTATGGAAGATGGCGGCACGGAAGGAATCGTATTCGCGGGAGTGGGATTGCTGCGAGCGAAATCAACGGTTTGCATCGGCGGTGGAGAACATCGTAGGGTAGACAAATGGAAGACAACGGACTCCCTGCCGTCGGGCAGTTGGAGGCCACGACGGAGATTCTGCGCGGGTTGATCTGCGAACTCACCGAGGAGGATGTGCGGTGGAAACCTGCTCCCGATCGCTTCTCCGTCGCCGAGGTCCTGGCGCACCTCTCCCAATCCGAAGGCGACTACCGGCTCCGGCTCGATCGTTTTATGAATGAGGAACAGCCGGAACTCGAGCCCGACGATGCGCAGTTTCATCTCGACCTGTATCGGAATGCCGACCCGGAAGACTCATTCGATCACTTCGAGGTGCAGCGCGAGCGCAACATCGACTTCCTGCGCAACCTGCCGCTAGGAGCCGGAGAGCGCAGGGCCATCCACAAGGAGGCGGGTGAGATCACGATGGCCCAGATGCTGCACGAATGGGCCATGCACGATCTCGGGCATGTCCGCCAGATCGCAGAACTCGTTCGCGCCCGCAAACACCTGGCCGGCGCGGGCGAACTGGGAAGGTACTACCAATTGAAGCCATGATCATCCGACGTCTTCTGCCGGCCCGGGCGTTTGCCGGGACCCTGCTGGTTCGCGAGACCGCGTGCAAGGCGCGTGTACGAACCGGGAAGCACTGAAAGCATGTTTTCATTGATGACTTGACTGCACGTATAAATCTGTTTAAACATAATCATCAAGAAGGAATGGCTCGGTGAAGCTTAATCGATATGAGTGGCTTAAACACGCTTGGCTTAATCATTATGCGCTATCCCGGGGCGGCTTACGTCATTCTCCGAATCGGGCCGTGATCTGATATGAGCAGCGGTTCAAATTCCTACTCCAACGGAGTTTTCCTGAAGGTCGTATTCTGCTCCATTCTCTCGTTCCCTCTTATCTTTCTTTATGGAGAAATCTGTTTTCCACAGTCGAGCCAAAGACCCGATTTGTCCACACTGAATTTCAACGACCGTGAATCCATTCAATCTGTATGCTTGTCGGCTAAGCTCAACCTTGGACCAGCGGCATACAACAAGTGCCTACAAAAGCAGTTGAACGCCTTAGCGGGATCGCATTATCCGGACCTGTCCACACTGAGTTTCGATGACCGTGAATCTATTCAATCTGTATGCTTATCGGCTAAACTCAACCTTGGACCAACTGCGTACAACGAGTGCTTACAAAAGCAGTTGAATCGACTCAACGTAGGATCAAAATCAATTGAGCCAGAGAGGACCCAGAATACAACTTCCAATTCCTCAAGAACTGGTGGGTCCAGCATGGCTGACCCACGATTAAAACCTTCAGAGGATACTCAAAACGCCGAAGGCAAATTGGCTTATTTCGTAGGCACTTGGATCCTAGCAGGAGATATGAAATCAAGCCCCTTCGGTCCTGCAGGAAAGCTCTACGGAACACGCAAGACTAAGTGGATGGCGAATACTCATTCGTTATTATCATATTGGGACGAGCACCGCCCGTCGGGTGATGATAGTGGGTCCTCTATGTACCTATACGATTCTGTTCAAAACACTTATACGTATGCTGGAGTCGATAGGACAGGTGAAAGAGAGTTCTCGATTGGTAAGATCGATGGGAAAACGTGGACCTGGACCAGCAGCACTACCTTTGAAAGCGGGCAATCAGTGGATGGACGGTTTCTGATAACCGAATTGTCAACCACGTCCTACAGTTTCAAATTCGAAATAATATCAGAAAGCGGTGAATGGACTACCGTATTTGAAGGAGTGGCAGAAAAAGTCCAATGAATTACCGACTTCGGTTTTACATTCTTCTTGGGAAGTCTTGACTTCTTTCAGTCTGGTTGGTATCAATTTGAGTGATAAGTAACTTAAGATTAAAAGTCGGGCTGCCGTGAAAACTTTCTTTAGGAAAATATCAGCTAAGTTAGCTCTGCTGCTAGGCGGTACTGTAGCCTTCACCAGCACTTCGGGATTGACTGCCTGTCCTACGGTCACGACTTATCCGGATGCAACCTCGGGTGGAATCACTAGGAGCCGTACGGGCAAGCTACCACCAATGCTACTCTTGAAAAAAACTAGTCATGGCCTGAGGATGGTGGCTCAGCATGTATCACATGCTTCACATGCATCCCATGCCTCGCACGCGTCGCATGCGTCGCACGCATCCCACGCCTCCCATGCCTCGCATTCGTCGCATTCTTCACATTCGTCGCGGGCAATATGATCTTCCAGGATGATTGCATCCAATTTGATGACCTGCATACGACCGCGCGAATCTGCTTGGACAAGAAGACGTATTCAAAATCGGCGGTCTTGAAAGTCTCTTATTGGTTAAGCAAAGACCTCTGGTTCGAAATGAATGAGGGGAATGACCATTATTTGTTGACAGTGAGGCTTCGCGCGCCCACACCATCTCTTGCCCAGCCGAGAGTGAAGAACATAGACGAGTGGATGCCTGAAATATTTGAGGCGCTTGTCGACTTCCAATTGCGAGCTGAGGTACAGGCAGAGACGGCCTCGATCCGTGAGATAATTATTGCCAAAGCATTTGCGGAGTCTGGCATTTTAGAGGATGGACCTCCAGGAATATTTGAAGACTGACATGCCCGGCATTTTGGGTACCAAGTGAAAAGAGAGAGAATTCACTTGAGGAGGACCGAACATGCCGACGAAGAGGTACAAGCCGGAGCAGATTGTGAACTTGCTCCGCCAGGTTGAGGTAGCG
>JBJKPU010000129.1:0-79914 GCA_046706005.1 Terriglobia bacterium | reverse complement strand
GTTTGGTGTTGCGGGAAGAGTTGAGCAAGCGCGAGCCATTCTGGATGAATTGCGTTCCCGGCCCGCGCCCTCGCCGACCGTCGTCTCTGAAGCCTGGCTGCTGGCCGCGCTGGGGGACAAAGAAGGTGCTCTTGATGTCCTGGCCCGCGCGCATCAGGAGTCGCAGACATTCGCTCTCTACTATCAGTTGCCCGCATTCGACACTCTTCGGAATGATCCCAGGCTTGACGCGATGCTGAGTCGGGCAGGGCTGCGGCCGGAATGAGCCGGCGCATCATCGAGTTGAGTCCTACCGCTCGACCACCTGCAATGGCAAGCTGATCGTATCGTCCGAACTTCCGCCCACCATCACGTCGTAAATGCCGGGTTCGACCTTGAAGTGCATATTGATGTCCCACTGAGCCAGATCCTGCGGCGTAAGCGTAAAGGTGACCGTCTTGGTTTCGCCCGGTTGGAGCGTGACGCGCTGGAACTTGCGCAGTTCTTCCACCGGTTGCGTCACCTCGCTGACGCGCTCGTGGATGTAAAGTTCAGCCACTTCGTCGCCGGCGCGCGTGCCGGTGTTCGTGACATCCACGTGGACAACGGCCTGGCCTTCCGTGCCGATGGTGAGCGCCGGGCCCGGAGCCTTCTTGCCGCTGACCGTTCCCTGATCCATTGTTGGATTGCCGGGACCACTGATGACGTAATGGCCCTCCAGCGTGCCGCCGCCGATCGTGCCGGTCACTTTCATCATGTAAGGTCCATAGACATCGAAAGAAAGGCTGAATTTTCCGTCATTGATCGTACCCGATTCAATCGGCGTTTCACCGCCCGGACCGCTGACCATTCCCGTCAGCGCACCGTCGTTCGCCGTCAGGTCGATCGAGAAAGGCCGCGTGCGCCCGCTCTTGTTGCGGCTGGTTCCGTCATAGTGGCCGCTGATGGTCAGCGGCGGCGGAGTCGTTGGCTTCGCTTCCGGCTTCGCATAGGGATCTTCCATGCTCAGATGGCTGAACTTGAAAGTGGTGTAGCTGAGGCCGTAGCCGAACGGATAAAGCGGTTTGCGATCTGTTCCAATCCAGGGAATAACCGCGCTGGGTTTGTGATTGTAAAAGTCCGGCAAATCGCCCACGGTGTGCGGGAAAGTAATGGGCAGTTTTCCGCCGGGATTGTACTCTCCAAACAGCACATCCGCCGCCGCCGTTCCGCCTTCCTGGCCGGGATACCACGCCTCGACAATGGCGGGAACATGCTGCTCGATGTAGTTGATGGTAATCGGGCGGCCGTTGATGAGCAGCACCACCACGGGCTTGCCCGCAGCCATCACGGCGCGAACCAGCTTGCCCTGATCGCCGAATAAAGAAAGATGGTCGCGGTCGCCGAGGTGCTCAAGGCTCCAGGCTTCGCGATCAATGGATTCATTTTCGCCGATGACCAGGATATTGACGTCGGCCTGCTTCGCGACCTCGGCCGCGGCGGCGATTTCCTTTTCCTGCTCGGCCGGATTGGGCAGCGGTATTCCATTGTTGTACCAGGCAAGCCAGCCGGGCGTCTTGTCGTTGACGGCGGTTGTAATCTTGCAGCCTTCGCTGTAAAGCACCTTGGCGCGGTTGCCGACGAAATTCCGAATGCCATCCAGCACGCTCACCTCATGGAAAGGCTGGCGTGAATATCCGCCCAGGTGAACCTGAGCTGCGTCCGGACCGATCACGGCAATCGTCTTGTACTTGTTGAGGTCGAGCGGCAGCAGGCCGCCCTCGTTTTTAAGAAGCACCATCGCTTCGCGCGCCGCCTCGAGCGCCACCTTCTGGTTCGAAGCAGTGTTCAGCGCGTGAGCGGCGGCGTCCACGTCCACGTAAGGATGGTCGAACAATCCCAGGCGGAACTTTGTCGTCAGGATATCCGCCGCGGCCCGGTTGATCGCAGCCTCGGAAACGCGTCCGTCCCGGACCTGTTCGAGCAGCGTGCGATAAACGGCGCCGCTCGAGAGGTCGTATTCAATTCCGGCATGGAGCGCCAGGCGCGCCGCATCCGCGAAGTTGGCGGCGGAATGGTGACGGTCCACCAGCATCTGCAGGCCGCTGCCGTCGCTGATGATGGTGCCCTGAAATCCCCACTCGCGCCGCAGAATGTCGGTCAGCAACCAGCGATTGATGTGATCGGGAACTCCGTTGATTTCGTTGTAGGAGGCCATGATGCTGCCCACGTCGCCCTGCTCGACGGCGGCCTGGAAGGGAATCAGGAAATTTTCCCGCAGAGTGCGCTCCGCGACGTTGACGGGCGCCGTGTTCGTGCCGCCCTCCGGCGCTCCATGCGCGGTGAAGTGCTTGGCGGTAGCCAGAACGTGGTGGATATCGATGGCGTAGTGAGGGCCCTGCAATCCGCGAATCTCCGCCAGCCCCATGTCCCGCACCAGAAACGGATCTTCGCCGAAGCTTTCTTCCGTGCGGCCCCAGCGCGGGTCGCGGCCCAGGTCGAGGTCAGGAGCGAACACCTGCCGGATTCCGGTGGCTGAAGCTTCATCGGACGCAATGGTGTAAACCCGCACCAGCAATTTCGGATCCCACGTGCTCGCGAGACCAATGGGCATCGGGAACATGGTGGCGCCGTTCTGCATCGAGCCGTGCAGCGCCTCGCCATAGAAAATGTCGGGAATGCCCAGGCGCGTCTTTTCGATCTGGTATCGCTGAATCGCGTTCCGCAGGATCGCTTCCTTGCGCGGGCTCAGCGGATGCTGCATGTTCCGCATTTCACCTTCCACGCGCCTCAGATCGGTGCTCTTGAACGTTCCCGTGGTGTCGATCAATCCCTGCGGCCTCGACGGCACAAGCTGGTCAATCTTTTCCTCGAGCGTCATGCGGCTCAACAGGTCGGCCACGCGATCCTGAATCGGGAGCCGCGGATTCCGGTAATCGGGAACAGCCGACGAGTCCGCTTTTGCGCCGGGGGCGGCGCGGAAGACTGAGGGCGCCTGCACGAACACACCTGCGGCCACGCAAACAGCGAGAACGAGTAGAACTTTCTTTCGCATTTCGATATCTCCAGGAGGGCCCTGCAGTGTCTGCCTAAGAGGACGTTGCCTGTGGGCCTGATGATCCAGGATTTCCGCTTTGACTTCCTGGTCGCTGCGCAGTATACACCCGAACCCGTCGCTGCGGCGGCGATTGTCACCCGTTTTTTCTCGCTTAATTTCCGCAGGCGGCTGGATTGAAAAGCTTGACTTCTGCGGCGCAGGGGTAGCAGCATCTCAGATGCTAATTGAAGCAGGAGAAGGATGTGACGATGAGCAAACGAACGAGGCGCGAGATGCTGCAGGCGGCGCTGGCGGGCATGGCGGGCGGCGCGTTGCTCCCGGAAATCAGCAGGGGAGCGCAAGCTGCAGCCGAGCAGGCTCAGGCTGACGGTGAAGACCACCCGCGCTATTCCATCGAGGACGCAACCGCCGCTCAGTGGCCCGAGCCGTCCGTCATTTTGCAGCACGGTGACTGCACGATCGCTTTCGAACCCTACGCGCCCAACATCCTGCGCGTGACGCTCAGCCTGTCACGCAAGGAAGCGCTCTCGAAACCCGGTTATGGTTTTATTGCCAAACCGGACGTCACATCCTGGAAGCAGAGCGAAGGTCCCGGCGGCCATGTTTACAAGTCGGATTCCATGACGGCAACTTTCGTCCGCCGCCGCCCGCCCAGGAAACTTCAGACACAACTGGACATCGAAAGGTATTTCAATGGCTCAACGCCCGGCGCCGACATCCTGATCACCGACCGCAAGGGCCGCACGCTGCTTCATCTCAAGGGCTGGGAAATGTCGGTCCCGAATCACAAAGACGGCAACGCCGACGTTGATTACGATCGCCGTTCCACGGACAAACCGTTTTTCCAGGTGGGCGCCACATTTGCTTCGCCTGCCGACGAGCATTATTTCGGCCTCGGCCAGAATCAGCAGGGCTATCTTGACCATCGCGGCCACGCGGTCCACTGCTGGCACGATTACGATGCGCCGGCGGCGCCCAGCGTGGGCGTTCCGTTTCTGGTCAGTAATCGAGGCTACGGACTCATCTGGGACAATCCGTCAAAGACCACCATCGAACCGGGCTTCAACGAGCAAACGCGCTGGATTTCGCAAGTGGGGAATCGGGTTTCCTTTTTCGTGATTGCCGGGGACACGACGGATGACATTTATTCCGGCTACCGCCTGCTCACCGGCCCCACCCGCCTGCTGCCCAAGGGCGCTTACGGATACATCCAGTGCAAGCAGCGCTATCGCACCCAGGACGAAGTGCTCGATGTTGCGCACGGATATCGAAAGCGCAATCTCCCCGCCGATTTTATTGTGGTGGACTGGTTCTATTACACTCTGATGGGCCAGTTCGATTTTGATCCGCGCAACTGGCCCGATCCCGCCGCGATGAACCGGCAACTGCATGACATGGGATTTCAGACCATGATCAGCGTCTGGCCGCGTTTCGTTCCGCAGTGCCGCTACTACAATTTGATAAAGCAGAAAGGATGGTTCGAACATCTTGCGAACGGCACGCCGACAAACGGATTGCCCTATGACCGCGCCGGGTCTGACATTGACACCACCAATCCTGCGGCGGGCAAATGGTTCTGGGACATCATCCGCGAAAACATCTTGAGTAAAGGATTCGACGCGCTCTGGGCGGATGAAACCGAGCCCGACCTTCCGCCCAACGGCAGCTATTTCCACATCGGCCCCGGCTCGCGATTTTTCAACGTCTATCCGCTGGTACATACCGAAGCGCTCTTTGACGGCTACCGGCGCGATTTTCCCAATCGGCGGGCGATGATTCTGGCGCGCGATGCCTATCTGGGCGCGCAGCGCAACGGAACCTTCTTCTGGTCGTCCGACATTCACCCCACCTGGGACACGCTGGAGCGCCAGATTCCCACCGGCCTGAACTTCACCGCCTCGGGCCTTGCCCATTGGACGCAGGATATCGGCGGCTGGGAATATCTGCCCGCCGAGCATCATCCCAAACATCCTCCGCTGCTCAGTCCCGACGACTGCCGGGAAAACGTCGGCGGCTACGACGATTATCCCGAGCTTTACACGCGCTGGTTCCAGTACGCCGCATTTCTTCCGATTTTCCGCGCCCACGGCAGCCGGCGGGAAAATGAAGTGTGGTCTTACGGCAAGCAGGCTGAACCGATTCTGGAAAAATATCTGCGGCTTCGCTACACGCTGCTGCCCTACATCTATTCGCTGGCGTTCGGGACGCATCAGACCGGCGCGCCTTACATGCGCGCGCTCTTCATGGATTTCCCGGAGGACCGCCGCGCCGCGAAGCAGCGTCACGAATACATGTTCGGCCCGGCATTCTTGGTGGCGCCCGTGTACAAGCAGGGCCAGACCAGCCGAAAGGTTTATCTGCCGAAGGGAACCGACTGGTACAACTACTGGACGCGGGAGCAGCTTAAAGGCGGGCAGACGGTTACGGTCGAGGCTCCCATTGATACGCTGCCGCTATTCGTGCGCGCCGGCTCCATCATTCCCACCGGCTCGCCCATCCTGAGCACGAAGGACCCACAAAAGATCGCCCGCATTCAGGTTTATGCGGGAGCCGACGCCGCATTCGATCTTTACGATGATGACGGGGAAACGTACGGTTACGAAACCGGCGATTACCACCTTACCGAGTTGCGCTGGAACGATGCCCGCCGCAAGCTTGAGCGCCGCGGTTCCAAGGCTGCGCCCGATGCCGTCGGCTGGCCCGTGGAAGTGATTGGATCGTAGAGCGGCGGTTATCCGCCCGTGGATGTTCCCAGCCGCTTGATCATGTCGTCGAAGCGCGCCGAGGCCGCGTCCACGGCGTCCATCATCTCCGGCGGCAATTCGTCGGGATCTTCGAACGCCACGGTTTGTGAAGGCTTGCCGTATCCGAACCGCGACGTGGTGGTGCGCAGGCGGTCGGCCAGGAAAATCGCGAGCGACCGGTAGAAGCGCGAGGCAAATCCGGGATCCTTCTCCAGCTTCAGATGCAGCGCGTCCTTGGGGATGGCGAGCACGCGCGAATCCGTCGCCGCTTTCACGCTGGCGAGTGGCGGGCGCGAATCGACAAAGGAAATTTCGCCCACCACTTCGCCGCTCTGCAGCCGGGCGATCTCAACCTTCTCCGAATAGACCAGGAATTGACCCTCAATTAGAATATAGAGAGAGTCGATTGGATTTCCGCGCTCGATCAGCACAGTTTCCGTCGGCACGCGCTGGCTTTTGCCGTTCTGCACCAGCCATCCAACATCCTCGTCATTCAGGACGCCCATGATATAAAGAACTTTCCTCATCGTTTCTCCTCTCGCGCCGCGGCGACCGCGTCGGCCGCCTCCGGCGTGTGGCTGTGGTGAACTTTTGAAAATTTGAATTCGCTCAATCGCTCGGCAATCCGGCGCGGCCCATCCGGCGAGGCCATTTCCTCGACGGAAAGATGCGAAAGAGCCAGCAGTTGAAAGGGACGCTCGCGCGGCCGGTCAATCGGCTGCGAGCGCTCGCGGTCAAACCGCTCCAGGTTTTCCGCCGCCTGCTTCATCAGTCGCTGAAGAACCAGGAACGCGCCGTCTCCGATGGACGATAGCCCGCGATAATTCTCCAGCCGCCCGCCTGCCCGGTACGCAGGGAAGTCTTCCAGGCCGATAAACCTGAGGAACCAATCGGCGCGGAAAGTTCCCACGGCGGCGGTAATGCCCGCGTAGTCGGCGGTGAGTTCCTCATTCATGTTCTTGCGAAAGCGCGACGCCGGAAAAGCGCGCCGGACAAAGTAATGAGTGCACTCGTGTTCGATACGAATCTTGAGCGATGTCGCCCGCCAGCTTTCCTCATCCAGTCCCATGTCGCGGGAGGAAATATTGCTGTAGGGACCGTCGCTCACCAGAATGAAGCGGTCGCGAAAAAGTTCGGGGCGCGAAAGGATGCGGCTGAATTCCTCGCTCCAGGCGCCTGATTTCGCCGCCTGCGGATTCTCCTTCGTCCACTGCTCGCGAAGCATCCGGATGCGGTGCAGGTTGTTATAGCCGGAAACCATGCACGCGCCCATGGAATCCGGCACCGCAGCGGGCTCATTCCTCTCCGTCATTGCGCGCACGAGCGTGACAAAATCTTCCCGCGCGCCCGTCACCACGATCGGAATCCTGCCGGCGGGCGTCGGATGAATCAGAATCCGGCAGCGCTCAGGAGATCGAAGCTGCAGCCCGGTCGCCGACTTGAGTCCGGCGGTCTCAACCGCCCTGCGCGTGGCGGCGCGATAATCCTCGTTCTTGCTCATCCCTTCCGCCACGGGAAATTGCAGTTGCACGATGTATTTCGCAAGCGGCTCGATGCTGCCCGCCCGCCGGCATTCCTCCGCGTAGGCCTCCCAGACCGGAATGCACGATTCATCCGGCCAGGGAAAATCGAGCGGCGGCAGGGAAGTCCAGTCGTAGGTCGAAGCGCCATATTCGATCAGTTCGCGCACTTCGGCCCGCGACGCTCCCATCGCCTTCAGAATGTCTTCGCGTTGTGACTCGTTGCTCATAAACTGCGTTCACCCGGCAGAGCGCCCGCTATCTCAGCTCAATTGCCGACGTGCCAGCCGTGCGAAAAGTCCGTCATGCGCCATCAGTTCCTCGTAATGGCCCGTCTCAACCATCGCGCCTTTATCGAGGACGCAGATCCGGTCGGCGTGCTTCACGGTGCTCAGGCGATGGGCAATGACCACGCGCGTGGCGTTCAACCGTTCCAGGCTGCGGCTGACGATGGCCTGGGTTTTGTTGTCGAGTGCGCTGGTCGCCTCATCGAAAAGCACGATGCGCGGCCGATGCACGATGGCGCGCGCGATCATCAGGCGCTGCCGTTGCCCGCCGGAAAGTCCGCCGCTCTCGCTGACGATGGTGTGCATGCCCATGGGCATGCCTTTCACGTCCTCGTCCAGTCCGGCCATGCGCGCTGCTTCCCACGCATCCTCCACGGTCAGCGAACTGTTGCCCACGATGTTCCGGTAGATGTCGCCGGTCATCAACTTTCCGTTCTGCAGGACCACTCCAATCTGCTGCCGCACGGCCTGCACATCGAGTTCCGCCAGCGACTGTCCGTCGTAGTAAATCGCTCCCGATTCCGGCTCTTCAAAGCCGAGCAGCAGGCGGAACAAGGTGGATTTGCCGCTGCCCGACGGCCCGACGAAGGCGACGAATTGTCCCGGCTCGATGGTCACGGAAACATCGCGCAGCACGCGCGGCCCATCCTCGCGGTAGCGGAAATTGACGTGATTCACTTCAATGCCTCCGCCCAACTGCCCGGGATCGCTTCTCGCGACCAGCGTTTCCGGCTGCTCCTCGAGAATCGGCTTGAAGCGTTCGTACAGCGGGACAACGGTCAGAACCGAAGTTACGGCCGTGCTCAGATTCATCACCGCCACGGACAACTGGATAAACGCAGCGTCGAAAGCAAGAAATTCGCCGGTGGTCAAGGCCGACGGGCCGCCGCCTTTAATCATCTGGGCGGCGAAATAAAAAATGAGCGCGGTCGCGATCACCGGAAAGCCGGAATTGAACACTTCCAGCGCGGCTCCCAGGTTGCGCACTTTAACGGTCAACCGATTCTTGCGGGCGAAATCCTGAGCCCACACGGCGAAAGCGCGAATCTCCGCGCCCGCAATACGGAATTTGCTGACGCCGTTGATAAACTGCAGCGTCATGCCGGAAATCTTGCCGGTGAGATCCGTGGACTCGCGCAGAAATCGCACCTGCAGGACTCCCAGGAAAGCGAAGACGACAAAAGAAAAGCCCACGACGAGCGTGCCGATCAGCGCCAGCCGCCAACTGTAATAGAACATCAGCGCCAAGCTGGCGACCGAGAATATCCCGGACAGCACGGAGGTCAGGACCGGTCCAGTCAATGTCTGCCGAATCTGGCTCAGGCCCAGGCTGCGCCGCGCCAGATCGCCGGAAGTGTAGCGCCGGAAGAAGGGAACCGGCAGCGCCAGCAGGCGGTCCCAGATGGCGGCCTGGATCGCCCCGTCCACTTTGCCTTCCAGTCGCAGAGTGGCCAGGCTGCGCGTCAGCGAGAACAGGGCCGTGGCGACGGCCGTGGCGATCAGGAACAGCGTGAATTCCCAAAGCGTCCGCCGCTGGGCGCCGGGGATGACGGTGTCAAACAGGATGCCGGTCAGCACCGGAGTCACCAGCGCGAGCAATCCGACGGCCAGGCCCATCAGACAGATCATCCACAGTTCCGGCCTGCACTGATCCAGCCCGAATCGGGCCAGACTTTTGAAGTCCATCGATTGTTCCGGCAGCGGCTGGTAGAACGTGAACGCCATGGGGTTCAACTGCGCGGCGATTTCCGGCGTCACTCGAACCTGCGTGCGCGCGGCGGGATCATAAACATCAAAAGTCCGTTTTCTTCCCGGCAGCAGGGCGACGGGCGCTTTCGCATCGCCCATAAACGCGACCAGGGGCCCGCCTTCCTCATGCCACCACTCGCCTTTCAGGATCACCTGGCGATGGCGGACGCGGGAAACACGGGCGATTCCCGCCACCGGATCGCGAGGTCTGGCCCTTTCAAGCGATTTCGGCTCCGGCCTGATTCGCACGCCCATGGCTCGGCCGGCGGCCTGGCAGGCCAGAACCAGGGGATCCGTGATCCCCACTTCCGATTCCATCAGGACCTGCTCGTCGCCGGAAAGCGGGGAAGTCAGCTTCTGCAGGGCGGCGTCAACCAGCGCTTCGTCGGCCTGCGCCTGAGCGGCAAAGCGCACGCGGGCTTCCTGGTCGCGCTTCCTGTGGCGCAACACGAGATAGGAAAAGATGACTTCCTGAAATTTCTCGAGCGAAGGCCAGCAAGCTTTGACCGGCGCCAGCGCCGCGCGTCCGAAAGTTTCAAGCCGGCTGTGATCCGAGGCCAGAAGCCATCCGACGCGCGTGACAGGAAACAGTTCGGCCGGCTCAACACGTCCCAGTTCGTCATTGCCGACGAATGTGGAATAGCCTTCGAGATGGCGAATCCACACAACGCCTTCCGGGGCGAGGAGAACGGCGGGCTTGTCCTCGGTTGAAACTGTTTCATCAACTTCCAGCTTGCGGAACTGATCGGGCGCGGAAGCATCGGCGGCCACGGAAATCAGCGATTCCACCCACTGTTCCAGCAGCCGATGCGCGGCGCCATCCGCCGCAGCCGTGGAGGATTGAAGCTCATCCAGGGTTATGGCAACGATGCGCGCGCCGGGACCGGGATTGGCCAGCAGTGCCAGACCGCTTTCGGCGGATGGCCGGAAGCCGAAGATCGCCTGGCCTTCATCTACGCGAATAACGTGCTGCCGGGCGCCGCTCGCGCCGCCTTCCTGCATTTCGACCAGGAAGATGTCCACATTTCCGGCATCCACCAGCCAGACCCGGTTCGGCTGGTCCAGCAGGAAGACGCGGCCGGCGTCGGCTTTTCCGGCAGCGTTCCGTTCTTCGAAAGCCGCCGTCTTTTCCTGATCCATATCCGTCTCGAGCGCGGGCCGGGCCGCCCGCTCAATAAGCCTCAATCAGCCTTTTATAAGGGCCGTCAACGCGCGCCATTTCCTCGTGAACGCCTCGCTGAACCACCTGCCCGCGGTCAAGCACGATAATCTCATCGGCGTCGCGGATCGTGCTCAGCCGGTGCGCGACGATCAGGCATGTGCAACCCCGCCGCCGCAGATGATCGTCAATGATTTTCTCCGTCTCGGCGTCGAGCGAACTTGTCGCTTCATCCAGAATCAGAATGCTGGGATTGATCACCAGTGACCGCGCAATTTCCATCCGCTGCCGCTGGCCTCCGCTGAAGTTGCGCCCGCCTTCCTCGACGCGGCACTCATAGCCTCCGGGAAGGCTGGTGATGTCGTCATGAATCAGCGCATCCTTGGCCGCGACGACGACCGTGGCCTGATCCACTGTTTTGTCCCACAACGTCAGATTGTCGCGGAGCGTGCCGTCAAACAGAAAAATGTCCTGGTCCACCATGGCGATGGAATTGTTCAAAATGCTGCGTGGAATGGAATTTCGCAGTTTGCCGTCGAGCACAACTTCACCGGTCCACGGCTCGTAAAGTCCCGCCACCAGTTTGGAAAGCGTGGACTTGCCGCTGCCTGAGCCGCCCACCAGCGCCACGCGCTGCCCGGGCTTCACCTTAAGGTTGAAATCGGTAATCAGCGGAGGCTCCAGCCGGCTGTAGCCGAAGCTGATGTTGCGCATCTCCAGGTAACCTTCCAGCCGCTGCCGAGGCCACTCTTTCTCATCGACAGGAGAATTAACCACAACCTGCGGGTCGGGCTTATAGTTCAGCGTGTCGTCCAGGCGGTTCAGGTCGCCTTCAATTTCCTGCATCTGGCTGCCCAGATCCACCAGCTTGTTCACGGGATCGATAAAGCTGGTCATCAGACTCTGGAAGGCCACCAGCATGCCCATAGTCAGAAAGCCGTCCATCACTCGCAAGCCGCCCAGCCCCAGAATCGCCGCGGTGTTCAGAGCCGTCAGAAATGGCGGGATAGCCGTCAGAAACGCCGTCGAGGTTCCCAAGTCCTGCTGCGCGTTGACGACTTTCGCCTGATAGCCGGCCCAGCGGGAAAAGAAGTCGGACTCGGACGCGGTGGATTTCAACGTCTCGATCACCTGCAGGCCGCTCATGGAAACACCGAGCAAACTGCCTTCCTGTTGCAGCAGCCGCCGGTTTTCGTCCACGCGCCGTTCGGAAACCACGCGCAACGCCACCAGATTGATCGCGGCGATGGCGACGCCGATGGTCGTCAGCACGGCGTCATACTGGAACATCAGCGCCGCATAGAATCCGATAATCAGGATGTTCACCAGGTTGGTGGCCAGCCCGCCTGAAAGCAGCGAAGCGACGCGGTCATTCAACTGCACGCGCGACCCGACTTCACCCGCGAATCGCTGCGCAAAAAATTCCGTGGGCAGTCGAAGCACGTGCCAGAAAAACTTGCCGCTCGAGCTGAGCGCCAGCTTCAATTCCATTCTGATCAGCGAGCTTTGTTGCAGCCAGGTGATGGCCGCCTTGATCAGCGCCGCCACCGTCATCGCCAGCAGCAGGGGAGTGAGCCAGCTCTGCAATCCCTGCACCAGGTAATTGTCCACAAAAATCTTGAAGAAGACCGGAACCACGATATTTGGCAGCGCCAGTCCCAGCGTGGCAATCACCAGATAAGTCAGCGCCGCGCGGCTGCCCGTGAGCCGCCGCCGCAGCAGTTGCCACGTGGTTGGTTTTACGCCGCCCTTCTTGAATCCCTCGTCTTTCTCGAAGACCAGCGCCACGCCCGTGAACGATTCGTCAAATTCCTGCGCGTCCACCACGCGCCGGCCGATGGCCGGGTCGTTGAGATAAACTTTCTTCCCCTTGAATCCTTCCAGCACCAGAAAGTGATTGAAATTCCAGTAGGCGATCAACGGCAGCGGCATCATGCGCAGATCGTTGGGTTCTTTCTTGTAGCCCTTGGCTTTCAGGCCGTAAGTTCGCGCCGCTTTCACCACGTTGCTGGCCTTGCTGCCGTCGCGGGAAACGCCGCACGCGGTGCGCAGTTCTTCCAGCGGCACGATCCGCCCGTGATAGGCAAGGATCATCGCCAGCGCGGCCGCTCCGCACTCCACCGCTTCCATCTGCAGGACGGTCGGTGTGTGCACGCGCGGATTGGGCAGGGGTTTGGCGGCTGCCTTGCCCTCTTTCGCCTTGTCCATGCTTTTAACTCAGGCCGAGCTTCTTTTTCAAAATCGGGAACAGCAGTGATACGGGCCGTTGCTCAAGCGTCACAATCTGCGCGGAGCACATGGTGCCGCTGGTCAGATGGAGCGGCGGGCCCTTCGACGACGACCACTTGAATCCGCTCTCCGTGGCCGCGTCTTTTTCCAGCCTGACGCGCACTTCGGTCACCGGGCCGCCGCCCGTAATGGATTGAACCAGCGTCTGATTTTCAAAATTGCGCATCAGAGCGTCGGGGCTGGAAGGGAACGCTCCCACGTATTCCACTTTGCCGACCATGAATCCATATTCCTCGCGCTTCACCATGGAAGGTGAAACCTGGGCCGTCATGCCCGGCTGAATGGCTTTGGCTGCGGCGGCGGGAACGTAAACCTCAACTTCCAGCGACTCGTTTTCCGGCTGCAGCGTCAGGATCGGCGTTCCGGCCGTGACCAGCGCCCCGGGAACGCTCGCCAGTTCGGTCACTTCGCCGCTGTACGGGCTGACCACTCGCGAGGAAAGCTCCAGTTGCGCCTTCAGTTGCGCCAGATTGCGCTGGACGGAAGCGATCTGGTCCTTGCGAGTGCTCACGGCCTCCGTCGGCGCGATTTTTGCCGCGTACTGTTGCGCGTCAATCTGTTTGATCTGCGCTTCCAGCGTGGCCATCTGGCCTTTCAGGTTCACCAGCTTCTGTTGATCGTTCAGGCTCTGCAGCCGCGTAATCAGGCCTTTCGCGAGCAGCTCCTTATCCACGTCAATCTGTTCCTGCGCGATTTTCGCCTGATCCTGCAGCACCTGGATTTCATGCCGCGCGTTCGATTTCTGCCGTTCCAGCGCCGCGCTGTTCAGTTCAGATTTCTGCTGGTTATCTTTCAGGTCGCTTTCATACATGGCGCGAGCCGTGGCCAGTTCCTCCTCGGTCAGCCGGATCTTTTCCAGCATTTCCGGCTGCGAAACCCTTGCCACCAGTTGATTGGCATGGACCACTTCGCCCGGCTTCACGTTAATCTCGGTCACCATTCCGGCGCCCAGCGTCACCACGTTCAGCACGGTGCCTGTGCGCACAATCACGCCCTGTCCGTTCACTTTGGTCGGAATTTCCCCCGTGTAGCCCCAGACCACCACCACCGACAGCACCAGAAACAGCGCGCCCAGCGCCAGCCAGCTTCGGGCGCGCGTCACGCGCATGACCATGTCGAGTTGTTCGGGCGAGGAAAGCCGGTCCAGCGCCGCTTTGCGGAAAATTCCCGTATCCATGGCGATATCCCCTCCGGAAAAATGCTTATGGTGCAGTCGCTGACTTGGGCAGCGTCAAAAATACGTCCGGCTTCACCGAGTCGAGCGGCGCGCCCGGCGGCACGATCGTTCCTGTAGCGTGGCGCAACTGCGCCAGCGCCGCCGCATAGGATTCCGTCGCCGCCACCTGCGACTGCAGCGCGCCCGTCAGCCGGTCTTCCATCGTCAGCACGTCAATCAGCGATCCCACGCCCAGCCGGTATTTTTCGCGCTCGCCCTCCAGCGCCTTCTGATACGCGTCCACGGCCTGGCGGGCGGAATCAACTTCCTTCGCGGCGTGCGCCACGCCCTCCAGCGCCACCACCACGTCCGCCATCACCTGCCGCTGCACCTGCTGCAGCCGCAGCCGCGACTGATCCATGCTCGCCTGCGACTGGCGTAATTGCCCCAGCGCTTCGTCGTTCGCGAGCGGGAAGGAGTAATTGACTCCGGCAAAAGCGTCCGGCCCCTGCAGGCCCTGAAACGGCGCGGCGATATACCGGCCTACTCCGGTTCCTTCCTTCAGGCCTGAATATCCCGTGTTGAAGCTCAGGTCGAACCGCGGGCGGGTCAGATTCCGCGTTCCCGCCAGCACGGTTCGCGCTTCATCAATGCGCTGTTCGGCGGCCAGCAGGTCGGCGCGGTTCTTTTCCGCCAGCTCGAAGTTGGCGTTAATCAGAGCGGAATTGACGGCCGGCGGAGCCGCGGGAGCAGGGAAGTCCTGCGAGGGATCACCCACCTGCATCATCCTCGCCGGCCCCAGACCCATGGCCAGTGCCAGACCCTGCCGCGCCGCCACCACGGCCTGCTCGGCCTCAATCCTCTGGACAGTGCGTTCCGCCACATTCGCCTGCACCTGATAGATTTCCGCCTTGGGAACGCGGTCGGCGTCAATCAGCGTCTGCACGTTCTGGACGTAGATCTGTCCGCGCTGTTCCGAGCCGTTCGCCACCCGAAGGTTCTGCAGGGCGGCGAGCAGCGCCCAATAGCTGGTTGCGGTGTTTTCCAGCAGGTCGCTGGCGCTCTGTTGCAGGTCCAGCTCCCCGGCATTCACTTCAATTCGCGCCGCCGATTCCTGTGACGCCACGGCGCTGCGTCCGTGGCCCCGAATCAGCGGGACGTTCACCTGAAACAGGAGGTTGGAAAGGTTCACCCCGGTGGGTTCCAGATTTCCCGTCGTGCGGATGTTCTGGAATGTGGGCGTGATGCTGATGCCGTTTCGAAACTGCTTGGAAGCTCCGGCCGAAAGCGTCGTCAGGTTGGACGATTCGCTGGAGGTTGTGATTCCCGCCGCCTGCACCTGCGCGCGCTCGAGCTGGGTGAGCGGCGTTTCCGTGTGGTCCTGGGAAAATCCGGCGTTCACCGCCGTGTCGAATTGCCCGCCCTTCTGCTGCAACAGCCCGCGGTCAATCGCCACCTGCTGTTCCTGCAGGAGCAGGGCAGGGTGAAGCTTCAGCGTGGACTGGAGCGCTTCCAGCAGCGTCAGGGCCGGAGCTCCGGACTGGCTGGATTGCGCGCCCGCCCAACCGGCGAAGAAGAGAACGGAAATTGCCAGGACGGCCGCGACCGCCCCCACTGCTCGAACGGTTTGTCTCACTCAAGAAGTCCGGCGACGGCCGCCCGCCGGAGATCGGGCTGGCTGGAAGTAGCGGGAATGGAGAAACCCCTCCGGCAATCCTCTCCCGCCCGTATGAGGGCAAGATTATAGTGTTACCTTTCTGCTGAATCAAGGTTGGATTGGGAAATGGTCCGGCGGCGGGAATCCTGAGAATAACGATGGAAGCCGGGCGGGCGCTACTGCATTTCGTTGAATCCGCCGGCCGCTTCGTCCAGGTCTTCGTCGGTGAGGATATCGTCCTGGTTCTGCTTGATCTCTTCGGGCGCCGGCTTTGGCTCTTGCTGTTCGTTCGGATCTTTGGGCTTGTTCACCGCCGCCTCCTTTCAGTTCGCCGCTCCAGGCTTCAGCTTGCGAGCTCTTTTCTGTTGCGCAGGATTGAGAGCCGGCATCCACCCTGCAACGATACCGCCGCTCCTTCGCCCCGGCGCTCCCCGTGGGGTCTGCCGGACGACTATGACTTCTTTAGAACTCGTGAACGACGCCGCCTGCGGCCTTTTCCAGGTCTTTATCGTCAATCTCGTCGTTATTAACGGGAACCGCTTCCTGATTCTTCTTCACTTCCTCTTTTGTTTCTTTCGGATCGGACATGGAGTTGGTCTCCTTGAATGAGGAATCTTTGCAAAAACTACGTGCCGGGCCAGGATTGAACCAAACTTGCGAGGCCGGGAACTTCGAGCCTTCTGCGGTTGAAGCCCCCGCCTCCAAGCTTCTTTCACCGCCACTTACTGCGGCGCTTGCACGGGACAGATTGTTGCCTTCCGCCCCGCGTCAGCAACTACCCATGGTTGCGGGTGTTGGAAAACGAGCCGCCCGCAGCCTTCTCCAGGTCCTTGTCGTCGAGTTGCTGCTCATTTGCGTTTTCAGCTTCCTGGTTTTTCTGAACTTCTTCGTTCTGGTCTGCCATAGTGAAAGTCCCCTTTGAGTGGATTTTGGGCAGGAGCACAGAGTGCTGGTTTAACAAAGCATGCGAGGCAGGAAGCTTCGAACCGCAAGGATTGAAGCTCCCTGCCCCAAACCGATTACTACGCTGCTTGCTGCAAGTATTTGCGTGGGGTGGATTGTTGCCAACCGACCCACAATGCAAAAACTAGCCCCTTCCCGGCGGAAGACCGCCCGCAGCCTTCTCGAGGTCCTTGTCGTCGATTTCTTGCTTTTTCGTGGTTTCGGCTTCCTGGTTCTTCTTAACTTCGTCTGCCATGATGATCCTCTCCTTTGCGATTTTGATTACCTCTGTCCCCACCTGCTGACAAAGGCTGTGCCCCCTTGCTGGAAAACCTTAATCATTTCATCACGCGGCACTTAAACCATTTCAGCCCCGCGTGAAATGCCTGATTTCTCTTTAATACCCCGCCCAATTGATGCTGTCTGATTATCAGTCCGCTGCCGGGACATCAACAACTCTTTTTGCGCAAGCCCCGCCAGCGCGACAATATACACGCTAAAAAAATCAGCGATTTCCCCTCCAAGCTTGGCAAGTTGCTAATCACAAATGTGTTACATGACCGCATATCCTGGTTTTCCGGCCAGGTTTCTTAAATTACTTTCTTGTAAGTCTCCTGAAAGCCGAGAGTAAATACACGATGAATTCGCTATAAGTCCGGCCTGAAAGATGAGACTGAGACGCCTTTTGCTCTGAATTTTGAGTGCTCCATAGGCCGCAAAGGCTTTGGATGATGCTGTCCTGGAAAGGCTGGAGCAGGCAATATTGAGCCTTGCGTGAAAAGGCGAGCGCCGATCACGAGATCCCTTTCCCTGGAAACGTGTGCCGGAGCTGGTCCGGGCGGCCGCGTCGATACTTCAAGATTTGCTGTCGATTCTGAGCAGGAACCTGGTTCAGCCTGAGTATGCCACGTCGTGTTGAAGCACCGCTGGGGGACTGAGAGGCTGCTTGTGCTAATCCGGACCCCATCGGAACGCGCCAGTCGCGTCGCAATCTTCCGAACCTCGCAAAGCCTTCTCGCTGCGTCCCCCTTCAGTCGGTGCGTCTTATCGTGAGCCTTTAATATCAGTGCGCAGTTCCCCCATCAATAATTTTGTCGGCTGATGACCGCCGGGTCGAGAGTAAATGCACGTGTGCAAGTGGGCCGCATCTTGGGCTGGGAGGGTTAACATTTTCAATACAAAGAGGATATCGCCAGCACGATGCTCGCGCATGCCATTCCGCAGAACCAAACTATTTTAGTGCCTGGGTCTAAGTTCGAGACTAAAAGCACGTGTGTGCTTCCCCTGTGACTCCGGTTTGCAAACCGTCCGGCCCATGTTGTCAAGTGAGATGGTTAGGCCCGGTCAACATTGGGCACTCGAGGATTATTGTTGGTAACTTCCAGTGCCGTCCCATCTTCTGAAAGCGTTGCAGGGCACTCATCCCACAGGTCCTGAACGGCTTTGAGCCATCGCCTTGCATGGCGCGAGAAGTCCCGTTGTTGGCTATAACCTGTTATGCCAAGTCTTCGCTTCAGCCCCAAGGGTCCATGAATAGGGATTCGGGTAACATGGTCCGGCCAGGCCGTGTGCGAGCAGAGGCACAACCAAAAATAAAAAGCGAGGACTCCTGGCGCGTTCAAAAGGCGGCGGACAACGGCCAGATCCACGAAAGCGGGGTTTCGACGGACCTCATCCCAGAACCCTTCGCTCAGCGTCAGCGAATTTCTGAACCGTGCTGGAGCCGCCTTCTTCCTCCGCGGCTGAAACCAGAGGTGCGAATCCTCGATATAAATCTCGGAAACGCGGGCCACGCTGACCTTGCCGTCAACTTTCTGCCAGTAGGTGCACGTCATGCGCGCCCCCAGCAGACGCCTGAAGCGCTGCTCCAGTCGCGTGTAATTGCGGCCGTCGGGAGGTAGCCCAAGGGTTTTGAGGATTTGAGAGGCGGTACCGAGGTTGATCTGCCGCCGCTGCTGTTCAATTGCAGCGCGCGCTGCAAGTAACAAAAGGATCCGGTCTTGTCCGCCCGGAGAGCCAACTTTGGAATCGGGAATGACCCGAAACTCCGCCGCCCCATATCGCCGCGACCATTCTCCAGCCGCCTTGGGCGGCTTGCGAACCGGAACGCAGCAGAGGATGAACGGCCTCAGTAAGTATCCGGCATCGTGATCGGGAACCTTGCTTTCCAGATGACGGCGGACCATTGCTGGAGGAGTATAACATAAGCAGCCGGACCGCAATCGGTCACCGTTTCGACGCAGTGCGTCTGGTTTTAGCCGCTATTCGGCCCGGCCCTCTTCGTCATACTGACGTTTCAGTTTGGCAATGACAGCTGGGTCCGCCAGGGTTGTGGTGTCCCCTGTGACCCGCCCTTCCGCGATGTCGCGAAGCAGGCGGCGCATGATTTTTGCGGAACGGGTTTTGGGCAGCTCTGGCGCGAAGAAAATATCGTCCGGCCGGGCAATCGGGCCGATTTTTCCGGCGACGTGCTGTTTCAACTCCTGCTTCAGATCTTCGCTCGGCTCCGCGCCGTCCTTCAGTGTTACGAACGCTGAAATGGCCTGGCCTTTAATCTCATGCGCCTTGCCGATGACGGCTGCCTCCGCCACGGCAGGATGATCCACCAGCGCGCTCTCAACTTCATAAGTGGCGATTCGATGGCCTGCTACATTCATCACGTCGTCCACACGGCCCAGCAGCCAGAAATAACTGTCCTCGTCCAACTTCGTTCCATCACCGGTAAAATACTTTCCTGGATACCTGGACCAATACTGCTGGACGTAACGGTCAGGATCGCCATAAATCGTGCGGAACATCGCCGGCCAGGGACGAGTGAGGACAAGGTACCCGCCGCCTCCGGGGCCGACTTTTTGACCCCTTTCATCCAGAACCTCGGCTTCAATTCCAGGGAACGGTTTGGTGGCGGAACCCGGCTTCGTCGGAGTGATTCCGGGAAGGGGAGAGATCAGAATCATGCCCGTCTCTGTTTGCCACCAGGTATCAACGATGGGACACCGCTCGTGGCCGATGTTTTTGTGATACCAGACCCAGGCTTCCGGATTGATGGGTTCACCGACGGTTCCAATTACCCGCAGGGAAGAGAGGTCATACTTTGCCGGCCACTCGGCGCCCCATCGCATGAAGGTACGAATCGCAGTCGGAGCAGTATAAAAAATGTTGACGCCGTAGCGATCGACAATGGACCAGAAGCGACCGCGATCAGGGAAGTCAGGACTGCCTTCGTACATCAGGCTGGTACATCCGTTTGCGAGCGGCCCATAAACGATGTAGGAATGGCCGGTGACCCACCCGATATCCGCCGTGCACCAGTAAACGTCGTTTTCCTTGATGTCGAAAATCATTCGATGCGTGGCCGAGGTCCCCGCCAGGTATCCACCTGTGGTGTGCACCACCCCCTTTGGCTTGCCGGTCGTACCGCTGGTGTAAAGGATGTAGAGCAAATCCTCCGCGTCCATCGGTTCCGGCTCGCACTTGTCGGAAGCCTGGGAAACCAACTCGTGCCACCAGAAATCCCTTCCGGATTGCATGGTGACCTTGGCGGCTTTGCCGACACGCTCGACGACAACGACCTTCTCAATACTCGGCGTCCCTTTCAGGGCTTCATCGGCGCTCGACTTCAGCGGCACGATGTTTCCACGCCGCCATGCGCCATCGCCGGTAATAAGAACTTTGGCCTTGGCGTCGTTGATTCGCTCCCGGAGTGACTCCGCCGAAAAGCCGCCAAAGACGACACTATGCGGCGCGCCAATCTTGGCGCATGCCAGCAGCGAAATGGCAAGCTCCGGAACCATGCCCATATAAATTGCCACACGGTCGCCTTTTCTAACGCCCAGCGACTTGAGCACATTGGCAAAGCGGTTGACTTCCCGCTCGAGCATGCCGAAGGTCAGAACGCGCGAGTCTCCAGGCTCGCCTTCCCAGATGATCGCAGCCTTGTTCCTGCGGCTCGAGCGAGCATGGCGGTCAACGCAGTTGTAGGCGGCGTTCAACTTGCCGCCCACAAACCATTTGGCCCACGGCGCTTTCCATTCCAGGACTTTGTCCCAGGGTTTGAACCAATCAAGATGGTTGGCTTCCTTCGCCCAGAATGCTTCCAAGTCACCGCGCGCTTCATCATAGATTTTCGGATCGGAAACATTCGCGTTTCGGCGAAAATCATCTGAAGGCGGAAAAAGCCTTCCTTCCTGAAGCAAAGCTTCGAGTCTCTCTTTGGTTGCGGCTGCTTTATCTGCCATGATTATCTCCTAAGCGTAAGAATTCCAGAGCCTTGCCCCAAGGCCGCCTATTTAGATTCTCAGGGTCGAAGGGACCCGACGTCAATCACACTTCCGGCCGCTGGCCGTAAGCCTTATCGAGCAACTCAACGATGTGCAGTACTCGCTTCGTCGTCCCGCCCGCTGCAACGCCCGCCCGAAGTTGCAGCATACAGCCGGGGTTTGCCGTGAGCACCAAACTGGCGTCCGTCTCATCGATGCGCTTCATTTTTGCCGCAAGCAGGCGCTCCGCCATCTCGTTCTGAATGATATTGTAAATTCCCGCGCTTCCGCAGCAAATTTCCCTATCTTTTAGTTCCACTAATTCGATACCCGGGATGGAGCGAATCAAATTTCGCGGCGCTGCCTTGATCTTCTGCGCATGGAGAAGGTGACACGGATCCTGATAAGTCACGCGAGCCTTTAGCGGCGCGAATTCCTGATTGAACCCAATTTCGTCAAGGAACTCCGTTACGTCGCGCACTCGTGAACTGAAGCTCTTTGCTTCGGCGCTGAATTCGGTTTCGACCTCTTCAAATAAGAGCGGATACTGTTTGAGCACTGAGCCGCAACCAGCCGCGTTGGTAATGATGGCGTCGTAGTCTTTACGGGGAAACGCTGCGAAGTTCCGTCGCGCCAACTTGCGAGCGTCGTCACGCATGCCAGCGTGAACCATTAACGCTCCGCAACATCCCTGCGAGGCCGGAAGATCAACTTCACAACCGTTGCGCGCCAGCACGCGAACCGTTGCCTCATTCAAGCGAGGGAAGGCGAGGTTCGCAATACACCCGGCGAAAAAAGCCACTCGGAAGCGCTTTGGACCGACGGCCGGTACGGTCCTGCCGAGTTGTTGGTCGAAGGACGGCCGTTCCATTCTCGGCGCGAGCCGAGCAACCCTGTCCAGTCGGCGCGAAACAAGTTTGAGGATTCCTGAACCGTTGACGACCGATTCCAGGCCCGACCTCTGATAAAAGCGAATCGCTCGTCCGGCCATTGCGAGTCTGCGCCGGTCTGGAATGATCTCATGCAGAAAATAATTCGACAGAAAACGTGTTCGCCAGGGCCTGCGGTAATTCTGAGCGATCTGTCCGCGCGCCGCTTCGATGAGGCGGCCATATTCGACTCCTGAAGGACAGGCTGTCTCACAGGCCCGGCAATCAAGGCAAAGATCGAGGTGGCGGACAAACGATTCACCAAGTTGAAGTCTCCCCTCGGCAACTTGGATCATCTGGTAAATCCTGCCCCGAGGGGAATCCATTTCCATGCCGAGCTGACGATACGTCGGGCAGGCGTTGAGGCAAAGGCCGCAGTGAATACATTTCGAATAGGTGTCCCATCGCGGCGCTTCGCCGGGACCATAGGACTTGACGGGTGTCTTCGATTCCCGCACGGCTGAACCCTCGCCGCCGAGGCCGGAGTCGCGGCTTGGCCGTCCCTTTGTCGCCTGTACGGTGATGTTAGATTCCACCCAAAAACCTTGCGGGAGAAAGAATGTTGTTTGGATCCCAGGCCTGCTTGATTCTTTTCATCATGCCTAAATCATCGCCGGCCTCGCCCCAGAAATTCGGCTCCCCTGCCGAATCGTGCCGCGGACTCTCCACGAAAACCAGTGTACCGCCGTTTTCCCGGATTGCTTGACGTAATCCCCCCACAAGCGATTCGCGGCTCGCATTGTCCCGCACACCTAGAAAGGCGATCCAGACGCTGCCGACGCCAGATTGAAATGCCCAAACAGCTTCGATTTTGTGGTCGGCGTTGTCTCTTTCAACCTGCGAAAGAAATTCCTCCTGGCGCGAAACGGGAACCCAGGCTTTCGCAATGACTGCCTCCGGATGATGCTGGATGGCTTCACGTCGAAAGTCGGCAACTGCTTCCCAAAAGACTTCCACATTCTGTCCGCCATGTTCTTCGACGCGTGCGCCGGCTTCGTGATCGGCCGAGACAACATCCTGCCGGACTCGCTGCATGATTCTTTCTGAGCCGGAGGTTTCAATCCACAACTCGAAAGGCGTTACCCCCGATTCAAGTCCTGCTTCAGCCTTAGCCCAAACCGCGGCCTGGCGGCTCAAAAGGACCATTCGAATCAGGGGAAGGGAAGTATGCATAAGTCGGCGCCGCAGTATGCGGGCGGCGTCAAAAGTCTCAAGCCCAAGCGCAAAGGAAGCGCGTCCAGTAGGCCTCGGGAAGAGTTTGAAGCTCGCTTCTACAATAACTCCCAGAGTCCCGAAAGACCCGATTATAAGCTTTGGGACGTCGTAGCCGGCGACATTCTTTACAACGCGGCCGCCTGTTTTGATGATTTTCCCGTCGGCCGTAGCTACTTTCATTCCCAGGGTGATGTCGCGGGGGGACCCGTATGCGTGGCGCAAAGGGCCGGTGCTATTTGTTGCGAGGAGCCCGCCCATACTTGCCTTTGTCCCGCCTTCAGGATCAAGCGGCAACCAGAGATTGTCTCGCCCTACAAAATGCTGCAAATCACCAAACTTCATTCCCGGTTCAACACTGATTGTGAGATCCGACGGCTCATAATGCCAGACGTTGTTCATTTCCTTCAAAGAAAGCGCAATGTTGTATTTCGAGGGGCGATTCCCTAGTGAGAGCTTTGTGGCGTTGCGGCAGGGGATGACGGCAAGTCCGTTTTTCGAAGCATATTCCAGCACCGCAGCAACTTGTTCGGCTGACTTTGGAAAGACCACGCATTCCGGAGCCATGCCCATAATTGAGAACGCCGCGCAGTCTTGAGAGTCGGTTGAAGCGTAAGACGCTCCCGCGATGGAAGCAAGATCCGGACCAACGGTTCCAGCCGCATTGGTCATTTCAGTTTCCGTGCCTTGCCTGGACACGAATTTCTCCGCAGACCTTTCCGGTGGGGAAGACCTTGCCGGGATTGAGCATTTCGTCCGGGTCGAAAGTCTGCTTGATTCGCCTCTGGCATTCCAGGTCGTCAGAAGAAAAAATCAACGGCATCAGCTCGTTCTTTTCAATGCCCACACCATGTTCGCCTGTAATTGAACCGCCAAGTTCGACGCAGCGCGCCATGATTTCCTTTGCCGCTTTGCCGACACGAAGGCACATGCCCGAATCGCGAGTGTCAAACATCAGAAGAGGGTGAAGATTTCCGTCTCCGGCGTGAAAGATGTTTCCGATTTGCAGATTGTGGCGGCGACCGACTTCCTCCACGTAGTCGAGCATTTCGGGAAGGCGGGTACGCGGGATGACGCCGTCCTGGACGTAAAAGTTCGCGCTGATGCGGCCCAGAGCGCCGAAGGCATTTTTGCGTCCCTTCCAGAGTAATGCCCGTTCTTCATCGCTCTTGGCCCGTCGAAATTCGCGGGCCTGGTTGTTGCTGCAGACCGCCTGGATCTTTTCTGCTTCTTCTTCCACCGACTCCCGCAATCCCTCGATCTCAATCAGAAGCACAGCGGCGGAATCCATCGGAAAGCCGGCATGCGTGGCCGCTTCGACGGCGCGCAAAGTAAAGCCATCCATCATTTCAAGAGCTGCCGGCGTGATACCCTGCGCCGTGATATCGGCCACGGTTCTGGTTGCGTCGGAGGCACGATTGTAAATAACCAGGATAGTGGCAACGGCCTCAGGCAGCCTCATCAGGCGAACCGTGATCTCGGTTACAATTCCGAGCGTTCCTTCCGAACCCACCATCACTCCCGTCAGATCATACCCGGGCCGGTCCCAGGTTTTGCCGCCCGTGTGGATCACTTCTCCGTTGGCAAGCACGGCCTCAAGCCCCAGCACATGGTTGGTGGTCACTCCGTAGGCGAGAGTGTGCGGGCCGCCGGAATTCTCAGCGACGTTACCGCCGATGGTGCAGGCTTTTTGGCTCGATGGGTCGGGCGCGTAGTAGAGGCCTTCATCGGCGACCGCCGCGGAGAGATCGAGATTGACCACGCCCGGCTGGACTTTAGCTCTACGATTCTCGGCGTCAATTTCCAGAATTTGTTTCATGCGGGCCAGACTGAGAACGATTCCACCTTTCGCGGCTATTGCGCCGCCGCTCAGTCCTGTGCCAGCGCCACGTGGAATGAGTGGAACGGACTTTGCAGCCGCTAGCCGCACGACCTGCACGACTTCGGCCGTGGTCTCAGGAAAGACAACGGCTGAGGGAAGGCGACTGGCCGAAAGGGCGTCATATTCGTAGAGCAACAGTTCGTCATCGCGCCACAAGACCCTTTCGCGAGCGACAGCTTGCATCAGCTTCCGAATTAGCGGTGGAGGGCTCATTCTTGCAGTCGCCTCGAGCGAGCTTCGTGTTCAAGAGGATACTGAAACCGAGCGCTGGAACAGCGCCGACAGCGCTCGCTTGCGAGTATATCGGACGCTTCAAACCGCGGTCAACGCGGCGAACGATTCGGCCATTTACAATTGGGCCGGTTGCCGGATTACGTTAGAATGCCGCTGCCATGATTCCGATTCCCATAAACGATCACATCCGCCGCCAGACCTTCTGGTTCGCCACTCTCTTTTTGATATTGGTTAACACAGCCGTCTTCATCTTCGAGCTATCGTTCGGTCGCGGATTGAATCGACTCGTGTTTTACTTCGGACTTATTCCGGCGCGATACACTCACTGGTCCGGCCTGAGCCTCGGGCATTCGCTCGGCTTTTTTATTCCGGTTTTCGCCTCGATGTTCTTGCACGGCGGCTGGCTGCACCTGATTGGAAACATGCTCTTTCTGTTTGTCTTTGGCCGCAGCATCGAAGACCGGTTCGGCCATGGCAACTTTCTCCTTCTCTATTTCCTCTCGGGCTTTATCGCAGCGGTTACCCACATCATGATGAATGCCAATTCGACGGTTCCGACCATCGGAGCCAGCGGGGCCATCGCAGGCGTTCTGGGCGCCTACCTGATCAGCTTTCCGGCAGCGCGGATTACAACCCTGATTCCGCTTATCATCATCTTCTGGACCGTCCAATTGCCGGCCATTTTGGTTCTGGGTTATTGGTTCTTGATTCAGTTTGTGGCGGGATTCCAGATGCTCAACATTGAGTCCGCAAGCGCCGGAGGCGTGGCGTGGTGGGCGCACGTCGGAGGATTTGTGGCCGGCATGATTCTGGCACTGGCCCTGCCCAAACGGCGGCGGAGAGTGATTGAAGTCTATTAGCGCCCACCGGCCACCCGCGGCGCTATCAAACTTAGATGCCGGCGCAAATCCAATTACCGGCCTCTTTGGTGGTAAGGCTCCCGCCGAGATCGAGCGTGGTCTTGTTTTGATGAAGAGCTTCAGCGACACGCGTCTCAATCGTTGCCGCCTGCTCCGGCCAGCCCATCTCCGCAAGCAGCATGGCCGCCGTCAGGATGGACGCGAAGGGATTGGCGATTCCCTTGCCTGCGATTTGCGGCGCCGAGCCATGAACGGGCTCGAACATTGAAATCTGTCCAGGATGAATATTGGCTGAAGGAGAGAGGCCCAACCCGCCCACGAGGCTTGAACCTAAATCGCTCAAAATGTCACCGATCATGTTGGGAGAAACGATCACTTCAAACTGGGTCGGGTCGCGCACCAGTTCCAGGGCCAGCGTATCCGCGTAAATGTGACGTGTTTCAATCTCAGGGTAGCGTGCCTTGACCTCGCGAAAGGTCCGCTGCCAAAGTCCGTGGCCGTAAGGCAATGCATTCGATTTATCGCTCATGCAAACCTTTCGACGACGTGTCCGATTTGCAAAGTCGAATGCATAAACGAGAATCCGCTCCACGCCCTTGCGGGTGTTAACGTCTTCCTGAATTGCAATTTCGTCAGGGCAATATTTTTTGAAATTGCCGCCGATGATGGTGTACGCGCCTTCGGTGTTTTCACGGAAGATCACCAGATCAATCTCGCCGTCGCCCCGTCCTTTGAGCGGCGAAAGGCGGGAATCCATCAATCGAACGGGCCGTTGGTTTGCGTAAAGATCAAGACCGAAACGCAGTCCGAGAAGAATATCCGCCGCATGCTGGTTGGAAGGCACGCGTGGGTCTCCGAACGCGCCCGCCAAAATGGCATCGAAGTCGCGGCGCAGCGTTTCTATCGCGCCGGAGGGAAGTGAAACGCCCTCGCGTAGATATTTTTCCGCTCCCCAATCAAAATGTGTGAGTTCGATCGGGATAGCATAGGTTTCAGAAATGCGGCGCAGAACCTTTTCCGCTTCGGCTGTGACTTCCACGCCGATTCCATCGCCGGGAATCACTGCAATTCGAATCGGTTTAGAATTCTTCATATCCAAAATCGCAACTCCCTTCGCGTCGTTGCGGGAAGGCGCTCGCCCTGGCCTCGTTCTCGCTCGGCGAAATAGACTCCGATCAGAATCAGGGCGCCGCCGGCAACCGTGCCAGAGGAAAGCTTCTCCGTCAACATCCACATCCCAAGGGTGATTGCTATGAAGGGCTGGAGGTAGTTGAAGGCGGCCACTCGGGAAGCTGTGAGGCCTGTCAGCGCGTACGCGTAGAGAAGGTAAGGTAGGATGGTTCCGGGAATGACCATGAAGACCAGACTCCAGACCGCGGTGCTGTGAACGTGGCTCCAATTCAGGGTCCAGATGCTCGGTAGCGAGAAAGGAATCATCATCACGGCGCCCAGGGCAAACGTAATGGCATTCAGTGTGACAGCGTCGAATCGGTCGGCAGCTTCCTTCATCAAGATTGTGTAATAGGCGAAAACCGCGGTCGCAGCCAGTTGAATCAAGTCGCCCGACCAATGCGAACCCTCCGCGCCGCGGCTTTGCGCAAGGGTCAGCATCGCCACGCCGGCAAAAGAAATAACCATGCCGGCAAATTTAAGGAAAGTGAGACTTTCAAGACGCATCATGCTCGCCAGAACCAACACCATCACGGGGCCGAGAGCGATAATCAAGGCGGAATGTGCAACGGAGGTTCGTGCGACGCCTCCGATAAAAAACAACTGGTTCAGAGTTACTCCGCTCAGAGCCGTGATCGAAAGAAAGATCCATTGGCGACGGCCAAATCGCAAAGCCGGTCGTTTTGGCCACGTTACAAAAATTAGGCCAAAAGCAATCGCCGCTCCAAGAGTTCGGAACTGAGCGAGGGCGACGGGCCCGAATCCTAATGCTCCCTCTTTAGCAGCAACAATATTTGCCGACCAGCAAATTACGACGATGAGCATCAGCAAATGCATCCGCCCGTGGCGCGGGGAAGCCGCCTGGGCCTCGGGAATTGCAGGGCTATTCAAAAGATTCACTTCGCACCGTCAGGCGGTTGATGCGCTCCAGGTTAGGACTGAATCCGAGTCCCGATGAAGCCGGCACTCTTATTGTGCCATGCGCTGATACAGTCACTTCCGGGTCGATAATGTCCTGTTTCCAGTAACGCCGGCTTGCGGAAACGTCGCCAGGAAGGCCGAACCCGGGAAGCGCCGACATGGCAATGTTGTGGGCACGCCCGATCCCTGATTCCAGCATGCCACCGCACCAGACAGGAATGTTGTTTGAGAGGCACAGGTTGTGGATTTCGCGCGCTGAAGTAAATCCTCCAACCCGGCCGAGTTTGATGTTGATAATACGGCATGCTCCAATTTCAATCGCTTTCCTGGCATCGTTCACGGTGTGAATCGATTCGTCGAGACAAATCGGGGTCTTGAGTTCCCGTTGCAATGTCGCGTGATCGAGGATGTCGTCCCATCCGAGCGGTTGCTCAATCATCATCAGGCCGAATTGATCGAAAGACTTCAAGCGGGGCATGTCGGCGAGCGTGTACGCGGAATTGGCATCAGCCATCAGCGAAATGGAAGGGAACTCGGAGCGGATTCTTTCCAGGATATTAACATCCCATCCCGGTTTGATTTTGACTTTGATGCGCTGATAACCCGCCTCAAGCTCGCGACGGACCTTTTCCAAAAGCTCTTCTGCCGAGTTTTGAATTCCAATGGAAACACCGCAAGGTATTTCGCTTCGCGTGCCTCCAATCAGCCGGGCAAGTGGGATGCTTTTCCGCTCCGCCTCAATATGCCATAGCGCGTTTTCAAGTGCCGCCTTCGCCATCCTGTGTCCGCGGATGGGACGAAAGCGCTCTCCAAGGTCCGAGGGCTTCGGCCAGTCATGATGAAGCGTCCAGGGAATCAGAAAATCGCGCAGGATGTGCCATGCCGTCTCGGGGGTTTCGTAGCTGTAAAAAGGCGACTCGCCGCAAGTCACCTCACCCCATCCTGTGACGCCGTCTGCAAGGACACGCACCAGCACGATGCGACGGTCAGTCGTCCGGCCGAAGCTGGTTTCAAAGAAGTGAACAAGCGGCATTCGGATTTCGCGAATTTCGATGCGCTCAATCTTCATAGCCGCTCCAGAACGTAGTGTGAAGTATGTTCACCCCGTTTGAATCCAGTGATCGCCAGACCCCGGCGAAAACAGCGTTGAAGGCTGCGGCGAACACTCGACTGCCAATCCCTGGCCCGCCGGGGATCGGTCGCAACGAGGGTCTCTAAATCATTTGGCATTTCGACGGTTACCGTTTCGGGCTTCCTTTGACTTGATGCCGGCCGCCCGGTGAGCGCTCGCTTAACCCGAGCGGAGCTCAACTGCCATTCTGCGATCAGGCGGTCGGAAGGCAGGCCGAGTTGCAGGCGGCTGGCGACGGGCCCGTAATAATCGGGAACGTACCGGCGGACGATCGCTCCAAGTCGAACGATGTTGAAGAATGCGTTCTTGGCGCGAAGCGGGTCAAACGTCCATTCAATCAGCCTTACCCGGCTTTTCAGCGCGAGTTTCCTTTGCTCCAGCTTGAGCGTCTTTCCCAGGCCGAGATTCTCGTAGCCCGCCTTGACGCCCAGAGAAAGCGAGTGGAAATATCGCTTCGCTCCATGCCAGGCTGGCATGGAAGCAACAAAACCAATGAGTTCGCTCCCGGGAGAGTAAGCACCCAGAACATGCCCACCGCCTCGGGATATATTCACAAAGAGGCGCGCGGGATATACTTCCGCTTCCGAATATCCCCAGATTTCCTTCTGCAAGCCCGCACAGGCTTTGAGTTCATCGACGCTGCGGCAGAGCCGAACCGTGAAACTCAGGGATTTTCGGCGGATTTGAGAGATTGCCAAAGCTGCTCCAGTTCTTCAATTGAGCACTCGTTGATTTTCCGGCCGCCCGCGGCGACGGCGGACTCGAGGGCCTGGAATCGCCGCCTGAATTTCTGATTGGCGGCACGAAGGCAAGATTCAGAATCCGAACCCAGGTGACGGGCGAGGTTCGCGAGAGTGAAAAGCAGATCGCCCGTTTCTTCACGCGCCCGCGCAAGGCTGTCGTCACCACCTTGGAGAAGTTCACTCTTTAGTTCCTGGACTTCTTCCTCAACCTTCTGTAACACCTCGCCTGGCGTCTTCCAGTCGAAGCTGGTTCCTGCGGCGCGCAAACCGAGTTCATGGGCCTCGAGGGTGGAGGGCATACCTTTTGCTGTTCCGTCCAAAGCTGAGGGCGAAGCGGGAGACTGCCTCGCTTCATTCGGCGTGGCCTTCTCAGCTCTTTTGGCTTCCGTCCAGCTTGCGAGGGCTTCCTCCGGAGTCGAAGCACGCTTGTCGCCGAAAACGTGCGGATGGCGCCGGACCAGCTTCGCGTAGACGCGTTCCGCGATGGAATCGAAATCAAATCTGCCGTCCTCCTCAGCGAGGCGGGCGTAGAAGACAACCTGGAAAAGCAGGTCCCCCAATTCTTCCTGAAGCGCGTCAAAATCCCGGATCTTCAACGCGTCGATCACTTCATACGCCTCTTCCAGCATGAGCGGCTTGAGAGACTCGAAGCTCTGGGCGCGGTCCCACGGACAGCCTTCGGTTCCGCGAAGGTGAGCCATCAAATCAATAAGTTTGGTAACAGATTGGCCGGCCAGGTGTTCTCCTTTCAGTCCATCGTGGCTGCGGAACGCATAATTTATCAGGGGATGCAAGCCCGTGGCAACCGGCAGATCATTGCCCGCACGATGTGAATGGGCGATAAGCCAGCGACGCAGCGCGAACCTGCATCAGTCTTGTCGCTCCGCCCCCTTATTGTTAAACTATGATTTCACGGCCAAGGTGGATTGTGGAGGCAGATTGGCAAAGCCAGGCTGCCGAGGAGAGCGCAATGGCTGACGATCAGAATTCGTCTTCAGGTTTCAAAGTCGTTGACCGCCGAAGTTTCAGTTCGGACGGCACGCGGGTTTCCGACGTGGAAGAGAAGGCGGAGCCACGACCGGCGGCCAAGGAGCAGCCTCTTACGGCGGGCCGGGTTGTTTCAGCGACGCCCTCCAAAGATCCAGCGCAGGATTCAAGGGAATTTGAAATGCTGGTTTCCTATCTCAGTACCACCGCGATGTTCCAATTGGGACTCATTGCTGGACCCGACGGCGAACGGCTTTCACCCGATCCCATGAGTGCCCGCCAGACGATCGGCTTCCTCGAAGCTCTCCAGAAAAAGACACGAGGGAACCTGACGCCGAATGAGTCGCGGCTGATCGAGGAAGTGATGTACGAACTACGCGTCAGCTGTGTCGAAATTGAGAAACGAGCGGTCCCCAAGCGCAAATGAAGCTGACTTTTCTCGGCACAGGCACGTCCACCGGCGTTCCACTTCTGGGGTGCGATTGTGCCGTCTGCACGTCGAAGGACATTCACGACAATCGCACCCGCCCGTCGTTGCTTCTGGAATTCGACGGAAAGTCACTCGTAATCGATACGACTCCCGACTTTCGATTCCAGGCTCTGCGCGAAAATTTGCGAAGAGTGGACGCCGTCGTCTTCACTCATGCCCACGCCGACCATGTCCTTGGGCTCGATGATGTTCGCCCGTACTACTTTCACCAGAAAACGCCGATTCCTGTTTATGCCGACGACCGCTGCATGACCGGATTGCGCCGCGTTTTCCCCTATATCTTCGAGCAGAATTACTCGGGTGGCGGAATTCTGAAGATCGATCCCCACAGAATCGATGGCCCCTTCAACGTTTGCGGCGAGGAACTGATTCCTCTGCATGTTCTTCATGGAACCTTGCCGATCCTCGGATTCCGGTTTGGCAAAGCCGCTTATGTGACCGATTTCAGCGAGATTCCCGAGGAGACGTTGAGACTGCTCGAAGGCCTCGACCTCCTGATCCTCGATGCCTTGCGAGAAAAGCCCCATCCGACGCATTCCAGTCTTCAGCAATCTGTGTCGCTCGTCGAAAAGCTGAAGCCGAATCGCGCTCTCTTTACCCATATCGCGCACGAGATGGGTCACGCGAGCGCAAATGCAATTCTTCCTCCGCACGTCCGGCTTGCTTATGACGGACTGAAGGTAGAGCTGTGAGAGGCGACGGTCCGATGCAGGTCATCCGCGGCACGACCGAATTGGCACAGCCCCTCGCCGGCAGCGTAGTCACAATCGGAAATTTTGACGGCGTACATCTTGCCCACCGAGAATTGTTCCGCCATGTTGTCGAATCCGCCCGCCGGGCCGGGACGCCGGCCGTGGCTATGACATTCGACCCGCACCCCGCCGCGGTGCTCGCGCCGGGCCGGGTGCCCAAGGCTTTGACGCCGCTCGATCTTAAACTTTCACTCATTGAAAAGTGCGGAATCGATTTGGTCTGGGTGATCCCCTTCACGAAGAGTCTAGCCGAGCTCTCTGCCGGCGATTTTGTGCAAAGATTCCTCGCAAGGCAATTGCGGGCCGGCGAGGTCTTCGTGGGTTCGAATTTTCGCTTCGGACGGAACCGCGAAGGGAATGTGGAGTTGCTGACCCGTCTGGGAATCGAAAACCAGTTTTGCGTGGCGACCATCCCCTTGCTTGAAGTTCGCGGTGAACGCGTTTCGAGCAGCCGCATCCGCAAGCTCGTTGCGGACGGAAAAGTAAGCAAGGCAAACCGGCTTCTGGGGCGACCGTTCGCCGTCGAAGGACAAATCGTCAGCGGTGAGGGAATCGGACGGAAGCAAACCGTTCCCACGTTGAATCTTGATTCCGTCGCCCAACAACTACCTGCAGACGGCGTCTATGTGACCAGGACGCGGCTGGGCGCGAAAGCCTGGGACTCCGTGGCCAATGTTGGAGAAAAACCGACCTTCGGACCTCATCCCCGGACGGTCGAGACGTACCTGCTTGATTTCAACAATGATGTGAAAGCGGACCGGATGCAAATTGATTTTCTCTGCCGTTTACGAGCGGAAAGAACATTCCCGAACGCCGAAACACTAAAGGTCCAGATCTTGAAGGATGTGGCCCGCGCCCGGAAATATTTTCGATTGCGCGCGAGACTGCTTCGCATGTCTGAAAGCCCGGTGAATTGACTCGAAGGCCTCGAACGGAATCAGCCTCCCGCCAGCGAACCACCACCGAAAACCAGCCCCTTGCCTCGTCACTGAGTTTCCTAGTCCGGCTTGAATTCCCGGAGGAGAGGGAGCGGGAGATCAGCTTCAAGTGCCGCAAGGGCCGAACGGATGATGGCCGTCTGGAGCGGGACATTACAGGGCTCGCCGAGCGGGTAACCGAAGCCAAACGGCACCAGAAGGCTTCGCGGCGGCCTTACCTTTTCTGTGATTTCGCGGAGGAGCGAGAGCCCGACCGTCGGGATTCCGGCTTTCTCGATCACGCTTGCGATCAGCCCGACGGACTGATGGCACATCGGTCAGGCGGGCACGAAGAGCGCCGCTTCGACGCCATCGTTCCTCAGCCCTTCTGCGATCTGAGGGGCGGTGATCCGGATCAGTTTGTTCGGCGCGGTAATTGAACCCATCAGGCTGAAATGGCGTTGAGCGACTGCGCCTATTTCCGACCGCAGCATCATCTCGCGGAGCCGCTCCAGCGGGAAAACCAAGTTGCGGTCCACTTCCACTCCGGACCGGTCATAGGCAGAGCTCCGATGGCTAATGCACAAATCCTGGACATCCACATCGGCCGGAACCTCACGGAACGAGACGTCTCCGCCTTTTTTCGAGAGGTCAAACGGGGCCTGAGAAGGCAGGTGAAGGCCCGCGGAAGAAATCAAGGCGATCTTACTTTTCGCGATGGGCCGTGAAAGTTTCGCGCCGGGGGTCCAATCAATGGAGCGAAAACGGTAAGCCTTCAGAAAGAGCTGATGGTGAACCTTGAGATCATCGAGGCGGGCCATAGAGCAAATAACAATTAGGAATTAAAGACATTCGCCGTCCGATGCGGCGGTTGAACTTCTTTTTGAAGCCTGGCGCGCCGTTACCCCAGTCTGACCAGACCGCTTGAGTTCGATGGAACTCCCTCCCGCTGCAGTTCCTCGGATGGCGCTGTTGTGATGCCGGCGGCCTGATCACTGACAAACCGTTCAATCTCCTCGAGCAGCGCCGGCACGATTTCCTCCTCCTTGACACGCCGGATGGCCTTGCCTTGCCGGTAGATCATTCCATTGCCGCGCCCTGCTGCCACACCGAGATCAGCCTCCCTAGCTTCGCCCGGGCCATTGACGGCGCAACCCATGACCGCGACGGTGAGCGGCGTCTTGATCTTCATCGTCGCCTGCTCGATGTCCTGGGCGATGCGGAACAGATCAACTTCAAGGCGCCCGCATGTGGGGCACGCGATGACAACAGGTCCGCGGCTGCGAAGTTCAAGGGCTTTAAGCAGCTCATATGCAACCCGAACTTCTTCGACCGGATCGGTGGCAAGGGAAACGCGAATCGTGTCGCCAATTCCGCCAGCCAGCAGCATGCCGATACCGGCGCAGGATTTCACTGTCCCGGAAAATTGCGTGCCCGCCTCTGTAATCCCCACATGCAACGGGTAATCGTAGCGCTTTGAAAAGAGGCGGTACGCGGCAACGGTCAGCTTGACGTTCGAAGACTTGAGGGAAACGATCGTATCGTGAAAGCCGAGATCTTCAAGAATCTTGATGTGATACTCGGCGCTTTCGACCATCGCTTCCGGAGTAGGGAAACCGTATTTCTCAAGCAGCCTGCGCTCGAGCGACCCGGCGTTCACGCCGATGCGAATCGGGACTTTCTGTTCCTGGGCCCGGCGAACTACGGTGCGAACTTTTTCCGCGTCGCCGATGTTTCCAGGATTGATTCGCAGCTTATCGATGCCCGCATCCAAAGCCATCAGAGCAAATTTGTACTGGAAATGAATATCCGAGACGAGGATGGCGTCCGGACACTGCTTGCGGATCGAGCTTAAAGCCCTCGCCGCCTCGATGTCGGGAACAGCCAGACGAACGATCTCGCAGCCGGCTTCTTCGAGTTGGCGGACCTGGGCGACGGTCTTTTCAACGTCCCGCGTGTCCGTCTTGGTCATGGACTGGACAACGATAGGTGAGCCGCCGCCAATCGTCAGGGCGCCGACTTTTACCGAACGCGTGGCGCGCCGGGGAGGAAAATGCTCCTGGTTACTGAAATTCACAAGTCACATCCTCATGTAAAATGCCGTTCTATTCGTGCTCAGAGTTCAGGAAATCCTGAGCGTTTTCATAATGTCGTTATAAACGACAAACACCGCCAGAATCAGCAGGAAGACGATTCCCACCTGAATAAACCTTTCCTTGAAACGCAGGCTCAGGTCGCGGCGCATCAAGGCTTCAATCAGCAGCAGCAGAATCACTCCGCCATCCAGAATGGGAATCGGCAACAGGTTAAAGATTCCAAGTTGAAGGCTGATGAAAGCCATGACCATCAGCAGGTCGGTAAATCCGTTCCGGTACGCCTCGCCGGAAATCTGGGCGATTCCGATGGGTCCTGAAAGCGACCGCGGCGACATTCTTTTGGTGAGGATTTTGCCGAGAACGTCAAACGTCACCAGCACGCTTCGGAAGTTATCGTTCAGGGAATTTTCGATAGCAAGGCCCCAGGGCAATTCACGCACAATATAGGCCTGGTTGCGAACCGTGACGCCGATGCGCCACATGTCGCCGCCGGGAACCTTGCTGTAGACCGGGGCCGTATGAACATCAAAGTCCGAGGAACCGCGGCGGATAGTGAGATCAACAGGCTTGCCTTTGCTCGCTTGAATCGCATTGATGATCGACTGGAAATAAAGCATCGAGTGCCCGTTGACGGCCACGATTTCATCCCCCGGCTTCAGACCGGCCTTGCTGGCCGGCGAGCCGGAATCCACTTCAGCGATCACAGCCGGGATAATCGGATGCCAGCCCGCATCGCCGATGCGGTCTACTCCTTCAGCTTTAGGCGTGATTGAAGTATCAAACTGCCGATCGCCGCGCTTAACCCCAAGCTGAACTTTCTGGCCGACGTCCGTGATGACTTTCAATTCAACGTCTTCCCATTTGGGATTCTCAATGCCGTCGAAGCGCGTGACAAGATCATCCACCTTCAAGCCGGCCTTCGCTGCCGGCGAGTTGGCGTCGACGGCCCCGATCTTAACCGGCTGCTCTTCATACGCCGGTTTCTGGTAGTGGAATCGATACAGGCCTGCCAGCACGACAAGTGCGAGCAGCACGTTCATGGTCGGCCCCATGATCACAATCACGAACCGCTGCCATCTTGGCCGGGACAGAAACTCGCCCGGCTCACCTCCATGAACCTCCGAGGGGTCGTCGCCGGCCATCTTGACGTAGCCGCCGAAAGGCAGCACTCTTACGCAATAGTCCGTTCCGCCTCTGACAAACCCAAAAAGCCGCTTCCCAAACCCCAGGGAAAAGGTCAAAACCTGCACGCCGAAAGCCTTGGCGGCCAGGAAATGGCCCAGTTCGTGGATGAAAATCATGACACCCAACACCACGATAACCACCAGCGTATCCGTGATGAAGCCGCTTACCATGCTCAAATCATTCTCCCTGGCGCGTGGATGCCAGCGCTCCTGAAAGGGATGCGATCGTTTCTCGAGCGCGTCGTCTGGCGTCACCGTCGCATTCCAGGACGTCTGAAACGTCGTTCAGACTGGTGCGAGGCGTCTGTTGCAGAATCGTTTCGAGGACGCGAGGTATATCCGTAAACCGCAGTCTCCCACCGGTGAAGGCCTCGACTGCAACTTCATCGGCTGCATTGAGAGCGCAGGTTCCTGCTCCGCCCAGTGACATGGCCGCCCGGGCCAGATCAAGGCAGGGAAAGCGGCGCGTGTCAGGCTTGCGAAAATGAAGGCTGCGCGAATTTATCCCCGCTTCTCCTAAATCCCTGCTTAGGGGAACGCGTTCCGGGAAAGTCAGCGCGTATTGAATCGGCAACCTCATGTCCGGGATTGAAAGCTGGGCGACGTACGACCCATCACAAAATCTTATCATGGAATGGATGAGCGATTCCGGGTGAATAAGCACTTCGATGGCCTCCTCCGGAATGCCGAACAGCCATCGCGCCTCGATGATTTCAAAGCCCTTATTCATCAGCGTGGAGGAATCAACCGTTATCCGCCCTCCCATCTTCCATATTGGATGATTCAAAGCCATTTGAGGTGTAACTTCAGAGAGCAATCGGCGCGGAGTCTTCAGAAATGGCCCCCCGGAGGCTGTCAGGATTAGCTTTTCCACCTCCTGCCTTGTTCCGGACCGAAGGCACTGGTGGATGGCGCAATGCTCGCTGTCGATTGGAATAAGGTTTGCGCCCGATTGAGCCGCCGCCTTGATAAATATTTCGCCTGCAGCCACCAGAACTTCCTTGTTCGCCAGGCCCACCGTCTTTCCGGCTTTAGCGGCGGCAAGCGTGGCCACTAAGCCGGTGGTCCCGTGGGCGCCGGCAACGACATAGTCGGTTTCTGCCGAAAGCACCGCCTCGGTTTGGCCTTCTGTCCCGGCCAGAATGCGCAGAGAGGGTGGCGTTGCTCGTCCACGAAGGATATCTCTTAACGGCTCAAAAAGATCCGGCGATCCTACGACCGCAATGGTCGGCTGGAATTCAGCGATCTGCTCGGCAAGAAGAGCGATGTTTTTGCCGGCGGAAAGGGCGATGACCTTGAAGCGGCCCGGCAGGCTTCGGACGACCGAGAGACAACTGCGCCCGATCGAGCCCGTGGAACCGAGGATGCAAAGACCTTTCATCACCGCCATATTCCCCGCAGCTCCCAGACCAGCCACAGAATCGGCGTTCCGAACAGGAGGCTGTCTATTCGATCCAACATGCCACCGTGGCCGGGAAGCAAGCTTCCGGAGTCTTTCATGTTGGCGCGGCGCTTCATGGCGGATTCCAGAAGGTCTCCCGCCTGGCCGGCGACGGCAACGACAAGCGCCCAAAGGGCCACAAGCGTCCACGGCTCAGACTTCCAGTAGAACCTGACGAAAAGCCAGCCGATGGCCATCGCCGCGAGCAGTCCGGCAACCGACCCTTCCACCGTCTTTTTCGGAGACAGACGCGGGTAAGGGAATGTCCGGCCGATTGAGCGCCCAACGAAGTAGGCCGCGATATCGCTGCCCCAAATCACAAAGAAGAGCAATAGAGTCAGCGCCAGACCCGCGTGACGATCTGAAAATCGGAGCGGGATCAGACAGGAAAGTGTCAAAGCCACATACGTGATGCCCAGACAGGTGGTCGCAATAGTGCCCACAAAAGTCTTGCGGATTCTCGATGATAGAAGGCCGGCGGCGGGGACAGCGAAGAGTAGCAGAATGAGGAGCAGGGCAATACTGCTTATGACTCTGTGCAGCCTGGCCACCTGGGCCGTCAAAACAACTAAAGCGCCGATGTATCCAAGCCACGGGAGGCTCTTCAATCCAGCGTTCCTGCCAACAGCATAGAACTCGTTCACACCAATTTCCACGGTGACCAACAGGGCCAGGATGAAGGGCCACTCGCGATTTTGGATGATCAGCCAGCTCACGAAAAGAGCCAGAGGTATTGCGGTCAGGATTCTTCGGGTCATGAGCCGCCTTGATGATATTTGAAACCGGGTACTCGCAGGCCCTGCTTCCACCCGCACGCCAATTATCCCAAGCCCCCGTAACGCCGCTCCCGTTTTTGATAGTCCACGATGGCGCGAATCAGGTCAGCCTCGCGGAAGTCGGGCCAGAGGGTATCCGTCACCCAAAGCTCCGCGTATGCTGCCTGCCACAAAAGAAAGTTGCTCAGGCGCATCTCTCCGCTCGTCCGGATCAGAAGATCAGGATCGGGCAGGTCTCGCGTGTAAAGATAACGGCTGACGGTTCTCTCATCGATCTGGTGCCGGCTTGTTCCGTTATGCTTGAATTCATCGATTATCGAATTCAGCGCGTCGGTCAGTTCCGTTCTGCTCCCATAATTCAGCGCCAGCGTCAACCGCAGCCCGGTGTTGTTGCTTGTCTGCTCGATGGTCGCGCGAAGATCACTTTGCACCGCGTCGGACAGCTCATGGATGCGTCCGATCACGCCGAGCCGGATATTGTTCTGATTCAGTTCACGAAGTTCTTTCTTTAAATATTCGCGCAGCAACCGCATCAGAAGCTTCACTTCCGCCGGGGGGCGCTTCCAGTTTTCCGCCGAAAAGGCGTAAAGCGTCAAATAGGGAATCCGCAGTCGGGCACAGCCTTCAACCACTTGGCGCACGGCGCGAATGCCGGCACGATGTCCTTCAATCCGGGGCATGTGACGAAGCTTTGCCCAGCGCCCGTTGCCATCCATGATGATGGCGATATGCTGCGGCATCCGCTTCGCGTCCATTTGCGCCGCCAGCTCGATACGGGATGATTCTGTTTTGGCCATCGTCGCGGAAGGAAGATCCGGGTTCTCTCCCGATTTCAGGAAGTTAGCATAACCTGATTGGTGGCTGCAACCTTCGGCCGCGGCTAGAAGAAAGGCGCCTGGAGATTTGATCCAGCAACGGCAGCACTGAGCATCTTTGCTTCAATTTTGACCGTCACGCCGGCTGAGCGTCCGGCTTTACAGTTTGTGCTGGCGCCTCTCAGCCGTTACAATGAGTGGCCTGCGTTCGGTCGTGCTGAATCCCCTCTGACAGAGGCCCAAATCTGGTGAAATTTCTCAAAGCCTTGCCAGGAAGATTGACCCGCATCCTCGCGATTTACGGGGGATGGGGACTGCTGGGCATCGCGTTTCTCGACTCGGCCGGACTTTCCTTGCCCGGGGTCAAGGACGTGCTGCTCATTTACCTTTCGGGAACTCATCCGGCTCGCGCCTGGCTTTATGCGCTGGGGGCCGACGTCGGAACCGCGGGCGGGTCGGTAATTGTATACCTGATCGGACGCAGCGGAATCCGCATGGTGCGCGGCAAAAGTTCAGATAAAGAGATGGGCCGGGCCATGAAGTGGATTTCGCGCAATGATTTTGTCACGGTCCTGGTCGCCTCTCTTCTTCCGCCGCCGTTGCCCTTCAAGCCGTTTCTGCTGGCTTCCGGCGTCCTGCGGATGAGCTCACTCCGGCTGCTGTCAGCCCTCCTGGTGGGCGGCGCGCTGCGGTTTGGCTTTGAAGCCTGGATCGGCGTTAAATTCGGCGCCGCAGGCCCTCAGTATCTCAAGCAGCATATCGGAACGGCCTCTTTGGTGACGGTCGGAGCCATCGTCGTGGTCGCGGTCGCTATGCGCGTCTTTCGGCCCCGAAAAAACCAAGCGGATGATTCGAAGTCCACTCCCTCGCCGCCGAGCCAATCCGGCAGCTCTTCCTAATCGCCTCCCGTGAAGCTGAAGCTTTGGGAAAGAACGTGAAGCTGCCTGTCCAGGTTGATTGTGGCCACAAAACCCCCGCTCGGCGACTTGTCGGACACAAAACGAAGATCTCTAATTTCAACTTCCCACCCGTCTCCGCTTTCTCTCACCCTCGCCCAGGGAAATCGTGCAAAATCCAGAAAGACCTTTGCCATGGGCGCGTTTTGAGCAGCAGCGAGCGCCGGCGAGAAGACAGGTTTGCCGAAAGTGTGGACGTCGTCCATGTCTATTTCCTTGCTCAGCACGTCAACCGGAAAAAGGTCAATCGCAGATTGCGTCTCCACTTCCCCCGTCCAGTGAAACGGATTCAGCGGGGTAGGGAAGGCCGCCATCTGCGTGGGGTTTTCCTCCTGAAATGTGCGGGAGGCCATCATATTCAGGGCTCGCTGATGAGCGAAGAGCCGCACGCCCCAGAGCCCCGCCATCAAGCAGAGAGCCGTAATGGCTCCGCGCTGAAACCCTGACTTTCGCGCGCCAACTTCCTCCGAGATCAAACGCAAAAGGGCCGGCAGCGAAAGGGCGGCGATGATCAATGCAAGCAGGACCGGATCAACAATAAACTCCAGGTCCCAGGCGTACCAATGATTGCTGAAAGGCCAGAAGACGCGCACGCCGTAGGAATTGGTCAGATCGAGAATCATGTGGCTTGCCATTGCCGTCCAGCAACCGAGCAGCAGCCACTTGGAATTGAACGGGACGCCCTTCTTCCGCGGCGGCGACTTGCGATTGAGATAACAAAATGCCGCCCACAGAAGGAAAGCGAGAATCGTAATGCCCAGAATCGAGTGGGTCGGGCCGCGATGGTATTTCAGATAATTGCTGCTGCCCGTGAAGGCCGAAATGATGTCAATGTCCGGCAGGTTGGCGCCGATCAGTATCGCGGCCGTGGCGTACCGCGTTTTACGGTTGAATCCGGCGCAACTAATAGCTAGGCCCGTGAAGGTGTGGGTGACATTGTCCATTGTTCAAGCAGCGGCAGGGAGGAGTGCACCTTTTTCTTCCCTGGAGTCAGGATTCCTTTTCGGGCCAGGGCGCCACAAGGGTCAGAGCGTCAGGCACCACATCGAAGACGGCGGGCAACTGCCCTACGAGCTCGCCGTCCAACTCAAAGTCGATGACCGAACCGGGTTCCTTGGGCTTGCAGACCATCCGGTCGCTGGCCGCCAAATGGACATCGGGAAGATGCATGTGTTGTCCCAGGAGCACGGCGAATCCGTAAGCGACATAACTTCCGAAGCCCTTGCCCAGGAACATGCAACTGGCCAGCTTGGAGGTCAGGAAATTGGCGCCCGGCGCTACCTGGAGCCAACCCGCATACCGGCGGCTCCTCTGCGCGACGGCCAGCGTGGCGTCGGCGACGACTCCATCGGCACTGCAGGCAAAGCTCGGGTACCGATAGATGAAAAACTGCCGCAGGGCTTCAAGAACGTAAGCGGCGACACCATATTCGGCTTTGGCTGCGAGTGAGAGTTGACGGATGACGTGAGCGTCAAAGCCGACCCCCGCAACCGAGAGAAAAAACCGTTGTTGTTGGCGACCCTCTCGAGTCCAGGTCGCCCGACCCAGAGCGATTGGCTTCGATGTCCATTCGGCAATTCTTGCCGCAGCCTCGACTGGGTCCTCCGGAAGGCCGAGCTCTTTGGCAGCAATATTGGCCGTTCCGCCGGGGAGGACTCCCAGCGGAACTGGCCCTTCCGCAAGAGCATTGGCGACATCATTGATAGTTCCATCTCCGCCATAAACCACGATCAAATCGGTTCCCGCAGCGACTGCTTGCGAAGCCAGGAAATGGGCACTGCCGGGTCCGGTGGTTTGCTGAACGTTGACTTCCAATCCGTTCTTCGAAAGTTGCTCGGAAACTCTTCGAATCTGGTCCTGACGCCGGTTCTGTCGTGTGCCTGCAGCCGGATTGTAAACGAGTGTTGATCTTTTCAAGGAGGCTTTTGTCAAAAACCTCGTTTCCAACCTGCAATTCCAATCGCACGCAGGGCCGGCTAATCGGTGCTCGGACCCCCTGTGGCAGCCACGCCAACCACGATCTTCTTGGCGATCATGTCGCCCGTCTTCTTGTCCCGCTTCATATCGATCCAGACCATCTCTCCCGGTTTCAAGGAAAGGTCGTGGCTGGATTTCCCATTCCGGATGAATTTGGTGTGTTTGTTGATCTTAAAATCTTGGTCGCCTCCAAACTTGGTTTTGGAAAGCACCACGCCGCCTTTTACGACCTTCTTCACAATTCCGAAGATATAAGTCTGGTAAATACGCGCAATTCCCGTCGGATTTCCGAAACGCGAGTGCGGCGCGTCCGGCGCACTGTTCTCATTCTGAGCCCGAGCCGGACCGGCAGCCATCACGCCCGCGGCAAGCAGCACCAATACGGTCACCCTAATCTTTGTTCCCATGGTTCGCCTCCCCGTAATCGTCCTCCCCGAAGCTAATCGTACAAATTGATTTATGTCAAGCGACGACAAGGCGCATGGATTTCCTTAGACCGCCCGGTTATTTGATTGCACCGGACAAGCAGAAGTTGCGCTCTCCATACTATAATTCACCGGAGCGGGCTAAGGTCCGCGTGAGGTCAAGCGAATGCCCAAGAAGGTCGCTAAAGAGATTGAAAAGCTGCGAGACGAAATTCGCCGCCACGAATATCTCTATTACGTGAAGGACCAGCCGGAAGTTTCCGACGGCGAATTCGACCGTCTCATGGAGCGGCTGAAAGAGCTTGAGCGCGAGCATCCTGAGTTGATCTCGCCCGATTCGCCGACGCAGCGCGTGGGGGGCGAGCCTTCGCCGGAATTCCCCAAAGTCCGTCACTCCCGCCCGATGATGAGCCTCGATAACACTTATTCCATCAAGGAGCTTCAGGACTGGGACCGCCGCGTTCGCGAACTCGCCGGCCGGGACAAGGTCGAATACATGGCCGAATTGAAGCTCGACGGGCTCTCTATGTCCCTGATTTATGAAGACGGGAGACTGGTTCGCGGCGTCACTCGGGGCGACGGCACCGTAGGCGAGGACGTCACTGCGAATGTGAAGACCATTCGGTCTGTGCCTTTGCGGATTTCGCCTCAAAAGCTCAAGGTGATCGGAAGCCCAAGGACTTTCGAAGTGCGCGGAGAAGTGATCCTGACACAGAAGGCGTTTGAAAAAGCTAATGCGCAGCGGGAAGCTGCCGGCGAGCCGCGCTTTGCCAATCCACGCAACGCGGCGGCCGGCACCATGCGCCAGCTCGATTCACGAATCGTCGCGGCGAGACGGCTGGATATGTTTCTGTACTTTCTGTACGTCGATGGCGGCGTTCCCGCGCCGCGCCAGTCGGCCGCGCTCGATGCGCTGGAGACGATGGGTTTCAAGGTGAACCCGCATCGCCACAAGTGCAGTTCCTTCGAGGAAGTTCAGCGATATATCGAAGAATATGAATCGAAACGCGACCACCTCGGATATGAAATTGACGGCATCGTCATAAAAGTCGATGAAACTCGATTGTGGGAGGAGCTTGGCTGGACGGCAAAGTCGCCTCGCTGGGCTATCGCATACAAATATCCCGCGCGGCAGGCCACTACAGAGGTTCTGGACATTCGCGCACAGGTTGGCCGCACGGGTACGCTGACGCCCGTTGCTGATCTCGCGCCCGTGGATGTAGGTGGGGTTACGGTCAGCCACGCCACGCTCCACAACATGGACGAAGTCGAGCGCCTGGGCGTGAAGATTGGCGATACTGTGCTGATCCAGCGGGCCGGAGAAGTTATTCCCCAGGTTGTGAAGGTGGCCAAAAGCGCAGCCCATGGCCGCGCTTTCAAGATGCCGAAACATTGTCCCGTATGCGGTGGGGAAGTCCACCGCGCGGAGGGCGAAGTCGCTTACCGTTGCGTTAATGCCGCCTGCCCGGCCCAACTCAAGGAATCGCTGCTCCATTTCGCCGGCCGCCGCGCGATGAACATTGACGGCCTGGGTGACTCCCTTGTCGATCAACTGGTTGACAAGGGTCTGGTCAAGGACGTTGCCGACCTTTACAGCCTGTCACAGGACCAGGTTGAGAACCTCGATCGCATGGGGCCAAAATCCGCCGCGAATTTACTGAGCGAAATCGAAGGAAGCCGCAAAGCGGGACTCGCGCACCTTATTTACGCAATCGGAATCCGATTTGTCGGCGAGCGGACTGCGCAACTGCTGGCGGATCATTTCGCGTCTATCGACAAAATCGAGCAGGCCGGGTTGGAAGAGCTTTGCGAAGTGGAAGAAGTCGGTCCGCGAATTGCCCAGAGTATTTCTGACTTTTTCAGCGAAAAGCGAAACCGTGCCGTCCTTGAGAAACTGCGGCGCGCGGGATTGGAGCTCGAACAGAAGAAGCTCGAAAAGATCGGCGGAAAGCTTGCCGGTAAGCAGTTTGTGTTGACAGGAACCCTTCCCAGCCACTCCCGCGATGAGGCGGCTCGAATGATTGAGGAAGCAGGAGGGCGAGTCACTGGCTCGGTTTCGAAAAAAACCGATTACGTCGTGGTTGGCGTCGACCCGGGTTCCAAGCTTGAGAAGGCGCGTTCACTTGGCGTTAAAACAATTGGTGAGCCGGAGTTCCTCAAACTTCTGAAATAGTTTCAGTTTGCCATCGCGGCCGCAAAGCTTTTATTGCGCTGTCCACCCGCCGTCAATCAGAACGTCGGTTCCTGTAATGAAGCTCGCTTCTTCCGAGCAAAGGTAGAGCGCCAGCTTGCCGATGTCTTCCACTTTGCCCCAATGTCCCATCGGAATCCTGGATGTAAACTCCTGGTTGCGCACCGGGTCGTTAATGAGAATCGTGTTCATTTCGGTGGCGAAAGGTCCGGGGCTCAAGCCGTTGACCGTGATGCCGTATGGCGCGAGTTCCAGCGCCAGAGCTTTAGTCATGCCCAGCAGTCCGAATTTGCTGGCGCAATAAGCCGTGCGTCCGGGAAACGCCACGTGCGACATGATTGAGGTCATGTTGATGATCCGGCCAAACCGCTTTTCCATCATTCCGCCCACAAAAGCGTGCGAGCAGAGAAACGCTCCGTCCAGATTGATATCCAGCACTTGCCGCCATTCCTTGTATGAGTATTCAGCCAGCGGCTTACGGATATTGATTCCCGCATTGTTGATCAGAATATCGGGCAGGCCCAGCTTTTCGCGGATTTCCCCACCCAGGCGCTCGACTTCCGATTCCTTGCTGACGTCGGCTACGAAGGCCGCAGCTTTGCCGCCGCGCGCTTCGATTTCCGCTCGCACGCCCTCAAGGAGCTCGGTGCTGCGCGCAGCCAACGCTACCGCCGCTCCCGCGCCGGCGAGCGCCAGGGCAATTTCCTTGCCCAGACCTTTGCTGGCTCCTGTAATCACGGCAATTCGCCCGTCGAGACGTTGCGCCATACCTCTGCCTCCCTTCAGATGCCTTAAAAGAGTAGCACAATGATCGGACGAGGCCAGACAAGGCCCCGCAAAAGTCCTGTTTCGCCTGTTGGGCAGGTCGTTGGGTGCGCACATTTTTCATTTCACGAGGAAATTTTTGCTCCCGACTGAGACAGTAGAGGATTACCGGTTTGGCAACAATTACCAAATAAACGGTTTTCAGATGACGGCGATGGAAACCAAAGTGCAACACCCCAGTTCGATCAAGCTGAGTCGGGGGTGGGGTCATTCAAGGTCCGGATCGGGCTAGCTCTAATGAACAGCCCAAAGGAGAAATGACCCTGATGACGATAAGACAGTGTGTCCTGTACTCTTCTCTCGTTGCTACAATAATTTGCCTTACTGGATTCAATCCCTGCCGAGCCGGATCGCCTCCGCTAGGAGTTGTTGCGCGCGGCGTCCAAACAGTGGTTTCCGGGCAGCCTACCTATTACGATACGGCGCTTTTTAACAGTGATAAGGTTCAAGTAAAGGACGGAGGACTAGCGATCGTCAAGTTGATGGGCGGTGGCGTCGTGGTTCTTCACGCCCAGACCGCCGCGACGTTCAGGAGGCAAAAGGATGGTGTCGCTGTTGAGTTGGACCATGGCAGCCTTTCGTTGGTCGAGCCGTCAAAGGCAAGCCCCATTGGCGTTCGCGCCGCGGGCGTCAGGGTTGAACCGGTCCATGGATTCCGGACGCTCGGCGATGTGGCCTTGTTGAATCAAAGGTTGTCGGTCACGGCTCGCGAAGGACACATCCACGTTTACGGCCGTGGCATGGCCACCGAGATTGCCAAGGGCAAGACCATCACTTTGAATACTGCCGCAGCCGACGCACCCCCCACGGGTGCCGCCTTGAGCGCCGGACTTCTGGGAAGCCACGCCGCCAGGGTGGCTGCCGTGACGGCGGCTGGTGGAACGAGCGCCGGAGTGGGAGTGGCGGCAGCTGTCGCAGGACATGGCGCAGCGGCTTCCGCGGCTGGAGCATCGGTTCTTTCTTCCAAATCGCACCCGACTTCAATGGGTACTGGCGGTGGGCCGGACTCGAACGACGGTGACGACCACAACCCCACGGCTGTCGGGAACGTTGCAACGCACGTGCCTCCTCAGGCCTGCGCCCACGCTGCCAGCCGGTCCGTTCCGGGAGAAGCTTGCTCCGGAGATTCCGACGACCAGTGATGCCTGATGCCCCAGCAACAGGGCCCGCAGCAAGGTCGATTGACCTCGGCGGGAGTGGGCATTATCATGGACAATGCGCGGGCAAGCCGGGTGATCGCTGCCCCGCTCGAGCGTCTGCCTTTGGGTCCGAAAGGGCATACGTGCAGACGGGCATGAGCGGGGGAGAGGAAAGTCCGAACTCCGCAGGGCAGTGTGCTCGCTAACGGCGAGGGCCGGGGAAGGACGCTGAGCAATCGGCCGTACGTCTCCGGCACGGAAAGTGCCACAGAAAATATACCGTCCCGCTAACGCGGGATAAGGGTGAAAAGGTGCGGCCCGGTTCGCCGGGCTTAATGTAAGAGCGCACCGCTTTGGCGGCGACGCCAAAGGCACGGCAAACCCCACACGGAGCAAGACCAAATAGGAGAGGAGGGACTGCCCGTCCCGCAAGGCTTCGGCCGGCAACTCTCGGGTAGGTCGCTTGAGCCCTCGAGCAATCGCGGGCCTAGAGGAATGATCGCCGTCCCGCTCACGCGGGATACAGAATTCGGCTTACAGGCTTGCTCGCGCATTTTCTGATTTTCTTTGAGTTACTTCCTCTCCATAAGCATGTTGGATGAAGCCACTGCGGCCGAGGTGTTTCCACACTCTCGGCGCGTAGCGATAGTCGGAAATTTGTGGATTGCAGGAACACGCTTGCGGTTGAAAGTGTCGCCGGCTCACGGGGGTACGCAGAGCACGGATTTAATAGGTTTGCTTCATCGTGCATGCGCAACGACAATAGCCGGACAGGACCTTTATCGCTCGCCGGAAGTTAATGACACTTCTTCGCCGCAATCTCGGACTGATCGAAGCAATCGGCCTTTCGCTCTCCATCATCGCTCCCACAATGGCGATGGCTTTCAACGTGACGCTGGCGGTGGGAGCTGCGGGCAGGGCGGCTCCGCTGGCTTTTGCCGTCGGGACAGTTGCGCTTGCAATCGTGGGCCTATCGTTCGTGGCGTTTGCGCGACGGGTTGCTCATGCCGGTTCAGCCTACGCCTATATTGCGGGAGAGTTTGGCCCGCGCGTGGGATTTGTAGCGGGATGGGCGCTGATGCTGACCTATCTTGCGTACGCGACCGGGACGGCAGTTCTGGCGGGAAACTTTATTGACGCCGCGCTTTCGGATTACAAGATCGGCGCCCATGGCCTTTGGATTCTCGTTAGTATTCTGGCAATCGCGCTCGCCACGGCGCTTGCCTACCGGAATATGCGGCTGGCGGCGCGGGTCATGCTGGTGCTGGAAGCGGTCTCCGTATTAGCCATCATCGTGCTTGGCGTGATGGTGCTTGAAAAGGTGGGGCGGACGACCGGGCTGAGTGCAGCGCCGTTTGTCCCCGATCCGAAATCAGGCTGGTCGGGTGTGGGTTTTGCAATGGTGTTTGCGGTGCTCTCCTTTGCCGGCTTTGAAGGAGCGGCGACGCTGGGAGAGGAAACGGGCAATCCAAACCGCGCAATTCCCATCGCTGTACTGGGAACGGTGATCCTGGCCGGGGCATTTTATGTGTTCGCCTCTTATGTGCAGGTGATGGGTTTTGGGCTGGGCAACATGAAGGCGCTCGCCACTGACAGTGCGCCGCTCAACACACTTGCGCTCAGGTTCGGTTCGCGGGATTTCGCTTCGCTGCTGGATCTTGCCGCGGCAATTTCGGCTTTTTCCTGTGTGCTTGGAAGCCTGAGCGCGGCTGCGCGAATGCTCTTTGCATTGGGTCGAGCAGGTCTTGCGCCCGTGTTCGGGCATGTCCACGAACGGCACGGGACTCCCGGATTTGCGGTGCTGGTAATTGGAGGGATTTCGATAGCCGGCGTCGTTTTGTGGGCTCCACTAACGGGAGCGGCCAAATATTACGATGCCGTGGGGACGATTGGAACGCTTGCGCTGATTCTAGTTTATATCGGTGTTACGATAGCGGAGGCAATCGACGCAGTGCGGGAGCGAAAGAAGGCGTGGACGGCGCTCGGTTTGGCGGGGATGCTGATTCTACTGTGGCCGCTTTATAACTCAGTCTATCCGGCTCCGGCCTTTCCACAAAATCTCTGGCCCTACGTCGTCGTTGCGTATCTGGTTGCCGGATTCCTTCTGCTCAGAATGCGACCCGCGCTGACAAAGACAATGTGGCACGCGCCTGACCCGAGTATTTCGGAACCGCAGATCAGGAGCATGGAGGGCCATTCTTGAAGACGGAACCTCTTGTTTTTGTGGGCGTGTGTGATTGGGCGGGTCTCGTCCGTGGAAAGGCGTTTCCCGAGGCGGACATTGGCGTGCGGCTGAAGAAGGGGGTGGGACTGACTCACTCCAACATCATGATGTCCTGTTTTGGGCCGATTTTCACCACGCCATTCGGCACGACGGGCGATCTGATGATTCGGCCGGATCCTGGGATGAGAATTGACGTACCGTTCGATGACGGAACGGCGGAGCGATTTTACCTGGGGAACATCGTGAACACCGACGGCAGCGCGTGGGATTGCTGCCCCAGGACGTTTCTCGCGCGTGCGTTGGAAGCGCTGGCCAAATTTGATCTCAGGGTTATGGCAAGCTTTGAGCAGGAATTTGTACTGACGGGAGTGGAAGACCGTCCGGGAGCAACCTATTCACTGGATGCCTTCCGGCGTCAGGGGAGCTTCGGCGAGACGTTGATGGCCGCCGTGAGGACGGCAGGATTCAAGCCGGACAGTTTTCTGCCCGAATACGGGCCGCGCCAATACGAGGCGACGATTGCCGCCGAGGAAGGCATGCGTGCCGCGGATGGCGCCGTGGTTTTGCGCGAGTTGGCGCGCGCCATCGCCTGGAGGACCGGACAGCGAGCGATCTTTGCGCCGATGTTGACGCCTAATGGAATCGGGAACGGCACGCATCTCCATTTGAGTCTGTGGAATGACAAGACACCGGTGACGCATGACGCTAAAGCTCCGCACGGAATCTCAGAGCGGGTTGCGCCGTTCTTCGCAGGAGTGCTTGAACATCTGCCGGCGATTTGCGCATTCTCGGCGCCGTCGGTAGCTTCTTATCATCGGCTCACGCCGAATCGCTGGGCGCCGGTGCACGCCGACTTGAGTGTGCAGGATCGCGGAGCGGCGGTGCGCGTTGCGCCGTTGTTTCTGGCGTCGCCCGAAGAACCGAAGCGGCAGTTCAACGTGGAGTTCCGCGTGGCCGACGGAGCGAGTTGCCCTTACCTGGCCCTCGGAGCAATCGTCTGGGCCGGTGTCGACGGACTTGCACGCGGCCTGGCACTTCCGGCGGCGGATGCGGAGTGGCCATTACTTCCGCGCTCCTTGGAAGCGGCCCTCGCGGCTCTGGAGACGGACAAAGGTACGGATTCCTGGTGGTGTGACGAGTCCAAGTCAGCCTACCTGGCCTTCAAGCGTGCGGAAATCAAAGCTCTGGAAGGCGCGACGCCGGAGGAAATCTGCGCGCGCTACGCGGCTGTCTATTGATGCAGGAGGGCGGCGTGAAGGATTTCGGATTATCGCGTGACGTGCCTGTGAAGCTTGGATCGACGGCTCTGCTTTTTGTCGATGTCCAGAACTATTCGGCCGAGGGCGGAGGCGAATATGCAGGGCTCGCGCCGGATGAAGTGGAAGCCCGTTACGGCTATTTTTTTCGACAGCTGAGGGAACGCGTTGTCCCGAACATGCGGCGACTGCAGCGCGCCTGCCGGGAAGCGGGCGTCGAGGTGATGTACACGGTAATCGAGAGCCTCACGCTGGATGGACGCGACCTGGGGCTGGATTACAAGATCTCCGGCCTTTTCTGCCCGAAGGGATCGCGCGACGCGCAGGTGATTGATGAGATCGCGCCTGAATGTGATGAAATTTTCATCCCGAAAACTTCGTCTTCCGTGTTTGTCTCGACCAACATCCATTACGTGCTGGGCAACCTGGGTGTCAGGCATTTGCTCGTCTGCGGCTTGCTCACGGATCAGTGTGTCGATTCAACGGTGCGGGATGCGTGCGACTACGGGTATCTGGTAACGCTGGTGACCGATGCTTGCGCAACTCTCACAGAGGAGCGTCATAGGTCATCGCTTGCCAACAACCAGGGTTATTGCCGGCAAAGGACGACGGACCAGATGATTGATGAGTTGGCGGGTCTTCGTTAACCAGAAAGACACAAGCCATTGGTGGAAGTACCCAACTCTTGCATGTAAGCCGAAAACATTCCAATCGGAACCGCTTCTACGTCCAGCGGAACCACCGCTTGGCAATGACGAATGAAATTCCGCCCCAGAGAAGCATATTAAGCATTCGCCAGCCTTGGTGAGTGATTGGCGTTCCCTCGAGGATCGTGGAGCGCAGCGCGTCGTTCAGTGCCGTCAGAGGCAGGGCGCGAAGCAAGGGCTGAACTGCGGCAGGGAAGCGCTCATAAGAGAAAAATACTCCTGAGAAAATCCACATCGGCATCATCACGACATTGATCAGGCCGCTGACTGTTTCGATTTTTTGGGCACGGCTCGCGGTCAGCAGCCCGATGCCTCCAAAACTGAGCGCCCCGGCGGCGCTGATGACAATGATGCTGAACCATGATCCCATCACGTGCATGTGGAAGAATACGATTCCGAAGCCGAGGAGCAGCACGAGTTCGATCAGCATCAAAATGAGGCGGCTGGAAGCCAACGCCATCAGAAAATCGCCGCGGCGCATGGGAGTGGCCACCAGCCGTTTCAGCAGCTTTCGCTGCCGCATCTCCACCAGCGCGAATCCGATGCCCCACATGCCGGAATTCATCAGGTTCATTCCCAGCAATCCCGGAATCAGAAAGTCGATGTAACGGCCACCGGGTTGGCTGGATTGGCGCGAAGAAATGGCGACCACGTCTTTTCTGCCCTCCGCGCTTTCGAGTTCATCCCGAACGGTGGCGCGCGCCATCAAACTTTCCGGTCGCGCGGAATCATAAACGAACTCATACCCGCCGCCGCTTTTGGGTGCAATCACCAGGTCAACTTTTCCCAGACGGAATTGGTTGAGAGCGTCGGAAGCCGGCAGGACCTGTGCGTGAATGGATACACGAAGCTTTTCGGCAGACAACAAGGACATCACTTTCGCGGCGTCGGGGCCCGCTTCAACGGCAACTCGTGTGGCCTGCGGAGGACGGTCGCGGAATGCGATTCCCAGGCCTGCCGCAAGCAGAATGGGGAAAAAGAAGACCCAGAAAATGACTTCCGGCTCGCGCTTCATTTCTTTCATTCGCGCTAGCAGAAGTTGCCGGTAACCCTCCCAACGCCGGTTCGTGCGCGGCGCGGGCGGTGAAGGGTGCGGTTCAATCCCCGGCCGATTTGCGTTTTCCTGCTTGAGGGTACTCAACGTCGTCTCCCTGGTTTGCAGCGCATGAAAGTGTCAATGCTTCGCGCAGCTTCAGTCTTCACGCAAGTGGCGTCCGGTCAGGTGGACAAAGACGTCTTCCAGGCTTGCTTGGCGCGTCGTCAAATGCAGCAGCCGGGCTCCGCGCCGGTCCAGCGCATCGAGAAGCGCCGGGATCGTCTGGTGCGGCTCGAAAACACTCAGCGCGATCCGGCCGTCTTCGAAATGCACGTCCTGCACGCCAGGAAGCGCGCGCCACGTATCCTGTTCCGCTACGCCATCTCCCGCGGCGTCGAACTCAACCATGTGATGGCCGCTGAGGCGTTCGATCAACTCCGCAGGCGTTCCGGTGGCGATGACGCGTCCGTGATCGACGATGGCGATGCGGTTTGCCAGTCGTTCCGCCTCATCCATATAGTGCGTCGTCAGCAGAACTGTGCCGCCGCGCTCCTGAAAGCGTCGGATGATGTCCCAAAGCTGCCGCCGGCTCTGCGGATCAAGTCCTGTCGTCGGTTCATCAAGAAAAAGGATCTTGGGATTGCAAATCAGCGCCGTCGCCACAGCGAGTCGTTGCCGCTGGCCGCCGGAAAGTTTACCGACCCAGGAATCGGCCTTTTCAGCGAGGGCGAGCTCCTCCATGACATCATTCACGTTTCCGGGATTATGGTAAAAGCTGGCGAAGAGGTTCAGAGTCTCCCGCACTGTCAGTTTTTCAGACAGCCGCGTCTCCTGAAGCGAAATTCCCAAAACTTCCCTCAGCTCACGGCCGTGCGAGTTCCAGTGCTTCCCGAGAATTTCCACATTACCCGAAGTCGGCTCGAGCAGCCCCTCGAGAATTTCGATGGTCGTCGTTTTGCCCGCTCCGTTTGGACCCAGTAGTCCGAAACACTCACCCTGAGCGATTTCAAGATCAATGCCGCGGACTGCTTCGACCTTGTTGTCGTAAGTCTTATGCAGATTACGGCAGCGGATGGCCGTGTTCATTCGCCTATCATAACGGATTTTGCCGGGTTACGCTTTGCGGCGGTCGGGATAACGTATTCAGAAACTGCCAGGGAAGTTACGGCTCAATGAAATCCATGGAGACGACATCAAACGTACCTGTGTCTCTCAGCACAAGAGGAGAATCATCCGGGGTGAGGCCAAGCCACTCCCCGTGATCTCCGGTCAACTGGACGCCCTCGAGGGACGCTGCTTGCTCGACCTTTCCCTCGGGAATGCTGACGCGTTCAATCGACGGGTTCTGAGTCCTGTGGAGAAAATAAACGTAGCGTCCATCCCGCGAAAAGCAGGGATAAGCCACAACGCCTTTCAGGAGCGACGACCATTTTTGGGTCGTGAAATCAAATAGCATCAGGGAACTCGAATCGCTCGGCATGGCAACCAGGTAGCGCCCGTCCGGCGACCAGCGAGGAGAGAAAAAGCCTTTGGAGCCCGCAACCATCGACCCCTGGTGCGTCTCTAAGTTGAACGTGAAAATGGCTGTAGGCCCACCTGTCACGCCGGAATAGGCAATTGTCCTGCCGTCAGGCGACCAGGCTGGGTCTGATTGTGGACTGGTATTTCCGGGCATTAAGACCTGCGGCGAACCTCCTTCGGCGGAGACAGTGTAAATGCGCTGAGGTTTTCCGTTTTCCATGCTGCAGAAAGCTAACTCGCTGCCATCCGGCGACCATTGCGGCAGCATCGCGTAAAGGGAAGGAGTGGTCAGTTGAAGTTTGCCGGTCCCATCTGATTTGCTCCGCCATAGGCTTCCGTCTGGAAAGGAGACGTACGCTACCCACTTGCCGTCCCTGGAGAATGCAAAATCCTGAGCAGAGATTCCGTTGAAATAGCGGGCGTATTGTGCGCTCTTAGCGTCATATCGAACGACCTCGCCGCGCATGAATCCGCCAATGGCATAGAGCTTTTTCCCGTCTTTGCTCGGCAATGGATTGAAATAAGTGATCGTCCCCGCTGTCAATTGCACGGGATTCTTGCCGGGCCTGCGCCACAAACCACCCACTTGCCTTGCCGCCCAGATCTGGTGTCCGGACTCGAATAGAAAGTATTGGCCATCAGGAGTCCACTTGCCGCAGCACTCCCCGTAATCGGATTTCCAGGAGGGAAACATCAAATGGAGGTCTTTGCCGCCCGTGGAAATCTCCCAGATGTGATTGGTCGCTGTCGTGGAATCGACAATCGTAAAGCTGATGCTCTGCCCATCGGGCGCCCACGCAGGCATGGCGACGTATCCGGATACACCGGCCAGACGGATCGGATCTGTGCCATCGGCGTTGGCAAGGTAAAGATCCCCACCATTCACGTACAGGAGTTTTTTCCCGTCAGGCGACCAAGCGCCGTCGTGACCGGCAGCGCCGTCCAGCCGGCGAGGCGGCCCTCCCAAAATCGGCAACGCCCATAGCGGTCCGTTCCCACCGTAGCCATGTATTTCAGCGACAAGCAATTCGGAACCGTCAGGGGAAACGCTCAGCACTGAGGTATTCACTGAAGGGGCGGGAATCGGTGCAACTTGTCCACCATTCACGGAAACCTGGGCGATGGGTCGGGTCAATCCCGGGCCGCGCACCTGCAAATAGAGGCGCGACCCGTCCGTGCCTGCCACAAACTTGCTCGCTCCGTCGTTGGTAAGCTGTTCGTAGTCGGAAACGACGGGTGAAGGCAACGGCAGAGCGAGCACATAAGTGAGAACGGCTGCTGCAAGCAGGAGTGTTCCCAGCGCTCCCAGGAACACTGTTTTGTGCCGCCGCAACAGGCTGACGGCGATTTCGCGATCGCCGGAAGTGTCGTCGGGCAGGGTAACGTGGTGGCTCATGCCCGGGGCCGGCATAGTCCATGCACCCTGGGCGGACGAATCGTGCTGAGTCCCCTGCGAAGATGGAGTTGACGAGTCGCGCTCAAGGCGCCTGAGGTCAGTGCGAATTTCTGCTGCGCTCTGATACCGAAGGTCACGGTCCTTCTCCAGGCATTTGGCTATAATTTCTTCCAGCCTCGGCGGTATATTGGGATTGAGAGTGCATAAGGGAACAGGAGTTTCTTTTAAGATCTGCGTGAAAACCACCGGCGTGGACGGACCGTTAAAAGCCCGCTCGCCTGTTGCCATTTCGTAAAGCACCGCCCCAAAGCTGAAAAGATCACTTCGCGCGTCAACTCTCTCACCGCGGGCCTGCTCGGGTGACATGTAGGCGGCTGTCCCCATAGCAACGCCAGGATTCGTCAAATGTTCATCATCGACAGACTCTGTGGGGGCGCTGGTTGAAATTTCGACTGGCGGCACCGCAGCGCTCATTCCGACAGGAGATATTCGGCCGGTTGTCTTCGCCAGACCGAAATCGAGGATTTTGGGCTGGTTGCGGGTCGTTATAAAAATGTTGGCCGGTTTGATGTCGCGATGCGTGATGCCCTTTTGATGCGCGGCTTCAAGCGCGTCGGCAATTTGAATAGCCCACTCAAGAAGCATATTCAAGCCAAGCGGAGCGATTCCCTTGGGACGGGATGGGCCTGCAGCTAGTCGCTGCCTCAGCGTTTCGCCTTCGAGCAATTCCATGGCGATAAAAGGCCGTCCGTCCTGCATGCCGATTTCGTAGACAGTGCAGATATTGGGATGATTCAGTGCGGCGGCGGCACGCGCCTCGCGCTGGAAACGCTCCATGGCGGCGGGTCCATAGTGATAGAGCGGTGGATCAAGCAGCCCCAGGTGTCCGCCCGTGCCCGTCGGCTCAGGGGCAGCAGTCACGGCCAGAAACTTCAGGGCCACGAGGCGGTGCAACATCGTATCTTCGGCCTTATACACTTGTCCCATGCCTCCGCCGCCGAGTTTCTCCAGGATGCGATAGTGGGAAACTGCTTCTTCGACCTTCAAGTTACACACCTTCAGGCTATGCTCCCGCATTCGGATTGTTAAGTCTGTGACCAGTGCCACAACGATTGAGAAACTCCCGGAAGGTGGGTAAGGCTGCTGGGGCGACGTAGCGGACGTGGCAGAAAGGGAAGGAAGGCCAAACCCAATGAAATCAATAGGGAATTTGGGGTGAGCGACGGGATTCGAACCCGCGACGTCCAGATCCACAATCTGGCGCTCTACCAAGCTGAGCTACGCTCACCGGAAGGGAAAAGCTCGGTAAATAGCTGCTCTATGTTTGTAACATTGGCAATCGGAAGGTGTCAACGCGGGCTCGTCTCTCGCAAAGTGTCATTGGTCCGCTGGTTGCGCGATTAGCAGGTGTTTCTTCGTGCCACAGGCGTGTAGAGGGCAGCCTATTAATCCTCACTCAGGCAGTCCAAGTGAATTCCATGCTGAATACTTCGTCAATTCGCCTTCTGCCACGTTTCCGAAATAACGTCCGCCACAGCTGAATTGCATCACACGCTTTCCTTCGCGGGCCATCTCCGCCCAGCCCGAACTGGTGGCAGGATTCTGTTCGATTCCGGTAATCGTTTTGCCTGCGAAAGGGAACTCGACGATGCGAAGTCCCTTGCTGCGTGTCCGCCCAACTCTGAACCCTCTGCCGTCAATTTCGACTTCTTCGACTTCAGGTTCGAGCGCCTGCCGCCAGACGGAGATAAGCGTTTCTTCAAGCGTCATGCCGCGCCATATTAGCGCCCCGCCAGCCGCGGGTCAAATGAGGGCAGGCCATTAATGAGTAATGATCACGCCTTTGGGATCAGGACCGGAAGGGACGCCGACGGGAATTTCCTGCAGTTCGGTGGGCTGCTGGCAGCAGACGCAATCGCCGGGTCCGAGCGCGGAGATGTTGCAGGTCTCACAATAATATCGAATCCAGTAAAGCTTGCCGTGGTGAATGGTATGGATATCGTCCACTTGGAAGAATCCGTCAGGCCGGGCGTGGCCTTTGAGCGCGACCTCGTGCCCGGCAAGCCGCTTGTCCTTGAGCGTGGCAAAGACATAATGATTCCGTCCCGCCAACAGGATGCTTTTTTCGCTCGGCGGATCGAGCGCCGGCTTGTTGCCTTGAATTTCAATCAGCTTTCCGCGCAGCGTTGTTTCGGCGGCAGCTTTCTCGCCGGGATTCGATGCGACCGCCTGAAGTGCGCGTGGCGCAATTCCGCATAATGCAGCCGCCATCATTAGAGCACTGATTGTTCGAGCCAGTCTGCTCATCCTATTCCTGATATTTTCCGATCAGCACGAATGCCATCGGCGTTTCCTTCCCGCCCACGGAAGTTTTGGTTTGAACCACCCAATCCTGCATATCATCCTGAAAAGCTCCCGGATAAGTTTTTGACGTTTGTCCGGCGGGGTCAAGCACGAGGACGGCCGGGTGTCCGGTGGTGGCCGCATGGCGGCTCAGCTTTACGGTGTCCTTAAAGTCCAGAACTTTGGTCGGGTCAGTGTCCTGAGCAGCTGGAACCAAAAGGGTGAAATCGCGATACGTGCTCACTCCCATGTGATTGCCGTCCTGCGGAATCAATTCATAGCGCAGCGTATAGAAGCCGGGTTTGATGGACTGCCCGCGATAATCCGACCACGTTCCAGGCAAATCAATCACGCCCACCAGCGTGCCGGGCGTGATCGAGCCATAAAGAACGTCGGAAGAAGTGTCAGGGTTTGCGTTCGCCGGAAGCGACTTGGCAAGCCAGAGCTCCGCGACTTCTTTGCCCTGGCTGTCGCTGAACTTCACGCCCTCCGGATTCAGCACGGCCTTCACGGCCGCGGCGACGTCGCCACCTGGCGGTCCCTGGACCGCCTCGACCTTATAGTTCTGGGCGAAGGCAACAGCGGCGGTGACGAACACCGCGAAGATAAGCATCGAGATACGCGAGCGCATCATGAATAGTCCTCCTGAAATACGAGATGTCGCAGCCGGATCAAAGGAAGCCTGCGGCACGAAAATGGTTTGCGCGGCGAAGGCGCGAAACAGCGCTGCGCCGGCATGAGAGAGCAGCGAGCGAAGGCCGGATCACACTTCTGCGCCCGGGCTTGACCAACAAAATGATCTTCAGCCGCCCAGCGAAAATGTACCGACAAAGGCGCTGCGGTTGTCCTCAAGCTTCCAGACCTCACCCAGACCGGCGCCCTGGAAGGAATCCTCGAGCGTGTAAGCGGGCGAGGACTCCGCCAGCTTGGTGAGCGGGGGATAGTAAATCTGCTCATTTCCGCAGATCTTGTCGCCCGCGCAAAGCGCCCGGGTGTGCAGGACCGCCAGTTTTCCGGCCTGAAGTTCCACCTGGTTGCGTGCGGTTTCCTTGAAAGTGATCGGCGCAGCGTCCACGCGCACAATGTGATTCAGCAGTCGCCCGGCCTGCGCCTTGGCAAGGCTTTCCAGCGCCTTGCGCTGTTGCGGCGTGGCGCGCTGGTCAACAATCAGCACCGCCTGGGCCGGATAAGGACTGTCATAATAGTCGCCCAGCGTCGAACGAGTCTTGATCACCGCCACGACGCTCAATCCCGCAAGATCGGTTCCTTCCCAGGCGCCTTTTGAAACTCTCCAGGCCAGAATCGCCTGTTTACCCTGCAGATTCACTTGCGAGCTGGCAAAGCACGGACCCGTCCACACATCCGCGCTGCGAGCCTCGACGTAAGTTCCCTGGACCGCAGCCTGGCCCGGAACCACACCCAGCACTGCAAGCGTCCCCACCAAAGTTGCTAACAGAATTCGCCGCATTCTTTTGCCTCCTTCCATCCGGTTTGCGTCACCCGACACCCCTTCACCTGCTTAGATTCAATACTAAGCCCACCGACGCAAAGATTTCAACTTGGCCGGTCGGCGAGAGGCCCCTCTAATGCAGGCGCGATTCCAGAGCCAACAGCTGCATTCATACTTCGCCTGAAGCAGGCTGGACACCGGCAACAACGAGCACCGAGCACCAATCCGTCAGACAGGCTCGTAACAATTGCGGACGGGACTGCAGTTTTTGGGTTCAGCTACCTGGCCGTCGGGTCCCAGGCAGTTTTGAGTGTGGATGCACCAGAAGATGCCGCTTCCGGAATGATGAATCGGATCGGCGCCGCCTTCGACTTCATAAAACATTTCCTTGGAGCGCAGGCAGCGGCAGGTTGCGTGTCCGGCAACCGGCGGAGTGGAAGGTTCAGGCATGGCTAAGCTCCTCTCTTGGCGGCGGCGAGAACGGCCCGCTTGACCGCCACGCTGGCGAGCCGCACTTTGTATGCATTGTGACTGAGCGGCGTCGCCTTGCTGACGGCTGCCTTGCCGGCCGCCGCGGCAACGTCTTCGGAAATTTCCTTGCCTTGGAGTGCTTGCTCGGCTTCGGGCGACGGCCAGGGGACCGGCGCCACGTGTCCAAGAACGACGCGCGCCCCGCGCACCGTGTTGCCATCCATGTGCAGCACCACGGCGGCAGCGGCAAGCGGCCAATCAAGACCCTCTTTCTGCCGCACTTCGTATGTGGCCATTCGAGCCATGGAATGCGCGGGAACTTGAATTTCCGTCAGAACTTCGTTGGGTTTGATATCGTGCTCGCGTTCGGAATCGGATGTCGGCGTGACGAATAGCTTTGCGACATCGAGCTCGCGTCGGCCTCGGGGCCCGTGCAGAGTGACCTTCGCGCCCAGCGCAATCAGAATCGGTGCCAGGCTTGACGGACTGACGAAGTAGGCGGGACCGCTATTGCCCAGAATGGCGTGATACTGATTTTCGCCATCCGGGACGAGCGCCTTGCCCTTATAAGTCGCAAGCAGGCCGTAGCCGTTGCGATAGTACCAGCAGCGCGGCCGCTGGAGCAGTTCGCCGCCGACCGTTCCCATGTGGCGCATCTGCTCGCCACGGATTCCGTCCGCCGCGTCGGCGAGGCCCGGATAATGGTTCTTCACCTCGGACGAATCCAGAAGTTCGCGAATAGTCGTCAAGGCGCCGATGCGCAAACCCCTTCGGCTGTTGAACTCAATACCACCGAGTCCCTTGGCCCTTTGAAGGCTGACCACGCGCTTCGGCTTCTCGATTTCGTCCTTCATGGCGCTCACAAGGTCCGTGCCGCCCGCCAAAAGCGCGGCATCGCCCCATTCGCTGCCCAGCAATCGAACCGCTTCCTGCATCGACTTCGGACTGGCATATTCAAAGGCTTCCATCAGGCCATCCCTCCCTTCTCGAGTGCGGCCAGAACTTTATCCGGCGTCAGCGGAATGGTGGAAACGCGAACGCCGATGGCGTTGGCCACGGCATTGGAAATCGCGGCGCCCGGTGAAATCACCGGCGGCTCGCCCAGACCGATCACGCCCCGCTCGTCGTAACCGGGCCCGGTCATCATGTGAACCTCCAGATTGCCGATATCCCCGATCGTGGCCAGCTTGTAAAACTCCATGTTCGGGTTCAGCATCGTGCCCAGCGTCTGGTCCATCACTTTTTCTTCAAACAGCGAATAGCAGACGCCCATAATCAGTGCGCCGTAGACCTGGCTCGATGCCGTTTTCACGTCAATCACCAAACCGCAATCCTGGGCCGCCACAAGTCGATTGATTTTCACCAGCCCGGTTTCGATATCCACCGACACATCGGCAACCTGTGCGCCGCCCACACCCACTCCACCCAGCATGCACGGGCCGGGATTCTTGCCGAGCGAATGGATGCTTTTGACACCCAGCTTGCCGCAGGCAGCCTTCCAGGAGAGACTCTTGGAAGAATCGCCTTTCACCTGGATCTTTCCGCTGCGGGCTTCCAATTGGTCAGCCGTCACACCCAGAGCTGGCGCCACCACGGCAAACAGTTGGTCGCGCGCGTCCACGGCTCCCCGGCGCGTCCAGCCGGTGACTCCGCCCACGGTCGTGCTGCCCCCGGATGCGCCATCCTGCGGATACTTGCTGTCCCCAATCTCAACGCGGACAGCATCAAGCGGAAGTCCGAACGTTTCGGCGGCGGTAATCGCAATCACCGTGCGCGTGCCGGTGCCCAGGTCCTGGGTCCCGGACTGGACGGTCACGGAGCCATCCGGCGCAATAATGACATTGCCGCTGCCGGCATGACCACGACCGCCCCAGGTGTGAATGGATACGCCGAGACCGCGCTTGACTGGTCCGGCCGTCTTGTCGCCGCGCGCATGCCAATGGGTCTTCCAATCGGACATTTCGGCGACTTTGTCCAGTTCTTCGGTGTACGTCTTTTGAAGGTTATCGGGGGCAAAATTGATGTTCTTCTTGAGAAACTCGATGGGATCCATCTCGAGTTTGGCCGCCAGGTCATCCAGCGCCGTCATGGTCATGATGGCCGCCTGAGGATGATTGGGCGCGCGCCAGGCGCGTGCCGGGCCGATGTTGGTTGAAACCGACGTGTGCTTCTTCGATTGATTGGGAATGTCGGTCAGCACGTATGGCACGGGCGGAACGCCGCTCGGGCCGGGCCCGCCGGTCCCCCAGGTATCCGATTGCCATGCCGTGATTTTTCCGTCTTTTGTGGCCGCAACCTTAACATGGCCAAAGTAGGACGGCCGGCAGCCGGCAACCTCAAGTTCCTCATCACGGTCGAGCATCAACTTCACGGCTTTGCCGCCCGCCAATTTTGAAAGCTGCGCCACCACAACACCCCAGCGGTCGGGCGAGAATTTGCTGCCAAAGCCACCGCCGATGTACTGGCAAACCGTTTCGACGTTGCTGTCCGGAACGTCCACACCGTTCCTGCGAAGTCCGCTCGCGAACTCACCGGGGCAGCCGGAAACATTTTGAGTCGAAGCCCAAGTCATCAATTTGTCGGGAGCCTGCCACTCCGCGACGTTCCCGTGCGCTTCAAGGCAGCAGTGGGTAATAACCGCGGCGCCGTAGTCGCCTTCTGAAACGACCGCGTCGGGATCGGAAAAGGCCTTCTCCGGATCGCCTTTGGTCTGGGCGCCCGAGGGTTTTGCCCGGTCGCCCGCTTTGCTCAAATCCTCTTCACGGACCAGATGCGGAAGCTGTTCCCATTCAACCTTGATCAGTTTGAGTGCATCGCGAGCGGTTTCTTCATCCACCGCCGCGACTGCGGCGATTTCATCGCCCGCCCACTGAATTTCGGTTCCTTCTTTTTGAATCACCAGAGCGGCTTTCACGCCGGGATGATTCTTTGCGGCGGAAATATCGATGGAAGTGATTTTGGCGTGCGCGTACGGCGCCATCAGCATCTTTCCGATCAGCAGTCCGGGCCGGGAAGTGTCGTACGTGTATTTGGCGCGGCCGCTCGATTTGGCGGGACCGTCCAGGCGGTCAATCGATTTGCCGATCAACTCGCGGTCGCCCGCCGGCGGCCAATCATACTTGCAGCTAGCCATTGGCTTGTCCTCCCTTCATCGCTTTTGCGGCGTCGAGGGCTGCCTGCCGCACGCCCGCGTAAGTTCCACAACGGCAGATATTGCCGCCCAGCCCTTTTTCGATTTCCTCGACTGTCGGGTTGGGATGTGTTTCCAGGAACGCCGTGCAGGCCATCACGAAGCCGGGAGTGCAGAACCCGCACTGCTGGCCGTCGTTCTTCCAGAACTCTTCCATCACCGGACTCAATTCGCCGGGCTTGGCCAGAGCCTCGATCGTGGTGATTTCGCGGCCCTCGGCTTCAATTGCCAGCACCGTGCAGGAATAGACCGGATGGCGGTCAAGCATCACCGTGCAGGCGCCGCAAGTGGCGCGGTCGCAGACCTTCTTTGCGCCCGTGATATCCAGATGATCGCGCAGCGCATCCAGCAAAGTGACGCGCGGTTCGAGCCGCAATCTGTGAAGCTTTCCATTGACTTTCAGAGCGATTGGGACCGGGCCCGGTCCGACAACGCCACCGGAGGACTGTGCTGCTTCGAGAGCCGTCGCCCCGGAGGCGGCAATGATCCCACCGGAAACGGTTACGCCCGCGCCCTTCAGAAAGTCGCGGCGAGTCAGGGCAAGCTGTTCCGGCTTGCGCTTTTCTTTCTTTCTTTTCATCAGGAACTCCTTCCGCTTGATGACATTCTCTCTTGAAACAAATGAGTGCGGCGGTTCACTTTCGGATGCTCAAAGATTAAGCAACAGGGGATTATATCACCAGCCGCAAATTTGCAAAGGGTTTCGAAAGGGCGACAGTGGAAGCCGAAGTTGGATCGTTATCCGGCCGCACGAGTTTCCGGCGGATCGGCGAGGACTCGCTCGGGCTCGGGTGCCGGCAGAGTTTCGGGCGCGCCTTCGACCTCAACTTTGCGGAAGGTGCGGCCCAGCCAGTGCTGGAATTTGTCGAGGTAAACGTAATAGACGGGCGTGATGTAAAGCGTAATCACCTGGGAAAAGACCAGGCCGCCGACCACCGCCAGGCCGAGCGGACGCCGCGATTCCGCACCCGCGCCCAGACCGAGCGCAATAGGCATAATGCCCATCAGGGCGGCAAAAGTGGTCATCATGATGGGCCGGAACCGGACGAGCGCGCCATAGTAAATGGCTTCTGAAGTCTCTTTACCGCTGGTGCGTTCGGCGTCGAGAGCGAAGTCAATCATCATGATGGCGTTCTTCTTGACGATACCGACCAGCATGATGACGCCGACAAAGCCGTAGAGGTCAAGTTCAAGGTGAAACGCCATCAGCGTCACCAAAGCTCCCAGGGCTGCCGAGGGCAGGCCGGACAAAATGGTGATGGGATGGATAAAGCTTTCGTAAAGGATTCCCAGGACCAGATAAATCACCAGGACGGTTGCCAGCAGCAGTATTCCCAGGCCGACCAGCGAGGATTGAAATTGCTGAGCGGTACCTTCAAAACTGGCGCTGATGTTTGCGGGCAGCGTTTGCTGGGCAAGACCATCCACTTCCGTGACGGCATTGCCCAGGGCCACTCCCGGCTTCAGATTGAAGGAAATGGTGACGGAGGGAAGTTGTCCAAAGTGGTTCACGGACAGCGGCCCCAGACCCTGATCGATTGAAGCGACCGTGCTGAGCGGCACAAGGGTTCCACTCGACGAACGGATGTACAACATGGACAGATCGTCCGGGTTCATCTGGTACTGAGGCTGGAGTTCCGCGATGACCCAGTACTCGTTGGTCGGCGCATAGATCGTTGAGATCTGTCCTTCACCGTAAGCCGTGGTCAGGGCGGATTCAATCTGCGCCGCGGTCACTCCCAGGGCTGAAGCCTTGTCGCGATCGATGTGAATGTTCACCTGCGGATTGTCGTTCTGCAGGTCCGTCGTAACGTCCTGAAAGCCTGGGAGTTTCTCGATTTTGGATTCGAGCAGCAGCGCATCCTTGTAGAGCTCGGTCGTATCCGGACCTTCCAACGTGTACTGGTACTGGCTCTTGGTCAAATGAGCGCTCAATTGGATGGGGGGAGGATTCTGCATAAAAACCAGAACTCCCGGGATAGCGGCCAACTTGGGACGCAACTCCTGAATCACCTGATCCGTGCTGATCAGCCGGTATTGAGAACCGAACGGCTTGTGGTGAATATGGAGAATATCCTCCACTTTGGCGACAAACTGGTCCGATGTCGGCGGATGGTCCTTCAGGTGGCTGAAGAAGATCCCGGAATTGCTGCCGCCCGACGGGCCGCCGGCTCCCGCAAGGGAGAAGGTTGTGTTCACGTTCGGATCCGCTTCAACAACCGCGGCCACTTCCTTCTGGAGCTTCTTCATCTCCTCGAAGGATGTGCCCTGCGCCGCCATCGAGAAGGCGAAAAGCGCTCCGCTGTCTTCACTGGGCAGGAAGCCCTTGGGAATCTGGATGAAAAGGTAGCCGGTCAGTCCCAGGATGAGAATGGAAGCGATCAGCACGGCCAGCCGGTACCGCAGCGCGCCTCGCAAACTCCAGTCATAGGCGCCGTGCAGGCGGTCGAATCCGATTTCGATGATTTCATACAGACGGCCGTGCCTCTGGTCCTTGGGATGGCGCAGAAAGCGGCTGCAGAGCATCGGGGTCAGCGTCAGAGAGACCAGTCCCGAGACCAGAACCGCGGACATGATCGTGACCGCGAATTCATGCAGCAATCGGCCCATGATGCCGCTCATGAAGAGCACGGGAATGAAGACAGCCGTCAGGGAAAGCGTCATGGAAAGAATGGTGAAGCTGATTTCCTTGGAGCCGTTCAGCGCCGCTTCCATGACGCCTTCGCCCATTTCCATGTGACGCACGATGTTCTCGAGCATGACGATGGCGTCATCCACGACGAACCCCACGGCCAGCACGAGGGCCATGAGCGATAAGTTATCCACCGTGTAGCCCACCAGATACATCACCGCGAACGTGCCGATGATGGACATCGGCAGGGCCAGGCTGGGGATGATGGTGGCGGAAAGGTTCCGGAGAAAAAGAAAGATGACCAGGATGACGAGGCAGAGCGTCAGGTAGAGGGTGGATTTGACGTCCGTGATGGAATCGCGAATGCTTTGCGAACGGTCATATTGAATATCAAAATGAATGCTGGCGGGAATTTCCGACCGGAAAGTGGGCAGCAGCCTTCGAATGTTGTCAACCACTTCAACGGTGTTGGTGCCCGGCTGGCGTTGGATGGCAAGAACCATCGCCCGGTGATGGCCGAACCAGGTGGCGATTTTGTCGCTCTGGCTGCCGTTGATGACGTTGGCCACTTCGTCCAGTCGCACCGGCGCGCCGTTTCGATAAGCGATGATGACCGGACGGTAGGCCGCCGCATCGTTGAGTTGCCCTTCAGCCTGAACCACAAAAGCCTTGTGCGTGCCGTAGAGAGTTCCTGTGGGGAGATTCACGTTGGCGTTTCGAATGGCCTGGACTGCTTCGTCAATTCCAATCTGCCGGGTGGCAAGGGCCTTGGGATCGAACTGGACGCGCACGGCGTACTTCTGTTCGCCGAACACCCGCACCTGCGCGACGCCGCTGATCATTGAAATGCGCTGGGCCATCAGCGTGTCGGCGTACTCGCTGGTCGTATAGAGCGGCAGTTCATCCGACCAGACCGCCATATAAATGATCGGCTGGTCCGCGGGGTTCACCTTTCGGAAAGTGGGCGGGGAAGGCATGTTGGGCGGAAGCTGGCCTTCAGCCTGGGTAATCATGGACTGAACGTCCTGGGCCGCAGCGTCAAGATTCCTGCTCAGGTCAAATTGAAGGTTGATCTGAGTGCTGCCCTGGGTGTTGCTGGACGACATCGAGTTGAGCCCGGCAATGGTCGAGAATTGCCGCTCCAGCGGAGTCGCCACCGAGGAAGCCATGGTTTCCGGGCTGGCGCCGGGAAGGTTGGCGCTGACCGAAATCGTCGGGTAATCCACGCTGGGCAAATCACTGACCGGCAGGTAGCGATAAGCCATCACGCCGAACAGCAGAATCCCCAACATGACCAGCGTGGTCATGATGGGACGCCGGATGAAGATTTCCGATAGGTTCATGACTGGCTTTCCTGAGTGGGAGCGGCGCCGGATTTGACCACAATCTTGGCGCCCGGATAAAGGCGGAGTTGCCCGTTGGTGACGACCTTTTCACCGAGCTTGAGACCGGATTGGATCACGGTCACACCCTCGTAGGTGACGCCGACCTTGACCGGCCGGATTTCCACCGTCATGTCCGGCTTAACCGCGTAAACGTATTGCCCGTCTTGCCCGGTCTGGACCGCCGGGCTGGGCACGACCGTCGCGTTCGTTTGCGTGTTCAGGACGATCGTGACGCTGACAAACTGTCCCGGCCACAGCCGGTGGTCTTTATTTTCAAAGGTCCCTTTCATCACCACCGTTCCCGTTCCCGAATCCACGGTGTTGTTGACAAAACTCAGGCTTCCGGTAATCGGCGAGGACGTCTGGTTGGGAATTGTCACCATCACGGGAGCCCGCCGCCGCGCGATTTCGCCTTTGATCCGTTGCAGATATTGTTCGGGCACGGAGAAATCAACATACAAGGGCGAGATCTGGTTGATCACCACAAGACTCGTATCGTTGTTCTTGATCAGGTTGCCCGGATGAACAAGCAGACTTCCAGTGCGCCCGGCGATCGGAGAACGAATGGTGCAGTAACCGAGATTCAGCTTCGCAGTTTCAAGGGCCGCCTGGTCCGCCTCGACCGATGCGTTGGCGGACTCGGCCGCGGTCCGGTACTGATCGTCCTGATCCTGAGAAACAATTCCCGCCTTGAATAACTTCGCATACCGGGCGGCATTTGACTGGGCGTTTTTCGCCAGGGCTGCATCCTTGGCAAGGTCGGCGCGAGCCCGGTCCAGCGCCGCCTGGAAAGGCCGCGGGTCGATCCGGAAAAGGACGTCACCCTTTTTGACGAACTGGCCCTCAGTAAAGTCCGCCTGCTCGATGACGCCGTCAACCTGGGATTTAACCGTAACCGTGGAATAGGCCTCGCCATTGCCGATGGTGTGAATTTCCACCGGCACTGTCTTCTGCGACACATCCGCCAGAGTCACCGGCACTGGCCCCATCATCATCGAGGCGGCCTTGGCCTGTCCCTGCCCTTTATTGCCGGAGCATCCTGCCTGGCTTAACGCCAGGGCACCAAAACACAAAAGGGCCGCGGATACTCCCACGACTTTGCCACGAATGTTCATTCTCACTCTCAAGTCTGGCTCACCCTCCTGCACCTTTGTCTAATCTGACGCTTCTCCCCCATCCTCAGTTACGGCAAAGCATGTCGCAAGGACTGTCCGGAGATATTATTTGAGGATTCCTTTCAGGCATTCGGTTCGCCTGAGCACTCTGTCAACCTGCCACCCACATAGTATCCGGTGGGTTCGGCCGAGTGTCAACTGAGGGAAATCGGCCCCGTCCTTTACGCAAAGGGTCTCAGGCTTGCGGCCTTCCGGCAGGAGCGCCACCCAAAATCAAGCTCCGCCGCCGCCCGTAGAATGTCCCAGGCGAACCCGGACGGCCCGCAAGGCCCGGATTGCCTGCGCCGCCACATCGGCATTGGAATCGTGCGAGGCCTTTTCCAGCGGCGCAATGCTGCTTTGGTCGCCGGAATACATCAGCACCGTGCAGATCCGTGAGCGAATGTCCGAATCGCGGCTGCTCAGGAAAGGATAAAGCTTGGGCAGAAACCCCGCGTCCTGCGCGAGCTCGGTCAAATAGGCCTGCGCCTGATTGCCTCGGGAGCGCGAACTGAGGTCCTGAATCAGCGCGCTGAAGTAATCGGAATTGCCCAGCGCGGTCAGGCCGAATTCCATCGCCATTTTGACGCCCCCGTCCTTTTCCACCACCGTCGCTTTCAAAAGGTCGGAAGCGGCGCTGCGGTCATGCGCGCGCCCCAGCCCCTCGGCTCCATAGATGCGAATCTTTTTGTCCGGATTCCAGATGGCCTTCAGAAAAATCGGAACGGAAACCGGGTCGCCGATAAGAGAAAGGCCTTCCAGCGCTTTTTCGCGAGTTTCGGCGTCCGGCGAGGTGGCGTAGAGACTCTGCAGTTTGGGAACGGCTTGTCGCGTGCGCAGGAAGCCCACGGTAACGGCTGTATCCTGCTGAATCTTGCTGTCGGAGGAATCAAGCAGGTTAATCAACTGCGGCCCGGCGGAAGTGTCCTTGATCTTCCTCAGCGAGTTCAGCGCCTCTCGCGCCAGATCTTCGTTGGGCGAGTGGGCCGTGGTGACCAGGTCAGGGACAGCCTGGCGCGCGTTCAGAATGCCCAGCCCGCGGGCCGCCTCGCGGGCCGAGCTTTGATATTGCGTGTCCATCATGGCCGCCTCGAGCGCCGAAATCGCGCCGGGATCCACCGCCGTGCCCGGATCGATGCGCGTGTTATCCGGGACAAAGTGCTGCATGGCCCTGCGGTATTGCTTTTCAAGAAATGCGACGAAACCGGCGCTGGGCGCCTGTCCGGTGTAATAGCCGGTGATGCCTTCGACCGCGAGGGTCCGAGTCTCCTCGTCTTTGTCCTGCGTCGCTGCTATCAAGCCGGCAAGCGATTCCGGCGAGCGAAACGTCGCGAGCCCCAGCACGACCTGCCGGCGGACGTCCGGGCTGGGATCGCGCAATGCGGCGACTAAGGCAGGAATGTCGGATAGATTGCCGTTCTTGCCGATCTGCTGCGCCGCCTTTTTGCGAACCTTGGGACTCGGGTTGTGAAGCTGGTCGGTCAGCGTCCCCGACGTGTTGGACCTTGCTGCGGCTGGGCGTGGCGCAGGGAAGGCGGCCAGAAAAGTGGGCAGAACCAGCGCCGCCGCCAGGACCGCCCCCGAAAGGGCGGCAGGCCGGAACGCGACTACGATTTTGGTTCGAAGTCGAAATTGCCGAGGCGTCATAGTCCTTAAATATATTACAAAACCAACCGCAACGCGTGCCTTGTGAATCCAAACTGAAGGGGCTTACCTTTTTTGCATGAAAGCGTCTAAGCAATCAGGACGGAAAGATTTCATGACGGCGGATGGCACCTGCTTGGAGCTGGCCGGGAAAGTTCCGGTGGAGAGCGCGCCGCTTGCCGGCGAGGACGAGGAGGCTCTAATCCGCCAGGCGCAGGCGGGCGATCGCATTGCTTTTGACGCCCTGGTGCGCGCCTACGACCGGAAAGTTCTGTGGCTGATTCTCCGCATCGTCGGCTCGGCCGAAATCGGCCGCGACCTTTACCAGGAGGCTTTCTTGAAGGTCTTTCGCACGCTGCCCGGCTTCCGATTTCAGTCGAGCTTTTCCACCTGGCTTTACCGCGTGGTGGTGAATATCTGCCTGGATCATTTGCGAAAGGCAAGCACTCGAGCCGAGGTGCAGCCGGCCGGACCTGATGGCGAGGAGGAGCACTTCCAGAACCTTCCCGACAGCCGGGCGGAAACGAATCCGGAGCGCGCCCTGGAGTCACAGGAAATCAGCAGCCGGCTGAAGGCTGCCCTCCGCCAGTTGAACCCGCGCGAGCGGGTGGTCTTTGAGCTGAAGCATTACGAGGGCCTCAGACTTCGCGCCATTGGAGAGATTTGCGGCACCACGGAGGAAACAGTCAAGAATTGCCTGTTTCGCGCCACGCAGAAACTTCGGCTTGCTTTGAGCGACTTGCGATAAACGGACGGGAGCGCTGGATTATGGAGTGCAGGAAATTCCAGGAGAACACGCTGCTATTCCTCTACGGAGAAATTTCCCCGGAGTTGCGCGCCGCCATGGAACAGCACCAGAAGGAATGTCCCGCGTGCAGCGCCAAGTTGGAAGAGGCGCACAGGTTTCATGAATGGCTGAGGAAGGGAAGCGGGCAGGAACCGCCACCCGAACTCCTGGCCGCGTGCCGCCGCGAACTGAGTTCAGCAATCGACCGTGAGCTCGAAAAAGTGACCTGGCGAGGGCTCTTGCGAGACTTTTTTGCGGGATTCAGCGCCGTGCCCGCCACTCGCGCCGCGGGATTGGTCACGCTTCTTGTCCTGGGCTTCAGCCTGGGGTGGACGCTGCGGCCCGTGGCGAAACAATCCGTTCCGCAATCTCCGGCCGGAGTTTCCTCGTTTGATGCCGCCGACCTTGCCAACCTTCATATCAACGGGATCAGCCAGGTTCAGCCCGACCCCGCGACCGGCGGCGTGAAAATTACCATGGATGCGGAAAAGCGCGTGACGCTCCAGGGCTCGCTCGACAATCCCAGAATCCGCGGCGTGCTCATTGACGCCCTCAAGAGCTACCAGAATCCCGGCATTCGGCACGATACTCTGGACGCGCTGCGTGGCGCGGGCGACGATCCCACGGTGCGGTCCGCGCTGCTCTATGCTCTGGCGCACGATCCGAACACCGGCTTGCGGCTGGAGGCGCTCGATTCTCTGCGCGATGCCGGCTGGAATTCTGAAATCGAACAGGGTGTTATCCAGGCGGTGCGGAATGACCGCAACCCCGGCGTCCGCGTGGAAGCCGTGAACGTCCTCACCCGGCACGCTACGCCTTCGATTCTCCCGGTTTTGAATCATCTCGCGTCCGATGATCCCAATCCTTACGTCCGGATGAAGTGCATTGACGCCGTGCAGAGGCTGAAAGGCGATGGAAATTAGGAACTGCATTCACAACGCGGCACGGTTTGGATTTGCGACGTTAGCACTCGCGGTGCTGGCGATAGCAAGCGCATCCCGGGCCTCGGCACAGGACTACGTTCATAGCGGAAAGATCGAGCAGCAAGGGAAGTTCTGGTCGGAACAGGTCGAATGCGCGGCACCCGTCAAGGATGGCGCCCGGCTGATTCTGAGAACCGATGCCGGTTCCGTGCAGGTGGAACCGGGCGCTTCGGGCCGGATCCGATGCGCGGTTGCGCTGCGCGCTTATCAGGAGGACAAAGCACAGGCGCGGCGTCTGTTCGCGGCCTATAAAGTGAAAATGCAGAAGCTTCCCGATGGAGGCGTCTTTATCAACGCAACTTTCCCCGCCAGCCTCCGGAAATCGTTCAGCGTCAAATACCACGTCACGGCCCCCACGCGCCTGAATTTCGATCTCGAAACCAAAAGCGGCAGCATCGCCGTCGCCGGCCCGGTCCAGGGCGCCGTTCGAGCCACCACCGCAGCGGGTGACGTAAAAATCGGCGATGCCACGGGCAAGGTAAATATTGAAACGGCCGGCGGCAATATCGCGCTGGGGAATGCCGGTTCCGCCGTCGAGGCGCGCACCGCGGGCGGCGGAATTCACGTCGGCAACGTGACCGGCGACGCAACGCTTGAAAGCAACGGAGGGGATATCGTCGCCCGCGAAATCAGCGGCGCGGCCAAGATTGAAACGGCTGGCGGCGATATCGAACTGGAAGGCGCGCACGGCGCCATCCAGGCCGTGACCTCGGGCGGACAGATTCAAATCGGAAAAGCAGGCGGCAGTGTTCTGGCGGAAAGCGCGGGCGGCAGTGTCCGCATTGGAAGAGCGCTCGGCCTGGTGCGCGTCCAGACCGCCGGCGGCAGCATTGACCTTTATCAGTTGCAGGGTCCTGTCCAGGCGGAAACCCGCCGGGGCAGCATCGTGGCGCAGATTGCCGCAAACGGAAAAGCGTTCAGCGCTTCAACTCTCCAGACTTCGACCGGCGATATTCAGGTCTATGTGCCGCAGAATTTGCCGCTCACCATTGACGCCGCCATCCAGGACGCTTCCGGCCATCGCATCATCTCCGATTTTCCTTTCCGGACTCAGGCCGGGAACCGGATAATTTTGCAGGGAACCGTTCGCGGCCGCGCCGTCCTGAACGGCGGCGGCGGAGTCCTGAAGATTCGCTGTGTGGGCGGAAACATTGAGATTCGCAAGCTGGACGCGCGAACCATTGAATACCTGAAAGCGCAGAAAGCCGTCTATTGGGCTCAGCCTGCGAATTCCAGGCCGTGACGCCCGGCTCGCCGCGAAGCAATGGGCGGGCAAGACTATAGCAGGGAGGATTAACTTTGAAGAAAGTTGCAATCGTTCTATTGTCCCTGGGCTTTGCCGCGGCGTCGAACGCGCTCGCAATGGAGGGCAACGTTTCGACTTCGAACTATCCGCTTCCGGCCAACGGCCGCGTCACCGTGGAAAATGTGCGCGGAACGATTCAAGTGGAGGGTTGGGACCGTCCTCAGGTGGAATTGACGGTCCTGAAAACCGCTCCCGACGGATGCAATTGCCTCGATGACGCTGCGGTGATCGCCAAACCGGACAAAGGCGGCTGGTCTTTTCACACACTCTATTCAGGAAGCGCAAGCCAGCCGGTTCGCGTTGATTACCGTTTGCGCGTCCCGCGCCAGGTCCGCTTGGACGAACTGCGAACCGTGCAGGGCGAAATCTCGGTTCGCGACGTGGAAGGCAATGTCGTGGTTGAAACCCTGAACGGAGACATTCAGGAGACGGGCGTCAGCGGCCAGGTTTCCGCGCACTCGCTGAACGGGAATATTCACGTTTCGCTGCGAACCTTGCAGAATTCCAGCTCGGGCCTGAGCTTTGAGACGGTCAACGGCAACGTCAGTTTGATTCTGCCTCCCAAGCCGAATGCCGATCTCGAACTCAGCAGCGTGGACGGCAACGTCGTGACGCCGTATCCGCTCCAGGTCAGCTCGCATCCGGGGGATCAGGCTGAAAGGTGCCGCGTGGGCCGGGGCGGAGTTTCGATTCTGCTGAGGACGGTCCGGGGGAACGTTCACGTGGCCGAAAAGCACGAAAGTTTGTAGCCGGGGAGCTGGGAAGTTTTCTGAGTGATGGAGGAAATGATGCGCAACGAATATTCAATGAAATGGGCGGGCTTGATGCTGGCCGCGATCTTCGTGGCGGGAAGCGTTGGACTGGCTGCCCAGAATCAGCCGGAGATTCGAAAGTTTGTCTTTACCGGCGGCGGAGAAGGCTCATGGCTCGGAGTTGAGATCAAGGACGTTACCCCCGCGCTTGAGAAACAATTCAAGCTGCCGGGCGATTACGGAGCCATCGTCGGCACGGTCGAGCCCGGCAGCCCTGCCGCAAAGGCGGGGATCCAGAAGGACGATGTGATCCTCGAATTTGCCGGCGAGCGCGTGCTCAGCGTCGCGACCTTGCGGCGTCTGGTCAGTGAAACGCCTCCCGGAAGAACGGTCACGGCTGAAATCAGCCGCGATGGCGCCATCCAGAATCTGCAGGTTACACCGGAAAAACACGAAGGGAACAACTTCTACTTTAATGGTCCGGACCTCCGTGGGATGCGCAGATTTAACATGGCGCCCGACTTTAAAGCCATGCCGCTGCCCAATGCTGAAGCGCCGGGAACACAGCCGTTCTTGTTTCGCTTTTTCAACACGCATCCCGTGCTCGGCATTGAGGGCGCCGATCTGACCCCGCAACTCGCCCGATTCTTCGGCGTCGCGCAGGGCAAGGGAGTCCTGGTGCAGGAAGTAACGCAGGGCAGCCCCGCCGCTAAAGCAGGACTGAAAGCCGGCGACGTGATTACCAAAGTCGGCTCGCAGGAAGTCGGCTCGGTCGAAGAACTGCGCAACGCGCTTGGTGAAGACACCGACCAGGCCCGAAAAGTTATGCTGACGATCGTCCGCGATCATAATGAAAAGACGATGACGGTCCAGCTGGAACCGGAGCGGAACCAGGACATCCGGAAGATCGAATCCTGGCGAAACCTGGGAATCAGTCAGAAGGAAGCCGAGCAGCTCGCCAAACAGGCACGCCAGATTGCCGCTGATTACCAGGCCAAAGCCGATCAATATCAGAAAGAGTTCGGCCGGATGGAGCAGCAGTTGCGAATCCAGCTTCTGCCGCTCAAGCAAAACCTGCAGCAGGAAATCGAGCAGATGAAGCAGAAGGCGAAGCAGGAAATCAGGCACGAAATGAAAGATCATCCTCGGCTTCAACGCGACCTGTCCGCCTGAGTCCTCGGCTTTTCCCGCGATTTTGACCTTCCACGACGCGGGTGTAATCTTTTATTTGGCCGCAGTCGTTCGCTGCGCTTCCGGAGGTTCTTTTTGGCGAAAATTACAACTCTATTCTGCGACGTCGGCGGAGTCATCCTGACCAACGGATGGGATCGGGACGAGCGAAGGCGGCTGGCGAAGAAATTCGGGCTCGACTGGGATGATTTTGAGGATCGTCACGAATTGGTTGTCTCCCGATTCGAAACCGGCAAAATGACTCTGGAGCGCTACCTCGAGCGAACCATTTTTTACTGCCCTCGCAGCTTCAAGCCGGAGGATGTCAGGGAATTCATGTTCGCGCAATCCGAGGCGTTGCCCGGCACTCTCGATCTGCTGGCTCGCCTTGCTCAAACCGGAAAATATTTTCTCGCCACACTGAACAACGAATCGCGCGAGTTGAATCATTCCCGCATCGAGCGCTTCGGGCTTAAGAAATATTTCAGCGCGTTTTTCAGTTCGTGCTTTCTGGGAGTGAAAAAGCCTGATGAGGAAATCTTCCGCCTGGCGCTGGATCTGACGCAACGTTCCGCCGCCGAAACGGTTTTCATTGACGACCGCGACCTCAATGTCCACTGCGCCAGGCAGGCGGGGCTGAACGCAATCCGTTTTGAAAGCGCGGAACAGATCGAGCGTGAACTCCGCGCGTTGGGTGTGGAAGTTTAACGCCTTTGAAGAGCTGGAGCTTGAAGGCAGGAAGGGGAATCACGCCTGACCGGACGGTGCTGATCCCCGGTTGTACCGCTTCAGAACGCTCGGCAGCGTGAGTCCCACCAGAGCGATCTTCAAAAAGTCACCAACTAGGAAGGGATAGACGCCCAGGCGCCAGGCGCTTTGCGCCGAGAAATGGTAGACCGTTTCCAGCCAGCCCGCGCCGCCCAGCAGAATCAGGCTGTCGCCCAGAATCAGAGCCAAAGCCAGTTTCCAGATCGCGCGGCTCGCGCCCCGCTCAACCATCCAGCCCACTAATCCCGCCACAACTGGATAAGTCCACAAATAGCCCGCCGTCGGCCCCAGAAGGTGAAGAACCGACACGCCGCCTACAGGCGCGAAAAACGGCAGTCCGAACGCGCCTTCAGCCAGATAAAGAGCCTGGCACACGAAACCGCGCCGGCTGCCCAGGACAGCTCCGCTCAGCAGCACGGCGAACGTTTGGCCGGTGATGGGAACCGCGGTGAAGGGAAGCGGAATCACGATTTGCGCCAGCAGGGCGGTCAGCAAGCTGAATCCCACAACCCAGAGAACGTCGCGGCGCAGGCTGAGCGCGCCGGGCAGACAATCAGCCAGCACATTGGTTCGGGCGTCGGTCATGAAGCTCCTTCTCAAACAAATTTCGTGAAGAATTATAGACGATGCGCGCAAGCGAATGCCACAAGTGTCGCTCCGCGACGCCGCGGTTCACTCTGCAGAATTGAGTTCGCGGAGAATCTCCGGCAGCCGCTGGCTGAACGCCGACCGCGCCAGAATCTGATCGCAGCCCGCTTCCCGCGCCTCCTGTGCCAGTCCGGATTGCACGTGCGAAAGAAAACCAACCACGCGGATGTCCCGCGTCGCCTGGTTGCTTTTCATCACCCTGAGCATTTCAATCGCGTCACCCGAGCGATGATTCAGGTCCAGAATCACGGCTCGCGGGCGAACGCCGTCAAGCTCCTTTTGCAAATCATCGGGACCGGCGCTCTGCACCGGAACGCTCAGACGCCGGGCCGTCTCAAGAATTTTCGAAAGAAAGAGGAGATCTTCTACAACCACTACGATCTTCCCGTTCCTCTCACTCGTTTCCATGTTGCCTCGTTTGATTCCAGCCCGTCAATTTTCGCTTTGCTTATTGTATCAATGAATTTCCTCTCGGATGGCATCACACGGCACCCAGGCGATGCTCACAGCCACGCGCGAGAGTTGACAGTTGTTGCTTCAGATTTCTAGAATCGCAGGATGTCTTCGTCCGGGCCTCTGCGAAATCCGGGAGAATGGCGCCAGGCAGCGCTTCGTCCGCCGCCGGACGTTCTTGGTCTGATCGGCAACACGCCGCTGATTGCCCTCCGCAAAATTGGTGCCAAATATTCCGGAATCGAGTTCCTGGCGAAAGCGGAGTGGGCGAACCCCGGCGGTTCCGTCAAGGACCGCCCCGCGATGAACATCGTTCTGGAAGCCGAGAAAGCCGGGCTTCTCGATAAGAGCAAAATTCTGATTGATTCAACTTCCGGCAATACCGGAATCGCCTACGCGATGATCGGCGCGGCTCGCGGTTACCGGGTCAGGCTTTTCATGCCGTCGAACGTCAGCGAAGAGCGCAAGCGGATTCTCAAAGCCTACGGGGCCGAGATCGTTTATACCGATCCGATGGAAGGCTCGGATGGCGCCATCCGCAAGGTTCGGGAAGTCGCGGCGGAAAATCCGGAACTTTACTTTTACGCCAACCAGTATGACAATCCGGCAAACTGGCAGGCGCACTATCGAACAACGGCGCCGGAAATCTTCGAGCAAACTCAGGGCCGAGTGACGCACTTCATCGCCGGCCTGGGGACCAGCGGAACTTTTATGGGGACGGCGCGGCGACTGAAGGAGTTGAAGCCTTCCATCCGCTGCATCTCGTTTGAGCCGGATTCGGCATTCCACGGCCTCGAAGGCATGAAGCATATGGAGTCGGCAATCGTTCCCGGAATTTACGACCCCGATCTGGCCGACGAGAATCTTGAAGTCGAAACCGAAGCCGCTTATAAGATGGCCCGGCGCATGGCTCGCGAGGAGGGATTGCTGGTGGGTATTTCCTCCGGAGCCGCGATGGTCGCGGCATTTAAGCTCGCAGCCAAAGTTCGCGAGGCGGTGATCGTAGCCGTCTTTCCCGACAGCGGGGATAAATACCTGAGTGAGCGATTCTGGGACGAAGAGCGGTAAATCAAAAGGAATGAAGATGGCATTGCGGCTTGCGTCCGCGTTTCTCAACTCGATTCAGGAGCACGCCAGAAGGGATTATCCCAACGAATGCTGCGGCATGATGCTCGGCCGGGCGACGGAGCAGGAGAAAATCGTTTCAGAAGTCGTCCCGCTTCCGAATCTTCGGCTTGACTCCAGTCGCGCCCAGGAATTGCTGCCGCTCGAGGATCCGGGAAGGGAATCGGAACGAAACCGCTTTTTGATCGACCCTTTGGAGCAGTTGAAGGTTGAAAAGGACGCGCGCAAGCGTGGACTTGACGTTCTGGGATACTACCATTCCCATCCTGACCACCCCGCCCGGCCGTCGATTTATGACCGCGACCACGCCTGGCCGTGGTATTCTTATCTCATTGTTTCGGTTGGGCGGGACGGCACAGGCGACGTGAATTCATGGGTTTTATCTGAAGATCGCTCCCGCTTCGATTCCGAAACAATCGAGAATCAGTAACTTTGCGGGCTCGCGCGCATCAAACAGGAATGTCGGGCGATCTCTCAGCCTGCGTTTGGGAGTTTTCAGGATGCCGGTCAAAATTGTGATACCGACTCCGTTGCGCCAGTTTACCGGCCACAAGGATGCGGTCGAAGTCGGCGCGGCGACGGTCGGCGAGGCCCTGCGCGGACTTGCTTCCGAATACGGCGATTTGCGCAAGCACCTTTACACTGAAGAAGGGAATCTGCGCAGCTTTGTGAACATCTACCTGAACGACGAAGATATCCGCTTCCTTTCGAAAGAGCAGACTCCCGTTCGCGAGAACGATACCATCAGCATCGTGCCTTCCATTGCCGGCGGATCCAATTGCCGCTGCATCTGTAGTTAGCCCGGATTTGTCCCGTTCCACGGGATGAAAGCCGGGCCTTCAATCCTGAAACCCGAAACCAAGTCAATCGGAAACTTAATGGAAAGCGGCCCGCACGCTGTACAATCGGGCTTACGGAAATTATTTCAACCTGGAAATCAAAAAGTTTTAGAAGAGGAAGATTATGGCGATTACGGCAACAACGGAAACAACGCAACTCAGCAAAGAAGAAATCCTGCGCTACAGCCGGCACCTGATCATGCCGGAAGTGGCCATGGACGGCCAGCTCAAGCTGAAGAAGGCCAAAGTTCTCTGCATCGGCGCGGGCGGACTGGGTTCGCCGCTGGCTCTTTATCTGGCCGCGGCGGGCGTGGGCACGCTGGGCATCGTGGACTTCGACGTCGTGGATTTCACCAACCTGCAGCGCCAGATTATCCACGACACGAATGACGTCGGACGGCCCAAGCTGGAATCGGCGCGGGACACGATTCGCGATATCAATCCCAACGTGGAAGTGGTCGCGCACGAGACCCGGCTCAGTTCCGAGAACGCGCTTGAGCTTTTCCGCGATTACGACATCGTCGCCGACGGCACCGACAATTTTCCCACGCGCTATCTGGTGAATGACGCCTGCGTGCTGCTCGGCAAGCCCAACGTTTACGGCAGCATTTTCCGATTCGAAGGGCAGTCGTCGGTTTTCTACGCCGCGGAAGGCCCGTGCTACCGCTGCCTTTATCCCGAACCGCCTCCGCCAGGCCTCGTTCCCAGTTGCGCCGAAGGCGGCGTGCTCGGCGTTTTGCCGGGCATCGTGGGTTCGATCCAGGCGCTCGAAGTCATCAAGCTCATCATCGGCAAAGGCCAGCCGCTGATCGGCCGCCTGCTGCTTTTCGACGCGCTTCACATGAAATTCCGCGAATTGAAACTTCGCAAAAATCCCGAGTGCCCGATTTGCGGCGAGAATCCCACCATTAAGGAACTGATTGACTACGAACAGTTCTGCGGAATCCGCGGCGAGGAGCACATTGTGGAAACGAACGTTCCGGAAATCAGTGCGGTCGATGTCAAGAAAATGATCGACGCCAAGAAGCCCTTTGTGTTGATTGACGTCCGCGAGCCGCACGAATACGAAATCTGCCGGATTCCCGGCGCAAAACTGATTCCTCTCGGCGACGTTGCCAAGCGGATGCACGAACTCAACTCCGCCGATGACATCGTCATCCATTGCCGCTCCGGCCAGCGCAGCGCGCGCGCCGTGGAATTCCTGATGAAGGCGGGATTCCGCAAGATCCACAACCTGCAGGGCGGCGTCCTGGCCTGGTCGCGCGATGTTGACCCTTCAATGCCCGTTTACTGACAATCTCAAAACTGAACGCCTGTCCAATAGCCGCAGCGGATGCGCCAGAAGCGCTCTGCTGCGGCTTTGCTTTCGCACGGCCTGCGACAGATGGCCAGGCTTTGCAGCAGGCGGCCAAAGGGCCTGACAGGGCAGCCACCGGCCAATCGGGTTCGTTCGGCTTCGTTCGGGTTCGTTTTGAAGGCTGATGATGTGTTTTCAATAACTTAACGGCTTCGTTCGTAAAAAAAGATTGTTTTGTTTTAGTGTTTTTTGCTCTCGCCACGGGCTTCGGAGCCGCTATTGGAGCGGGTTTCGTGCACTTTTGCGGATGCGCAAAGTGACATATTTAGCGCGCTTTTGCGGCTTGCGACACGCGTAAGTGCCGTATTTATAGCGGCTTGCGTATCGTCTGACCATTGCATCAAACTTTGCTTCAATTCCTTCATTCGCTTTCCGAAGCCAGCCGCTTTCCCGAACCGGCGGGCCGCTCCGTATGGCCTGCTTTAATATGTTATCACATTAGTTAATAAAGTCAAGCGGCAGTTCCGCTTCGCGCTCGGAGGGGT
>JBJKPU010000128.1:0-32067 GCA_046706005.1 Terriglobia bacterium | reverse complement strand
ACCCCTCCGAGCGCGAAGCGGAACTGCCGCTTGACTTTATTAACTAATGTGATAACATATTAAAGCAGGCCATACGGAGCGGCCCGCCGGTTCGGGAAAGCGGCTGGCTTCGGAAAGCGAATGAAGGGATTGAAGCAACGTTTGATGCAATGGCCAGACGATACGCAAGTCGCTATAAATACGGCACTTACGCGTGTCGCAAGCCGCAAAAGCGCGCTAAATATGTCACTTTGCGCATCAGCAAAAGTGCGCGAAACCCGCTCCAATAGCGGCTCCGAAGCCCGTGGCGAGAGCAAAAAACACTAAAACAAAACAATCTTTATTTTACGAACGAAGCCGTTAAGTTATTGAAAACAAAAGGTTGGCCCTCAAAACGAACCCGAACGAACCCGATTGAACCCGCCTTCCTGAATTGACCTTCCGAGCCGGCATCAGACCTGTAACTGGTAGAACGCGAGTTGCGCGTCGCCGTGGCGCAGCAGGCGAGTCTGGCGAAGCGCGCCGTACTCGGGTTCGAGGTGGACGTGGCGGGAATGTTCGACGATGACGACGGAGCCGGGGCCGATCAGTTGCGAGCGCGCCAGCTGGCGCAGCGCGTGATGATACTCGCGGATTTCGTCGTAGGGCGGATCGAGAAAAACGAAATCGAATCGCTCGCCTTCGGCTTCGAGTTTTTCGAGCGCGGCAAGCACCTTGGAACGGACCAGCCGAAAGCCGCCCTTGATACCGAGGCTCGCGAGGTTTTCGCGAATCAGGTTTCCGGCGGCGCGATGATGCTCGATGAAAACCGCGTCGGCCGCGCCGCGGCTCAGGGCTTCGAGTCCCACTGCGCCCGTTCCGGCGTAAGCGTCCAGAAACGTCGCGCCCTCGATGCGCGGACCGAGCACGTCAAACAATGTCTCCCGCAACTGGTCCGAAGTGGGACGAAGGCGGTCGCCCTTCAGCGTCTTGAGCGGCAGGCTGCGAAATGTTCCGCCGATGATGCGCATTCTCAGCACTCAGCTTTCAGCCGTCAGCATTCAGCCCAAAGCCGGCGGCTGAAGGCTGACGATCTCTCTCACGCCACTCGCGCCAGGCCGTAACGGCGCGGCCATTCCGCGCGCAGGAAACTGACATAATCCTGGAACTCTTTTTCGGACGAAGGATTTTCAACAAACGCCGCCGCCTCGCGCTTCGCCCATTCCAGAATTTCCTGGTCGCGCAGCAGGTTGGCCATGTGAAAGGCCGGAATGCCCCACTGCCGCGTGCCGAAAAATTCGCCCGGACCGCGCAGCTTCAAATCAATTTCCGCAATGCGAAAGCCGTCGTTGGTTTCGGTCATGGTGCGCAGGCGCTCGGAAGCGGTTTCATTGCGCTTCTCTTCGGCCAGCAGAAGGCAGGTTGATTTTTTCCGCCCGCGGCCGATGCGCCCGCGGAGCTGGTGCAGTTGCGACAGGCCGAAACGCTCGGCGTGTTCGATCAGCATCACGGTGGCGTTGGGAACGTCCACGCCGACCTCAACGACGGTGGTCGAAACCAGAACTTGAATCTCGCTTCGCTTGAAGCGTCGCATCACCTCTTCCTTTTCGCCGCTGGCCAGGCGGCCGTGCAAAAGTCCGACGTGAAATTCCGGGAAAACGTTGCGCGAAAGATGCTCGTACATTTTGACGGCGGGACGCAAATCGAGCTTGCCCGACACCTCGATGACCGGATAGACGACGTACGCCTGCTCGCCGGAGCGAATCTTCCGGCGAATGAATTCGAAGGCGCGCTCGCGGTCGCGCTCCTCGACCAGTTTGGTTTCGATGGGCGTGCGGTGAGGCGGCAATTCGTCAATCACGGAGAAATCGAGATCGCCGTAAAGCGTCAGCGCCAGGGTGCGCGGAATGGGCGTGGCCGTCATCACCAGAACGTCGGGCGTCGTGCCTTTGCGGATCAGCTTGAATCGTTGCATCACGCCGAAGCGATGCTGCTCATCCACGATCACCAGGCCCAGCTTGTGGAAGTCAACGTCGGGTTCGATCAATGCGTGCGTGCCGACGACCAGATGAACTTCGCCGCGCGCCAGTTGCGCCTTCAGTTGATTTTTCTCCGCCGCCTTGCGCCCGCTGATCAGCAGGTCCACTTTGTAGGGCAGCGGCTCGAGCAATTGGCGGATATAGAGGTAATGTTGGGTGGCGAGAATTTCCGTGGGCGCCATCAGCACCGCCTGATATCCGTTCGCCATGGCCACCAGCGCCGCCTGCAGCGCCACAATCGTTTTGCCGGAGCCGACGTCGCCCTGCAGCAGACGGTTCATGGGTCGCGGCGAGCGCATGTCCTCCACGATTTCCTTGAGCACGCGCTTCTGCGCCGAAGTGGGATGAAAGGGAAGAATGGTTTTGATGGCGGCGCGGACTTCTTCGTTGGCACGGAATTCGATGCCCGGAACGGATTTGGCGCGACGCCGCCTGAGCGCCAGCCCCGCGCCCACGTGGAAGAATTCTTCAAAGATCATCCGGACCTGAGCGGGCGTGCGAAACCGCGCGATCTCCTCAATGGGACTTGAAGCCTCGGGAAAATGCGTGAGCCGCAATGCCCGGGCTCGCGGCAAAAACTTGAGGCGTTCGCGGACCGACTGCGGCAGCGGGTCGGATATCGAATCGCCGAGGGCTTCGAGACCCGTCCACATCAGCCGCCGGATCATGCGCGCGCTGATTTTTCCCGCCGATTCGTAAATGGGAACGATGCGGCCGAGTTCGATGGATTCGTTTTCCGGCGCATCCTGTTCCGGCAGAATTTCAAACTGTGGCTGCACGATTTGCAGGTTGCCGGTGCCGTAGGGATCGGGTTCCACTTTGCCGTAGAAGAATACGTGCTGCCCGGAGCGGAAAACATTGTTCTTCTCCAGGTACACGGCGTGGAACCATTTGCAGCGAATCAGGCCGCGCGCCCCCGGGCCGGAAGCGTCCGTGGCGGCGAGGTCGTAAATGTAAACGCCCTTGCGCGTGCGCATCAGGCCGCAGGTCAGCACCTTCACCAGAATTGTGGTCGTCTGGCCGGGAATCAGATCGCGCACGGCCGTCAGGCGCGAGCGGTCTTCGTATCGGAAGGGCGCGTAATCGAGCAGGTCCTCGACGGTGCGGATGCCGCGCGCCGCCAGAATTTCAGCGCGAGTCGGACCCACGCCTTTGAGATATTTGATTTCTGATCGCGGCGTCAGCTTCGAGAAAGTCATCACGACCCTGATACTATAATCTTTGGCGCTTTTGCGGCGGAACTTTTGGAGGAATCATCCGCCGAAGGCCGCCGCTTCACGTTTACCGGGATTCTTCGTCATGAGCCGAGCCGCTTCACACTGGGTCAAGATCATCATCGCCGTTGTGGGCGGCAATGTGATTTATTTCCTGCTGGAGCCGCACCTGCCCTATGCCGCGCGGCACCACGCCTACCGTCCCGACGTGGGCACGCTGGTTGATTTATGGTTCTGCCTGATGGTTTGGGGCGTGCTCCAGTTGATTGATTTTTTCCGCCATCGCAAGCGGTGAAGCGCGCTGAAAGTTCGGTCGCGGCCTGATGCTCCGCCGCCCGCGCCGCCTGGAGTTCCCCCCTTCGTTCCTTTCATGGTAGCCTGACAGGTCTTCATCGAGGAGGCAGGAATGATGATATTTTCAAAGCAAAATATTCCGTCAAATCATCGACGGAAAACAGGAAGGCGTTGGCTGGCGAAAACGCTTCCGGCGGTGTTCGCCGCGGGTATTCTGATTTCGGCGGCGGGTGCTGTGGCGCAGAATCTGCCTCCCGCGCCGGGAACGCAAATCATCAATTTGACGCGCGAGGGCTACTTTGACGAGCCCTCGATTGCGGTCAATCCCCGAAATCCAAAGCAACTGGTGGCCGCTTATCAATTGCTGGCGCACATCGCCTATTCGGAAGACGGCGGCGAGACCTGGACCACGGCCAAAGGCACCTGGCCCCCGAATTTCCGCGTTTCGGGCGATGTCTCGGTGACCTATGACAATCGCGGCCACGCCTACCTTTGTTACATTGCTTTCGACAAGCTGGGCACGTGGAACTACTGGGCGCACAACGCCACGCGCAACGGAATCTTCGTTCGCAGGTCGCTCGACGGCGGCAAGACGTGGGAAGCGAATGACGTTCCCGTGATCCACCATCCTACCGAACCCGGCATTCCCTTCGAGGACAAGCCCTACATCGTCGCCGACAATTCGAAAGGTCCGCATGCCGGAAATCTTTACGTCGGCTGGACGCACTTCACGCTCGACAAATCGGTGGTCTATTTTTCCCGCTCGACCGATGCGGGCAAGACGTGGTCCGCGCCCGAGGAAATCAGCACCGTGCCCGGCCTGCCGCGCGATGACACCGGGGCGCTGGAAGGCTTTACCGGCGCGGTGGGATCGGACAGCACGCTCTACGTCGTTTGGGCGGACGGGCAGGGAATCGTTTTCACTTCCTCGAGCGACGGCGGAAAGACTTTCGCCGAGCCGCGCCGCGTGATTGAAACCGCGCCGGCGTATTTCAAAGTGCATGACGTGGACCGCGCCAACGGCTTTCCTGAAATCGGCATTGATCCAAGGACCAACCGGCTTTTTGTCATCTGGAGCGATTACCGCAACGGCGACACGGACGTCTTCTGCTCGACTTCGACGGACCGCGGGGCGACCTGGACTCCGGCGGTTCGCGTGAATGACGATCCGATTCACGACGGCGCGGACCAGTTCTTCCAATGGCTGTCGGTCGATCCCGTGGACGGCTCGGCGAACGTGATTTTCTACGACCGGCGCGGCGATCCGGAAGACAAACAAGCGACGGTGACTCTGGCGCGTTCGACTGACGGCGGCAAAACTTTCCGGAATTACGCCTGGACCGCGGACGCCTTCGATGCGGAGGACGCATTCATCGGCGATTACACCGGCATCGCGGCTTACGCAGGCCGTGTTTACGGCGTGTGGGCGGAGGAACTGCGCAAGGGCGGAATTCACAAGCTCGACTCGGAAAGCGCCGGCGTTGCGGCGCACGCGCCCGATTCTCCGCGGTACGGCCATCACACTGTCGTGCGCGTCGGCATCGCCGACTTTTCCAAAAAGCCTTGACTGCTTTACGGTCATGACGGAAGCGCTTTATCAGCCGATGTCGGCGGCAATCTTCCGTTCGCCGGGCTCCGGTCTCTCCGAGAGAGGCCGATTCTGCACGGCAAATCCGTGCTCGCGCCAGGCTCTAAGTCCTCCGGTGAGGGGCCGCACGCGATTCAATCCCTGCCGCTTGAGCATCAGCGCCACACGGGCGCTTGTCGCCTCGTTGGGTCAAGTGCAATAGAGAATGATGTCGCGGTCGCGCGGAATTTCGGCGTGGCGTCTTTCGAACTCCTCCGCCGGAAGGTGAAGCGCGCCCGGAATGGTGTTCGGATCGGCTTCAAAATCGAGCGAATGACGCAGGTCCACGACCACGACATCTTCGCCACGATCGAGCTTTTGTTTCAGTTCCTCGGGCGTGATTCGCGCGATGCGCAACGTGCGGATGAACCTTTGGCGCTGGATGTATTTGAACAGGATGTAACCCGCCAGCCCGCCCACGGCGATAACCATCAGCCATGTTCCCAGCTGCTGTGCGTAATCGGCAATGTGCTTGATCTGATGGCTGAAAACAAAACCCAGACCCGTGAAGAGCCCTGCCCACGCCAGAACTCCGGTGGAGTCATAGACGAGGAATCGCGAGAACTTCATTCCGAAGATGCCCGCCAGCGGCGGTGAGGCGGAACCCAGGCCGGGGACGAATTTGGCCACTAAGAGAGCGCGAGCTCCGTTCCTGGCAAAGAGATTCTCGGTCTTGCGCACGCAGGAATCGGGTTCGAGCGAAATTCGGCAGAGCAGATTCAGGACGCGCGCCCCGCGGTAACGCCCGATCATGTACCATGCAGAATCAGCAATCGCCGAACCCAGAAGGGCCGCCGCGATCGCAAACCCGAAGTTCATCTTTCCGGCTGCGGCCAGCGCGCCCGCGGCCAGGAACAAAGGCGACGACGGCAGGGGCAAACCGATCTGTTCGGCGAGAACCCAGAAGAACAGGACGGTGTAACCGTGGCGTAACAGGAATTGTATCAGTGCGTCCATGGCTCGTGTCTCGCCGGAACCGGCGTCCGCCACCCTCTTGACGCCCAACATTCTGCCTGAATCGGCGGCTCTTTGACAGAGCGTCTGCGGCAGACTTTTCCACTCGCTTTCCTGTCGCAAATTTGATGTACGCGACGGAAAACCGGCCCAACCCCGTTCGCGACAAGGTCTCTTGGCCGGAGCGGAAGACTCGTGTATTCTTTTGCCCGATGCCTCGGAAGCGGAAGTTCAAGATTGCGCTCGTTCAGATGAGTTGCGGTCCCGACGCGGACGCCAACCTGCGTCGTGCCGTCAACAGCATTGAAAAGTCCGCGCGCGCGGGCGCCAAGGTCGTGTGCCTGCCGGAACTTTTCCGCTCGCCCTATTTCTGCCAGCGGGAAGATGCCGCGCTCTTTGAACTGGCCGAGCCCATTCCGGGACCGGCGACGGAAACCCTCAGCCGGGTGGCGCGCCGGAATCAAGTCGTGATTGTGGCGCCGTTGTTCGAGCGTCGCGCCGCCGGTGTGTATCACAACAGCGCGGCGGTGATTGACGCGGACGGGAAAATCGCCGGCCTTTACAGAAAAATGCACATTCCGGATGATCCCGGTTACTACGAGAAATTCTATTTCACGCCCGGCGATCTGGGATTTCATTCCGTGGCAACGGCGGCGGGAGCTATCGCGCCGCTCATCTGCTGGGACCAGTGGTATCCGGAAGCGGCGCGGCTGGTGGCGCTCGAGGGCGCCAGTGTGATTTTCTATCCCACGGCGATCGGCTGGCATCCGCGCGAGAAAAAGAAATTCGGCGCGGCGCAGCGCGAGGCCTGGCAGACCGTGCAGCGCGGCCACGCCATTGCGAACGGCGTCTATGTTGCGGTGGTGAATCGCGTCGGCCATGAGAAGCCTGCGAAGGGAAGTCCCGGAATTGAATTCTGGGGGTCGTCGTTCATTGCCGATCCGCAGGGCGTGATTCTGGCGCAGGCCTCGGCGAATCGCGAGCAGATTCTGACGGCGGAAGTCGATCTGGGCCATCTCGAAGATGTGCGCCGCAACTGGCCGTTCCTTCGCGATCGCAGGATCGACGCTTACCGGGGCATCGAAAAAAGGTTTCTGGACATCAAGCCGAAGGGTGCGAAGAAGTAGTGGCCAAGCAGATGACTCCCGCAGCCGGCGGCTTCCGCATGCCTGCGGAATGGGAACCGCATGAAGCCACCTGGATCGGCTGGCCGCACAATGTGACGGACTGGCCGGGCCGCTTTGGGCCCATCCCCTGGGTTTACGGCGAGATTGTCAAGAAGGTGGCCGCCGGGGAAATCGTCCGCATCCTGGTCAATTCAAGAGAGCACGAAGATCGCGCCCGGCTGGTGCTGAAAAAGACCGGCGCGGAGACGGCGCGCGTGGAATTCTTCCGATATCCCACCGACCGCGGCTGGACGCGAGACTTTGGCCCGATGTTTGTCAAAAAGGCGGCGGCAAAGGGAAAAAAGTGCGGCGAAGTTGCGGTCGTGAAATTCCGCTATAACGCCTGGGCGAAATATCCCGAATGGCGCAAGGATCATCGCGTGGCGCAGCGCGCGGCCCGCGCATTGAAGCTGAAGGTTTTTCAGGCGCTCGATGGCGGGCGGGAAGTGGTGCTCGAAGGCGGCGCCATTGATGTGAACGGCCGCGGCACGCTGATCACCACGGAAGAATGCCTGCTGGATCAGCAGAAACAAGCACGCAATCCTGGAATGGACAGGAAACAAATCGAGCGGATCATGGCCGATTATCTGGGCGCGCGAAATGTTTTGTGGCTGGGCCGAGGCATCGCCGGCGATGATACGCACGGCCACGTGGACGATCTTTGCCGCTTCGTCAACGCCGGAACCGTGGTGCTGTGCCGGGAAAGCGATTCGCGCGATGAAAATTACCGGCCGCTTGAGGAAAATCGCGAGCGCTTGCGGGCGATGCGCCTGCAGAACGGCTCGAAGATCGAAGTCGTTGATTTGCCCATGCCCGCTCCTGTATGGTTCGCGGGCCAGCGATTGCCGTCAAGCTACGCGAATTTCTATATTGCCAACGCGGCCGTGCTGGTTCCCACATTTAATGACCCGAAGGACCGCCAGGCTCTGGGCATTCTGGCGGAGCTTTTTTCCGATCGGCCCGTGGTGGGAATTCACGCGCTCGACCTGGTGTGGGGCCTGGGGACGCTGCATTGCCTGACGCAGCAGCAGCCGGTGGCAAATTGAGAATGAAAATGGAAGCACGCATGAGATTGAAATCAGCGAAGGAGGATTGAAGATGAGCGGAGACAAGATGTCGCGCCGGGAATTCCTGGCGGTGGGATCGACAGCGGCGGTCGTAGGCGGCGCGGTGGCGGCGAGCGGAGCTTCAGAAGCCGGCAAGCCTCCTTACCTGGACGCGTCGCTTCCCGCCGAGGATCGCGTCAGGGATCTGATGGGGCGAATGACGCTGGAAGAAAAAGTGGCGCAGACGCACGCGCTGTGGAAGCAGAAGACGAAGATTGAGGACAAGCAGGGCAGGTTCTCTCCCGAGCGCGCGGCGAGCGTGCTGCAGCACGGAATGGGGCAGATCACGCGCGCCAGTGAGAACAAAGGTCCGCGGGAAACCGCTGTCTACTGCAACGCCATCCAGCGCTACCTGCGCGAGCACACGCGGCTGGGCATTCCGGCCATCATTCATGAGGAATCGCTGCACGGGCTGGTAGCGCGTGACGCGACAAGTTTTCCGCAGGCCATCGCGCTGGCCAGCACCTGGAATCCCGCTTTGATTGAGAAGGTCTTCGGCGCGGCGGCGCTGGAAGCCAGGTCGCGCGGCGCGGCGCAAGTGCTGGCGCCGGTGGTCGGCGTGGTGCGCGATCCTCGCTGGGGACGCACGGAGGAAACTTACGGCGAAGATCCTTATCTCGTTTCGCGAATCGGACTGGCGGCGGTGCGCGGATTCCAGGGGCCGGGTCCGCTGATTCACGCGCCGCACGTAATCGCCACGGCCAAGCACTTTGCCGTGCACAGCCAGCCGGAAGGCGGGGAAAACGTCGCGCCGGGAAATTATTCGATGCGCATCATCCGCGAAAATTTCTTCCCGCCGTTCAAAACGCTTTTCACCGAAGGCGGCGCGCTGAGCTCCATGGCCAGCTACAACGAGATTGACGGCATTCCTTCCCACGCCAACCGATGGCTGCTGGGCCGGGTGCTGCGGCAGGAATGGGGATTCCGCGGGTTCGTGGTTTCCGACTATTGGGGAATCACGCAGCTCCAGGACATTCATCACGTGGTGGCGAACAAGGAGGAAGCGGCGAAGACGGCGCTGGAAGCGGGCGTGGATATCGAGTTGCCGGACATCGACGCTTACGGAACATTAGTTCAGCAAATCAAGGACGGAAGAATTTCGGAAGCGGTTCTCGACGATGCGGTGCGCAGAATTCTGCTCGCCAAATTCCTGCTGGGCCTTTTTGAAAATTCAGAAGTCGATGCGGATGAAGCGGTGAAGATCAGTAACAGCCCTGCCCATCGCGCACTGGCTGCGCAGGCGGGGCGTGAGGCGGTGGTGCTGTTGAAGAATGAAGGCTCGCTGTTGCCGCTGGACGCGAGCAAGCTGAAATCCCTTGCCGTCATCGGCCCCAACGCCGCCGTCTGCCAACTGGGCGGTTACAGCGACAACCCGGGCAAAACGGTCAGCGTGCTGGATGGAATCCGCGCCAAGGTGGGCGGAAAAATCAAAGTCAATTACGCGGAAGGTTGCAAAATCACGATGAACAACACTCCCGCCGGCTGGGGCGTGGACAAAGTGGAGCTTCCGACGCCCGAAGAAGACGAGCGCGAGATTGCCGTGGCGGCGCGCGTGGCCGCCGAGTCCGACGCCGTGCTGCTGGTCATCGGAGGCAACGAACAGACCTGCCGCGAAGCTTACGCGACCAATCACCTGGGCGATCGCGATCACCTTGACATGGTCGGCCGCCAGAATGATCTGGTCAAAGCGGTGCTCAAAGCGGGCAAGCCGACCATCGTGCTGCTGATCAATGGACGCCCGCTGGCCATCGATGCCGTGGCTCGCGAAGTGCCCGCCATCCTGGAAGGTTTTTATCTGGGTGAGGAAACCGGAACCGTTGTGGCCGACGTCGTTTTCGGAGATTACAGTCCCGCCGGCCGCCTGCCGATAAGCTTTCCGCAGACCGTGGGCGATGTGCCGGTCTATTACAACTACAAGCCGTCGGCGCATCGCGGTTATCTGTTCGAAGAGAAAAACGGGCCGCTCTTTCCGTTCGGCTGGGGACTGACTTACACAACATTCAAGTATGAGAATCTGCGGCTTTCGCCGGCCGCCATCGGGCGGGCGGGCTCGACCAAAGTCAGCGTGGACGTGACGAACACGGGCTCGCGCGCCAGCGATGAAGTGGTCCAGATGTACATTCGCGACGAAGTCAGTTCGGTGACGCGGCCGGTGAAGGAATTGAAAGGATTCGAGAGAATCCATCTGAAGCCGGGTGAAACGAAAACTGTTCAGTTCGCGCTGACTCCGGCGGAGCTCGGTTTCTACAACGTCGAGATGCGCTGGGTGGTTGAGCCGGGAACGTTCAAAGTGATGGTGGGACCGAATTCAGTGGATTTGCAGACAGTGGATTTGAACGTCACGGCGTAGTGAAGTCTACCTGCGGGGCGGAAAGTTGCGGGCCTTTCTGCCGTCGCCGCCGATGCAATCTGCCCGCTTTTCCCGCCGTCCGAAGTTGGACGGCGACTGTGAGGATTGCGTGCGGGTTCTGGTCTCGGGCTCGACGGGGCTCATCGGTTCGGCGCTTGTCGCGCGCCTGGAAGCCGAAGACCACCAGGTCACGCGTCTCACGCGCAAGCCTCCGCGGCCCGGCGAAAGAACCATCGAATGGAATCCCCTGGCCGGCCGCCCGCCCGCTCCGCAACAACTCGAGAATTTTGACGCTGTCGTCCATCTGGCCGGAGAAAACATCGCCCGCCGCTGGACGGAAGAACGCAAGGCGCGGATCCGTCTCAGCCGCGTGCGCGGCACCGAGATGCTGGCGGAATCGCTCGCCCGTCTCGCCGTTCCGCCGCGAATTCTGATTGCTGCCTCGGCCGTCGGCTATTACGGCGACCGGGGCGAGGAAATTCTTTCCGAAGCGAGCGCGCCCGGAAAGGGCTTTCTGGCGGAAGTCTGCGCGGAGTGGGAAGCGGCGACGAAGCCGGCGGTGCAGAAGGGCATCCGCGTCGTCAATCTTCGAACCGGCGTCGTGCTGGCGAGGCAGGGCGGCGCGCTGGCCGCCATGTTGCCCGCCTTCAAAATGGGCGTGGCGGGCAGGATTGGCAGCGGCAAGCAGTATCTAAGCTGGATTGCTCTGGACGACCTCGTCGGCGTGATGACTTTCGCCCTTTCGCACGATTTGTTGCGCGGCCCCGTCAATGCGGTTTCGCCGAACCCGGTGACCAACCTGGAATTCACAAAAACCCTGGGAAAAATTCTGCGTCGCCCCACGATTTTCCCCCTTCCTGCCTTCGCGGTCCGGCTGATCTTCGGTGAAATGGGCCGGGACACGTTGCTGGCCAGCCAGCGAGTTGAGCCGGCGCGGCTTCAGGCGGCAGAATTTGTATTTCAAAATTCAAAACTGGAAACGGCGCTTTCCCGCATTTTTACTGCCTTTTCGGCATGAGCATTGCAATCGGTCACCCGGCGCGCGCCTGGTTCCGCCGGGCCGGTGTTATACTAAGAAAAACAAGGATTGAGGTTTGGAGTGAAGGTAAAAGTCCTGTTTTTCGGATTAACCCGCGACCTGACCGGACTCAGTGAGGAAACGGCTGAGGTGTCGCCTGGCGAGAGCGTCGAAGGGCTGTGGCGAGCCTACGAGGGCCGGTATCCGGGACTTGCTTCCGTCGCCGCTTCGATTCGAATCGCTGTGAATGAGGAGATTGCCGGTCCGTCGCAGGCCTTGCGCGAAGGCGACGAAATCGCCGTCATGCCTCCGGTCAGCGGCGGAAGCGGAAACGATGCCTGCCGCATCACGCGGGAGCCGATCCGGGCCGCGGAGCTTGCGGAAAGTCTGAAGGCGGGCTCCGATGGAGCTTCGGTCGTGTTCGAGGGCATTGTGCGGGAGCAATCGCACGGGCGGCGAACGCTTTATCTTGAGTACGAAGCCTATGAGCCGATGGCCGTACGGAAGATGCAGGAGATTGCGCAGGAAGCGCGGTCGCAGTTTGAAATTGACGGCATCGCGATGATTCATCGCATCGGGCGCCTGGAAATCGGCGAGGCGAGCGTGGCGATTGCGGTAGTGGCGCCGCATCGCGGGCCGGCTTTCGACGCCTGCCGGTTCGCCATTGACCGGCTCAAGCAGACCGTGCCCATCTGGAAGAAGGAATATTTTGAAGATGGAGCCGTTTGGGCCGAAGGCGAAGGCAAAAAGATAGAAATCCAGAGCGACAAAGCGGCGAGCCGGACTCAGGAGAAGTCGGAGCCGACGCGGGTTTAAGCGAGGGAAAGAATGCCGGAATTTCTGCAAACTGCAGTCGAGATCGCGCGCGAAGCCGGAGCCTTGCTGGCCCAGCTTTCCAAGCGCCCGCATGAAATTTCCTACAAGCGCCCTTCGGACATCGTGACGGAAGCGGACCGGAAATCTGAAGCTCTGATTCTCGAACGCCTGCGCGGCCATTTCCCCAAACATTCAATCGTCGCCGAAGAAGGCGGCGGCCAGCAGACCGATTCCGAGTATTGCTGGTACGTCGATCCGCTCGACGGCACCACGAACTACGCGCACGGTTTCCCGGTCTATTGCGTGACGCTGGGACTTGCCTTCCGCGGTGAAATCGTGTCGGGCGTCGTTTACGATCCCACCCGCGAAGAGCTTTTTACGGCGGAGCGCGGCGCAGGCGCGTATCTCAACAACAAAAGACTCCACGCATCCACGCACGCCAAGCTTTCCGAAAGCCTGCTGGCGACCGGCTTTCCGCCCTTCGCCACCAATCACGATTTGAACGTTAAGTTTTTCTTTCGCTTCACTCAGACCTCGCACGGCATCCGGCGGGCCGGTTCGGCGGCGCTGGATTTGTGCTCGGTGGCGGCGGGACGTTTTGAAGGATTTTGGGAACTGAAGCTGAACCCCTGGGACAAGGCGGCCGGCTCCTTGATGGTGACGGAAGCGGGAGGACAAGTGACCGACCTGGCCGGGCAGCCGTTTGATCTGCTGCGGGATGAGATTCTGGCTTCCAACGGGCTCATTCACGACGCGATGACCCAGGTTTTCGCCGAGGTTCTGACGGAGCGGGCGGGATAGCGCCGGCAAGCGCCGAGCATGTGAACTCCGCGCCGGAGCCCGTGGAGCGATCCAAGGATTCGAATGCGAAAGTGGAAAGGCAAGCGAAGGCTGCGAGCTCGGCGCGAGCTGATTACGCTCTCGCTGGCTGAGCCCCGGCCGGCCGGAGCGCAGCCCGGCTGGACTCGTGACCCCGAAATCACCGAGACGGATATTCATCTGAGCCGCCTGGGGAAATCCTTCGAAGGCCTGCGAATCGTTCACCTCACGGATATCCATCACAGTCTCTACACCACGGTGGAGGAAGTCGAACGCGCCGTGCACCTCGCCAACCGGCTGCGGCCGGACCTGGTGGCCATGACGGGCGACTACGTAACGCTTTCCCCTTCCTATATTGACGATGTGGCGCGTGTGCTGGGTAAGCTGCGCGCCCGCCTGGGAGTGTTTGCGGTCCTCGGCAACCACGATTTTCAGGTTGATCCGGACGTCATTACGAAGGCTCTGGAATCCCACCGGATTCACGTCCTGCGGAACCGGCATTTCGCGCTGCGTTCCGGGCGCGACCGTCTGTGGCTGATCGGCGTGGATGACATGTGGTGGGCCGCTGACGATCTGGGCGCCGCCATGGGCCGCATTCCCGCGCACGATCCGAAAATACTGCTCTGCCACAATCCCCTGGGCATTCGCATGGCCGCGAGCCACGGCATTGACCTGGTTCTTTCCGGTCACACTCACGGCGGGCAGGTCCGGCTGCCGGTGGTGCGAAAGATCTTTGGAAAGTCGAAACTCGGACAGCGGTTTGTGGAAGGATGGAACCGTCTGGACGGCACTCAGATTTACATCAGCCGGGGCATTGGAAAGGTCCTCTTGCCGGTGCGCGTCGGCTGCCCGCCGGAGATCGCCTGTCTGCGAATCAGGCAGGGTCTCAGAGCCCAATAGCCGGATCCGTCCATGTTCCGGACCGCGGCCTACACACTTTCAAAATTCCCCGTTCAGTCTGCTGCTAGTGTTTGCCGGGAAGTTTGGGCTTCCTCGCCTGTTCCTTCTGTTTCACCATTTTGCGCGCTATCGTGCGAAGCACTTCCGGCACGTTCTTATTGATCGAAAGGCCCTTAAGGTCGCGGTCGTTCAGGCGATTAATCAGCGGGAGCCCGACTTCGATCGGCGTCCGCGGATTGTTGACCAGCGCGTACACCACCGCATAACTTTTCATGTACTTCCGGTTCAGCGCGATGAGGCGGAGGATTTCCTCGGTGACGCTCTTCATCGAGGCATAACTTTCGATTTCCTGATCGGAAACCTTGGGGGAATCGAGCACGGCGCGCGCCACAATTTTATTGGCGTCGCGAATCAGGATGAATCTTTCCTCCTGATTTCCGGTGAGAGCCATCTTGATTTTGTCCGCCGCCGACAGCCGGCTGATCTTCTGCAGCAGAGTTTCCCGCGCCGGGCCGGGAAGTTCGACGGCCTCTTCCTCGGTTGCGGCGGGTGCGGGAGTAATCTTCTGGTCGGCAAAATGCGCCACGGAGTTCTGAATCCATTCGCGCAGATCCCGGGGCAGGGCGGGGTTTTCGAGAATCACTTCGGCCAGTTCGCGCCGCTTGGGAACCAATTGCGTGGCCGCGAAGTCGAGAACCGGCAGCGGCGTTCCGGGATCGGTGAAGACCACGCGGAGCTCGTACAGGTTCAGCGTCTCCAGCGTGTAATAGGCCGTGTTGCGAATGCTCTCGTCGGAATCCGCGCTCAGCATGACGAGGATCTCGATTTTCTCGCTGATCGAGACGGGGAGATTGCCCTCGGCTCCTTTGCGGCGGACCACTTCCGGAGCTTTGCCTGCGCGAAAGATTTCGGTGAGTGTCGGTGGAATCGATCCTCCTCACTGCCCCGGGTTCTTGAGGTCATCCCGGGTCAGGTGGACGGATTTCACTTCGCCTTCCTGCCCCAGAGGTTTAAGCGTCTGGCCGTTGAGCGTCAAAACAATTCCCTGGGCGTTTCCCGTGACCACGTCGAAGGAATTGTCGGCGCGGATGTTCTTCACCTGGCCGGGCTCCAGAATTCCCTGCAGCACCGTTTTGCCGTCCGAATCCACGGCCACCCAGGATCGTTCCGTGGCCGCAATCTGGAGCTGCAGGCTTCCGCTCCCCAGAGTGCTTGCGGCGGGCGTGGAAGGCGTAGCGCCGTTGCCGCCTGGCGCCGCGCTCGCGGCTGATTGCTGCGGCGATGTGGCGGCGCCCGCCGAAGGGTTGGCCCCCGGCGCGCTTTTTGGACTTGTCTGCGCGGCAGATGGCTTTGCTGACGGTTCGGCGCCGGCTTTAAGCGGGGGATGTGAGGCCAAAACGGCGCGCGCGCGAGCCGCCGCCCGGCGCTGGGAATACCGCCAAAGCGCAAACCCGGCTGCGGCCAGAATGCAGATCAGGATGAAGGCGCCGAAAACCTTCCATCCGGACCGGGCGGATCGTGGAGAGGGTCGCGCCGCGGCAAGGCGTGAGATGTCCGGACCGCCCTTGTCCTTGGCGACCAGCTGGTATTCCGCCAGCAGCGCCTCTTCATCGAGGCCCAGATAGCGGGCGTAGGCGCGGATAAAGCTGCGGACGAAGATGCCGCCCGGCAGCTTGCCAAATTCTTCATTCTCAACGCATTGCAGAAAGCGGACGCTTATTTTGGTGGCGGCGGAGATTTCCTCAAGGGACACGCCTCGCATTTCCCGTTCGCGCCGAAGGTTCTCGCCAAAGGAGCCCATCCAATCTTCACTTTCCGCCGAAGGCCCCTCAAGTCGGAGCCTACCAAATCATATTTCCCGGCCGCAAGAAGTGTCAATTCAATAAGTCCTGGTCGCGAACTGTTTCGCCCTGGTCCGGCGGCCGGAATACCGCAAATGTTAGCCAAAGAGAAACGGTACACGGAAAAAGAGTTGCAAACAGTTCGCCAATGGTTTAAAAGTTGAGGCATCTGCGAATTGCAGAGTTTGAGGAAAGTCATGGGCGAAAATCAGGACGAAATCGTTGAGCTGAGAAGGCAGATTGAAAGGCTCTCGCTCTTTCATGAAGTGGGCAAAGCACTGGCCTCCACGCTTGACCTGCAGAAAATTCTGCAGACGATCATGGAAAAAATCAGCGAGTTCCTGCAGCCGGACACGTGGTCGCTGCTGATGCTGGATGAGAAGACTCAGGAGCTTTCCTTTGAGATCGCCATCGGTGCGGGCGCGAGCAAGCTGAAGGACGTCCGCCTGAAGCTGGGCGAGGGCATTGCCGGCTGGGTGGCGCTGCACGGCGAGCCGGTTCTGGTGCGCGACGTGAAAAGCGACGCGCGCTTTTCGAATAAAGCGGATGAAGTGACGCACGCGGAAACGCAGTCCGTGGTTTGCGTGCCGATCAAAGGCCGCGAAGGCATCTTCGGCGTCATCGAACTGGTGAATTGCATGGGCAGGGAATCTTTCGTTGAAGAGGATATCCCCATCCTCAAGAACCTGGCCGATTACGCCGCCATCGCGCTTGAAAACGCCCATTACGTCGAGCGCATCCGCGAGCTGACCATCACCGACGATTGCACGGCGCTTTACAACGCGCGCCACCTGAATTTTGTGCTCGACGCTGAAGTCTATCGCTCCACGCGTTACGGTTATGAGTTTTCCGTGATTTTCATCGACCTCGATCACTTCAAGCTGGTCAATGATAATCACGGCCACCTGATCGGGTCCAAGCTGCTCTGGATGATCGGGGATCTGATCAAAGGCCATTTGCGCCTGATTGATTACGCTTTCCGTTACGGCGGCGACGAGTTCGTGGTGCTTCTGCCTCAGACCCCGAAAATGCACGCTGTGTCCGTGGTCCGGCGTCTCAAGGACCTGCTGAATTCAAAGCTTTTCTTCACCGACGAAGGCCTGAACATCCGCGTGACGGCGAGCTTTGGCGTGGCCGCCTTCCCCGTGGACGCCAGAACCCGCAAGGAGCTTTTGCAGCTTGCCGACGAGGCCATGTACCACGTCAAGAACACGACGCGAAATGACATCGCTCTCGCCGGCGAAGGCATTCCAGCCTGAACTTCACGCTCTTGCGCCTTCCCGTCAATCGTGTTAGCTTCAACGGCGCTCTTTAGCGAAACAGGAGAATTGAGTATGACTCGCGAAGCCCTGGGAATGATTGAAACGCGCGGACTGGTGGGCGCCATCGAAGCGGCCGACGCCATGGTCAAAGCCGCCAACGTGGTGCTGCTGGGCAAGGAATACATCGGCGCCGGCTACGTGACCGTGATGGTCCGCGGCGACGTGGGCGCGGTGAAGGCGGCCACCGATGCCGGAGCGGCTGCGGCTCGCCGCGTGGGCGAACTGGTCAGCGTGCATGTGATTCCGCGGCCCCACGAGGAAGCGGAAAAGATCCTGCCCGGCGGTTCGCTCTCGGGAAAGAAATAGCCGTTTCCACGGTGGATCGTTCCGCGCCGCAACCGGCTGCGGGCCGTGGTCGCGGCAACCAGCCCGCTGACGGCGCCGTCCCGGTGCGCAATCAGCCTTGGGCGCCATAGCCTTTTTCCCCAATGAATCTCGACAAGGATCTTGAGTCCGTCCAGCAGGCGCGCCGCTTGGTCGAAAAGGCGTGGGAAGCCCAGAAGTCGCTGGAGCGATTCACCCAGCAACAGGTTGATGCCGTCGTCGCGGCGATGGCCGAGGCCGCCCGCGCTCAGGCGGAGCCTCTGGCTCGCCTCGCCGTCGAGGAAACTTCCTACGGCAACGTTCCCGACAAAACGGAAAAGAACCTTTTCAGTTCGCGCGATGTTTACAACGCCATCAAAAATCTGAAAACCGTCGGCATCGTCCGCGAGGATCGCGAAAAGAGCATCGTTGAAATCGCCGTTCCGGCGGGCGTTGTGGCCGCCATTATTCCCTGCACCAATCCCACTTCCACTGCCATCTTCAAGGCGCTGATTTCGCTCAAGGCGCGGAACGCCGTGGTCATGAGCCCGCATCCCGCCGCCGTCAAGTGCATCGCGGAAACCTGCCGCGTGATGCGCGAGGCCGCGGTCAAGGCCGGCGCGCCGGAAGATTCCATCGGCTGCATCACGCTGGTTTCAAACGAGGCCACGCAGGAACTGATGCGCCACCGGCAGACGGCCATCATTCTGGCGACGGGCGGCGCGGGCCTCGTGCGTTCCGCTTACAGTTCGGGCAAGCCCGCGCTGGGCGTCGGCCCGGGAAACGTTCCCGCTTACATTCATTCCTCCGCCAACGTTTCCAAAGCCGTGGCGGACATTCTGCACGGCAAATGTTTTGACAACGGAACGATCTGTTCTTCGGAGCAGCACGCCGTGGTGGACCGCGCCATCGCGGATCAGGCGCGCGCCGAGTTCGATCGCCAGGGCGGCTACTTCATGTCTCCTGACGAAGCCCGCGCCGTGGCCCGGCTGCTGATTCTTCCCAGCTTTCGCGTGAACTCCAAAATGGTGGGCCAGTCCGCGCAGCGAATCGCGAAGGAAGCCGGAATCTCGCTTCCCGCCAACAAGCGTGCGCTGATTGCCCCGCTTGAAGGCATCGGCCGCGAGTATCCGCTTTCCGCCGAAAAACTTTCGCCGGTGCTTTCGTTCTTTGTGGTCCAGGATTTCCACGAAGGGCTGAACGTTTGCCGCCGCTTTCTCGAGTTCGGAGGCATGGGCCACACCATGTCCGTTCACGCCACCGACAATGACGTAATTCGCGCCCTGGCGCTGGAACTGCCGGCCTTTCGCATGGTCGTCAACACGCCCGCGCCCCACGGCTCCATCGGATATTCAACCGGACTTTTTCCTTCCATGTCGCTCGGCTGCGGCACGCCCGGCGGAAACATCACTTCCGACAATCTTTCGCCGCTTCATCTGCTCAATATCAAGCGGCTTGCCTATGAGCTTCGCCCGGTGACGGAACGCGCCACAGGCAGCCAAGTTGCTTCGAGCGCCGCGGCAATCCCGCAGGCCACGATGCACGCTTCCTCCGCCTCAACGGCGCGCAGTGATCCCGACCGGAGTGAAATCGAGCGCATCGTGGCGCGATTCATGTCGGCTAAACAAGCGCCTGCAGCGCCGGCGGAAAAATCCGCAGGCGAGTCCTGCAAGGAATCACCTGCCGCGGCCGAACCGCAGAATCCTCGCCCGCGTCCCGTGGATTTTGTGAGCGAAGAGGATGTGCGCGCCGCCATCAAAAAGAACGAGAAGATCTTTGTCAGCGCCAAAACCATCATCACGCCTTCGGCGCGCGACCTGGGCGAGCCGAATGAAGTTTTCGTGCGCGTCTGAGTTCCTTCCGCCTCGCATCTTTTTTCCGTCCGGCCCTCCGCCGCCCGCTTGCGAACTGTTGCATCGCTTTTCCTCCTCTGTCAGGATGATTGGGAATCATGCGCTGGCAAATCGCTTCCACCAGCCCTGAAAACGCCGCTCTACTGGCGCGCGAGCTTAAAGTTCCGCCGCTCGTTGCCCGTCTGCTTGCTCAGCGCGGCATCAGCGACGCCGAACGCGCCGAATCTTTCCTGAATCCCAGCCTTTCGCAGTTGCACGATCCCTTCCTGATGGCGGACATGCGCAAGGCCGTCGAGCGCCTGCGGGCGGCAATCGCGCGGCGGGAAAAAATCCTGATTTACGGCGACTACGACGTGGACGGCACGATGGCCGTGGTCGTTCTGATGACCGCGCTTGAATCGCTGGGCGCTCAGGTTGAAGCCTACATCCCGCATCGCCTCACGGACGGTTACGGCATGCGCGTGCCGGTGGTGGAAGACGCCGCGCGCGACGGCTATCGCGTCATCCTGAGCGTGGACACGGGAATTCGCGAGCATGAAGTCATCAACCGCGCGCAATCGTTGGGCGTGGATTGCATCGTCACTGACCACCATCTGCCCGATGACACTTTGCCCGTGGCGTGCGCCATTTTGAATCCGAAGCGCGCCGATTGCGCTTATCCCGACAAAAATCTTTCCGGCGTGGGCGTCGCTTTCAAGCTGGCGCAGGCGCTGCTGGGTTCGGACGTTTCCGAGCGCGTCATCCGCTCTTACCTGAAGCTGGTGGCCATCGGAACCATCGCCGACATTGTTCCGCTGGTGGGAGAAAATCGCGTCATCGCGCGGTTCGGCCTGGAAGGCTTGCGCGAGCCGTCGCAACCCGGCCTCGCGGCTCTGCTGGAATTTGCCGGTCTCGAGGGCCGTCCTATTTCCGCCGGTGACGTGGGATTCCGAATCGGACCCCGGCTGAACGCCGCCGGTCGCATGATGGACGCGCGGGACGTCATCAAGCTTTTCCGGTCGAAAGACGCCGCCGAAGCGCGCCCCATCGCCGAGCGGCTTGACCGCCTGAATCGCGAGCGGCAACAAGTGGAAGAAAAGATCCTTGCTTCCATCGAAGAACTCATCCGCGGCGATTCTCAACTTGCCGGCCGCTATTCGCTGGTTGTTGCGGGCCAGGGCTGGCATCGTGGAGTGATCGGGATCGTGGCGCAGCGCATTGTGGAACGGCACTATCGCCCGACTCTCATAATCGGAATCGAGGACGGCACCGGCTTTGGTTCGGGGCGGTCCATTGCAAATTTCCATTTGTTGAACGCGTTGACGGAATCGAAGGAGCTTTTTGAGCGCTTCGGCGGCCACGCGCAGGCGGCGGGCTTTGCGCTTCCCGCCGCGCGCATCTCGCAGCTTCAGGCGCAATTCGAGCAAGCGGCGCGGGCGGCCCTCAAACCCGAGGATCTCGATCCCGTTCTGCGAGTGGACGCGGAGATGGATCTCTCGAATCTTGATTCTGATTTCTATCGCCAGCTTCGGCGCCTGGCGCCCTTCGGGCACGGCAATCCGACTCCGGTGTTCGCCTCCGACAATCTTCGGATTGTCCTGCCGCCGCGAGTGGTGGGAGAAAAGCATCTAAAGTTAAGAGTGGCCGACGGCTCGAACGCCTTTGACGCCCTGGCCTGGCGAAAGGCGGATCGCGCCCGCGAATTTCACGCCGGGCAGGCGGTCCGTCTGGCGTTCACCCTGGATGAGAACACCTATCAGGGAATGACGTCGTTGCAATTGATTTTGAAGGATATTCTTGCCGGCCGGAGTCGCGAAGAAAAGGTACGCGGTGAAAAAGCCGCCGGCGGTATTCGGGGAAAATGAGCCGTCGAAGGAAATGGGCAATTCGGATGGTGCTTGGCGCGCTGGCTCTGACGATGGGCGTGGTGGTGGTGACCTACGTGCGCCGCAATACCACCCGCCCGCCGCTCATTCCCGTGCCTGCTTTGCCCAAGGGAGTTCAGCGGCAGCTTTCGGGGTTTACCTTCACTCGTTCGAATGGCGACCGGCGGGTTTTCACCATTCGGGCCGACCGCACTCTGGCCTTCAAGGCGGATGGGGCCACGGTCCTGAGCAACGTGGAGGTTGAATTCTTCGGCCGCGACGGCCGCCGCAGGGACATTCTGCGGACGCGTGAAGGGACGTACCTGAGATCTTCCGGAGATTTCGCCGCCACGGCGGACGTTCGAATTGAACTGAACGCTCCGGTCGGCGAACCGGAAAAAGGCGGGCGCTCCGGTTCGAATTCCGCCTCGAAACATTCTTCCTCGCAAGCCGCCTCGCAGCCTTTCATCATTGATACTTCCGGCGTGGCCTACCACTTCAAGAGTTCCACCGCTGAAACGGCCGCCCCGGTCGAATTCCGCGCGGGTCCGCTGGCGGGCTCGGCCGTCGGCATGAATTATGCGGTTCGCGACGGCTGGCTTGAACTCGACAAGAACGTGACGGCGGTTCTGAATCCGCAGAAAGGCTCGAAGGACCGGCTGCCGCTTCATCTTTCCGCCTCCAAGGCCCGCTTTGACAAGAACACTCATGAGGCTGAATTCTGGGGGCCGGTGGAAATTCGCCAGGGAGACCGCACGGCCACCGCGCAGCATCTGCAGGCGGCTTTCGATGACAATCATCGAGTGACGCAGGTCACATTGGAGGGCCGGGCCACCTTTAACCAGACCTCGCCCAAAGGCCGGATGAACCTTTCGGCGGACCGCGCTCAGGGCGAGCTTGATCCCGGGACCGAACGGCTCGAGACGCTCGCGGCTGAAGGGAACGTGCGCGGCGAGTCTGTGCAGGGCGGGCGAACCAGTTCGTTTGAAGCGAACAGGCTTGTCCTCGAATTCGGCGGGGGAAGGCTTCTGAGCGGCCGGGGGTCGGGAAACGTGCAATTACGGGCGTCTTCTCCCGCTCACCAGTCGCCCAGCAAGCAGCAGCCGGCGCCGGCCAAAATCGTCTCCGCCTCCCGGCAAGAGCTCACAACCGGCGAACTCGATTTCAAGATGCGCCCCGGGACGGCAGCGCTGGAAAGTGCCGCGACCGCCGGTGAAGCGCGCCTGATTCTTTTTCCGCAAGGACCCCGCGAAGGCCGCCGCACGGTGACCGCTGGCCGCTTCCTGTTCGGATTTGACGCGCAGGGACGGCTCGCAACTCTGCAGGGACGCGATGGAACCCGGATCGACTTTATGCCTTCAGCCGATTCGCGGCCGGGAACCGCGCCGGCCGTAACCACGGCGAAGGATCTGCTGGCGAAATTCAATCCTGCCAAAGAGGCTCTGCAGTCGGTTGTGCAGACGGGGGACTTCAAGTTCAAACAGTCGGACGATCAGGCGCGGGCGGAAAAGGCGGATTATTCCGCGGCGAGCGGCTCCATTTCGCTGACCGGCAATCCGGAAGCCTGGAATCCCGCCACGCGGATGTCCGCTGACAACGTGAAAATCCGGATTGAATCGGGAAGCACGGAAGCCGAAGGCGCGGTTCGAGTGACGCACACCGGCAGCGATTCCGCCTCCGGCCTGCCGTCCAACATTCTGGCTGACCGCGCAACGGCCGATCGCCCGCGCCAGATCGCTCATTACTCTGGAAACGTCCGGGCGTGGCACGGAACCGACGTGATTGAAACTCCCGCGCTCGAAATTGACCGGGCGGCGAAGCGGATTCAGGCCGGCCCTCCTGTGACCTCGTCGTACATGGTGACGCCGCAGGCGAGCGGCGCCGGACTGGGTGTTCAGAGCGGTAAAACGGGTTCCGACCCTTTGACCATCCGGGCGGAAAAACTCGATTATTCTCTCGATCAGCACAAGGCTTCGTACCAGGGCGATGTGGTTCTGCAGACGCAGAATACGGTTCTCCGGGCGGGCCGGCTGGATGTCTATTTTGTGCAGTCGAAATCGGGCTCACAGGTCGAGCGCGCCGTGGCCGAGGAGCATGTGAGAGTCACTCAACCTGGGCGGCAGGCCAGCGGTGACCGCGCGGATTACGACGCCAAACTGGGCAAAATCGTGATGACGGGAGGGCCCCCGACTCTTTATGACGCTGCCAGAGGCACCACAACCGGGCGCAGATTGACTTTCTTTACCCTGAATGATAGCCTCATCGTTGACGGAGGGATTAATTCCACCAATACTTCAATTCACCACGTCGCGCCTTGAGCGACAATGCAGATTCTTTCCACAGTCGATCTGACGAAAACTTATAAAGGCCGCAAGGTTGTTGACAATGTAAGCCTGAGCATCGCTCAGAGCGAGGTGGTAGGCTTGCTGGGTCCGAACGGCGCCGGGAAAACGACTACTTTTTACATTATTGTCGGACTGACCAGCCCGGATTCCGGACGCGTGCTGCTGGATGACCGCGACCTGACCGACTGGCCCATGTACCGCCGGGCACGGGCGGGAATCAGCTATCTGCCGCAGGAAACCTCGATTTTCCGCAAGCTTACGGTTGAAGAGAACATTCTGGCCATCCTGGAATCGCGTCCCCTGACGGCGGCCCAGCGCCGTCATCGCCTGGAGCAGCTCCTCGAGGAGCTTGGCCTGGAGCAGGTTCGCAGGACCCAGGGCTATCTTCTCTCCGGCGGCGAGCGGCGCCGCGTCGAAATTGCCCGCTCACTGGTTATCTCGCCTTCGTTTATACTATTAGACGAGCCGTTTTCCGGAATCGACCCGCTGACCGTTTTGGATATCCAGGAGATCATCGTTCGGCTCCGGCAAACGGGGATCGGCGTGCTGGTCACCGATCACAACGTCCGTGAAACCCTGCGGGTTACGGACCGCGCTTATATCATCAACGAGGGAAGGATCTTCCGGACGGGAACGCCGGAAGAACTGCTGAACGATCGCGAGGTCAAGCGAATCTACCTCGGTGAGAATTTCCGTCTGGTCGTCTGATGGACCGTTTTTCGCCCAAAATCGGACTCGATGTTCGCCTTGCCCAGAAGCAGATTCTGACGCCGGGCCTCGTGCAGATGGTCAAGGTGCTCGCGCTCAACAAGCTTGAACTGCGCGACATGATTAACGAGGAGATGGTGGCGAACCCGGTGCTGGAAGAAGTGCCGGAAGACGTGCCGTCCCTGGATGAAGTTGGGCAGAAGCTGGAGGCTCGCGAGCCTACTAACGGCGACGCTCCGAAGGAGGACTCCCGCGACTCATTCGAGGAAATCGATTACGGCTCGTTCTTCCGCGACTACCTCGATCCCGGATTCCGCTCGCCCGCCGGCGAAGTTTACGACAAGCCTTCCTTCGAGAATTTTCTGGCTCAGCCTTCGTCTCTGGCTGATTATTTAGACTGGCAGTTGAGCCTCACTCCCTGTTCGGAAGCGGTCCGGCACGCTGCGGATTCCATTATTGGTAACCTCAACGAAGACGGATACTTAACGGCTTCACTCGAGGAAATGGCGGAGTCCGGCGAGCACCAGCCCGGAGACATTGAGGAGGCCCTGAAAGTCGTGCAAAGCCTTGATCCTCCAGGGGTTGCAGCCCGCGACTTGAAGGAATGTTTGCTGCTCCAACTCAGGACTGTGGCCCCCGATAATCATCTCGCCGCTCAAATTGTTTCCAATCATTTGAAACAAGTTCAGAACAAACAGTATCGCGAGATCGCCCGCGCTTTGGATCGGCCCGTGCCCGCAGTCGAGCGCGCCGTGGATCTGATTCGCAAGCTCGATCCGCGCCCCGGCCAGCGGTATAACAAAGTGGAAGCGCGGCTGATCGAACCCGACGTAGTGATTGCAAAAACGGCCGACGGTTTTGAAGTTCGGTTGAATGAAGATGGATTGCCCCAGCTGCGGCTGAGCCGGTACTACCGCCGGATGCTGACCGACTCACAGTCGTCCCGCGAAGTGCGGACGCAACTCAAGGAGTGGTGCGCCTCGGCCTTCCAGCTGATCAAAAATATCGAGCAGCGCAAGCAGACGATCGTCCGCGTGTGCGAGGCGGTCATCCGGCGTCAGAGGGAATTTCTGGAAAAGGGCATTGATTACTTGCAGCCCATGATGATCAAAGACGTGGCTGAGGAAGTGGGAGTTCATCCGTCCACGGTCAGCCGGGCCGTGGCAGGCAAGTATGCTCACACGCCTCAGGGTGTCTTTGAGTTGCGTTACTTTTTCTCGGAAGCCGTGCAGGGACCGTCCGGAGCAACCACTTCGCTCATCAATCTGAAGCGGCTGGTCAAAAAGCTGATTGAGGAGGAAGACCCGGCTCATCCCCTGACCGACGAACAAATCGGCCACAAACTTCACGAGCAGGGCTATGATGTCACGCGCCGCACGGTTGCGAAATACCGCGAGGATCTGAAGATCCCGAGCACCCATCAGCGGCGGGTGAAGGCTTGAGCGGTCGACGCGGCTGAAAGAGAAAAGGGAAATCTCCGGCAGGGAGGTGTCCTCATGCAGATTGGTTTTACAGGACGGCAGATGGATGTCACGGACGACTTGCGCCGTTTCACTCAAAAACATTTGCGGAAGCTCGATCGCCTTCTGGGTTCTCCCGCACAGCTCCATGTGATTCTGACGGCGGAAAAGCACCGTCGGACGGCCGAAGTGACGTTGACCCTCAAGACTCAGACTTTTATCGGTGCGAGCGAGAGCCGCGATCCTCACACCTCGATCAAGGGCGCGCTGGATAAGCTCGAGCGCCAGGTCGTGCGCTGGCGCCAGAAACGAGTGACTAAAAAGCAGCGCTCAAAACCGACAACCGCTGTGGTCAGGAATATTCTGCCTTCCACCGGAGTGCGCGCCAAACGCGATGGCGGCCTGACGCTCGAGCGCCGGCCGCTGGAGTTGCTCACTGTGAATGAGGCCGTCGACTCGCTTCGCTCCGCGCCCGACGGCATTGTGGTTTTTCGGAACATGGAGACGGAGCGGGTCAATGTGGTCTATCGCAGGCCTGACGATAGGGTTGGGCTGATTGAGCCTGTTTCCTGATTTTTTTATCGCGTCCGGCCGCAGCCCGGATGGGATGCACACCGGGCCCTGTCGTCTCAAGTTCCCCTTACTTCCTGTGATTGGCGGTCCCGATGCCGAAAACACGTCAGACAAGCCCAGTAACCCGCCACGAACTCGTCATCATTACCGGCCTCAGCGGCTCCGGGAAAGGATCCGTCCTGAAGGCCTTTGAGGATCTCGGATTTTATTGCGTGGACAACCTTCCGGTTGATCTGCTGATGACTTTCGCTGAACTCTGCGCGGCTCCCAACAGCAGAATTGACCGGGCCGCGGTGGTGATCGACGTCCGCGAGGGCAAAGGACTCGGACGCCTGCCGGCGATGATCAATGACTTGCACAAAGTCGCCGAGTTGCACATCGCATTGGTCTTTCTTGAGGCATCAGACGACGCTCTGATTCGGCGCTTCGAGGAGACGCGCCGGCCGCATCCCCTGGGCCGCGACCTTCGCGTCCGTGAAGGGGTGAGCAAGGAAAGGGCTGTGATGCGGCCGATGCGGCGGCTCGCAGATGCCGTGATTGATACGACCCACATGAACGTTCATGAGTTGCGTGAGTTCGTTCAGGAGCAGTTTGGGGCCAAGCGGGCGCGTCAGACCATGCTGGTCTGCTCGCTTTCCTTCGCTTATCGAAACGGTGTTCCCCACGATGCCGACCTGATGTTCGACGTCCGCTTTCTGCCCAACCCCAACTACGTTCCGCGGCTGAAAATGAAGACCGGCAAAGACCGGGCGGTGCAGGATTTCATGGATTCCTTTCCCGAGACCGCGGAATTCCTCAAGCACTTGCAGGGGATGTTGTTTTACCTTCTGCCCCGGTTCATCCGGGAAGGCAAGAGCTATTTGACGATCGCCTTCGGGTGCACCGGAGGGCGGCACCGTTCCGTCGCCTTTGCGGAAAAGATCGGCGCACTCCTGAAGGCGGAAGGCTATCGGACCAAAGTGATTCATCGTGAGCTGGGAGGCGAAGCCTGAAGGTGCCGTAGTGTTGCAGCTTCCCCGATGAGGGGATTGCGCCGCGGCCCGGAGCCATGAAGGGGTAGATGATGTTCAATGTGCTTGCCGTCGATATCGGAGGAACGAACTTCAGGATTGGCCTGTTCGATCACGAGGGGCGGCTCTTGACGGCTTCCGACGGGGCCACGCTTTTTTCCGGGGGACGCCAATGGATGCTCGATCAAATTCGCGAGCGCGGCCTGGCGCTCATCAAGCAGTCGGATTTTCCCGTGCGCGCCTGCGGAGTCAGCTTTGGAGGGCCGGTTGATTTCGCGCGCCAGACGGTACTGACCGCGCATCATTCTCCCGGGTGGGATCAATTTGCCCTGTCGGATTGGATCAAGCAGGAACTGGGACTCGAATGCCGCACCGATAACGACGCAAACGCCGGCGCCTGGGGTGAATATCGTTTTGGCGCGGGGCGCGGGACGGACTCTCTGGTTTACATCACGATCAGCACTGGGATAGGCGGCGGCATTGTGATTTCCGGCAAGCTGTACCGTGGCAAGGACAACTTGGCGGGAGAACTGGGTCACATCCCGGTATCCGATTCCGGAACGGTCTGCTCCTGCGGCGGCCGCGGGTGCCTGGAAACATTTTGCTCCGGCACGGCCATCGCAGCGCGCGCCCAGGGCTTCGCGCAGCGTAAGCCCGATGTTGTCCCTCGGGTTTTGGCCCTCTGTGGCGGCGACCCGCTAAAAATAACGACGGATATGGTTTTTCGCGCTGCGGCTGAAGGGGAGTCCGGAGCGGCTTACATTGTTGGCGAGGCGGCGCGCTGGCTCGCGCGCGGCATCATGATGGTTGTCCGCTTGATTGATCCCGGCGTGATCGTTCTGGGCGGAGGTGTGGCCAAGGCGGGCGCGGGGCTCCTCGACCCCATCAAAGAGAATCTGGAGCAATTGAGTTCGCCTACGTTGCGCCCATCCAGCAAGGTGTGCGTCGCTGAACTTGGAGATCATTCGCCTCTTTATGGAGCGGCCGGATTGGCCCTGGAAGCGGCAGAAGTATCCGCCTGATTCACTGATTAGTAAACAGCTTCAACCGGCGGGCAAGGTGGCTCGCAAGCGGTGTTTTTTCATTGTCTTAGCCTGTGCCCAAAGGCTCGTCGCCGGGGCTGGTGGACATGCCTTCGCTTGACCCCAACGTTTTCTGAGGGTTACGATGGGCGACGGGGAAAACCAACGTCCAGGATCTCGAATGCTTCTCCCGGATAGCAAATGGCTCAAATAAGACGTGTCCTCGCCTTCGCCCGGCCCTACAGTCTGCGACTTTTTCTGGCCGTCATCCTGATGGCCACGGCCGGGGCATGCCAGGGGATCATCGTTCTGCTCGTCAAGCCGGTTTTCGACAGAGTTCTTGCGCCGACCAGCAGCGACGCGCGCGTGATTCTGTTCAAGTTGCCTTGGAACCACCATCCTGTTTACCTCCAGGAGTTTATTCCGAGCTTTATTCACAATGTCTGGACCGTCGTAGCGATCTCCATTCTCGGGGTGATCCTGCTGAAAGCGGTTTCGGAGTACTTTGGGGCCTTCTGGATCAATTTCGTCGGTCTATCCGCCGTGCGCGACATGCGGAATCTTCTCTATTCCCGTCTGGTGCAGCAATCGATCGCCTTCTTCAAAAGGAATCCGACCGGCCGTTTGATGTCTGCGGTGAGCAACGATACGGACAAGATTCAATTCGCTGTTTCCGAAATAGCGGCCGATTTGCTCCGTCAGACATTCACCCTGATTTCGCTGCTGGCGGTGATTTTTTATATCGATTGGAGGCTGTCGCTGGTTTCCTTGCTTCTGGTGCCGTTTGTGGTGTTTCCATCGGCCAACATCGGCAAAGTGATTCGCCGCGCCAGCCGCGCCAGCCAGGACAAGATGGCCGATCTCAATCACCTGCTTCAGGAGACGTTTACCGGCATTGGCATCGTCAAGGCTTTCGTCACCGAACATTTGGAAGTCGCCCGCTTTCGCGAAGCGACGCTGCGTCTGCTGAAGACGAATCTTCGATGGGTTCGCGCGCAGGCGATCACCTCGCCGCTGATGGAGTTGCTGGGTGCGATCACGATTGCCGGACTGCTGTTTTACATGCGAAACGAGATTCTTCACCACGGCAAAACCGCGGGAACTTTTGCCGCTTTCCTTGTCGGCCTGATCAGCGTGTACCAGCCCATTAAGCGACTGGCCGGCGTTCACAACATCTTTCAGCAGGCTTCCGGGGCTTCCGAGCAGGTCTTCAGTTTTTTGGATGCGCGCCAGGAGATGACGGAAAAGCCAGCGGCCATCGTTGTTCCTCCTTTCGCCGGTGAAATTGCGTTTGACCGTGTGGATTTCGATTATGAAGCAGGCCTGCCGCTGCTGCGCGAAATCGGGTTGACGATCCGGAAGGGCGAAGTCGTGGCACTGGTCGGTCCGAGCGGGGCAGGCAAAACGACTCTGGCCAGTTTGATCCCCCGCTTTTACGATCCCACCCATGGCGCTATCAGCATTGACGGGCACGATCTTCGCGACCTCAGGCTGGATTCGTTGCGCGCCCAGATCGGGCTGGTCACGCAGGGAACATTCCTGTTTAACGACACGGTCTTCAACAATATTTGTTACGGCAGTCATCCGCGCCGGCAGGAAGATGTTTTCGACGCGGCTCGCGCCGCCCTGGCGCATGATTTTATCCTGACGCTCGCCGAGGGTTACCAAACGGTGATTGGCGAGCGCGGCGTTCGCCTGTCCGGCGGCCAGCGCCAGCGCCTGGCGATTGCGCGAGCCCTTCTCAAGAATGCGCCCATTCTGATTCTCGACGAAGCCACTTCCGAGCTCGACACTGAGTCCGAATTGCTGGTTCAGAAGGCGCTGCAGAATCTGATGGTCGGCCGCACTGTTCTGGTGATTGCGCACCGGCTTTCCACGGTGCGCCGCGCAGACCGGATCGTGGTTCTCAATCAGGGAACTATTTCGGAAGTGGGAACCCACGAGGATCTGGTCAGCCGCGGCGGGGTCTATCAGCGACTCCACGAGCTGCAATTCGTGGACGCGGAAATATAGGAGCTCCGTCAGAAATTCTGCGAGCGGCATGGAAAGCACGGCGAGAGGGAGCCACCGCTCCAAACTGAATTTATTTTGGTGTGGGCCGGCTTCGGCGATCTGATTTCCGGTTTCGATATGATTCGAAGCATGACGGGTTATAGCAAGGCGCAGGGGCAGGTGGGCGATCTCACTTTCGCGATTGCAGTCAAATCGATCAACCACCGCTTTCTCGACGTACAGGTGCGCATCCCAACGGCGCTCGAAGCTTTTGAGCATTTGGTCCGGCGCAAAATCAAGGAGCGCGTGCGGCGAGGGCACGTCGAAGTAACAGTTTCACTTGAGCATCCTGGTGCGGCGGGCGTCCAGTTGAATCGGCCGCTGCTTGACGCCTGCCTGACCGTCTGGAAGGGGCTGAATAAGGAATTGGGATTGCGCGGCAGCCCCGACCTTTCCTCCTTGCTCCGGCTTCCGGGCGTTCTGACCAGCGAGAACGGCAAGCTCTTGGCCGAGGAAGTTGCCAGCCTCGACCCGGCGCTCGCCAAGTGCCTTTCCGAAGCCCTGCGAGGGCTGGACGAGATGCGCGAGCGTGAGGGACTGGCGCTCGCCGCCGACCTGCGTCAGCGGCTGGCTCGGTTGAGGGAATTGAGCGGCGAAGTTGAGAAGCTGACCCAGACCGTATCCGAGTGCATCCGGGAGCGGCTCGATCGCCGCCTCGCAGAATTGCTCGGCGGCGCGGAGATTGACCGCGCGCGCCTGGCGCAGGAAGTGGCCTACCTCGCTTCCCGCTCGGATGTTTCCGAGGAGCTGACCCGCTTCAAGAGTCATCTTGAGCAAATGGACTCCTTGCTTGAAGCGGCTTCGGAAACCGGCAAGAAACTCGATTTCATCCTGCAAGAGATGAATCGGGAAGCGAACACACTGCTCTCGAAAACCTCCGATGTCCCTCGGGTGGGGCCGGAGATGGCGCGGCTGGGGATCGAGATGAAAAGTGAGATCGAAAAATTGCGCGAGCAGGTGCAAAACATCGAGTGAGAGCACCGCGGCGGAAAGAGAAAACGAAGCGGCGAGGGAGCGTCATTGTGCTTTCAGCGCCCTCTGGGACGGGGAAGACTACCCTGGTCCGCAGGCTGATGGAAACGGTCGCGGGCCTGACCTTTTCGGTTTCCCACACGACGCGGCCGCGGCGCAAGGGTGAGAAGAATGGCCGCGATTATTTCTTTGTGAGCCGGAATGAATTTCGTCAAATGGCCCGCCGTGGCGAGTTCGTCGAATGGGCCAATGTTTTCGGCCATTATTACGGCACGGGGCGAAAACAGCTTCGGGAAGCGCAGGCCTCGGGCCGCGACATCGTTCTTGATATCGACGTTCAAGGTCACCGCCAGCTGAAGCGGCGCGTTCCGGAAGCGGTCAGCATCTTCATTCTGCCGCCCTCGTTCCGGGAACTGGGGTTGGGGGGGGGCCGCCGGGCCCGCGCCCCCCCCGGCGCCCCGTCGACACCCCGGCCGGGGTAGGGTCTCGCCAAAAAAAAAA
>JBJKPU010000127.1:0-77549 GCA_046706005.1 Terriglobia bacterium | reverse complement strand
CGGCCCACTTGGGGCGGCAGGCGCGGACCACGTCATCCAGAATGCGGTTGATGGCGTTCTCGTAAAAGATGCCCAGGCTGCGGTAGGCCAGGATGTAGTACTTCAGCGACTTCAGTTCCAGGCAGCGCCGGGCGGGCAGATATCGAATGGTGACGGTCCCGAAGTCCGGAAGCCCGGTGCGCGGGCAGATGGAGGTGTACTCGGGAATGGAGATTTTGATTTCGTAGCCGCGATACTGGTTCGGCCAGGTCTCGATCGCCGGCAGCGCCAGGCGCGTTCCCGCCGCGGCATGCTTCGGCGTGTATTCCGTTCGGCGACGCTTGGTGGCCATCCTTGCCCTCCTTTGGACCGCCAAGAATACACCATTTTGCCGTCTCTGGCTTATTGTTCTGGGGGATGTTCTTGGGCCGGATCGCTACTGGTGTGTGTTATTGGCTTTACGATAATATTGTAAATAACATATGATGAAAATAAAAGACTTATCGAATTATCTTGACACAATCACACTAAACTTTTATTATATCGTCGAACTAAAAGAGCTTTGTTGGCATCTAACACATTGAATCTAATGGTGTGGGGCATTGAATAAAACGTTCTTGATGCACGTTTTCCAGGAGGAAAGCTAAAATGGGCAAAATCATTGGGATTGACCTTGGCACCACAAACTCCGTGGTAGCCGTGATGGAAGGTAGCGACCCCGTCGTGATCGCGAACCCGGAAGGTGCGCGGACGACGCCTTCGGTCGTGGCCTTTACGAAGGGCGGCGAGCGGCTGGTTGGTCAGGTGGCTAAGCGCCAGGCGATTACCAACCCTGAAAACACCGTCTATTCCATCAAGCGATTCATGGGGCGCCGCTACGATGAAGTTCAAAGTGAGATGAAAACCGTGCCCTTCAAGGTGAGCCAGGGGCCGGGCGGCGACGTTCGCGTGGTGGCGATGGGGAAGGAATATTCGCCGCCGGAAATCTCCGCCATGATTCTTCAAAAGATGAAAGATGCCGCCGAGCAATTTCTTGGGCAGAAGGTAACGCAGGCCGTCATCACGGTTCCAGCCTACTTCAACGACAGCCAGCGCCAGGCGACGAAGGATGCCGGAAGGATTGCCGGCCTGGAAGTGCTGCGCATCGTGAATGAGCCGACCGCCGCGGCTCTCGCCTACGGGCTCGACAAGAAGAAAGACGAAACGATCGCTGTTTATGACTTTGGCGGCGGCACGTTCGACATTTCGATTCTGGAAGTCGGCGAAGGCGTGGTGGAAGTGAAATCCACGAACGGCGACACTCACCTGGGCGGCGATGACATCGACAAGCGCGTGATGGATTGGATTGTGGATGAATTCCGCAAGGATCAGGGCATTGATCTTTCCAAAGACCGCATGGCCCTGCAGCGCCTAAAGGAAGCCGCGGAAAAGGCGAAGTGCGAGCTATCGACCGTGATGGAAACGGACGTCAACCTGCCTTTCATCACTGCGGACGCCTCCGGTCCAAAGCACCTGAGCCTGAAGCTGACCCGCGCGCGGTTCGAGCAGATGTGCGCGGACATCTTCCAGCGCTCGGTGGGGCCGGTCAAGCAGGCCCTGAACGACGCGGGCGTCGGACCTGAGAAAATCAATGAGGTGGTGCTGGTGGGCGGCTCGACGCGCATTCCCAGAATTCAGGCCATCGTCAAGAACCTGTTTGGCGGAAAGGAACCTCACAAAGGCGTGAATCCGGATGAAGTTGTGGCCGTGGGCGCAGCCGTGCAGGCGGGCGTTCTGGGCGGTGAGGTCAAAGACCTGCTGCTTCTCGACGTCACGCCGCTGACGCTTGGCGTTGAAACTCTGGGCGGCGTGATGACAGCCCTTATCCAGCGCAACACGACCATTCCGACCCGCAAGACGGAAACGTTTTCGACCGCGGCGGACAGCCAGCCTTCGGTTGAAATTCATGTTCTTCAGGGCGAGCGGCCGATGGCCAAGGACAACCGGACGCTGGGCAAGTTCCACCTGATCGGCATTCCGCCCGCTCCGCGAGGCGTGCCGCAGATTGAAGTCACGTTCGATATTGACGCCAACGGCATTCTGAACGTCTCGGCCAAGGATCTGGGCACGGGACGCGAGCAGAAAATCACCATCACTTCTTCGAGCGGGCTCAGCAAGGACGACGTGGAGCGCATGACGAAGGAAGCGGAATCCCACGCCGAGGAAGACCGCCGCTCCAAGGAGGAAATCGAGGTCAAGAACCGGGCGGACTCGCTGGTCTATTCGGTGGAAAAGACGCTCAAGGACAACCGTGAGAAGATCTCCGAAACGGACGCCAAGAACATCGAAGCGGCGCTCGATGAGGCGAAAAAGGCGCTTCAAGGAAGCGATATGAATCTAATCAATACCACGGTGGAGCGTCTGACGCAGGCTTCCCACAAACTGGCGGAAGCGATGTACAAGCAGGCGAGCGCAGCCTCCGCTCAATCGGGCGGAGAAAGTGCAGATGGCGCCGGAGCAGGCGCGGCGGGCGGCGACTCCGGCGAGAAGTCAAAAGGCGACGGCGATGTGATTGACGCCGAAGTTGTGGAGGGCGAAGACAAGAAGCCCGAGTGAGAACGGAGGCTCCAACGAGGGAACAAGGGAGGTTTTCCATGGATCATCGAGCACAGGTGGGGATCGAATGTCCTCGTTGCCACAACCAGCAGTTCATGGAGCTTCAATTGGAAATTCCTGAACAGCTCTGGCCGGTGGCGCGTGAAGTGAGGCAGCATCTCGAGGAATGGATTGCCTCGCGCTGCCCCAACCATCTTGCCCCCATTCTGAAGGCCGCCAAGAACTGACCGGCTGTCCGGCCGGTGTTTTGTGGAGGTAGGACGCGATGCCTGTGGGTGTGCAAAAAGACTATTACGCCACGCTGGGCGTTGAGCGCAGCGCCAAGCAGGATCACATTCGCAAGGCTTATCGGCGCCTGGCGCGCAAATACCATCCCGATTTCAATCCCAACAACAAACAGGCGGAAGAAAAGTTCAAGGAAGTTCAGGAAGCCTACGACGTTCTGGGCGACGAAAAGAAACGCAAGGTTTACGACCAGTACGGCTTCTACGCGGAAAACATTCCTCCCGGTTATGCGCCTGGCGCGGGCGGACCGTCGGCGGGGCAGGCCGGGCCGCAGGTGGATTTTTCAGGCTTCGATTTTTCCAACTTCACTCCCCACGCAGAAAAAGGCGGAGGGATCGGATCATCTTTTCGCGACATTTTCTCCCAGATTTTTACCGGGCGCGGTGGGAATGAAACCGAGGAAGAAGTTCCGGCCCGCGGCCGTGATATTGAATATCACATGCGCCTGGGCTTCTGGGATGCGATCCGCGGGACTCAGGTGAGGATCACGGTCGAAAGGGCCGAGACCTGCCGCACTTGCCACGGCAAGGGAACGGCATCAGGGTCGTCAGTGACCTGTTCGGTCTGCGGAGGTTCGGGCAAAGCAAACCAGCAGGTCGGCACGATGCGCTTCAGTATCACCTGCCCTCGCTGCGGGGGCAGCGGACGGGAACGGAAGCGCTGCCCGACCTGCCATGGTTCGGGCGAGGTTCGCAAGCCCGAATCTTTTGATGTCCGAATCCCGCCGGGTGTGGACACGGGTTCGCGCGTCCGCGTACCGGGCAAGGGCAATGCCGGCGCGCACGGCGGTCCCACCGGAGACCTTTATATCCTGACTGAAGTCGAGCCTCACTCCGTATTCGAGCGTAAAGGCGACAACATTTACGTCAAAGTGCCCGTCACCATCACGGAAGCGGCGATGGGAGCCAGGGCGGAAGTGCCGACGATTGACGGCCCAACGACGATCCGGATACCTCCCGGCACGCAGAGCGGACAGAAGCTGCGGCTGCGCGGCAAAGGCGCGCCTTCGCTTCGGGCGAATGCGCGCGGCGATCAGTTTGTCGAAGTCCAGGTGACGGTGCCCAAGATCGCCGACGAGCGCAGCCGGCAGATTTTGCGCGAGCTCGCGCGCCTGAATCCTGAAGATCCGCGGGCCGAATTGTTGAAGCAGGGAGCGAAGAGATGAAAGTCGAAATCAGAAATTGGTGAATTCGCAACAGCATTTGGGTAGATCACAATTCTGATTTCTGACTTTTGATTTCTGGTTTTGAAGATGGCTAAGCGAGGACGAAAAACCCGGAGCAAGGCGGGCTACATGATCAGCGCCGTGGCGGAAATGTATGACATTCACCCGCAAACGCTGCGCCTCTATGAACGCGAAGGGTTGCTGACCCCTTCGCGCAGCGTCGGCAACACCCGGCTTTACACCCAGGAAGACCTTGACACGCTCGAGACTATCCTGAAGCTGACGCGCGACCTGGGCGTGAATCTGGCGGGCGTTCAGATCATCATGCGGATGAAGAGTCAGATGGCGGAAATGGGCCGGCAAATGGAAGCCTTTGTCCGGTTCGTCGAAAGCGACCTGGTGCGGAAATCTCCGCAAACCACTTCGTCGCCCTCTGAAGGCCTGGTTCACATCGGCTCGCCGTTCCTCGTTCGCATGAAATCGGCGCGCAACCGGCACGAGGAGTAGCCGCGTTCCTCAGTGGACGGAAACCCGGCGGGTTCACTCCGATTCTCTTTGCCAATCCTTCAACCTCTGATTTAGAATCCGATTCCAGGCTTTCATGGCAGATAAAGATTGTCCCCAGTGCCAGGGCACGGGGTGGAAACCGGTGGAAACGGACGGTGTGCGGCGCGTGGCCCGTTGCGAGTGCGTAGGCGCGGTCAGGACGGATATCCTCCTCAAGCAGGCTCAGCTTCCCCGCCGTTACGAACATTGCTCCTTTGAGAATTTCGACATCCGCAAGGACCCCACATCGGGCAAGCAGAACCCGAGCCTTGTGGCGGCAAAGCTCTATTCCGAAAAACTGGTGGAGGAATACCCGACTGATTTCGGCCTGCTTTTTGTCGGCCCCACGGGCGTGGGCAAAACACATTTGGCAGTAGCCGTCCTGCGTGAACTGATGGTTCGCAAAGGAATCGAGTGCCTTTATTACGATTTCCCGAAACTTCTGAAAGACATTCGCGACAGCTACAACCCGGTTTCGCAGACCTCGGAACTTCGCGTTCTGGGGCCGGTCGTGGACACGGAGGTCCTGCTTTTGGACGATCTGGCGGCGTCCGAGCTGACCGAATGGGTCAAGGAAACTCTTTCCTACGTTATCAAATCCCGCTACAACCAGAAAAAGGTCACGCTGATTACCACCGCCTTGCCTTATCGCGAAAGCACCGCTCGCGCCGGCCTGCGAGCCCCTTCGGGCGAAACCGTTCCCGACGTGGAACAGTCGCTTCGGCTGCTGGGCCCGACGCTTTCCTCCCGGCTCTACGAAATGTGCAAGCTGGTTGTCATGGACTCCGACGACTACCGAAAAGCCATCAAGCAGGCGGGCTACCGCTTCCATATTGAGTAGCCGAAGGAAAATTCGCTTTTACCCGGCAACTGCGGGAAGGAGAGCGAATTTCAGAAAGATCCCGTTCCAAATCCGCCGGAACCCGGTTGCGGCCGGATCCGGCAAGCACGTCAAAACTGCGAAACGCCCCGCGAATTGCGCTCGTGGTCACTCTTCCCTGTTGACTTCCGTTAACCAAAATGGTATTGGTGACCAACGGCCGGTCTCCTTGGTCACCGAAAGGATTCAATCTTGCCCGGGACAATTCTGGTTGCCGACGACAGCCCGACCATCCAGCGCCAAGCAAGCGGTATCCTGACTGGTGAAGGGCACGAAGTGGTGACCGTCGCAAACGGTGTCGCCGCCATCAAGAAGCTCCCCACCGTCAAGCCGCTCATGGTGCTGGCGGACGTTTCAATGCCCGGCCGGGACGGCTACGAGGTCTGCCAGATCATCAAGCAATCGCCTGAAACCCGGGATGTTCCCGTCCTGCTGATCTTCAGCGATCTTGAGCCCTATGATCCCGCGCGCGGCGCACAAGTTGGCGCCGACGGAAGCGTCAAGAAGCCATTCGCCCAGGAAGAACTCGTGGACTGGGTCAAGAAGTTCGAGGAGCGATTGCAAGCCGCCCCGGCGCCGCGCCCCGCTGCCCCTCCACCACCTCCACCGGTTGCGCCGGAGCCGGCAGAGCCGGAAGAAGCCGTCCAGCCGGCGGCGGAACCTGAGTTTTCATCAATCCCGGAAGGTGTCGCTTTCTTTGAAGAAGAAGTTCCCGTGGTGGAAGCGGAACCGCATGGGCACGAGGCGGCCGTCGAGTCCGCCTCCCCGGAGCTGGTGGAAGACCCCGTCGCGCCATTCCAGGAGGAGCACGCTCACCCTCATCCTCATTCCCATCCGCACGAGGAAACGCCGATTTTTGAGGCTCCGGAAGAAATCGCGGAACCGATTTTGTCCGACGAATCAGAGCCCGGCCAGCCCGCGATTGAAGCAGCCGTCGCCGAAGCCCCAGCGCCGCCTGAAATCACCAGTTCAGAAAACGTGCAAGGGGGGGAAAGCGTCTCCGAGGAGCCGGCGATTCCTGCCGTGGAAGCTCCTCCACCTGAACTCGAGGTGGTGACTGAAGAAACACAACCCTCCGAAGCGGTATTCGAATCCACGGTCCAACCCGAGCCCGAATCAGGGCCTGCAACCTCAGCGGAAGTTGTGAACGAAGCGGCTGCGCCGCCCGCCGCCGGCGGTCTCACTCGTGAGCAGGTGTATGGCATCGTGCACCAGACCGTCGTCAAAATGTCGCCGCCTGCTCTGTCCAGCACGGCCATCGAGGAAATTGCCAACCGCCTGACGGATGAAATTCTCGCCGGCCGATGATTGCGCTCGTGCAAGCCTTCGCCCCGGCCGCTCTCCGTTGACCTGCCTCTGAATGAAACGATATAGTTAGTTGATTCACAAACGCGGCGAGCGCAGCGCCGGAGAGACGGGCAGGCTTACGCGCCCATGCAGCATCGTCCTCCCGGCCACGGGTGCGCCGCGGCGACAATCGGAATCCCTATAGAGAGAGTTTGCGTGGAGAACGAAATCCCCAAGGTTTATTCCCCTCAGGCCATTGAGCTGCGCTGGTCACGCTTTTGGGTGGAGCGCAAGCTTTACCGTCCCACCGACGATGCGGGCCGCGGGCGTTTCTGCCTGGTGATTCCGCCGCCCAACGTCACCGGAGTGCTGCACATCGGCCACATGCTGGAGCACACGGAAATTGACGCTCTGATGCGCTGGCATCGGATGCGCGGAGAAGACGTGCTGTGGCTGCCCGGCACCGACCACGCCTCCATCGCCACGCAAATGATCGTGGAGCGCGAACTGGGACGCGAGGCGCTGCCCGATCTCCAAGATTCTCCCGATTCGCGCGCCGCCTGGCAGCGCGAAGGGCAGAAGCTGCGGCTCGCCATGGGGCGCGAGAAATTCCTCGAGCGCTGCTGGCAGTGGAAGGAACACAGCGGCGGAACAATTCGCAAACAGATGGAGCGCCTGGGCGCATCCTGCGACTGGACGCGCGAGCGCTTCACCATGGACGCCGATTATTCGCGCGCCATCACGGAAGTGTTTGTCCGCCTCTATGAAGAAGGTCTGATTTACCGCGGCACCTACATCGTCACCTGGTGCCCGCGCTGCGGGACGGCGGTCAGCGACCTGGAAGTGGACCACGAAGACCGCGCCGGCAAGTTGTGGTTTATCCGCTATCCCTACGAGCAGGGCGGAGGATTTCTGACCGTCGCCACGACGCGGCCGGAAACGATGCTGGGCGATACGGCCGTGGCCGTGAATCCTTCGGACGAGCGCTATCGGGATGCGGCGGGACGCAATGTGGTTCTTCCGCTGCTGAATCGCGTCATTCCCGTCGTGGCGGATGAGTTTGTGGATCCCGCGTTCGGCACGGGCGCCGTGAAAGTGACGCCCGCGCACGATCCCAACGATTATGAAATCGCCCGGCGGCACAATCTGCCCCGCCTGACCGTGATTGACCAGCAGGCGCGCATGACGGAAGAAGCGGGCGCGTACAAAGGGCTCGACCGCTATGAGGCTCGGCGGCGCGTGCTGGAAGATCTGCGCAAGCGGGATTTGCTCGAAAAAGAGCAGGACTACGCGCTCTCCGTCGGCGTCTGCAGCCGCTGCAAAACCGTTGTCGAGCCGCTGCTTTCCGAACAGTGGTTCATGAAGATGAAGCCGCTCGCCGGTCCGGCCTTGCGCGTTGTCGAGCAGGACCAGATTCGGATTGCGCCGGAGAATTACCGAAAAATTTATCTCGACTGGATGAACAACATCCACGACTGGTGCATTTCACGCCAGCTCTGGTGGGGACATCGCATTCCGGCCTGGACCTGCAAAGCCTGCGGCGAGGTCATGGTGGCGCGCGACGCTCCCGCGGTTTGCTCCAGGTGCAGTTCCGCCGATCTCAAACCGGATGACGATGTACTGGACACCTGGTTCAGTTCCGGCCTTTGGCCGTTTGCGACCCTCGGCTGGCCCCAAGACACCGCAGACCTGCGCCGCTTTTATCCCAATGACCTCATGATCATGGGATTCGAGATCCTGTTTTTCTGGGGCGCGCGGATGATCATGCTGGGCCTGAAGTTTATGAAGGACATTCCGTTCCGCGACCTCTTTATCCACGCCCTGGTTCGCGACGCGGAACGCCAGAAGATGTCGAAAACCAAAGGCAACGTGATTGATCCGCTGGAAGTCACCGAGCAGTACGGCACCGACGCCGTGCGTTTTGCGCTGGCCATCAGCGCCGCGCCGGGAACCGACATTGCGTTCAGCTACGACAAAATTGAATCCTACCGCGCCTTCGCCAACAAAATCTGGAACGCCGGCCGCTTTATCCTGATGAATCTCGAAAAGCTGCCCGGAACCGCGCGCCAGGAACTTGCCGGCGCCCTTGAAACCAGGGAAAGAACCTTTGCGCCGCTGGACACTCCGGAAACGCTGGCCATCGCCGACCGCTGGATTTTCTCCCGCCTCGCCGCCGTAACACGCGAAATCGAGGATGCGCTTGCGAATTACCGATTCCACGAAGCGGCCTTTACGATTTATCACTTTTTCTGGCACGAATTCTGCGACTGGTACGTTGAATGGCTGAAGCCGGAAATCACCCGCGCGCAATCGGAGGGCGGCGCAAGCCCGGCGTGGATCAATCTCACTCGCGCTTTCCAGGCGTCGCTGCATCTGCTCCATCCTTTCATGCCCTTCATCACGGAAGAACTTTGGCAGCGGCTGCCGCGCCGCGAAGGCGATGTTTCAATTTCGCTCGCGCCGTTCGCGCTGGTGAGCGACGCGGCTGTAGACCGGGCCGCCGAAGTGCGCTTCTCCGTGGTCCGCGGTCTCATCGTCGGCCTCAGGGACGAAAAGGCCGATTGGGGACTCCAACGCGAGAAACCCACCGCCTTGCTCTCTAGCTTTGAGCAGGGGCTGCTTAGCTTCTTCCGAGCGCACGAGGCGACAATCCTCCGCCTCGCGGGGGTTCGAACCATCGAATATTTCGAACGAACGGGGTTGCTCCCACAAGTGGGCTCGAAACAGAGACATGTTCCACTGACCGAGGAGGCAGCGGACGCGCTCAGCATTCCTCCTCTAATTATCGACGAGGCGGGCCGGCCCGTCCCCGACCAAGTTCGGTACGGGTGCGCCGTCCTCGGAAGTGCCCAAGTAGATGAGGGCGCTGAACGTGCTCGCCTCGAAAAAGAAATGGGGAAGATTGAAAAAGCGCTTGCACAGGCAGAGCAACGGCTTGCCAATCAGAATTTCACCAGCCGCGCGCCCGCCGAAGTGGTGGCCGGAGTCGAGCGGCAGCGCGACGAACTCAAGGCGCAGCTCGGCAAAATCTCCGAAATGCTGACCAGGCTCGGCGGCTCGGCCACCGGCGGAGGCGCGCAATGACGCAGGCTGCCGGTTCACCCTCTAGCGCCGCCGCGCCGTTCGAACCTGCGCGCGAGGAACTTCGCGCGCTCGCCACGGCGGCACTTGCTGAAGACACCGGCCAGGGCGACCTGACCACGCGCTTGACGATCCCCGAAGGTACGCGCGCCGCCGGAACGTTTTATGCGCAGCAAAAGCTGGTTGCTGCCGGGCTCCTGCTGGCGGAGGAAATTTTTCGCTCGCTCGAACCTGAAATAAGTTGGGAAGCGCGTGCCCACGACGGTGAGGAAGTCACGTCCGGCGTTCCCCTTGCGCGCGTCGAGGGAAAAGCCGCATCGCTTCTCGGCGGCGAGCGCGTCGGGCTGAATTTTCTGCAGCATTTGAGCGGCATTGCCACGCTCACGCGCGCCTACGTACTGGAGCTGGACGGCCTTCGCACGGAACTGCTCGACACGCGCAAAACCACGCCCGGCCTGCGCGCGCTGGAAAAGTACGCGGTCCGGATGGGAGGCGGCCGCAATCACCGCATGCGGCTCGATGACGCGGTGCTCATCAAGAACAATCACCTGACTCTTGCCGGAGGCATCACCGCCGCCGTCAGCCGCGCCAAAAAGCAGCGCGACGTTGCCGTAGAAGTCGAAGTGCAAAACCCGAAGGAACTAGAGGAAGCGATTGCCGCGGGCGCCGATTCCCTGCTGCTCGATAACATGACGCCGGAGCGTGTGCGCGAATGCGTCAAACTCGCAAGAGGCCGCGCGCGGCTGGAAGTTTCCGGCGGCGTGACGCTTGCAACGGTTCGCGCTTATGCCGAAACGGGCGTGGACGCCATTTCCGTGGGCGCGTTGACACATTCCGCGCCCGCCGTGGCAATTCATTTCCTGGTGGAACGCATGTGATGGAGCCCGTTAAAGTTCCAAGCTGAAGATTGTAATTTTTTTGCCATGCCTGCCGAAGCTACGGACCATCAAATCGACCGCCTGATCTACGTTCTGGTCACGAACCCGACCGTGGTCGTGCCCGGCCCGAAACTCGCCTCTGAGATCGGCGTGACGCGCCAGGCCGTCTGGCGGTGGATCGAGCGCCTGCGTGCGCTGGGAGTCGAAATCAAGGGCCACGAACGAAGAGGCTACCAGCTCGCAAGCCTGCCGGACATTCTGGCGCCCAGCCTGGTGCGCCAGCGCGTGGCGCCCCACCAGGATATCGGACGCAAAGTCATCCATTACTTTCGCATCGGTTCCACCAACGACGTGGCGCTCGAACTTTCGCCGCGAGAAGCGCCGCACGGCACGGTGATTCTGGCCGAAGAACAAACCGCGGGCCGCGGGCGCATGGGCCGCAAGTGGCATTCGGAAAAAGGCCGCGGCATTTATTCTTCCGTGATTCTTCGCCCGCCGCTGGCGCCCACTTCGGCGCCGATTCTGACGCTGATGGCGGGCCTGGCGGCGCGGGAAGCGGTGCTGGCGGCAACCGGCCTGCGCGCGGACATTCGATGGCCCAACGACCTGCTGATCAACGGGAAAAAAGTTTCCGGCATCCTCACTGAAATGAGCGCCGAACTCGACCGTCTGCATTCCGTCGTGCTGGGCATCGGCATCAATGTGAACCACTCGCGAATGCCAGCTGAGATCAGGGAGATTGCCAGCTCGCTGGCGCTGGAAGGCGGCCAACCGTATTCGCGGCTGGAGGTTCTGGGCGCGCTGCTGCGGGAACTGGAACGGCATTACCATCTGCTGCTTGAGCGGGGCAACGATGAGATTGTCGCGCGCTGGTCCGCCGTTTCAAGTTATGCGCGCGGCAAGCGGCTGCACATTCGCAGGGGCGATGGAGAATTCGATGCCACCAGCGCCGGCCTCGACCGCTCCGGCGCGCTCCGCATCCGGCGCGATAACGGTGAAGAAAGCCTGCTCGTCGCCGGTGAAGTGATCGAGGTAAAATGACGGCTGAATGTTGAAGGCCGAGGATACGATGCTCTTCGTTATTGATGTCGGCAACACGAATACTACGCTGGGCGTCTTCCAGGGCAGCGAATTGCGCACCCAGTGGAGGCTTTCCACCAACCGCGAGCAGACGGCCGATGAGTACGGAATCCTGATTCGAAACCTCTTTCACCTGGAAGGACTCGAATCGAAGGAGATTGCCGGAATCATGATCGCCAGCGTCGTGCCGCCGCTGGACGGCTTGCTGGAGGAAATGGCGGAAAAATATTTTCATCTCAAGGCTCTCTTCCTCGGCCCGGGCACGCGCACGGGAATGGCGATCCGTTACGACAATCCACTGGAAGTCGGCGCAGACCGCATCGCGGACAGCGTCGCGGCTTTTGAGAAATACGGCGGCCCGTGCGTGGTGGTGGATTTCGGCACCGCCATCACTTTCGACGCCATCTCTGAAAAAGGCGAGTATCTGGGCGGCGTGATTTGTCCCGGCCTGGGAATTTCCGCGGAAGCGCTTTTTGCGCAGGCGGCGCGGCTGCCCAGGGTTGAAATCAAGGAGCCGGAGCGCGTGATCGGCACCAACACGGTGGGCAGCATGCAGTCCGGCCTTTTTTATGGAGCGGTGGGACTGGTGGACGGAATTCTGAGCCGCCTGGTTGCCGTGCTGGGACCGGAAACTCATCTGGTAGCAACGGGAGGCCAGGCGTCGCTGGTCGCAGGAGCTTCAAAGCACACGCTCCCGGTTGACTCTTCGCTGACGCTCGATGGCCTCAGAATTATTTACGATCGCAATCAGACCGGCAGCGGCCGCAAGCGACAGTAATTTTCAATTCCGGTTCTGCCGGCCGATGGGCTGGGAACTCTCCCTTTTCAAAAGAGAACTGACGCGGTGCCGCCATCGAAAATTATTTCAACTATTTCACCGAGATTGAAGAATGCTTCCAGCGCTGCCGCGGGACGCCGTCGCTGCTTTCAACGCTGGACTGGGCGCTGATTGAAGCCTGGAAGGAATCCGGCATTCCGCTGGAGGCCGTGCTGGCCGGCATCGAACGCTCATTCGAAAAGTTCGCCAAAAAACCCAACCGCTTTCGCAAAATCAACGGGCTCGCCTACTGCTCGCAGGAAGTCCTGCGCGCGGCGGAAGAAGCGAGCGCGGCGGGAATCCAGAGCAGCGCGCAGCCGGTTGCCAAGGCCGAGCCCGAAGCGCCTTTTCATCGGGAAGAAATCCTGAAGTATTTCAGCCGCAATCGGGAAGCGCTTGAGGCGGCGGCGCAAAAAGCGAGCCAGGACGGCGAAGCAGTGCTGGCGGAAGATCTCCACGCGGCGGCGGCGGCGCTTGCCGGCCTTGCGGCGGCACAGCAAACTTCGGCCGCGGAGGATTTTCAGGCGCTCGAAAGACAGCTTACGGCGCTTGAAGAAAAAATGAGCGCCGCGCTGTTGCGCTCGGCATCAACCGAACGCCTGGCCGCCCTGCAGGCTGAAGTGGAGAGCGGCCTGCGAGTGGACCGGCGCAAAATGACGGCGGCGCAAATCGAGTCGCTCGAACGGCAGTACGTGAAGAAGCGCTTGTTTGAGCAGTACGGCGTTCCGCGCCTCAGCCTGTTCTATTTGTAATAGCGGATTCCCGCGGCTGAACATTGAATCCAAACCGAAACCATGCCCTTCGAGATCAATCCCATCAAACTTGTGTACGGAGGCGAGGCGCTCGGTCACGCCGAAGGGAAAACGATTCTGATTCCCGGCGTGTTGCCCGGCGAACGCGCGGAAGCTGAAGAGGTGCGCACGTCGAAAGGCGTCACGCACGCGCGCCTGCTGCGCATCCTCGAACCCGCGCCGGAGCGCGTCGCTCCGCCCTGTCCCTATTTCGGCGTTTGCGGAGGCTGCCATTACCAGCACCTTTCCGCTGCCGGCCAGACCAGATGGAAGACGGAGATCGTACGCGAAACTTTGCGGCGCATCGGCAAGATCAATTGGACCGCGGACATTCCCGTTCATCAGGCCGAGCCCTGGCGTTATCGCAATCAGGCGGAATTGAAGGTCGCAACCGGCGCCGCAGGCGGCCTGGAAATCGGTTTCTTTCAGGCGGAATCCCATCGTCTTGTTCCGATCAACGAGTGCCTGATCCTTTCGCCGCTCCTGAACACCATTTTGGCCGCGTTGCGTAAGCGCGAAAATCTCGCGCGCCTTTCCGGCTGCCGTTCCATCGAATTGCTCGCTGATGATCGCGACGAGAAAGCAGCCATCACCTTTCGCGGCGGTTTTGACCAGGCAACATCCACCGAATTTGCGCGCACGATCATCGGGCAAATCGCCGGCGTGGTTTCCGTGAGTTTTGATGAGGGCGCAGGTCTTCAGACTTTCGGCGAGGAGGCAGTCCTCTATCGCGTGGGCGAAGGTGATTACCGGATCAGCTCAGGGTCATTCTTTCAAGCCTCGCGCTTCCTGATTGCTGAGCTTTTGAAGGCCGCGACCGCGAACCAGGGCGGAGCTCTGGCGATCGATCTTTACGCCGGCGTCGGATTATTCAGTTTGGCTTTGGCCCGTCAATTTGAACGGGTCATCGCGGTCGAGTCAAACCCTGCGGCGGCGCGCGACCTGGCATCGAACGGCCAATCGGCGGGCGCGGCCAATCTTCGTGTCGAGGCGCAAAGCGCTTATGATTTTCTCCGCCGCTTCGCGCAGCCCGATGCGGATCTTGTCCTGCTCGATCCGCCTCGCGCCGGCGTGGGGAAACCGACGCTCGAGCGCCTGGCGCACCTGCGCCCCAAACGCCTGCACTACGTCTCCTGCCATCCACCCACCTGGGCCAGAGATTTGGCGGCGCTCATCAAGGAAGGTTACAGAATCGAATCGGTTGAAATGTTCGACTTTTTTCCGCAGACTTACCACATTGAGGTGCTGGCGCGGCTGTCGAAAAGCGAATAGCGCTCAAGGTGCGGCACGAATTCCCGGGGTTTTTCTGTCTTTGGTCTTCAACAATTGAATAGTGTTTTCCGGCCCGGGTCTGGATCCAGGGGAATTGAAGCCCACCAACTGGAAACTTTTCATGCGGTCTCCTCGTCTTGGCGTTGCGGCCTGCTGGGCGCTCGGAATCGTTCTGGCGACCGCCCTGAATTTGGGTTTGCCGGCTGCAATTCCGCTTCTGGTGGCGGCGGCAGCAGCGCTGGTTGGCTCACTGGCCGCGCTTCGCGCAAAACGAGCAGCGCCGGCCGTGATTCTGGCTGCGACGGGATTTGTCGTGGCGGGCGCCCTGGCGACAATGCTGTTTCCGCATCGTTTTCCGCCCGACAATATTCGGAATCTTTCCGCGTGGAACTTTGACCTCGAAAAGCCAATCCCGGCGGAAGCCATTGTCGAATCCGTCCCCGTCCGGACACCTTCAGGCTTTCAGTTTGATGCTGAAGTCCGAAAGGTCGGCAATCAGCCCGCAAAACGCGCAACCGGGAAAATCGTCCTGCGATTGAAAGTTCCGGAAAAATCGAGGAGTTGGGCGGCTGCCGACGCGCTCAGCCTCGAGGCTGGCGATGTCATCCTTGCTCCTGTGCGTTTCTATCGACCGACATCCTACCGAAATCCGGGAGGATTTGATTACCGCAACTGGCTGGAATCCATTCAGGACGTGACGTGGGAAGGAACAATTGCGGATCCGATTCAGGTTCAAAAACTCAGCTCACGCGGACTTCCATGGGTGTCAGCGATGGTGGGACGTGTTCGCGGCCGCTTGCTCGCAGGCATTGATCAACTCTACCCGCCGTGGTCCGCCCAAGGGCGCGACGGCGCCGTGCTCAAGGCCATTCTGCTAGGCGACCGCTCGGCGCTCGATTCTGCGACCGTCGAGAGTTTTCGGAAATCGGGACTCTATCATTTGCTGGTAATTTCCGGGCTCCATGTGGGGCTGCTCGCGGCGCTGGCGCTGGCGCTGTTTGGCTGGCTGGGATGGCGCGAGGCGTGGCGCGGCGGAGGATTGCTGCTGCTCCTCGCCGGCTACGCCATGCTGGTGGAGCAGCGTGCGCCCACTCTGCGAGCGACTTTGATGATCGGCCTCTACCTTCTCGCCCGATATCTCTACCGCGACCGCGAGGGACTGAATGCCGTGGGCTTTGCGGCTCTGATTCTTCTGGTTGTCAGACCGCCCTGGCTTTTCGAAGCCGGCTTTCAACTTTCTTTTTCGGCCGCCCTCCTGATTTTCGCCGTCGTCGTGCCGGTCCTCGATCGAACCACTCTCCCCTACGCCCGCGCGCTCGGATCCATCGAGAACGTGAACCGGGACATTGCGCTCGCGCCGCGCCAAGCCCAATTCCGGCTCGATCTACGCATGCTGATTGAGTTTCTGAAGCGAAAGAATTCGTGGCTGAGCGGGCGCCCGGCCGTGGCTCAGAACGTGGTGATCTTTCCCTTCAAGGCCGTGTTGTGGGCGGTGGAGCTGACAATTTTTTCCGCCATTCTCCAGATCGGTCTTCTCATGCCGATGGCGGAATCTTTCCACCGCGTCACGCTGGCCGGCATCGGCCTGAACACGCTGGCGATTCCAGTGATGACCGTCCTGCTCGCGCTCGCCGTGCCCACCGTGATCCTGGCGGCTACGGTTCCTCCGCTGGCTGTAATTCCCGGCAAGTTGCTCGCGGGGGTCATTACGATTCTTTTTGCGCTGACCAACGTGCCGCATTTGCCGCTTTGGCTTTCGTACCGCGTACCCTCGCCACCAGCCTGGGTCGCGTGGGGATTTGGGCTCGCGGTGGTGGCGGTGGCATGGACGCTTGGCCGGAGTAGCAGACTTCTAGCGGCCGCCGCGACGGGATTTGCAATCTTCGCAGCCCTGGTGGCCTGGTATCCATTCTCTCCGCGGATCCCGAAGGGGAAACTTGAAGCAACCGCCCTCGATTGCGGCCGCGGCCAGGCTACTTTCATTGTCCTTCCCGACGGAACGACAGTGCTCGCGGGAGCGTGCGGCGAGGTGGAACCCTGGTCGCGAGGCGCATCCTTCCAGGGGCGCTGGGATCCCGGCGAAGAAATCGTGTCGCCCTACCTGTGGTCGCTGGGACTGAAGCGAATCGACGTTTTGCTCGCTGACGATTCTCGTCCAGGAGCGCTCGACGGCATGGCGGCTGTGATTCGAAACTTCCGGCCGCGCGAGTTCTGGGAAACGAATTCCGATGCGGGGCGCAGCCTGGAAGAACTCGCCAGAACGACGCGCTCGCTCGGCCTGCCAATTCGAAGAATCAGCGCGGGTTCGGTCCTTCGCGAAGGCAAAGCGACGCTCGCGTTTCTGCCTGCCGCTTCCGGCCCCGGAAACAATCCACCGGAGCGCGAAATGAATTTCGCAATGCGCCTGAGCATAAAATCCGGCAGTGTGATGCTGATTGATCATCTCGATGAAGGGATTCAAACCGCGTTGGCTCAGGCCGGCGCGGCGGCGCAAAGCAACGTGCTCGAAACTTCAGGTGGAAGAAGCGCGCTCCTGCAGGACCAAAAACTGCTGGAACAGATTTCCGCGAGAATTGTCGTAATCAGCGGAGGTGAATGGAGCCGGGAGATTCACGCTCAACCCTTTGAGGCTATTCCGATCAACGCAAAGTTCTTATCGACCGAAAAGGACGGCGCAATCACCGTGGATCTGAGCACTTCGGGCCTGCGATATCACGCCGACGAGGCGCCGGCGGACGGGGCCTCCGCAGCCGGGACGCCTTCCGGATCCATGGCAAGATAAAGCCGATGCGAGATTTGCGCTCCAAAAAGCAGAACAGCGGCGGAGACGTAGGCCCAGGTCATCAGCGCGGCCACAGCCCCGATTGAACCGTAAATATGGCGGTAATTCAGATGCTTGAGGAGCAGCGTAAAAACGATTCGTGAGATCTCCCAAAGGAATGCTGTCACAAGAGCACCCGGAAGCACTTCCCGCGCTTTGAGCGGCCGGTTCGGGAGATGGGCGAAAAGGATCATCAAAAGTGCCAGCGTCATTCCGAAAGTGACCACGATGGCGATCAAAGTGGTAGCCGCCCCAAACCAGGGCAGCACCGCCGAAGCGAGACTGCCCCGCGCCCAGTGCCGGATGTAAACGTTCAGGCCCACCAGGCCTGAATAAACTACGAAGAAGAGTCCGAAAACGATTGCGAATTCCAGCGCCAGCACGCGGCTGCGAATCCAGCGTCGTCCAGATTTCACCTGCCAGGCTCGGTTCAAGGCCTTTTCAAGCGGCATGAAAACTCCCGAGGAGGCCCACAATAGCAAGACGAGCGAGACCAGGCCTACCCTCCCAAAGGCTCTGGAAATGTTAACCAGGTTTTGAAGAATGAAATCCGGCTTCATCGGGAGATACCGATCCAGAATGACGGCCAGGGTTCCCGTCAGAGCGTAACGGCTGATGTAATTCCCACCGAGCCAGAGAAAAAGGAGCAGAAAAGGGAAAATTCCAAGCAGCCCGTAGTAGGCGATCGAAGCCGAGAGCGTGAGCGAATCTTCATTGAAGAAATCGCGGATGAAGCCGGCGAGAGTCTTGCGGAGGCGCACCCCGCGGCCTTTGCGGGTCCCCTGGCTTTCCGGCGCTTTCGTCGTCTCAGCCATCGGAGAAGCGCCCGGACATGGCGGCCCAGGGCTTCGCAGTCGTAATTAGCCTATAATAGTGGGAGCGCAGGTAAAAGCGTTTTCGTAAGGGGCAAGGAAGGGCGCTATGGCAACCGAAGCCGAACTTCAGGAAGAGCAGCGAAAGATCCGGCGGCTCCAAGTCGTTGTAGATCTGGTGACCAGCACACTTTGGCAGACAGATCTGCCCATCGAAGAAGCTTCGGAAATGATTGCCGCCACGAGGCGCTTTGCGGTGATGCTTTTTCCCGAAAAGGGCAGGACTTTCGACTTAATCTATCGCCCGCGCTTTCAGCGCATCCTGGCGGAAAAATACAGAATCGTTTGAGTCGGCGTGCTGCGTCCGCCCTGGCTGCCCGATTCAAGAATAAAGCCAGGCTCAAGGCTTGGCCGGCGTGGCCGGCAGGCCGCCGCTGACGGAGGTCAGCGTCCCCGTGATGGCTCCCACGGAAATTTCAGCCTTGATTCGCAGCGGCAGGCGGCGCGCGTCATCGCTGAACCAGATCAGCATCCTTCCCTTTTTCTTATAAAGGCTTCCGAAAACAGTGGGCTCCACCCTGAAAGCTTCCATCGTTCCCATGGGCGTATCAATCTGCTCGCGCGCCTGAACTTCGGCGACGACATCTTTGGTCCTGGAGCCGTCGTTCACGGCCAAGTGAATCTTCCGCCCCACCTGCATCGGCTGGCTGCGCAGATAGTAGAAGGCGGAGACGACGTCCTGGGTGCAGGCCGTAATCGGATTCGTCTTGTGATCCGGCGGGTCGTGGGGTTTGTCGAGGTCTTGCTCCGTTAGGAGCGCCAGATGGCGCGTGGAATCGAAAACAATGTCGGTCTTCTTGTGCCGTCGCCCTTCATTGATGGTCTTCTGGATGCCATCGGAGCAAAGCGTCTGCGCATTGATGACGGACCGGAAGCTATCCTTCACCTTGTAAAGCAGCGACACAAAGCCGGAGGAGGTCGCGGTGGTTTCGACATCGTAACTGCCGGCGGGCCCGTTGTTGTCATTTTCAAGTTTGGCGACGACCTGGCCGGCATGGAAAATAGACCATGACACGTTGTAGGTGAGCGTCTCCCCGGAGGCAAAGGGGAGGCTGCGGGTATCCGATGCAGACGGAAGGGCGAAGGCTCCCAGCCCGAGCACCGTGAGCGCAGCCAGAGTTGTGACTAAGCGGCGCATGACCATATTCATTAGACGCAAAAATCGCTCGTGCGGCAACCTGGTGATCTCAGTTTAGCGCAACATCATCTTTGCCAGCAGAAACGCAATTACTGCAGCGTAACCCAGCGCCGCCTCATACTCGCGATTTTTACGATAGCGGCTCCAGCGAAAGCGGTCTCCGCCTGCTGCGCCCTTCCGGAATCCCGGAATAAACAGCGGCACGCGTTCGGCATAACGCTCGAAAGTTTCACCGAACCGCCGGCGCAATCCTTCCTCTTCCCTGCGGATGACGGGCCAATAGACGGCCATGAAAAACAGGATGAATGCGCCGGCCAGAATCCAGCTCGCGCCCGCGACCACCAGCCCGATGCCGATGAAAAGGCTGCCGAGATAAAGCGGATTTCGCGTCCAGGCGTAAGGTCCGTCGGTCGCGAGCCGGTCGTTTTTGTCGAGAAGTCCGGCGGCCCAGGCGCGCAACAGCAGGCCGCACAGGGCGATCACGGAGCCGGCTATCAGAAGATGCAATGTCGGCTGCGCGAGGACCAGATACAACACGCCAAGGGCCATGCCCAGCGGAACTCTCAGGTGCGCCACCCGCGCGGCGTAACCGCTATCCATAGGCTTTCTTCCAGCGCTCGCGCACCGCCTCGAGCACCGCCTCCACCGGAATCCCGCGAAGGAAGTCGCTATTCTTGCCGGAGCGGCGCCCGCGCACCGCGGCGGCATCGGTGACGGTGATATCCGCGGGATTGAAAGGCCCGTTGCGCTCCACCGTGTTGAGCGGATCGGAAGCGTCAAAAATCGCCACCAGCGGCGTAGTGACGGCCGCGGCAAGATGCAAAGGTCCCGTGTCGCCGCCGACAAAAAGACGAGCCCGTCGCGCCAGGGCGATGAATTGAACGAGTGTGGCGGGAAAATATCGGGCTCGCGCGACGTTCGCCTGTTCCAGGATACCAGCGATGAGCGGCTCTTCCGCGGGCGAGCCTGTGAGAAGAATGTCGGGTTGAAGTTCGTTCGCGATTCTGCGGATGAGTTCGGAAAAACTTTCGGGCGGCCAGCGCTTGGCCTTCCATCCGCCGCCGGGACTGATAAGAATGAAATTTTTCACGCCCAAATCCGTGAGCCGTTCGGCGACCAGCTTCGTCTCTGGCTGATTGTTCAGCAGCGGAAACTCCCACGGCCCGGGTTTCGCTCCCAGGTGTTCAACCAGAGCAAGGTTGCGTTCGATGATGTGACCTCGCCCCAGAGGCTGCACGCGGTCAGTGTAAAACATTCCCGCCCCGCGCTCGCGAAGCCATTCGCGCCCAAAGCCCACGCGGCGTTTAGCGTGTGCCGCAAAGGAAAGAATACCCGTCTTGAGCAGCCCTTGAAAATCGATGGCCGCATCGTAACGTTCCTTTCGGACCGCCCGCCAGGACTGGCCCACGCTGCTTCCGAACCAGTTCTCGCGCCAGCCGAGCGTATCCAGTTCAATAACGCGCTGAACAAAGGGATTCCCGTTCAGCAGAGACGAAAATCGCTTTTCAACCAGCCAATGGATTTCGGCGCGGGGAAAGCTGTGACCGAGTTCCGCCACTGCCGGGAGCGTGTGAACGATGTCCCCGATGGAGCTGAGGCGAATTACAAGAAAACGCTGGCCGGTTTCCGGCATGTCGGATAAGAAGCTCTCAGTTCTTGATTTTCAGATCCGGGGTCGGATATCAGATTTGTGAAGGCCCCGGCTCAAGGCCGGCTGCACACTCTTCGCATTCCGGCGCCTGCCCTACTTCTCTCCGCTCAGCCGCATCCGGACCAGGAGGTCCCGCGTCGCGTGGCGTTTGTCGTCTCCGACAATCATGACCTTGCCGCCCCAGCTTGCCACAACCTGGCGCTCCGGCACCGTTTCCTCAGTATAGTCTGTTCCCTTGCATTGAATATCGGGCTGCAGGTCGCGCAGTACGGGCTCAGCCGTAAGTTCGTCGAAGATCACGACGTAAGATACGGATTCGAGCGCGGCGAGCATTTCCGCTCGAGCCTCGGCGGTGAGCAGCGGCCGGCCCTCACCCTTCAACTCGCGCGCCGAAGCGTCGCCGTTCACGCCCACCACCAGCACATCCCCCAGCTCGCGCGCGGCCTGAAGATATCGGATGTGCCCGACGTGGAGCAGATCAAAGCAGCCGTTCGCAAAAACAATCCGCCGGCCCTCCTGCTTCAATCGTTCGCCCAGCGCGTGCACGCCGTTCCGAGGAATGAGCTTAGAACTCACGCGTTGCGAATGGCCTCCCGCAGTTCGCCGGCAGTGACCGTGGCTGTTCCGCGCTTCATCACCACCAACCCGCCCGCACAATTGGCGAATTGCGCGGCGTGGAAAAAGGAAGCTCCCGTGGAAAGCGCCAGCGTGAAGGCGGCGATCACCGTATCTCCAGCTCCCGTCACGTCTACGGCCGCTTCCGACCCGAAGACCGGAATAAGCTGCGGGGAACGGCGAGGCTCAAACAAGACCATGCCGTCACGCCCGCGCGTGACGACGAGTGCTTGGAATTTCTGCCGGCGGAGCATCAATCGCCCAAGACGCACGAGCAGATCCAACTGATCGCCGATTCGTTTGCCGAAAAGAGCTTCCACTTCCGGCTCATTGGGCGTCGCAGCAGTCAGGTTGGAGTAGGAACCGACATCGAATCGAGAATCGAGCGTCAGGGGGATTCGCCTACGTCCAATGCGACGGCGCAAAGCGGCCACCCTTCGCGCATCGGCCGCTCCGTAGCCGTAATCCGAGACGAGCAGGGCAGTCGCCTGACGCATGGCGGCCGCCGCGATTTCGCCCAGCCGTCGGCCGATTTCGGCGGAAGGCGCACTCGCAGGCTCGCGATCGAGACGTACGATCTGCTGCCGCTGCCAATGCGCCACGCCTCCCAGGATGCGGCTTTTAGCGGGGGTTGTGCGGCCTCGCACGCGCAGGATATGGCGCGTGGAAACGTCACGATCGCGGAAGCAGCAGAGCAACGCTTCACCCGCTTCATCGTCTCCGACCAGTCCCACAGGAATTGTGTGGGCGCCAAGGGAGGCGAGATTGTTTGCGGCATTCGCTCCGCCGCCGGGAACCACCTGTTTCCCGCGCTGCTTGAGGATCAGGACCGGCGCCTCGCGCGAGACTCGCGCGATCTCTCCGTGAATAAATTCATCGGCAACGAGGTCGCCCCACACCACCACTCGCTGGCTTGGAATGCGTTCAATGATTCCAAGCAATGCCTGGCGATCTTGGGCGGTGAGATTCATAAGTCGGAAGTCCCCAGTCAATCCGAAGCCTGAATGGAAATCGCGCCTTAATCCGAAAGCGGCCGATCATGGCTCACACCCAGCTCTTTGACCAGTCCCAGAGCCGCGCGGTGGACCGCTTCAACGCTCACGCCTTCCATGCAGCGGAAATCGATTGGACACTCGCGCAGCCCGCACGGATTGCAATCTACTGCATGCTTCACCACGCGCGCTCGTGCATTGAGCGGCCCTGTGGCGCGCTCGTCGGTTGAGCCAAAGATTGCGACCACCGGCAGACCCAGAGCCGCCGCCAAGTGCATCGGCCCCGAGTCATTCGTAATCACAAGCCTGCACTGCGCCAGCATCGCCATCAGTTCGCGCAGCGACGTCTGCCCGGCCAGCACCACCGGAGTGTGACGCATGGCATGCGCAATCCGTTCCGCAAGCGGCCGCTCCGCGGAAGACCCGAAGATTAACACATCGGCGTGAAGCGCACCAATCAGGCGGTCGGCCAGATCGGCATAGCGCTCGATCCGCCACTGCTTGGCCGGACCGAATGCCGCGCCGGGATTCAAACCCACCAGAAATCGCGGGCCCGAAAGTCCCAGCGACTTGAGCCGCTTGCCGGCCCAGGTCTTCTCCGCCGGCTGAATCTGCAAACGGTATCGCTCCGGCGGTTGTGGATTTTCAATTAATCCCGCGCGGAACAGCAATTGCAAATAATAGCCCGCCTGATGGCCGTATTGAGCGGGCGGAGGAAGCACCACGGCGTCCGTCAGTAAGCTCGCTCTTCCGTCCGTTGCGTAACCGATGCGAACCGGGATGCGGGCGGCCCAGGCCAGCAATCCGGCCTGAAAGGCGTTTTGAAAAAGAATCGCAGCGTCGAACGTCTCCGCACGGATCTCTTCGACAATCTTCCGGAAACCACTGAGCCCGCGATGCCGGGTCTTTGGGTCGTAAACGATCAGGCGGTTTACCGCCGGATGATAAAAGTAGATTTCACTGACCCACGGTTTGGCCACCAAGACTATTTCTGCCGCCGGGAAGCGCGCGCGCAGCGCTTCCAGCGCTGGCAAGGACATGACGCCGTCACCCACCCAATTGGTGGCGCGCACGAGAATCTTGCCGGGCTGCCAGCTTGAGTTCTTGCGCAAAATCACGCCGCGGACCTCCCGCCCGCAACTGCATTTGAAATTTCCTCTTCAAACGCAGCGGCCTCCTTGATTTCAAGCCGGACCTCGCAAACAACAATCCGCTCGCCGCTTCTAAGCTCCGGCGAAGCCGGCAACCGCAACGCATCCTTCCTGGTGGTCACGAGCGCCTCCGCACCGATCTGCCGAAACCGGGAAAGGATGCGGCGGACGTCCTGCAGGCTGTAAAAATGATGATCGGGGAAAGAAAGCTCCCCCACAACCTTCACTCCCCACTGGCGAAGATCGGAAATAAAAGCACGCGGATTACCGATTCCGCAAAACGCCATGACGGGCTTGCCGAGAATGTCTGAAGGTGGCACCTTTCTGCCGTCAAAGGGATTTACAAACCCTGCAAGCGCGGTCGAGCAATGAAAGATTCTAGCGTGGGGATTGATTGCCCGAACTTCAGCTTCGACCGGAGCCGGATCGCCAAGCTCCGTCCGCGTCAGAAGTACAACATCCGCCCGCGTGACGGCGCTGGGCGGCTCGCGCAGACGCCCTGCGGGCAGAACGGCTCCTGCGCAGAATTCCTGAGTCACGTCAATCAGAACGATATCCAAATCGCGTTCAAGAGCCAGATGCTGAAATCCGTCATCAAGGATATGAGCGTCCACGCGGAAGCGCTCCTCGGCGAGAATGCCGGCCCGCGTGCGATCCGACGAAATGAGGACCGGCACGGTCGGGAGGGCTCCTGCGAGCATAGTCGGCTCGTCGCCGGCTTCGCGGGCGTTGGGCCGGCGCTCGGCGCCCGGCGCAATCACCATCAGATCGGAATTGTTGGCGCGGCCGTAACCGCGGGTCAGGATGCAAGGTTTCAGCCCGCGCGCAATCAGAATCTGCGCAACGCGAATCACCAGCGGCGTTTTGCCCGTCCCGCCGACGCTCAGATTGCCGATGCTGATGACCGGCCGATCCAGGCGCCGGCTCTTGAGCCATCCGCGCCCGTATGCCCGCACGCGCATCGCCGCTCCCAAGCGAAAACCAGCCGCCAGCGGCGTAAGAAGCGAATTCATGATGTTTCCCCGCTCATGAGGCCACACGAGCCGCGGCGCCCGGCTCAAGCCACTCCGTGATGCAATCAAGTGATCTCCGAGTGGCTCCCGATTGCGCTTCCAGAAGCTTTCGTGCATTTTCGCCCAGGCGCTCGCAGCGGGCTCGATTCTCGAGAAGAGAAGCGAAAGTCCGGCCGAGCTCGCTTGCGGCGGTAACTTGCGCGGCTGCGCCGGCGCTCACGAACATTTCCGCCAAATCTCGAAAGTTTTCCATGTGCGGCCCGAAGACAATCGCCTTGCCCCAAAAGGCTGGCTCCAGAGGATTGTGGCCGCCGGTCGGCACCAGCGTTCCGCCGATATAAACGAGATCCGCCAGCTGGAAGACGGCGCTAAGTTCGCCGATTGAATCCAAAAGAAGAACCTGCGCAGCCTCAATCTGCCGCGCCCGTTCTTCGTCACCGGCAGCGAGCGAGGAGCGGCGCACGAAAGAAATTGTTGATCGCTCAAGCAGCGCCGCCACTTCATTGAAGCGGCCGGGATGGCGCGGCGCGAGGATCATTAGAGCCTTCTCGAAATGAGTTTGCAGTTCTTTCCAAGCCTCGATCACGAGGTCTTCCTCATTCGGCATCGTGCTGGCCGCGATCAGCAATGGTTCGCGCCGTGCTGAATCCAGTGCCTCCCGCAATTGCAGGACCAGGTCGCTCCGCTGCGGTGGCTGAACGTCAAACTTCAAATTGCCGGTAAGCACCAGCTTATCCGGGCTTGCTCCAAGCTTTTCAAAACGCGCGGCATCGGCGCTGCTCTGAACGCACAGGCAGTCGGCCTGGGCCAGCACGCGTCGCATCATTCCACGAATCCACAAGTAGCGCGGAAACGAACGGTCGGAGAGCCGTGCATTAAGCAGTGCCACGCGGCATCCGTTCCGGCTCGCGACCCGCAAGAGGTTCGGCCACAACTCCGTTTCCACAATCAGCAGAACCGCCGGGCGCAAGATTCGGACCACGCGTCGGACGCACCAAGCCCAGTCGAAGGGAAGAAAGAAACGGCCCGCGACGCTTGGGATTCTTTTCTCTCCCGCCTCGCGGCCGGCCGGAGTCACGTGGCTGAGGAAAATTCTTCGCCCGGGATAGCGAGCGTGCAATTCCTCGATAACTCGTGCCACGGCCAAGGTCTCGCCTACCGAAACGGCATGAACCCACACCGCTCCCTGCTGCGCCTGGCGGAATGAGGTGGGCAAAAAGCCGAATCTTTCCCGGAGCGCCGCGAAGCTCCGGCTTCCGCGATGGCGCCAGAGGTAGTAGGGAGCCGTCACGATCAAGCCCAAAGTGAAGAGCAAACTATAAAGCAGATACATATCGGAACGGGCGCGGGAGCAAAACGTAAGGCCATCAGCGATTATAGAATCAAACAGCAGCCGCAGCAACGGATGCTCGTCCGCTGCTCGCCTTTCTAGCCTGGGAGCCGGGCTTCGCATCAGCGCGTGAATTCAAGAATTCCGAAGCGCTCTGGGACGTGGAAAGTCCGGCCCGCCGGGATCGTGCTCCAGGCCATTAAACGCCTTTCCGCGTCAGTTCCCTGGCCGTCGGCCCGAAAAAGGTTGATCCGCCACTTTTCGCCGGGAACGATTTGTACCACGCCCATCGAGGCCAACGGGATGCGCATTTCGCAACTCCAGAAGTGACGCGCCGCATCAATGTGGGTCGCGTGCTCGAACCCCGAATTCCACGAGGCATCGTTAAAGGGCGTTTTGTCCTTGTCAATTTCGAGATCAAGCCACTGATTATTCGGCGCAACTTCAAACTCGTAATAGTGGTTCACGCAATCGGGCGCGGGATTGATGAAGGCCTCAACAACGTCCCGCTCCCACAATCCCCACTTTTCCACCGACGCGTCCTCGCCCTCATAGATGTTGAGGCCCTTGAAGCGACAACGGTAAGCGAAATAGATCCAGCCCTCGGTCCAGAAAGTCGCTGCTTCGGTTTCCGCCTCGGGATAATGCGGACGACCGCTCATGTCGTAGTCAAAGCGAGCCCAATCCGCCTCACGCCAAACGGGCTTTTCCAGACTGGCATCGGGAACGTAGTCGAGCGCAAAAAATTTGCAGCTGATTCTGGCCTCACTCGAGTAAGGGCTCATGGATGATTGAAACCTCCTGGCGATTCCATTCTGACGCAGACCCGGCAACTGGAAATTAGGCTCCTGAATAAAACTGGCATCGAAAATCGGGAAAGTCGCCGCCCCATGGAGAACTTTTTTGAGGGGGCGGTCCGCACTCGCTCCGAATCGATGGGCGTTCGCCCGCATTCTCCGAATAATGTCCCTGCCACGCCAATTGTCAATCAGAATCTGTCAAGAAGTTCGACAAAATGCACGGCTTCAAGGCCTTGATGGAATTGGAATCCGCCCGCGGGAGGAAACACAATGTTCATTTCAACCACCCCGCGCGTATGAAAACCACATCTCCTTGATGCGGTCGAGGCGTTTCCACTGTAAGATTTAAGGATGAGCTTCCGGGCCCATAGCTCAGTTGGTTAGAGCAGCGGACTCATAATCCGTTGGTCCCAGGTTCGAGTCCTGGTGGGCCCACCAACAATCTCTGGAATTTCAATAGGTTCCACATCTTGCTCTTGTGAGGTTTCTTCGGCTGGACTTTTTGTTTGCGGCACGGTTGCGGATTGTTGCGGGCTCGTTTCTGAATCAAGGGCATCGGCCCAAGCGATATTGGCTCCCGGAATCAGGTGTCCATATATATCTACGGTCACCTGAATCGATGAGTGGCCCATTTGCTCTTTCACGTAGGCAAGGCTCGCCCCATGCTGAATCAGAAGCGAAGCGTAAGTGTGGCGTAGCGCATGAAATGTGACGTGCCGGAGGTGAGCAGCCCTCAGGCACGGGAGGAAATCACGGTGATAGAGATTCACCCCGTCGATGGGCCCGCCGGCATCGGAGGGAAAAACAAGGCCCGAAACGCCTTCCTGCCCTTCTTTGTATGCGGTTAGTAGTTTCTCATCGCGGAGATTGAGGAGAACGCGCCGAAGTTCCTTCGTCAGATCAACTCGACGCTGTTTCCGACTCTTTGGGCTCACGAATTGTCCCCGGACAAAGTTTCTACGAACTAGGATGAAGCGGTTGGCATCGTCTTCGTTTTCTCCAAATTGGATGTCGCCCCACTCGAGGGCGAGCAATTCACCCATGCGCATCCCTGTGCGAAGGGCTGCGAGGAAGAACGGATACCGCTGAGGCCGTTGGGCCATGGCAGCATCAAGCAATGTCGCCGCCTCTGTTTGGGTTAAGAAATCTGGCTTGCGCCGGCGCGCACCCGGAAGGAAGAACTTGCCGAGTCGCACCGCCGGATTACTTGAAATAACGTCATCATCGACGGCCTGACTTAAAACCGCTCGTAGCGTCGCCAAAATGTTCTTGAGCGTGCCATAGGCATACTTTCCCGAGGCAGCAATCTCTGATAGATACGACTTAACGGCATTGCGCGTCACGTCCTTGAGGGCGGTCGAACCAAACTTTGGAAGAAGATGTACGCGCAGAACCTGTTCGTAACTCTCGAAGGTGGATGGCTTGCATCGCACTTTGGCATAGGATTGGAGCCAACGCTCAGCGTACTCTTTGAACGTCTCCGCGGCACCCGGCTCCGAAAGAACGCTTAAGTCACCTAATACCAGCCGCGCCTCGATCTCACGTTTAACCTTTTCCGCAGCTTCGCGGGTGCCCACGCACTTGGACTTCCGGTGACCGTGGTAGTCAATGACAACGTACCACTTGCGTCTGCGCTTGCGAACTTTAACGCCCATCGCCTATGCCCTCTAGAACCTCTTTTACAATACCACCAAGATCGAGCTCGCCCGCGGGTTTCATCCGGTGGCGTTCGAGCCAGCGGTCAATATCTGACTTGCGTACAAGAATCTTTCCGCCGACCACGCTGCCAACTGTCGGAAATTTGAATCCAGGAAGGATGTTCCGGTGAAAATCTGAGACTTCAATTCTCGAGCGGCGGGTCAAGAGGTTTCTGCGTTGATTTAATTATATGCGGCGTGTGATACAAATTCTCTACCTGAGTTCTTCCTGATTCTGAGAGTCTAGGGAAATGCCAAATCTTAGGTGATTCACCTAAGTTCGTTGCTGAGGCAAACGCACCCAAGCAAAAAGCAACGCGAGTTCCGGATCACTTTCATAAGTTAAGTGTTGTCATTCCCACACATCGGCGGGCCGACCGGGACTGAGGGGCTCGCTGGGGAAAGGCAATCTCCGCCGTCGATAATTAGAAACAGCCAGACAGCGCATGCCATTCCAAATCAACCTTGATTAATATCTAAAATTAGGAAATACTTATCTAGTAATTTTGGTCGGCGTTGTTGCCCGCACACGGATTCTGGCAGTCGGCGCTCAAAAGCCCGGAGGGAGTATTGCGAATCCTCGTGGCAGAAAATCAACGGGAAGTGGCGAACTTTCTGAAATCATCCCTGAAGGCCGAGTCCTACGCGGTCGATGTCGCTTCGACAGGAGACGATGCTTTTGAGATGGCGCAAGCTGCGGATTTCGACCTCATTATCCTGGACTCGGACTCTCCAATTATGCATGGGCTGGAAGTACTGAAGCGCCTTCGCGCAAATGAAAACTGGCGACCCGTGTTAATGCTTTCGGCCAAGAGCCGCGTCGAGGATCGGGTGACCGGTCTTGATTCTGGTGCCGATGGTTACTTGACCATGCCGTTTTCAATCCGTGAAGTCTTGGCACGTGTGCGTGCCCTCCTGCGTCGCGAGCATCGCTCGGGTGAGCTTCTTCTCCGATTTTATGATCTCGAAATTGACCGCGTGAACCACTCTGTGCGCCGTGGCAAAAAAATGATCGACCTTACACCAAAGGAGTTCGCTCTTCTCGAATATATGATGCGAAACCCCGGTCGAACGCTAACCCGGGCCATGATAATCGAACACGTGTGGAACTTCTCTTTTGATTCCCGGACCAACATCGTGGATGTGTACATCAATTACCTCCGAAATAAGGTGGACTTCGGTTTTGACCGGAAGCTCATTCACACGGTGCGAGGAGTGGGCTACAAAATCGCCGACACCGATTAAGCAAAGGTTCTTTTCCGACGATGGAAACAAGTTTCCGAGAGCAGCGGTATCTCTCTCTCGGGAGTGACTTGTCCCCACGTTGCATCCCTAGCTAAGTTAATCCGTGCACTGTTTCTCACGGGTGGAGCGGAGCGAAACCCAGGAGAAATGGCAGCATTGCTTTCGGTGCTGGCGCCCGATAACCCAACGCGCTGTGCGACCGCACGTGCTTGTATTCCCTTCGCCAATGCTCGATCACCACTCGGGCCTCCAGCAGATTTTCGAAGGCCTCGCCATTCAGACACTCACCACGAAAGCCGAAATTCAATCGGTGGATTCCGAGCGAACAAAATATTCCCAAGTTCACCTAAGAAACTATTTCCCGAAGATATATCCTCCAAATTAGTGAGGCTGTGGCAGTTGGTTCCTGGTCCTGACCCATGTACAATAAGACCCAGCGCGTGGAGCGGCCATCCGATGAATCTTCCCAGACGAGATTGGGGTTTTTGGATTGCAGTCGGCATGGCAGCCGTCATTCTCGGCATTCTCATCGTGGTCATCGCAGATTCGTTTTAGCCAAATAGGCAGGTGTCGGGCACGCCTCAAAACTGGGAACCCAGGGCGTGAGATTTTAAGTCACACCCAAGACCACCCTGTCTCTGTTGGAGCTTGTCTTTTTCACGAGCCAAGCCTAAAATCCATACTGAAAATGAGCACTTAGGCTCTTCCCACAGACGTCAGATAAGATTTCAACTTCGTCGTAGTCGAAAGGCAAAGGTGTGAATACCGTAAGCACAATTGATGCGGAACAAAGAAGTACGGAAAGGCTGTTGCTAAGCATTCCTATCCGGGTGATCGGCATCGATCGATCTAGTGGTGATTTTTCAGTCGACACGAGCTCTACTGTAGTTAATCGGACAGGAGGACGCATCTTCCTGAAACAAGATGTCGCGCCTGGGGATACGCTCCGAATTGTGAACTTGGAGAATTATTCTGAGGCGGATTTTCGCGTTGTAGGACCGACCAGACTTGACCCGTCTGACCCTTCCGAACTTGGTGTAGAATGTTTGGAGATCGACCGGAATGTGTGGGGCATCAAGTTCCCTCCTCCGTTTTCACCCGGCACAGCAGGGTCCGGGGCGCTGCTTGTTTGCCGTGCATGCCGTGAACAGGTCCTTTGGCAGCTGACCCTCACGGAAATTGACGTGCTGGACTCGGCTGGTCAAATTCCGGGTGACTGCAGCCGGTGCGGGAAGTCAACCTATTGGGCCTACGGTGATACGTCACGTTTGCCCCGAAGATTTGACCCATCCGAACCTGTTGAACCTCCTCTACCCGTTCAAGAGGTCATCAAGAAGACTGAAAAGCGAATCTTGAAGCGGCTGGCAATCAAAATGCCAGTACGAGTTCGCACTCGTTCAGGTCAGGTTGAGGTCACAAAGACAGAGAATCTCTCTAAAAACGGCTTCGCCGCGAACCTCGGATTGGAACTATCTGTGGGAGAAACTGTGAGGGTCACATGCCCATATAACCCCGTAGGCCCGAATATCGAGCAAGATGCTGAAGTTCGACGTCGCCCCATCTCTGCATTCGGAGGAAGACGAGTTTACGGTTTCCGTATCCTTGGAAAATGAGCAAGCTTTTGCAGGTTTTGGCCTTTGGCTGTCTCTTGTACCGGAGCGGAGAGGAGAGCGAAATACATCTGCCGGCGGCGGGAAACCTGTCGGCATCGCGGCCACTGACCGTGAAGTGCCACTCGATCTTCTGCCTATCCCGAGGGAGGATGCAGGCAGTCATCAAGCTAAGCTGGGAGTCAGGGAGAAGAATTCCTTATATGTGATCCACTGCGTGCGCGTTCAGCACGTTCAGCAAAATCGGCCAGAGGGAGTTTGGGATATTCCTGCTGGGCAAGTCGTGCGTAAAGCCGCATAATGAAGCTTCGAACCCACCGAAAGCGTGTTTCGAGGACACTACCGGCCGCTCTGAATTCGTGTCTTTAACTACGCTTGTACTCGTCCACCCACATATCTTCTGATGGTTTCCAGGCCGACGGAATGGATCCTGCTAAACGCAACCGCAATCCTGTCAGGCAATTCCTTTCGAACTACACGCCCCTTCACATTCAAAGCGCTCCCCTCGGGGGAAATGGAAAGCTCCATTTCAAGTTCCGTGCCGATGTCCAAACCCAAGCCATTGCCGAGCAGAATTCCGCCTTCGCCAATATTGACGGCGCAGACGATGCGGGCTCCGCCGTTCGCGCGGCATGTCACTTTCGCGTCCAAGGGCACTCGCAGCGAACGCCTTTTCTCGTTGAGGATGATGCCGCGCATTTCATCTTCGGGGATGGAGAGAAACGCCCGCACGATTTCGGGATCAAACTGCTTAGCTGATTCGCGCGCGATCTCATCGTGGGCCGCAGAGAATGGTAAGGCCTTGCGATAAGGCCGGTCATTGGTCATAGCATCCAGCGTATCGGCGACCGCAAATACCCGCGCTCCCAGCGGCACCTCCCTTCCTATTAGCCGTCGAGGGTATCCACGGCCATCCCAACGCTCGTGGTGAGCAAGGACAATCTCCGCAACTGACGCGAAACTTGGAACTCCGCTCAGAATATCGAAGCCGATCCAAGTGTGGGTCTTCATGACCTCGAATTCCTCAGCTGTCAACTTTCCGGCTTTACGCAAGATCGCATCCGGAATCGCAATCTTCCCGATGTCGTGAAGGTAAGCCCCGCGAGCCATTTCGCCCAGCTGTTCCTCTGGGCACCCAATCGTTCGCCCAATCTCGTAGCAATAACGCACGATCCTTGCGGAATGGCCTGCAGTCTCATCGTCCCGCAGATCTAAAGCATTTCCGAGGGCGTGCAACAACTTGTCTTCGAGGAATTCTATCGAGCCCACCTGGGCAGGTCCCATCTCGCTGTCCTTTGCAATGTTAAACAACCCCTTGCATGACAGGGAGTATAGTCAGCCCGTTAGTGCGTTGCAAGTAATCTATGCGGATCTGCTATTCCGACGGCACTAGCGTTCACTGTCGGACCCGGCAAGAAAGGTGCACATGGAAAGTTTTCCCTAAGCAGAAAACAGCGGACTTGCAGGTTGAGACGTGACGTATGACTCGATCCGTTTGCGCTCTGATTCCCCAAGTTGCATGAATTGCACGCCGACCTGGTCGGCTGGACTGCTTCTCACTACAAGACCTCTTAGACGCAAATTCACGCTATCGCCAGGCAATCTCAGTTCTGTCCACACTGCCGTCCCTTGGTCAGGTTTCGGAGAGACCTTCGATAGCATTCCTGTGCTGCTGATGTTCACAGTTCGTCCCGTGGCACTCATGGGCCGTCGCTCTTGTCCCCACTGCAATAGTGTCGGTACGTTGAGAAACACACGTTGGTAACGACGACGCTCTTCAACCATCATCCCGCGCGTCGCATTGAGAAGAGTTGTTAGCTCGGGGACACCGAATGGCTTCGCCAGAAAGAGGACCGCACCCGCTCTGAATCCTTGACCTACCTGAGTCGACTTTAACCCTCCACCAAGTACGGCGATAGGAACCTTACCATTTGATTTTGAGCCTCGGATGCGCCGAGTCGTCTCCACCGGATCGAGCTCCGTGCTGTCCCAGTCGATGAACACCCCGTCAAACTTCCTATTTTCGAACTGGATACTGGCCTCGTTATTGCTACTCACAAGGCAAGCGTCCGCCCCCATGAGTTGCAATGTGCTAGTCACCAGTTGGCTCAAACTGAGTTCACTTATGATGACGAGGATACTAGGTTTGAAGTCCACCACTCTCTAAAACTGTCCCTATTTGATTGCTTTGCGCCGCGCCCGCTTTCACAAATGGGAGAAGCTACCTGATTTACTGTCGGATTGCAAGACCATATGACTGCTTTGTCAAGGTTCAAATTGGGCCCTCCCGCTCGGAGGTTTTCCACCGCTCCCGCGATGGAGCGTTGGGTCCTTATCACGGTGAAGACTTTACTGTAGTGCGACCCCTGGTTGCGCTCAGCATATGGGAACGTATAAAATCACGCACCGTTCGTAGTTGCCAGCGCCCCCGGCGAAGTATTCTCAGGAGAGAAATTGTGAAACAACTTCCGACACGTCGCAAGTCAGACCTGAACGACCCACACCTATCCCTGAAGCGCCTGAATCGACGCGAATGGTGGTTATGGTGGACCGCTTTCGCCATAATGCTATTGCTGTTGGCGGCAGTGGGATCGCTTGTTCTCCCCTCGGCGGTTGGGACCGGCAAAGCGGGGACTCAAGCAAGCTTAATGCTGCATGTTCGCTTGCTCGCATATGCAGTTTTCCTTTTTGCCTTGTATGCCATTTACCAGCAAATTGTCGTCAAGCGTCTGCGGACGGAGTTGCTCGCCCAAGTCGAAGAGAACATTGCTTTACAGGTCCGCGCAGAAGATTTCAGGAATCAGGCTATCCGGGACCCTCTCACTGGGATCTACAATCGCAGAATGGTGGAGGAACAGCTTGCCGTCGAAATACAACGGTCGAAACGCCGCACTTATCACCTCACGGTGCTAGCCTTTGACTTGAACGATTTCAAACAAATCAACGACACGTTTGGGCACGCTACCGGAGATTTGGTGTTGAAAAGCTTCAGCGAGCGTTTACTAAAGTCAATCCGTGCTTCCGACACAGCCGGGAGGATCGGTGGAGATGAATTCCTGATTGTGCTGCCGGAATGTCAAGGCCCCGAAGCAGAACGAGTAGTGGCTCGCATGAATAACCTACAACTTGAGTCAGACCGCGGTAAGATCACCATCGCGTTCTCATCTGGATGGGCCCAGTACAGAGCAAGCGAAACGTCAAAGCTATTGCTCGAAAGGGCTGACCAGGAGCTTTACAAGGATAAGAGAGCACGAAAAGGCCTTGCTCCCGCGTCCCATTGATCAGAACATGCCGCCTCACTTTCGGCCTCAATTTACACCAAAATCCCCCAATGGCTATTATGCTGATAACGCGACGATGAGATAGCAGATACGGTGACGAAAAGGGACCATCTCGACCGCTCAAACAGATCTTCTTGGTCCTGCTCAACCAGAGCCTGAATAGCCCCTCGCTTCCTGGCGAGGCGGGCTCTTAAACACGGGGCGGTAGGCAACCGCGCGCAACGAAAAGCAAGCCAACTCTTAATCCATTAGTGCTCCCGCGATGAAACTTCGGAGTGCATTTTGACCTTCGGAGTCCAACCGAGTGAAGCGGACAGCCATCCGGTTACCAGGGTCCAGTCGCACAACAGTCGCGACAGGGTGTAACATCTCAATTACACCAGGTATCGAAAACCGAAGCTCCAATTCTTGGCCCTGAGCCGCTCCCCCAGTTCCTTCAAGCATCATTCCTCCCTCGCTGATATTGAGACTTGCCGATTTAAATCGATGTCCACCGAGCGTGCAGGCCACAACAGTTCGCAACGGGAGGCGAACATAACTTCGTCTTTCTCGCATCATTGCGTCACGCATGTGGTGCAACAAACCCGCGAGCTTCTCAATGCCGACGGGTTTGGGCTGGAAAAAGGTGACCCCTGCCTTAAACGCCGCCCGCATCGTGTTCACATCGTCGAAGGCTGTTAGCATGACGATGGGCATGCCGCTATTCGACTCTGAAGCTCTGACGGCGCGGGTCAGTTCGATGCCGTCGATGTCGGGCATCCGAGCGTCAAAAAAACCGCCGTCGAATTTCTCGCGGCCGATCCGCCTCAGGGCTTCCCGGCTGTCGGAAAGAGCCAACACTTCATACCCCAGCGATCCAAGCGCTTCTTTTAGAAACTTGACCACTGGAATTTCGTCATCCACAACCAAGAGCTTTAAAGACATAGTGGCTCTCCTAATCCAAGCTCTGTCTCCGTCATTGTCTTCCTTCTGCTTGTACTTACTTTACTAAAACTTGCCGCACAGTGTAACACAGAAGGAAGAACACGGCGGCAAGTCTGCCAGTCATCTAGGAACTGCTAAGGGGAGGCTGGGCACTTCGCACAATATGAATACCTCATCCTTTCCGCAACGCCGTGAGAACTAAAGTGGACGTAAGCAGGCGACTTCATGAACTTCGAAAGGCAAAGAGCCTCATTCAAGGTGATGTCCATATGAGGACGTGACGTGCCCGGTATGCCTCACGAAGATATACATACGCCCCGCCGGCTTCAGGATAGCGTGCTGCGAGACCGCCAAAACACAGCGCGCCGGAAACGGCCAAGAGCCCCATGGCTAGCCAGATTGTCAACAGCCAGAACGGCGATCCGAGTTGTCGCGTCATGCCGGCCGGCGTCAGGAAGATGCCGACGCCGATGGCTTCGCCGATTGTCGCGGCAACCGCTGAGCCGAGCCCTAACTTTCGCTGTAGATGATCAGATGGAAGCCCCAAGGCGTGCGATTCGGCGCCGCTTGAACTGAGGATTGGTTGTTTCGAATCGGATTGCAGGCGTGGTCTCCAACGGTATGTCTATTTGAGGCCAGGTCATTTATCCATCGCGCCCTACGCCCAAGGCGTCGGCGACGCGGTTGATGTAATTGAACCACGAAGCGATGAGGGTGATTTGCAGGATCGCTTTGTCATCGAAGCCGGCGTCGCGCAGGCGCTCATGATTTGCTCGGCTAATCTTGGTCGCATCCTTAGTGAGCTGGACCACGTAATCAACCATCACGCGTTCGGCTTGCGTGAGAGCCGCATTCGTATAATCAGTCTCAAGGGCCGCGACCAACTTTTCATCCAGCGTGACTCGACGCAGAAACTCTGCGTGGGATTCGATTCAATAATGGCACCTGTTGGTCACTGAAACCATCGTGGTGATGATTTCGTGCTGGCGGCGGCTTAATGGCAACTCGGGCGACATCAAAGTTCCGAAAGTCGAAAAGGCGTGGTACAGAGCGTCTGGAATCAGGCTATGCGACTCGACAATCTGCGCCCCGCCGCCCTCAGTGGGATGGACCGGCGTTGCATATTCGGCGGGATAAAGCGCCCTCTGCGATTCCATTGCCTTACGCAAATTTTCGTCAGCTTGCGACATCGGAATGGTTTTAATCCAAGCCACTATTTGTCCTCGCAAAATAAAATTCTATGTCTAAAACTAACCGTGAAGCCGTCCAGCCATCAAGCTTCGCTTTTCAATGTCAGAACAGGAGCTTCAGCGCGAATTGAATCAGTCTGGGCGGAAGCGCCTGCTGTATTTGCCCAAATGTTGTTGAGCTGATGTCGCCGTTCGGCAGGCGGAAGTTAGCGCGGTTGAACAGATTGAAGAACTCGGCCCGAAACTGAAGCGTTTTCAATTCAGCGACGGGAATGTTCTTGAATGCCGAAAAATCCCAATTGGCGAAGCCCGGACCCTGAACTACATTTCTGCCTTCGGTCCCATAAAGGCCGGCGGGTGTTGTCGACAGGTCGATGCGGCGGAATGCACTCGTATTAAACCACTCCGCCACAGTCTTCGGTCCGTTGTTGGGATTGCCGACGAGATTGGGCCGGAAAGCCGAAAACCCGGTGACTTCGGGCGCGTCATAATTAAAACTCTCGTCCACAACCGTAAGCGGCGTTCCCGTCATATAAGTAGTGATTCCATTCACTTGCCAATTTCCCAACACTTGCTGATACCAATTCTGTGGCTTCCTCCAGAATGGCAAATCCCATTCGTAGCTAAGCACAAAGCGATGACGCGCGTCGAAAAGAGACCGGCCCCACTCTGCACCGAGATTCGACGGATTCTGCGCCAGGTCGTTGTTGCCCGCAATGTCCTGCGAGGCTGAACCAGCAATGTTGAACGAAGAAACGTCATCGAGGGCTTTCGAATAAGTATAGGAAGCAAGCATGGATACTCCGCCCCCGAATCTCTTGCGCAAGCTTGCTTCAAGGGCATTATAGGACGAATTCGCCCCTCCGCTAATCAGACCAATCGAGCTGTAGGTGCATTGACCCGAAGCATTGGGCATGCAGTAGGGGCGCTGCTGGTCAATGTTGTTCTGTTGATCGGCCCATGTCTGGCCCGGAAGCGGAACAGACGGATTCTCCTCAATGATTCGCGGTTGCTTAGTTCCCTTGGTGCCCACATAGCCGATCTCGAGGAGCCAGTCATTCCCGAACGACCGCTGGACATTGAAATTCCAATCCTGAACATAGGGTAGCCGCAAGTGTGGATCGAGAGTAAGGAGGGTCATCGTCGAGCCGAACGGGGTTGCGAAAGGGTTGCCGTTGGCAAACGGGTTGGAAAGACTACCTGGGAACACTAACTGCGGCGTTCTGATGTACGGTGGAGCGCTGACGGGGGCCTGCAGCGGGCCTCCGGGGCCGTTGTAGTACGGGTCATAGAAGATGCCGTAAGCCGCACTTACAAGCCATCGCGCACTTCCGGTGGGGTCCCAGGCCAGGCCTATACGCGGCGCAAAAGCATTCTTTTCAGTGGGAATTAAGCCTCCAGAGATGCCCGGGTCCCCTGGGTACAATAGGCCAGCCGGAGCCCCGGGCATGACTTGTGATTGGACGCCGGGCTCGAATAATGCCGTCCGGTTGCGAATTTCGGTGTACGGCATGGTCAGGTCGTACCGTAAACCCAGATTGAGGGTAAGGCGCGAACTGAATTTGTAAGTGTCCTGTCCATAAAAATCAAAGTCGCTGCCTCGCAGCCCTCGCGAAAGATCTCCCTGGCCTGTCGGGGAATTTCCGCCGCCTTGCAGGAAGAGCAACGGCTGGCCGACAAGGAAACTCGCAAACGCGTTGCTGATGGGAAATGGAATAAAGACGAAGAACCCGTTGGAGGCAATACCAAATACACTATTGATCTGATCTCTCCGGAAGTCCCCGCCAAATTTCAGCTCGTGTCGCCCGTGAATCCAGGTTATCGCTTCCGAAAGAGCAAAGGCATTCTCAATAGTGTCCCTGGGACCGGTGATTGGGTCCCCGATGCTGGCGTAGCCTCCTCCTCCGAACTGAATGAACGGCGGCCCGGAGGCGACATTCAGCGTGGGCTGATACTGGAAGCCTAGCGAAGCAGGGGACGTATGGTTTTCGTGCTGATCATAAAGGAATTTGTAACGGAGGAACGAAAGTCTCGTGATGGCGAGCAACGAAGGCGAGAAAGTGTGCGTCAACTGCACGACCAGATCCTGGGAACGATGGGTCTCACCCACCGGGAAGCCCGGCACGCCGGCGCCGGAGGTTGAAATGGGATCGAAGAGGGTGCCGTTTCCGAACATGTAACGGACCATGAGGGCGTTGCTTTGGTTGAAGTACTGGTCCACACGCAATCCGAATTGATCCTCGTTATCACGCAGGATTTGCTCCCCATTGTAGAGGTCCAGAATGCCGTTCCGGTCTTTGGCGTTCGCCTTCGGATAAAGCTTCAAGACATTAGCCGCAGTTGGATCAATGATCGGCAAGGTATTGTTTTTGAACGGCACCGGCGGCTGCGAGCATTGGGGCGGGTTTGGGCAGAGGTTCAACAGTGGTCCAGGATCCTGGGAAAAGTTGCCCTGGCGTTCAAGGGCCGAAGGGACTCGAACACCATTGAGCGTTTCGCCCTGGCGATTGCGGAAGCCTTCGTAGTATGCGAAGAAGAACGTTTTATCCTTGCGGATTGGACCGCCCAAAGTGGCGCCGAATTGGTTCTGACGGTATTCGGACTTCTTGAAGCCGTCGGCGTTCTCAAAGAAGTTTGCCGCGTCCATCTTGTCATTGCGAAGAAATTCCCAGAGCGCCCCGTGGATTTGATTTGATCCCGAACGCGTTACAATGTTAGTGGTGGATGCAGCTTCGCCTCCAAATTCCGCTTTGGCCATGCTCGTCAGAACTTTAAATTGCGCGATGGCATCAATGGGCGGCTCCAGCACAAACCCCCCATCCACGGCGTTGACATTAGACGCGCCGTCAATGAGGAAATTGTTTGACTCCGGCCTTTGTCCGTTCACCGCATAGCCTTCCCCCGCTCGCAGCGTGCCGCCGGCCTGGGCAAGACCTGGGGTCACAGGCACAACGCCGGGCTGCAGCAATCCAAGCTGGGAAAAATTTCTGCCGTTGAGCGGAAGATCCAATATTTCGCGCTCGTTGACGGTCATCCCAAGCGAAGTTGAGGAGGCTTGGATGAGAGGCGCGTTCGCACGAACTTGCACCAGTTGTGTTGAGGAACCGATTTCCAGATGGATGGTAAGCGTTGCGGCTTCATTCACACTCAATGAAATACCTTCCTGGGCGAACCTGCGAAATCCTTTCGCCGAGGCTTCAAGTCGGTAGTGACCGATCGGAAGTGAAACCAGGACGTAAGCACCACGATCGTCCGTCTGCATCGTCCGTGTTAGGCCCGTCTCAGTTTGGACCGCTGTCACTTCCGCCTTTGGCACGCCTGCCCCGCTAGGGTCGAGCACCGTTCCGCGCAGGCTTGCCGTGGTTTCCTGCGCGCGAAGCGGGGTTGCAAATGACACGGCCAGAGCCATCATGAGCATCGCCGCGCCGATTGTCTTGAAGTGAGTCCTTTTCATTTGTTTTCGCCCTCGTACGCCTTTCGTCTTTTCAACTTCGCCTCTCATTTGGCGCCCGGCTCTACGAGCGACTTCAAAACCTTGGCCATGGCATTGGGCTTGAAACCGAAGGGGCCTGCGTCGCTCTTGAACGCCACACGCCCATCGCTATTGATGACGTAGAGCCGGTCCGGCCAACCCGTGTAGGCGAGCTCGGTGGTGTCCTGCATGTCATCGACGAGCGCTGGAATGTGAATGCCGAGTTTGACAACGCACATTTCCGCCTCGCTGTCGCGCTGGTGAAAAGTCTTCTCGGTGGCAATCAAAATACCTTCCTTCAGGTTGCTCGGCATTTCCCAGCCGTCCGTGGGATGAGCTTCCTCGATGTAAACCACATAGAAAGCGACCTTGGCCTTGTACTTCTCATAAAGCTTGTTCAGCGCGGGAACCTCCCGGCGAAAGGGCGGTCAGGTGTGACTGCCGAAGACCAAGACCACTGGTTCCTTGCCTCGAAATGAGGACAGCTCAACCGTCGATGAGGAATTGGCCATTTTGAGGGCGAAGTCAGGAGCCGGATCACCGACTTTCAAATTGCCGCGGCGAGCGACCAGCCACATGGGTTCGAAAGGAATGAGAAAGTAGGAGATGGTCGGCAGCTTCGACATGATTCGGCCGAACACCGGCGGGGGCTGAAGCATGACTGCATACATCGCGCCCAGCAGCACCAGGTAAACGGCGAATACGGGAATCGCGTATTTGAGGAATCTTCGCATCAACAGAAACGCACGGCGCAATCACGCTTCAAACCTGCGTGATGGCGTACGACCGCTTTGCGCTGATCAAAATTCCGCAGCGCTGCGATGGATTCAGAATTCTGGCCTTAAGCCTTTACCCGACAAGAGCCACGCAGAAACCTCGGTAGCCTAGCTGGTGCGAAGAAACCCGTCAATAATGCGCGCAGATTAATTCCTTAACTAAAATTGACTACACATCGGAGTCAACCTGCCGGCCACTCGGAAACTATCACTAGGTAACTTGCAAACAATTGGCTAAGCTGCTGCCTTAGATGAAATGCTCACTCGCTTGCAAAACAGCTTTAGCCAAGATGACTCCTCCCTAGTCGGCCAGCGTTTACTTAGAACTGTTGGGGACAGTCTTCACCACAACGAATCGCAGCGGTGACTAACCGAAGGTGCCAAAAACCGCCCGGTCCACTTGGCCTCCTATCGGGCAAGCCATTGACGCACGCCATTCTAGCGAACGATTGTTGTACAAGGATCTACCGTTCGCAGCGAGGACGCAAAATGGCTCCTTGTTGGGGTTCTTGGAACCGTACGAAAAGATGGCGCGGCTAGCTTGGCCTTTTCTTCTGCTCATTGGTGGCGTAGAGCTGTTTGCGTCCGGGTTGCGTGCTTTGCCGGACTTTGCCGGAATTTGCCGACTTAACTTGTTGATCTCCTTTAGAATCAGCGTTGCCGGGACGACTCATAATCCGTTGGCCGCAGGTTCGAGTCCTGCTGGGCCCACTAAGAATCTGGTTTTCAATAATTTCCAGAGGATCATTTGAGTCTCAAGATTGTGTTTGCGGCTGAGGTGCGAATTGTTGCGCGAGTGGCTCCTAGGTCTCCGCAGTGCGGCGCGGTGCGTATAGGTGAACACTACGCCGTTGATCGAGACTTAGCCAAAAGCACCGGGTCCCGCCACTCTGAACGTCAGCCCCATCAGGCACTTCCTGGGGCAGGTCCTAAACGACTTTCTGGATTCCTCGCGCCTTGGGCCAGCAGGGATAGTATCAATCCCGGTATCTCAACTTTAGCGATGCCGCGGCTTATTCCCTGGGTGGAATGCGGATTACCTTCAGGTCGTCGGCGAGCCCCCAGAATACGCGATACACCGCATCGTGCGCCACGCTCGGACTGAGGGGTTCCGGAGGTTCCCCGGGCATTCCCGCCGGCTGCCGTGGGCGGTCGATGGGCTCGGATTGCGTGCGGTAGAGCAGGCGGCCGCTCGATGGATCAACGATCGTCAGGACCAGCCTCAGCGGCGCATTAGGGTCCTCCGGGGACGTGATCGGCGTGGTCGGCACGTTGCTGATGCTGATCCTTCTAAGGCGGATAAATTCCAGTCTGGCCCTGGCGTCAACGTCGGCCTCGCTGCAACTCTCAGCGAACTTCCACTTAAGCCTGGTCAGCAGATGCTTCGGCTTGCTTTCGGCTGTCACAAAGTTTTCCACCACGCGGCGGTCCCCCTCGGACAGTTTGCTATCGTCGATGCAGTAGCTTTTGACAGCAATCAGCGCCCAGCGGTTGGGCATCACTCCCGTGACCTTGTTCTTGCGGCAGAAGGCCGGAGGCGCGATAAGAACCGCGCAGAGAGCCAGCATGACCATGACGGTCTCCGGGACGACTTTCCGCCGACGGCTCAGAGCACTTTTCATTATTACCTCGTTTGCGCGTGTATCGTTGACTTTACGTTGAACACGCGATAATGCGAATAGAGTTGTTGGGTGTGAAAGGTGTACCTGTCGGTTTGCCCCGCCACTTTCACCGTCTGCGGCAGCCAGAGAGTAAGCCCGCCATGCTCGAAGCCCACCGGCGAATATTCAACGTCGGTCGAAAGCCAGTGCACATTGAGCGGCCCTCGGGCTTCCAGCATGTCGGTTCTCATCCGCAGGATTTCGTAGGTTGCGGGATCGATCCAGGCCACGCCCTGAACCAACACCTTTTCGCTCTGGTCGGCCGCGCTGATTGTCACCAGTTGCCGCGCGCGATCAGGGATTTGGGCGAAGCTGACCACGCAAGCGTCTCGGCCGTCCATCTGCTGCTTTCCAACGTAGCGGAAGTTCGATTCGGGTTGAAACATGGGATGAAAATACGCAACCATTCCAACGAACCCTGTCGTCGCGAACAGCCCCATCGAAGCTGATCTCACTTGGTTCCCCTTGGAGTCGGTCCGGTACTCTCGGAGGGCCGTCTTGTCCGGGCCCTTTCCGGCCAAAGCCAGATAATTGAATTTCTCCGCGTAGGTTCCGGGCTCCAAGATGGCTTGTGACCCGATAATCACGCTCACCGTCTCAGTGCAGGTGGTATTCGGGAACTCGTTGAAAAACGCCGCCACGGCTCTTCCGGCACGGTCCAGAATCTGCGGCAACTCGGCCTGGCTCTTTGCCGGCTCGATGCCCTTGAGCGCGTGAACACGATTGGCAAGTTCGGCAGGCGACAGGTCAACGTAGGTCTCGCCTGAGTCTCCGGCCGGCCGGCCCGGCTTTGGATCCCGCACGCTGCGCCCGGGAACGTTGAGAGCAAAAACGACCGAGCCGAAATTGGAAGTGTCCTGCTCGGTAACTTCGACCGTGCCGCTGTAGGTCCCGGGTTCGAGATTCCATCCGATATCGAAAGTCAGCCGCCCTGACCGGGGGTGCGCCGCGTCGAGCAACTGAATGCGCGCGGTGACCAATTGGCCGCGCGAGTTCTCCAGCCGGTTGGAGACAGCCAACTGATCATGCCGGTGGGAGACGATACCCTGCCACTGGAGCTCCGAGGGATTGAGAATGAATTTGACCGGCACAAAGTACCCGTAGGCCCTTTTCTCCATCTTCAGAACCTTGGCGCGCACTTGAAACTCATGAACCGGGCGAGCGTAATAGCCTCCCCGCGTGCGAACTTTCACGCCCGGCAGCAGCGAGCGAATTGTAATTTTGTGATACAGCCCGTTCAGTTGGATGTCGGGCGGCCGGTAGGAAGCGTAATAGGTTCCCTCGATGCTGTTGACGGCGCGGCGAATGAAGTACGTCAGATCGTTGCCGTTGTTGTAAGCGATTCCACCCGTGTCATGAGCCAATTCGTTCAGCGGATCTTCGGGAGCGTGCAACTTCTCCCCATAGAAGGCTAGCGCGTTCGCGTTTCCCGCGGGAGGCGGGAAGTTTTCCGCCGCTCCTCCGCCAAGAGGTTCGGCAATCAGGCCGCGAGCGTCAATCGTGTAAAAGGTGACGCCGGCGCGCGTGGCCGCGTCAATCACGGAATGCAGCGTGTAAGGGTAGGTGGATACTCCGAAATTGATACTCCCTCCGCAATAGGCGGCTACGGCGTAAGCAACAAACCGGCGTGGATTCATCAGAAAGCCATCACCGAGATAGATCACGCGCTTCTGACCGGGGAAAATCCGCAGCATGTCCACCAGACTTCTGAGCCAGCTGAACTGGTCGGGAAGCCGCGGCCGTTCTTCTTCAGCCCACCGGTCCGCCAGCCGGCTCCCCGCGACATCGCTCGCGGCCGCGCTTCGCCCGTCATTGGGCCCGCCGCCGCTGCTTGCGCCGCCGCCCCGCCCGGTGCTCAACGGCCCCGGACCGACCGCGCCCCGGGGGCTGCAAGGGAAGTCCGGGTCCCTCAGCAGATCGTCGATTCTCTCTTTCAGGTCCTCGGCTGGCCTTTCGTGGAGCATCGCGTGCAGCCGTCGCAGCAGCAAATCGCGGTCGTTCGTGAATGGCTGCCAGACTTTCACGCCGTAGGAAATCGACACAAGTCCCACCCGGTCTGACGGCGTCATGTCTTCGCGAACCCACTTCTCCGCCGCCAGAATCGACTGCCGCAGATCCACGTAGCCGGTTGTGGAATCGTCCATCACAAAAGCGATGTAGTCTGGATTTTCCGGCCGGGTCGGCACGGCCTCGTTGGCCGGGAGCGTCGGGCTCTTCACCGTCGTCGCAGAACCGCCCCGCGCCGTCTGCGTTACGGCCGGCCTGAAATTAAGAAGTGTCTGCGGCTTGCCCTCATCTTTAACGATGATGTCGCCGGGCTTGAGACCCGTGACGGGATTGCCCTTGCCGTCCGTTGCGGTGATCGTCAGGTTGACAAGCTGCGACCGGGTTTGGATTGAAAACGGCCCTTGCCGCTTTGCTTTCTTTCTTGCGACAAGCCAGACGGGCGTGCCCAGCGCAAATGCCAACGCCAACGCAATGCGTGCTCGATACCGATGGGCCACGAACAAAGGGATCCTCTCCTCATGCCATTTTACTCTGCCGTGTGCGCGCCTGCGGGCGGCAGGGGGACGTTCAGCGTCCCGAAGGCGCCGGAGTTTTCATCCACCACGCCGACCCGCACGTCGCTGTCGCCGGGCTTGATCCGAAGTTGCTGCCGAAATCGTATTCCTGATTTCAGCATGCGGTTGTAGGAATCGGACGCTAAGTTCAGCGTGCCCAGTTGGGACACCACGCCATCCGACTCGCCGTCTTTGCCATAAGCGACGGCCACGAACTTGATCTGCGCCAACTTCCGGCCGCCTGAGGCGTCCTGAAAGGCGATATTCTCGGCTCGGATGTCGTACGTAATGCTTAGTTCTGATGACGCAGCTCCGGGCGGTGCGACTGCAATCTTAAACGGCACCATGGTCGAATCAGGAATGCCCGGCCGCATGGCGCTCTCGAAGTCCCGCTCAACCTGCGCGGGCGACGGACGTGATTCGGTTGCGTAGTAGCCCCGGCGATAACCGAGGTCAAAGCCGCCTCGATCAACCTTCACTTCGATCTTCCGATACGCTCCGTTCCACTTTCGGTCCGAGGGAACGTAGGCCAGGCTGTAGAAATTCGATCCATCCTCGATGGCCCGGTGGAAGGCATTCTTTAAATCGTTGGTGTTGTAAAAGGCTTCGCCGCCCGTGTCCTTGGCGATTCCTTGCATCATTTGCTGGGTTGAAGCAAGGCGCTGCTGCATCAAGTCACTTAGGGACGCTGCGGCGCCCGGCACGGCAGTCGTCTCATTCGGCGTGGACGCAGTTGGCTCGGCAAGCACGAGTCCGCGAATGTCAATCGGATACACTACAACCTGTTCCGAAGCCAACATGCCTGCCGCCGACCTGGCCAAGACAGGCCCCATATCTGAGGGGTATTCCTTCGGAGAAAAACGCAAAGGGAAACCTTCCGATAACCACAGAATGTTCTTTCGGCCGGGGTACCCAGCTACCATCTGCGCGAGGGTCCTGAACGCTGCTGCGGTCTCTGTCAGGCGGGTGCTCAAGCCCCAACTGCGAGCGTCCTCTATAAATGATTCAAGGGCATTGCCAGTGAGGAGGCCCTCGGGGGACGATGTCGGGTTTGTGCTTATCGGGCCCGGGGGAAGGGTTTCGTTGTGCCAAGCCGCTGCCTGCTCGCCCTCCCGTTCTGAGACAAACCACGGAGAACTATGGGGCATCAATTTCTCCGCCGCCGCCCTGAGCTGGTCGGAATTGCTCGAGAAACCGGCAAGCCTTTTGAGCACGTCGGACAACTCGAATAAAGCTGTAGGCTGGCCGGGCGGCAGCGTCTTCAGAAATTGCACCATTTGCTGGCGGCCATACATCTGGTCTGCTAGCGGCGAGTTCAGAGCGTCAAACAGGATGATGTTGATGGCAGGAATCGAAGCGTGGCGGATACCAATGTTGCTGTACTCCCCCTCCGGCAGTTGAAGGGCGGCCTTCGCGGCAGCTTGCGGCTGGAACGTGTGCTCTTCGAAGGCGAAAACGCGCTGCCGTTTGCCGTTCTCAGATACTTTGAAATCGGATTGCTTCAAATCCCGGACGGGCTTTCCATGTTCCTTCACAGTGACGTCCAAAACGACAAGGCGGGATTGAGTTCTAAGCAGGAATCCCGGCTGGGTCAACGAAGTTGCATCGGACGGCGCAGTGCTCGTCCCCTGAGCCGGAGCGAAAGCCGCCCGCGCCATGGCAAGCAGGCAAAATGCGAGGGCCGTCAGGTGAACTGGTCGAGGCCGCATCTTCATCCTCTAGCGCGTTTCAGTTCGGGGACGTGACGGGAATCGTCAGCGACCCGAGATTATGCGAAGCGTCGTCCACGACGATCACGCGAAGTGAGGTCGTCTCCGCGTTCATCGGCACCGATTCATGAAAGCCGAATCCGCTCTTGAGCAGCTTTCTATAGGTTTCCGGCCTGAGCGCCAGGCTGATCGTTTGATCGACGGAATTGTATTGCCTACCCTGGTCGTCCTTCTGGACGAGCGCGACATCAACGGTGCCTCTCCAGCGGTCGCCGGTGTGCTTCAGGCTCAGGCCGCCGAGGGCGATGTTGACGTTCAGGACGGGCCGCCGCCTTCCGGCGTTCGTGAGTCTTGCCGTCAGGCCGATGCCGCTCTCGTCGAACGGACTCCAGGCAGCAGCCTCAAGTTCGGCTTTGATACTGTCAGCCGCGGGGACGTCCGCATAACCCTTTCGATAGTACAGCCTCAAATCCGGCCGGTCCTTCACTTTCACTTTGAGGTTATGAAACCCGCCCTTGAAGGCCGGTTCTTCAGGGTAAAACCCAAGCGTGTAGGCGGCGCGGGAGTCGTCGTAAGCGTTGCGCAGCGAGCCCACCATATCGTTGGTGTTCACGTACGCGCGCCCGCCGGTGTCGTATGAGATTTCGCGCATCGCTAACTCCCCCACGAAACGGGTTTGGGCCATTTGCTCCGCGATAGCGGGATGCCCAGGCGTGGACGCGACAACTTCAGGGGGCGCTACAGGCACGCTGGGCGATGTCGGATCAAAAGCGCGAGTTCCTACTGGCGCCCGCAGCCACCCGGCGTCAAAGCTGTAGATGGCGACGTTCGCCTGATTCATCGCCTGCATCGTTTTCTCTTCCTCGCGCCCGTAATCATAAGCTTCCACGCGTCTCACGAGGACCGTGTTGCTGAGCCTGAAGCCTGAAATAGGAAAGCCGTCGGAGATCCAGATCACGTTCTTGCGCCCGGGAACGGCGGCCAGGTGATGCGCGATGGCCTCGAATAGCTTCAGCTTTCTGATCGACGGGTCGGGGCCGGCGTCCCCCGCACTCAGGAAATTGGTGTCGTTCGGGTTCCGCATTCCGGCGGCCTGTTGCATCGGCGACGGAGGACCGCTGAGCAAGGAGCCGAAACCGGCTGCCACATTGGTCAGGCCGGCGATAGTGCAGGCGTGATTCTCCTGCCCGGGATCCCCATTCCACGAAGCGAGCCGCTTGATCAGACCCGCGCTATCCTGGGTGATGTCGCGCAGAATGCTGACGCCGCTCCAGTGCATCACGTAGATACCGATTCGATCGCCGGGGCGCGCGTGTCGGAGAAATTTGATAATTCCGGCTCGATTCCGTGGCCATTCCTGGCACCACATGTCGAGCGGATCGATCAAGATAATGGTGATGCCACCGCGTTCGGTCCCGCTAGGCTTCCGGTTTGTATAGGTTTCGGACGGGGACTGCGGAGCGGCGACAGAGAGCGCGGGCGTGGCCACGCCGCCGCCGGCACTCGGTAACGCGCCTTCGGGCGGCGTCTTAAACAACTGGATTCTCTGCGGCTTGCCTTCGTCGTAAAGCTCAAAGTCGCCCTGCTTCAGATCCCTCACCGCCCGGCCCTGCTTATTTCGAACCACAACATCAACTTCGACCAGGGTCGTCGTCGCCCGGAGGATTCCCGTGGCCACGGGCTGCCGGCCGCCGGAGGATTCTGTTTGAGCCGGAGCGAGCCCCGACCGCGCCACGGCAAGCAGGCAACACGCGAGGAGCGTCAAACGAAGTGTCCGAAGGGCCACGGCTCCCTCCTGCTAAATGGGCTTTGCCTCCTCCTCAGCTATCGGCTGAGGTTCTTTCGCTTCTTTCATCCCTTATTCCAGCACAAGGCACCATAGGCTACTCATACCTCAGGGCCACCATCGGGTCCACTTTGGTCGCCCGACGCGCAGGGACATAACACGCCAATAGCGCGACGGCAACCAAAATGAGCGACACAGCGATGTAAGTTGGCGGGTCCGTAGGCTTGACGCCGAAAAGCATGCTCGACAAAAATCGCGCAAGGCCCAGCGCCGCGGCAATGCCGATTCCGATCCCGATCAAAACCGGGGCGAGCGCTTGGCGGATAACCATTCGCAGCACGTCCGTCTTTTCTGCGCCGAGCGCCATGCGAATGCCGATTTCGTGCGTTCGCTCGCCGACGAGAAATGCAAGAACCGCATAAATGCCCACGGCGGCCAACAACAGGCATATCAACGAGAAGATTCCCATCAGCGCGCTCAAGTAACTAAACGAGCCTAATGTGCCGGAGCGGATTTGCTCCAGGGTCGCGACCTTATAGAACGGCAAATCCTTGTCCACCTTCCATACCTGCGTTTCTACGTCTTTTATCAGACTGGAGGGCTCGACGGCTGTGCGCACGATGAGCGTGCCGTAGGCTGAGGCCTCCGGAAGATAGACTGTTGGTTGAGCCCTCGAAACTGGATTTTCTCTTATGTTTCCGACGACACCGACCACCGAGTACCAGCGGTGCTCAAAGTCGGGGCCGAGGCCGATTTGAAAACGTTTGCCGATGGGATCTTGATTCGGCCAGAATGTCCGAACAAAAGTCTGATCGACCACGGCAATCTGGCCGCTGACCGCGAAGTCCGCATCCGTAAACAAGCGGCCCCGGACAAGGGGAATCCCAAGCGTCTGGAAGTAACCTGGGCTCACAAGCCCCGCGATCGCTCCGCGAATCGGCTGGGAAGAGCCTGGCTGCCCTTCAAGCCTCACTGCACCCCCGCCACCGCTCCACATTGGCAAAATCGTTGTGAAAGCGGCGGATTTCACCCCGGGCAACGCTTCAACACGCCGGAGAACGGACCGATCGAGCGCCAATTGCTGGGCGCCCTTGGGATAGCGAGACTCCGGCAGGTCTGTGTTCAGGGCGAGGACATCCTTCAGGTTGAATCCGAGGCGCTGGCTGAACAGGTATTCCATGCTGCGAGTCATTAGGCCCGTTCCGATCAGCAAAACCAGCGCCAGGGCGACTTCAAGGGCCACAAGCCCTTTGCGCAGCCGATTGCTCCCGGCACCCTCTGACGACCGGGCGCCCTCCTTGAGCGATTTTTCGATGTTGGTTCTTGACGCCTGGACTGCCGGAGCCAGTCCGAAGAGGATTCCCGTGGCCACGGCCACGGTGGCGACAAATGCCAGAACTTCAAAGTTCAGGTCAATGGGGGTGGTTTGTGGAATCATTCCGAGCGGGCTTAGGAATATGAGCCAGTACTTTGCGTAATAGGCCAGAACCAGGCCCGGGATGCAGCCAAACAAAGCTAGAAGCGCGCTCTCCGTAAGAAGTTGGCGCAAGATCCTCCCGCGACGCGCGCCCACCGCCAAGCGGACCGCCATTTCCCGCCGGCGCCGTGAGGCCCGGCTCAGCAGCATGTTCGCCACGTTAACGCAGGCGATAAGCAGCAGGAATCCGACCGCGATCAGGAGCATCACGAGCGGCCAGCCCATTCCGTGCTCGACTTCCTCATGAAGAGTTTGCACGTTCACGCCAACGCCCTTGTTGGTTTTCGGATCTTCCCGGGCAAGACGCTCCGCGATGGTTGCCATCACGGCTCGGCTCTGCCCAAGCGTCACACCCGGCTTCAGCCTGCCAATCACCCAGAGCCGGTGGCCAGCCTTGGATTTCGCAAGCTCGTCGGTTGAGAACGGCACGTAGCTGTAAGGTCCAGTGATGCCCCAAATCTGCGGAAAGGGGGAGTTCTCAGGCATGATGCCTATTACGGTGAACTTCTCGCCGTCCAGCGTGATTGACTTGCCGACAATCGATCGGTCGCCACCAAATTTCCTCTGCCAGAGCTGATACTTAAGAATCACGACATGAGCCTGCTGCCCCACGCCTTCTTTAGGCATGAATGCGCGGCCGATCGCGGGCTGGACGCCAAGCACTTTGAAGAAATTCGGCGTCACCTTGACGCCGAAAAGATGCTCCGGCTCTCCCGCGCCCGTAAGCGTTGGATCGTAAATGGCACCGGCCGCGAGTGAGGAAAAAACCTGACTTTGCCCTTTCCAGGCGAGATAGTCGGGGCCGGTTACGGCGATCTGGTCGTATTTCAGTCTGGCGTTCGTCTCCCAGAGGCTTACGAGTTGTTCAGAATGAGAGAATGGCAACGGACGGAGCAGGACTGCATCCACCACGCTGAAAATAGCAGTTGTCGCGCCGATGCCAAGGGCTAGGGTAAGGATAGCGACCATTGTAAAACCGGGATTGCGACGCAGTTGTCGCAGGCTGTAACGAAGATCCTGAGCAAGTTCGTTAATGATGCGCACGCCCCAGCTTTCCCGGCATTCTTCTTTCAATGCGCCGACGTTCCCGAATTCCCGCATCGCTGCGTAGCGCGCTTCTTCCGCGCTCATGCCAGACGCGATGTTCTGTTCGATTTGCTTTTCGAGATGGAAGCGCAACTCATCGCTCAGGTCGTCCTCGACGCGGCTCTTCCGAAAGAGCGACCGGAGGCGAAGAGGCAGCTTGTATATCCAGCGCGTCATGGCAGTCCTACATCACGAGTTCTCCAGCACTAGCCCGATGGCCTTGGAGAGTCTCTTCCAGTTGGCTTCCTCTTGTTCCAGATACTTGCTTCCCGCCTGCGTCAGCGAATAGTACTTTGCCCGGCGATTGTTGTCCGAAGGTTCCCATTTCGCTTTGATCCAACCGTTTTGCTCCAGTCGGTGGAGAGCGGGATAAAGCGCTCCTTGATTTACCTGGAGCACTTCTTTCGAGACCTGCCGGATGCGCTGCGCGATGCCCCAGCCGTGCATCGGTTCAAGCGCAATTGTCTTCAAGATCAGGAGGTCCACGGTTCCTTGAACCAAGTCGGTCGGCTTGCTCATTTCTTCTCCTCTCAGTTACTGACAACGGATTGTAATTCGTATGGCCTTAATGTCTGTGACCATCGTCACACTGGAATTTTGCGAAGGAGGTCCGTGAGATAACCGTGCGCCGCCCTTGCCGGAACGCAATGTTAAACTACTGATTATGGATGACGTGCGAGTTTGGCTTGGGACATCAATGAGGTGCCCGGCATTTTGGGTACCAAGTGAAAAGAGAGAGAATTCACTTGAGGACGACCGTCAATGCGCTTTCTCCTTATCCCAAATCACCCGGATTCGCTCAACGACCTCAGCCCGTTTTACGATCCCTCGCTCTTCAAGCAACTCCACAAGCGCAGCCAACGTCACAGAGTTTGAAAGTGCCAGAGCCTCGACACCCACGGTTCCTCTACTCGCCCGGTTTCGTCGCAAGGCGTGACGTTTTGGAGCTTGCAATCCTCCCGCGGGGCGGTATTCTTTCTTCATGCACGCCGCGAATTTCAAAGGCGCGAACGTGAATCGCAGGTCCGCGGCGGCCGCCGAATCCGGCCTTTGACGGGCTGGTGCAAAGTGCTATCCTACCTCTAATTGTTCGATTGTCTGCGTGGGAGGCTGTCATGCGCACTCTAGCCCGGCTCGAAACAATATTCAGGGTGCTTCTTATCAAGTGGCTGCACATTGACTTAACCTCACGCAAAGGTGTGCGGCTGGCGGCTATTGTGTCGGCTGCCCTGATCATGTTCAGTCTGGCCGGAGCGGCGAATGCCCGCGCCGCCCGGAGTTGGGTGCAACTGAACCTGACACCGCCTGCTCAAGGTGAGTACTGGTACGGGAAGGCCGAAAACGGTGTTGTCATCGCCTGGGTTCGGGATACAACTCAGACTGGCAAAGACCAGATCGAAGTCTTCAACTTGACGGGGAACAAGCGTGAAGGACTGCGTCCTCTTGACGCGGTCCGGGGCGCGCAGCGATGCGCTGTTTACGATGTCTCGTTCGGTCCGTCGGGGCTTGCGGCGGTTGCGGCCGTCTTTGTTGACGCCAGTGCGCGCATTTCCTCTTCGCTTCTGATCTATGGACGGAATGGCAAGCTGGAACGCGCCGAGTCGCTCAGCGCGGACCAGGATATCGCCCGCCTTGAGGTGGACGCAAACGATGATATCTGGACGCTGGGGATGGGATCAGGTCGGACCACGCCTTCGAGCGTGCCGCTGGTCCGCGAGTTTTCGCCCGAAGGAAAGCAATTGAGGGCCCTCAGCACGAGAGGGCTGCTGCGGAGGGCCCGAGCCTTTTTTCAGCAAGACTGGTCCTCCGGCGGCAACCTCGCCTTCGGAGTTTCCGGCAGGCAAGTCTGGATGTGGGTTCCTGGGGACAAGGAGTTCGTCCGCATGACGGCGAATGGAACCGGCGTGCGGATTACCCCGGCCGCGCTTCCTCCGTCACCCAGGTCCACAGGTGGAGTCATGCTGCAGGCCTTCGCAACATCCGGCGGCCAGGTCATCGCCCAGATCGGATATCCCGGCCGCACCTTTTCGAGCGGCCTCTATCTCTGGAATCAGCCCGCACAAGCCTGGCACAGGGCCGCGCACCCAGACATGAACGCCCTTCAGGTTCACTTGCTCGGAATCTGCAGTGGACACCTCGTCCTCGCGAAAATCAACCGAACAAGATCCGTTTGGAAGATCGAAACCGCTCCCATCCCTTAGTCGGCAGCCGCGACATGCCTCGCGGGGCTGACGCTAGCTATCCTTGGTCAGTGCGGCGTAGGTCGTGGCATCTTGCAGCTTGCAATCTCCCCGCGTGGCGGTATTCTCTTTTCATGTAAGGCACGGATCGCGAGGGCGCGAAGCTGAATCGCGGACCCGCAGGGTCTGCGCCAGTTGGCGGCACGGCGATCGAACTGCTGAATGGAGGTGAACCTTGAGAAGATTTGCGCTTCTGCTCGTCCTCGTCCTGGCTTCTTCTCCCGCTGCCTTTTGCCGGATGCCAAAGAGCGTGACGGTGTTCGGAGGATACTCCTTTCTCCATGTCACCGACGGCGGAATCGTCAGCTGTTGCGGATACAATTACAACCTGAATGGCTGGAACGCCTCAATCGAAGGCAAAATCACGCCCCTAATCAGCGTAGTGGCGGATTTCGGGCAGCAGTATGGAACGGCCGTCAACTCTTCAATCGGGACCTCGACGCTTACCGTCCAGGAGCACCAAACCATGGCGCTCTTCGGGCCGCAGATTTCATTTCGCGGGGTGCCGCACGTGCGTCCGTTTGCCCATCTCCTGGTCGGAGTGGACCACTTTCACGACCTTGCGGTGAGCAACTACCCGGCCACCTCGTCGATTTCCAGCAACAAGCTCGCAGCGGCATTGGGGGGTGGAATAGACATCAAACTGTCCGGGCGGATTTGGATTCGGCCTGTTCAGTTGGATTTGGTGCGTGTCGCCCGTCCTGGCGGCGGCTTCAGTGAGGTCCGGTTTTCTGCGGGCATTGTATTTCACCTCTAGCCGCAGTCGAAAGCGCCCGATGCTATCCCACTGGGGGGTAGTATCGAAGGGTGAATTGCTGCTGCACCCCCCAATTGTCAACACTTTTAAATGACGCGCGAGGTCCATGCTTTCTAAGCATCTCGAAACTTCTAACCATCTGAAATGTTGGGCTTTGTGCCACTTTTTGTCACTTTGCGTTGTGTGGCGCTGAAGGTTTGGGGTTAGCACAACGCACGTCAAGCCGCACAATCTCACTACGGCTATTCGAGCCAGCACACGCGGCGCGGGTGCAAGCGAGAATAGCCGAATTGTAGAGCTGACCGCTGGGTTCTCGTAGAGTTGACTAGGCGTTCGCAATGACGGTTTACAGGAAATAACAGAGTAAGCAGAGTGGGCAGAGGAATTTACTCTGATCGCCCTGTTAACTCTGTCTATTTCTGCAGTTGGACTGCGTCCCGAACCCGAGACAGTGGGGCTAGACTCATCGAGTGTACGGATTCCTCCCTTGTAAGCTGTGGCGCGTCATGTACTGTGCTGACGGCCCCGCCATTTTCGGATGCCAATGACCGGTCCCCTTTTTCTGGACCCACCTCAAGGTGAGTTTCCGGGTGCTTGATGGGACCCGGTTTTTTGTACCAAGTCTAGGGTGAGTTTTCGGCCTTTTGGGAACCAATGAAATCGCGGCTAGCTTGGCTTCTTCTGCTCGTTAGTGACGGGGAGATGTTTGCGTCCGGGTTGCGTGTTTTGCCGGACTTTGCCGGGATATGCCGACCTAAGTTGTTGATCTCCTTTAGAATCAGCACCACCAGGACGACTCATAATCCGTTGGCCGCAGGTTCGAGTCCTGCTGGGCCCACCAAGAACCTGATTTTCAAGAACTTCCAGAGACTCATTTGAGGCTCGAAGTTGTGTTTGCGGCTGAGTTGCGACTTGTTGCGCGAGTGGCTCCTAGGTCTCCGCAGTGCGGCGCGGTGCGTATAGGTAAACGCTACGCCGTTGATCGCGAGTCAGTCGCCCGAAACATACAGTTCGAACGCGGTCGTGTGCAGCTCGAGGCAGTCCCGCAAACAGGCACTTTCCCGTCAGCGGCCAGCTCTGGCCAGCCTTCGCGTGGCGCATCCAGGCGTGCACGGCGTTTCGGTTTGCTAATATGCGTTTGTAGTGTCAGAGTACGGCAAAGCGTAAAATGCCGAATGGACTTGCATTGAGGGCCTCTGCATGAAGAACAACGCCCGGTTCGGTGTTCTAAAAATCCTCCGGATTGGATTCGCCGTGGCGCTGATTACTGGCGTTACGTTGTTATACACCCGCGTTGTGAACGTCAACCTGGCCACTGTCGCGCTAACCTACCTGCTCGTCGTGCTTGGAATCGCCACCGTCTGGGGACTGATGGAAGCGGTCACGGCATCGATCTTAGCCGTGACCTGTTTTAATTTCTTTTTCATGCCGCCGGTGGGAACGTTCACCGTGGCTGATCCCCAGAACTGGGTGGCGTTGCTTGTATTTCTGGTGACCTCCGTCATTGCGAGCCATCTCTCCTCCAGCGCCAAAAAGAGGACCGACGAAGCCATTGGTCGTCAGCATGAAATTGAGCGGCTCTACGCCCTTAGCCGAAATCTGATGCTGATTGAGAATCCTTCGGGATTAACGAGGCAGATCGCCCATCAAGTGGCACAAGCCTTCGAGGCAAGCGGCGTGATATTTTTCGATCGGACCGCAAACCAGGTGTACAGGGCAGGTCCCGAAAACATTCCAGTTGATGAATCTTTGCTAAAGGATGCCGCCGTTCAGGGCACGGTTCTGCATGATCCCCGAACCGCGGCCACGCTCATGCCAATCAACCTGGGAGGACAACCGATTGGAAGCTTCGCCATTCATGGCCCATCGGTGTCGGAAACGGCGCTCCACTCCATTGCGAATCTTGCCGCGATCGCGCTGGAACGCGCTCGGGCACAGGAAATTGCACGCCACGCCGAAGCGGTACACGAAAGCGAAGAATTGAAATCAACACTGCTGGACGCATTGGCCCATGAATTCAAAACCCCCCTCACGCCCATTAAGGCTGCCGTCACTTCGATGCTAGCCGACGGCACTTGCAGCGCCGAACATCAGGAACTTCTCCGCATAGCGGATGAGGAGACGGACCGGCTGAACTCGATGTTGACGGAAACCATCCGCATGAGTCGCATCGAGGCCGGACAACTGCAAATACACGCGAGCCCGCAATTACTTTCCGGTCTGGTCGGGGCAAGCCTTCAAAGGCTTAGAGCGAGCATGGAAGACAGGAAAATCGAGGTCCTCATTCCCCCCGACCTTCCGCCCGTTAACGCAGATCCGGAACTACTGGGAATCGTCCTTTGGCAGGTGCTAAGCAATGCCCTCCGGTATACCCCTCCCGGCTCAACGGTTACGATTCGGGCCAGCTTCACGGCCGAGGCCGTGACTGTCGGCATAGAGGACCAAGGCCCTGGAATCTCCAGGGAAGACCAAACCCACATTTTTGATAAATTCTACCGGAGCAAGCTTCACCGTGACGCCGTCCCCGGCACCGGCATGGGACTTGCCATTGCCCGCGAGATCGTACGGGCCCACGGCGGGAAAATCTGGGTCGAAAGCGAATCCGGAAAAGGCGCCGTGTTTTCGTTCACGCTTCCGCTGGCTCAAAAAGGAGTTCTGGCATGAACGATTCCAGAATCCTGGTGGTGGATGATGATCCGCAGATCCGCCGCGTTATGCGCATGACGCTCGTTCCCCAGGGCTACATGGTGACGGATGCCAGGAGCGGCGAAGAAGCGCTCGATTCGCTCCGAAAAGAAAAGCACGATCTTGTTCTTCTCGATATCAACATGCCAGGAATCGGCGGGCTCGAAACGTGTCGCGAGATTCGCGCTTCGAGCGAGATTCCGATCATCGTGCTGACCGTGCGAAGCGCTGAAAAGGACAAGGTCGAGGCTTTGGACTCGGGCGCCGACGATTATGTGACCAAGCCATTCGGAACTCCTGAGCTGCTGGCCAGAATCAGAGCGGCGCTACGCCGTTCACCGTTGCTTGCCGAGGGTCTGCCTGACTCCCTAATTCTCGGCGAGGTCGCGATTCATTTCAGTGCCCGCCAAATGCAAAAAGGCAGCGAACAGATTCTGCTGACGCCCAAGGAAGTCGATCTGCTTCGCTACCTTGCGGCAAACGCCAACACGCCGGTTCCTCACGCCAAGCTGCTGCAGACCATCTGGGGTCCCGACTACGGAGAAGAAGTCGAATACCTTCGCGTTTTTGTCAACCGGCTGCGCAAAAAGATCGAGCCCGACCCATCCAGCCCTCGATACCTTCTGACGATTCCCCGCGTCGGCTATCAGCTTCACGTCCCGCCTAAGAAATAAAGAAATCTTTACGGTTTGTTTATGCCTCGTTTATGCCCTGCCGTGTACATTGCGGCTGTCTGGTGCGCAATGCAAAACGATTTTCATCGGCTCGTCTTCATGCTTGGTGACAGGAGCGTGGCCGCCGCGCCCGCGGAGCAGCTCGAAGAGGATAAGCCGCTAGCGATTAATGTGATCTTCACAAGCGAAAGCAACGTGCGAGCTGCACTGAAGGGCGCAGGAAAGCTGGCTCAAAACCTTAAAGCCCATTTGAATCTCATAGTTGTTAAAGAAGTGCCGCTGGCCTTCGCGCTCGGTCAACCCCCCGTGCCCGCCACGTTCACAGCAAACAGGCTATACGAACTGGCGAGCGAAGGACTCCAGGGTGCGATGGACATTTTTGTTCAGCTTTATTATTGCCGGAACAAACCACAGGCTTTGCTTCAAGCGCTCGCGCCGGAATCTTTAGTCGTCATGGGCGGTCGACCGAGTAGGTGGCCATCAAAGGAGAAGCGCCTGGCAAGATTGCTCCTCGACCATGGCCATCAAGTGATCTTCGCAGGAAGTGTCTGAGGCGTATTGCTCGACCTATTCTACATCTTGGTCGTCGTTATCTTCTTCATCGCCTGCTGGGCTTTTACGAGAGCCTGCGACCGGCTCTGAGAGGACACGATGGATTACATCATTGCGGGAATCGCCGCGCTGTTTCTATTCGGATATCTGATGTACGCGCTGTTGCGCCCGGAACGGTATTGAGGAGCCAGTCATGACCGGGAGCAGCTTCCTGTACATTCTCGCTTTCTTCCTGGCTTTGTTGGCCCTCACCAAACCTCTGGGCCTGTTCATGGCCAACGTGTTTGAGGGGCAAAGAACTTTTCTGCATCCCCTTCTGCGTCCGCTCGAACGCTTCGTTTACCGAATGTGTGGAATTCGTGAGGATGGCGAACAACGCTGGACGCAGTATGCCGCGTCGATTCTTGCTTTCAGTCTGGTCTGCTTTCTGTTTGTCTATGCGCTGGAGCGCCTCCAAGGTTTCTTGCCTTTCAACCCGATGGGGTTCGGCACAGGGCATGCTCCGGCCAGCGCCACAAAGATGACTCCCGATCTGGCCTTCGGCACCGCCGTCAGTTTCATGACCAACACCAATTGGCAAGCTTACGGCGGAGAAACAACCCTCGGCTATCTGGTTCAAATGGGGGCTTTGACGGTTCAGAACTTTGTGTCCGCGGCAGCTGGCATCGCAGTGGCGTTTGCGCTGATACGCGGTTTCGCCCGCAAACAGGCGAATACGATCGGAAATTTCTGGGTGGATCTGACACGTGGCGTTGTGTACGTTCTTCTGCCAATTTCGTTTGCATTTGCGCTTTTTCTCTGCGCCCGCGGCGTGCCTCAAACGATCCGAGCTTACGTGCATGCGAAAACCCTGGAAGGCGCGACTCAAACGATCGCGGTTGGCCCCGTCGCATCTCAAGAAGCCACAAAGATGCTTGGAACCAATGGCGGCGGATTTTTCAATGTCAATTCCTCGCATCCCTTCGAGAATCCGACGCCGCTCACAAATTTCGTCGAGCTTCTAGCCATCCTGGTGATTTCGTCGGGCCTCACTTATACCTTCGGGAAAATGGTGGGCGACACCCGCCAAGGCTGGGCTTTGTTTGCTGCGATGGCCGCGCTGTTTCTCGCAGGCGTCTTTGTCTGCGCTTCGGCAGAGCAGGTCGGAAACCCTATCCTGGGCCGATTGGGCGTCCAGACAGCGCCTACGCAAGCCCAGCCTGGCGGGAACATGGAAGGCAAGGAAGTGAGATTTGGAATTGCGAGTTCAGCTTTGTGGGCAATTGCCACAACCGACGCCAGCAACGGAAGCGTCAACAGCATGCACGATAGCTACACGCCGCTCGGCGGCTTGATACCGCTCTTCAACATACAGGCGGATGAAGTGATCTTTGGCGGAGTCGGTTCTGGCCTTTACGGCATTCTTCTTTACGCCATTGTGGGAGTCTTCATCGCCGGGCTCATGGTCGGAAGAACGCCGGAATACTTGGGGAAGAAAATCGAGCAGAAGGAAGTGAAGATGGCCATGATCGCAGTCATCGTGACTGCCTTCGCGATTCTCGTCTTTACAGCGATCACCGTCGTAATCCCCCTTGCAAAGAACGGCTACTGGAACCCGCCCGGCTTGGCCGTCGCCAACGTGAATAACGCCGGGCCGCACGGTTTCAGCGAAATCCTGTACGCGTTTTCAAGCGCTTCGGAGAACAATGGCAGCGCCTTCGCGGGAATCAACGTCAATACGCCCTGGTACAACCTGACCCAAGCCCTGACGATGCTCATCGGCCGCTTCGGATTTATCATTCCGGCGCTCGCCATCGCGGGAAGTCTGGCGGCCAAGAAGAAAGTCCCGGCCACCAGTGGAACACTTCCAACCCATGGGATGCTTTTCGTCGGTCTCCTAATCGGTGTGGTAATTGTGGTGGGGGCTTTGACATTCTTTCCCGCGCTTTCGCTCGGGCCTCTCGTCGAGTACTTTCTTATGCTGAAGGGGAAACTCTATTCATCTCTAGCCCTTCAGGTGTGGGGTTGAAGTATGCCCACCGCCACGATAAATCCTCCTCCGGTTGACGACCTTGCGACACTTGTCCCAAGAAAGCTCGTCCGCCCGCGCCGCCTGTTTGATTCGGGACTCATAGGGCGTGCGTTAAGCGAATCGTTCGCCAAGCTGAATCCGGTCACGCTCATCAAAAATCCCGTGATGTTCGTCGTGGAGGTGGGCGCGGCGCTCACCACTGTGCTTCTGATTCGTGATGCCATCTCTCGATCAAAGCCCGTCGGCTTCGAGTTGCAGATCGTCCTGTGGTTGTGGTTCACCGTATTGTTCGCCAATTTTGCCGAGGCCATGGCGGAAGCGCGCGGCAAAGCCCAAGCGGACACGCTTCGCAAGACCAAGACCGATTCGTTGGCCAAACGAATCGCGACCGGCGGCAAGATTGAAACCGTTCCCGCATCGAAGCTTCGTGCGGGAGACACAGTGATCGCCGAAGCGGGCGACATCATTCCCGGCGACGGAGAAGTGATTGATGGGATTGCGACGGTGGATGAATCCGTCATCACGGGCGAAAGTGCACCGGTGATTCGCGAATCGGGCGGCGACCGCAGCGCCGTGACCGGGGGAACTAAAGTCCTCTCGGACCAGATCAAAATCAAAATCACTTCCAATCCGGGCGAGACGTTCCTCGACCGCATGATCGCTCTGGTTGAAGGCGCGGAGCGCCAAAAGACTCCGAATGAAATTGCACTCAACATTCTGATTGCCGGAATGACTTTGATCTTTCTCCTGGCCGTGGTCAGCTTGGAGCCGTTCGCGGTTTACGCCGTCCGATCCGCCGGGGCGGGTAGTGTGCCGAGCGTAGCCGTCCTTGTCGCGCTCCTTGTGTGCCTTATTCCCACCACCATTGGCGGACTGCTTTCCGCCATCGGCATCGCAGGCATGGACCGCGTCATGCAACACAACGTGCTGGCCATGAGCGGCAAGGCGGTCGAGGCTTCAGGTGACGTCAACACGCTTCTGCTCGACAAAACCGGAACCATCACCCTGGGCAATCGGCAGGCGGTGGAATTTATTCCCGCCGAGGGCATCGAGGCGCGGGAGCTTGCCGACGCCGCCCAGCTTGCCAGCCTGGCGGATGAAACGCCCGAAGGCCGCTCGATCGTGGTGCTTGCCAAGGAAAAGTTCCAGTTGCGCGGCCGGGAAATTTCCGAGCTGAACGCGACGTTCATTCCCTTCTCCGCTTACACGCGCATGAGCGGCGTGGACTTCGACGGCCGGCAATTGCGCAAAGGGGCAACGGAAGCGATTATCAAATTCGTGAAAGAACAAGGCGGATGCGAACCGGATGGTATCGCGGAAGCCGCAGAGCGCATCGCTCGATCGGGCGGAACACCTCTGGTGGTCGCCGACGGCTGCCGGGTTCTGGGAACGATCCATTTGAAAGACATCGTCAAAGGCGGCATGAAGGAACGTCTAGCGCAGCTTCGCACCATGGGCATCCGGTCGGTGATGATTACGGGCGATAATCCGCTGACGGCGGCGGCGATCGCAGGGGAAGCTGGCGTGGACGACTTCCTGGCTCAGGCCACGCCCAAAGACAAGCTGGAATACATCCGCAAGGAGCAGGCCGGGGGACGTCTGGTGGCGATGACCGGCGACGGCACGAATGACGCTCCGGCGCTTGCCCAGGCCGACGTGGGCGTGGCGATGAACAGCGGCACCATGGCAGCCAAGGAAGCCGGCAACATGGTTGACCTCGACAGCAATCCGACCAAGCTGATCGAGATCGTGGCCATTGGCAAACAGTTGTTGATTACTCGTGGCGCGTTGACGACCTTTTCGATCATGAACGACGTGTCGAAATACTTTGCCATCATTCCCGCAATGTTCATGAGCACTTATCCGGCGCTCGCGGCCCTCAACATCATGCGCTTGCATTCCCCAGAGAGCGCCATCCTGGCGGCGGTGATTTTTAACGCCCTGATTATCATTGCACTCGTTCCGCTGGCATTACGCGGCGTGCGATACAAACCCCAGAGCGCCGCTGCCATGTTGCGCCGCAACCTCTGGATTTATGGATTGGGAGGTATGCTCGCTCCTTTTCCCGGCATCTGGCTGATTGACCGGCTGCTGGCGCTGCTGCATTTGGCATGATCTGTTGTAGGGGCGGGTTTGCAAATGCGCTCATAAAGGGAGAACGATATGTGGCGACAACTCAGCACGGCCTTCCGCGTGACGCTGTTCTTCACCGTCCTTACTGGACTCATTTACCCGAGTCTTGTTACGGCCTTGTGCCAGAGTCTCTTTAACCATCCGGCAAACGGCAGTCTGGTCATAGTTAATGGGCGCGTGGTGGGATCATCGCTGATCGGCCAGAATTTTGCTGAGGCCAAATATTTCCATCCACGCCCTTCCGCCTGCGACTACGATGCCAGTGCTTCGGCAGGCTCGAACCTCGGACCCACCAGCCGGGAGCTGGTTGACCGCGTAAAGGCCTCTATTCAAGAGTTTCGAAAAGAAAACCCGGATTACAAAGGGCCGATCCCGGCGGACATGGTGACGGCATCGGCCAGCGGACTTGACCCCGACATCAGCCTGGCCTCGGCCGAAGCACAGACGGAGCGGGTGGCGCAAGCCAGAGGAATTCCGGCCGAAAAGGTAATGAGAGTGATCCAGGAAAATGTGAAGCGCCGTTGGCTCGGTTTGCTGGGCGAGCCAAGGGTGAACGTCTTAGCCCTCAATTTGGCGCTCGACCGCGAATTTCCGCGCCGGCAGCGAACGAACCTGGGGGTGCGGCACTCGCCGGGGTAAAGCACATTGGTGAGCGAGACCTCGCCCAGAGACCAAGGTGAGAATCAGGCGGTCGGGTCGAAGGCGTTCTTTTGCATTTCACAGCAATCCCGTCATAATCGTCCCAGGAGGAGCAGTCCGTGGCCGAGGCAACGTCAGGCCGGCCTGATCCTGACCGGCTTCTTCATCAACTGGATGAGCTGGACCAGCAACTTAGCCAGGAACGACTTAAGATTTTTCTTGGCTATGCGTCCGGGTGCGGAAAGTCCTTCCGCATGCTGGACGAAGGCCGCCGCCGCCGCGAGCGCGGCCAGGACGTGGTGATTGGCGCGCTCCAGCCCGACATGCCCGCCGAACTCGAGCGCCTGGCCCTGACGATGGAAATCATTCCGCCGAAAAAGATTGACGGCCGTGAAGTGATGGATGTGGAGGCGATCCTCGCGCGCTCCCCGCACGTGTGCCTGGTGGACGGCGCAGCCTACGATAACCCTGCCGGCAGCCGGAATCCAAAGCGCTGGCAGGACATTATGGAACTGGTGCAACACGGCATCGTCACCATCACTTCGCTTAACCTCCAGCACATTGAAGAGCGGCGGGAAATGGTGAAGCAAATCACAGGCAAGGCAGCCGAAGAAACGGTTCCGGTGAGCTTTCTCTACAGCGCCAACGAAATTGTGATCGTCGACTTGCCGCCCGAACAGCTCCTGGAACGGGCCGGCGGTCCGGGCGCTAGCGAGTCGGCGCTCGCGGAAGCCCAACGGCAACTTTCAGCGCTTCGAGAGTTGGCGCTGCTACTTGCCGCCGAGGTTGTGGACAGGCAGCTTGAAGACTATTTACTTTCGCACGGGATCGAACAGCGTTGGGGGACGCAGGAGCGGATCCTCGTCTGCCTGACTCCGAATGCGAACGCAGATGCGATGATTGCCAGCGGCAAACGGAATGCGAATCGCTTCCACGGTGAGTTTTTTGCGGTTTACGTGCGGCATCCAGGCCTCTCCGAAAAAGCGGAGAGATCCCTTAAAAGCCATCTTGAGGCGGGCCGGGCGGCTGGAGCTCAAACCGCAATTCTGGATGGCGATGACCCCGTGGAGGCGCTGATGGATTTTGTGTGCGCCCACGGCATCACTCAGATCTTTATCGGGCACAGATCAGGAAAGCACTGGTGGGACCGTGTAGCTGGGGGCCCAATTGACCGGCTGATTCGCGCCACGGAGGGAATCGACGTGCGCGTGTTTCCCAATTAAATTATGGCGGGCATCGAGACTTTATCGCGCGGCCGTTTGAAGGTCTACCTTGGCTACGCGGCGGGAGTTGGAAAGACATATCAGATGCTGGAGGACGCCCATGAACTGAAGCGCAAGGGCTCTGATGTTGTCATCGGATACCTGGAGCCTCACGGCCGAAAAGATACTTTGGCCAAAGCGGAAGGCCTGGAGATTGTCCCCCGCCTGCGACTCCAGTATCGGGGGGCCGCATTCGAGGAAATGGATTTGGACGCCATTCTTCTGCGGCGGCCGCAGGTCGCGGCTGTTGATGAATTCCCGCACACGAATGTCCCCGGCTCTTCTCACGGCAAGCGCTGGGAGGACGTCCTGGGGCTGCTTGATGCGGGGATCGGCGTCATGACCACGATGAACATTCAGCATCTGGAGAGTTTGAACGATCAGGTTTGGCAGATGACGGGCGTGCGAGTGCGCGAAACGATTCCCGATTGGGTCGTGAAGCAGGCCGAGGAAGTGGTGATGGTGGACGTGACGCCACGCGCCCTCTTGAATCGTTTGGAACGCGGGGTCGTATATCCCCAGGAAAAAGCACAGCGCGCGCTTGCGAATTTCTTCAAGGAATCTACGCTGGTCGCTCTGCGCGAACTTGCTTTGCGTCAGGCAGCCCATGAGGTTGAGGTTCGTCAAGTGTCTTTTCCGCAGTCTGGCAAAGCGCCCGAAAATTCCCGTCCCGCGCGCGATCCCGCCTCTCACGTGTCAAGCGACCGAATTCTTGTCCAATTGACGGAGCACCCATCCACAGCCATGCTTATCCGGCGAGGCAGGCGTGTGGCGGATTACCTCCAGGCCGAATGCTTTGCGGTCTATGTGCACACTGATCCCGGCCTCGCAGATCTTCCGGCGGCGAGGCGGGAAGCAATCGAGCGGCATCTCAACTTCGCGCGGAATCTCCATCTTGAGACCCACATCCTGCAAGGCACGGATATTGTAGACACGCTGATGAACTTCGCGCGGCTGCATCGCGTGACTCAAATCTTCGTGGCGCGGCCCCAGTATGCGCGCTGGCACGGTCTCGTGGCGAAGAACTTCGTCCATCGAATCGTCGCCGAAGCGCGCGACATTCAGGTGACAATCGTGGCTGAACGCCAAAGGGACCATAAGGCTTAATCGAAGGGATCGGCCTCAATGCAAGTGACTTGCCCCCCACGTCTCATCACGATCGTAATTTCGTTCATGCACAATCCGCGAAGGTGATTACCATCACTTCCCTTGGTGCCGGTTTATGCTTCTATGCGCATAGCGCACATCTTGCGGCCAGCGGAGAGATGCTTATGGAGAATCGTCACATAAGACTAACAAGCCGATCCTCAGCTCGGAATCCCAGCGAAGGCTTCCGAGTGAATACAGGTCATCAGTGCGAATTCCACTTAGCATCTACGCCCCGGACCGAAACCACTTAGTGAAGCCATCATGGAAGTCTTTTCAAAGAGCACACGGACGCCTCTTCCAGGTACAACGAAAGCCCATACGCTTTCTGTCCTGGAACTTCTCGAGGAATTTGGGACCGATCCTGCAGGACTGTCAGACCAGGAAGCACACCGGCGACTTCAGCAGTTTGGTTCGAACACTCTTGAGAAAACCCGTGCCGAACCGGTATTTCGAAAACTCGCGGCAAACTTTGCGCACCTGATGGCAGTCCTGCTATGGATTGCCGGTGCCATTGCCTTTGCCGCGCGCCTTCCCCAACTCGGCATTGCGATATGGTGCGTCAACCTCATCAACGGACTGTTCAGTTTATGGCAGGAATACCGGGCGGAGCGTGCCATTCAGGCGCTACGCCTCCTACTGCCCCAGCGAGGTTCTGTAATTCGGGCTGGCGTCGAACAGACGATTCCCGCCGAGGATATCGTTCCAGGAGATCTTATCCTTCTCAGCGAGGGCGACAACATTCCAGCTGACGCCAGGGTCATTCAGGAATCCGGGCTCCGCATTGATCAATCGACCTTGACAGGAGAATCGCGTCCTGTCCGAAAGGTTCCTGGAACTCCATGGAACCATCCTGCCACATTGAGCGAACTACCCAATGTCGTCTTCGCCGGGACGAGCGTCGTGACCGGACACGCCCGCGCAATTGTGATTACGACCGGGATGAATACTGAGTTTGGAAAGATTGCCTACCTCACCCAGACGCTTCGCGAAGAACCCAGTCCGCTGCAAAAGGAACTTGTTCACGTCACTCGCGTGATCGCCTATTTAGCAGTAGGCCTCGGACTGGTCTTCTTTCTTCTCGGCTTCCTGCTGGGCCTGTTGCCACTTGGCCAAGGCTTCTTCTTCGCGCTCGGAATGATCGTCGCCTTTGTACCCGAAGGCCTATTACCGACCCTGACTCTTGCGCTTGCCATGGCGGTTCAGCGCATGGCGAGGCGGCATGCCCTGGTCAAGCGGCTTTCCTCCGTTGAAACTCTGGGGTGCACTACTGTCATTTGCACTGACAAGACCGGCACTCTCACTAAAAACGAGATGGCTGTCACCACCCTCTGGATCGCCGATGAACAATTCGAAGTAACCGGAACCGGTTATAGGCCAGAAGGGCACATTCTTCGAGGGGGCATTCCGTTTTCTCTTACGCCAGGCTCTATTCGCGAACTTCTTTTGGCCGGCAGCTTCTGCAACAACGCGCACCTTATTCCCGGAGAACCGTGGACGATTAGTGGCGACCCCACTGAAGCCGCAATTCTGGTTGCGGCCGCCAAGGCCGGCCTTGATACGGGTGCGGAGCTTGCCGTCAAACCCAGGGTGAGCGAAATCGCCTTTGACTCCCTCCGTAAAATGATGACGACTGTCCACGATGACCAGGAATCAGGAAACTTAGTCGCCTATACGAAAGGCGCCCCGCGGGAGTTACTGGCGTGCTGCAACATATCTCAGGACCATAAAGAAAAGGCGCTTCGTGCTTACGATCGTCTGGCGCGTTCTGGCCTCCGCGTCCTGGCCGCCGCCCACCGCAAGCTTCCACGCAACTTCCCCTTGGATTCCGCTGAAGAAGTCGAAAGGGACCTGACATTCCTGGGTCTGATCGCCATGATGGATCCGCCCCGCGAAGAGGTTCCGGAAGCAATCACCAGGTGCCATACAGCAGGGATTCGAATGGTGATGATCACAGGCGATTATGGCGTCACGGCGGAGGCAATTGCCCGCCGAATCGGCATGCTCCGGCCCGGGCCTGCCACGGTCCTGAACGGGTCCGAACTCGACGACATGAGTGACGAATCGCTTCAGGCTTTGCTGCAGGGTGACATTGTCGTCGCCCGCGCAACGCCTCTCCACAAGCTGCGTGTGGTGCGCGCGTTTCAGAACCTTGGCCATATCGTCGCCGTCACCGGCGATGGCGTCAATGATGCGCCCGCTCTAAAGAAGGCAAACATTGGCATTGCCATGGGGCGCGGGGGCACTGATGTTGCACGCAATGCCGCGGACATCGTGCTGCTCGACAATAATTTTGCCTCCATCGTGAACGCGGTCGAAGAAGGACGTGCCGTCTACTCCAACATCCGGAAGTTCATCACTTACATTTTGACCAGCAATACGCCGGAGGCCCTACCCTTCATCTGTTTTGCATTCAGCGGCGGACGCATTCCATTGGCTTTGAATATGATGCAGATCCTCACCATCGACCTCGGCACTGACATGGCTCCCGCGCTCGCCCTCGGTGCCGAAGCTCCTGAACCAGGAATAATGGAGACGCCACCCAGGCCTACTCACCGGCACCTGTTCACACCCGGGCTTCTGTCCCGGGCTTACGCATGGCTCGGCTTGCCTCAGGCCCTGGTGACGATGCTGGCCTTTTACGCTACTTTCTGGATGAATGGGCATTCGGGGCAATGGCTCGATCTCCCATCGCAAGGCGTTCTCTACCGTCAGGCTACCTCCGTTGCCCTTGCCTCGGTCATCGCCACGCAGATTGGAAACGTCTTTACCCAAAGAAGCGAAAAGTCTTCCATCTTCAGGATCGGGCTGAGCGGCAATCCTTTGATCTGGGTTGGTATTTCCTTTGAGATTGCTGTCCTGGCGATCGTTCTCTATGTTCCCGCACTGCAACATGTCTTCGGAACCGCTCCCTTACCGGCAAGTTCCCTGTGGACGCTCTTGGTTATGATCCCGGTGCTCCCTTTCATGGACGAACTCAGAAAAGCCGTGGCGCGGCGATCAAAACGTGGCTCATTCCTAGTGTGTTGAATCTCAATCAATCCCGAATGTCTTGCGCCTCTTGCTGTCATCAGCAGGTCGACCTTTCCACCATTAGGATGGCACGGCTAGCTTTTCCTCTTCTTTGGTTCATCTGTGCCAGAAAGCTGTTTGCGTCCGGGTTGCGTGTTTTGCCGGACTTTGCCGGGATATGCCGACCTAACTTGTTGATCTCCTTTAGAATCAGCGCTGCTGGAACGACTCATAATCCGTTGGTCCCAGGTTCAAGTCCTGGTGGGCCCACCAAGAAGCTCCGGCATGCCAAACGGCGTTGAGTTCTCTTCTGCCTTAAGATTCTGGACGGGCGATCTGGCTGCGCTACCACGCTCCCATTTTAAGCAGCGCAGCATCGGAGACTGACTTCTTGTAGACAAGGACCACGGCATCATTTTCTGCGCTGTTCGTTTCTCCGAGAGCTGTGATGCCGGCCATGACAACCCCACGATACAATCCCTGAACAAAAAGCGGCCGATTGGCGCCCAAAGTCTTATCCGCCTGGTCGAGCACGGACTGCGCTTCCGCCGCGACGCCTTTCATTTTAGTTCTCATTTCTCCAAAAGGCGTGGCGAGATTGCTCAAGTAGGTGTCGCCCGATTTCAGAATTGCAGCTCTCCACTGATTTGCCAGCGGTTTGCACTCGGTCTGCGTGGGTCGCGGATGCGGGTCATCGCAGCCTGCGCTCTCCATCTTCGGACTGTAATTGCTCGGGATTTGCGCGAGTTGCTGCTTATACTTGTCCTCGATCTTCGCCTCGGCATCGCGGTATGCCTGCATGATTTTTCGCTCCTCGCCTTGCAGCTTGACTGTGGTCGTTTGGAGCAGTCCCAGCACCCTGCCGGTGTTGGGGTTCATGGCGCCCGCACCATAAGGATTCATCGCCTGGGCCACGTACTGCGATTCCTGTGCCTTGGCTTGCGACGTGAAGTCTTTCATCCATTGCATCTCGCTCTTATTGACCTTCTGCGTGAGCTTGTCGCCCTTATCCGGTTTCCCATCCGAGTCGGTGATCGGCCCGTACCGTGCTTTCACTTCGGCAGAACTCTTGGCGAGCGTCGGGATGTCGGGGAAAGACTTGACCGGCTCGATGGGAGTGGCCTGCGCAAAAAGCGCCGGCGCTGAGAAATTTGAAATGCCAAGCAGGACCAGAAATGCCATCCCCGAAAATACCATTCGTGAAAATTGTCGGAACATTGCTTCCTCCTCGAGAATCAGCACCACACAGAGAGCCACCTCGCTCAAGCCTGCATCGAGACCTGATCGGCCTAATTCCCTTGGCTGGGGCCGTGGATGACTTGCTTCCAATATCCGTGCGCCAAGTCCTGGGCGCTACAGCTTGCCTTCACATCGTCAGCCCGGTCGGCAGTCACCGTCCCGTTGACGCCCGGACATGAAACTGTTTCCTGGCACCCTTTATCGCTTACGTCCACCATGTAGCTACCGCGCCCCACAACCGAAACCGTGGCAGGAAAACAGAAATGTTTTTTGTTGCCGTTCGCCGCGTAGTAAGGGTCGCCCTGGTGCTCGGTGTCGAGCGAGGTGCCGTTTTTCAGCACGATCTTGATAACTTTAACTCCGGCCACGGGACAGTCGGCGAAGTTCGGTCCTGCGCCCTCGGGATGGGGGCACCCCGTAATGGGGACGTCGGCAACACCCGCGCCCGCTTCGAAATGGTAGCAGGGGAACCGTGGCTTGCCTGCGGCAAGCTGGCAGCCGGGCGCATTGTAATTATCGTCCAGGGGAAAGTACCGAAGGCTCAGGCTGGTCTGGTCACCCTGGACCGTCACCAGAAGCGTTCCGCTGTTCGTGTGCGCGATGATCACCTGGTTTGCGCTCGCCTGGCCGCCGGCGGCGAAAGCCGCCGTGGCCGTCAGAAATAAAGAAATGGTCGAAGCGAACATCAGACGCCAAAAATATCTTTGGGACATTCTTACCTCTTCAGAATGCAGTCGGCTCCCTCTCTGCTTCACGGCAGCATGAGCCTTTGGACACTGGCCGGCGTGAACTCGCGTTCTCGCGCCGCTACCCGTGCTTGAGCTCCACCTGGGTGCTGAAACTCCCCAGCTTTTCGCTCTTCGTACTGGCGGGCCCGCCGGGGTTGAAATACATATCCGGGAAGTCGCCGCGGCCCACCGAAAGCCATCCGCCGAGTCCCGGCTTGCGCGGAATGGCGGACACGTGAACAGGATTCAGGGAATGGGCATCAATGGTGAGCTTGTATTGGTAATTCGGGTCCTGAAGGGGATTGCGGGTCAGTCGCAGCGTGCCCCAGTATTTCGTCTTGACCCCTTTCACCAGCCCCGCGATGGTGCAGTAGTGGTTGGCGTGCCGGTGGCAACTTCCTTCGACGTCGCCGATATCAAAGACAACGATCGCGGCAATCTGCTCCGCCCGCTTCAGGTGGAGATTGGTCCCGTTCGGCCATTTCGCTTTGACGAGGTTTCCGGCGGGCAGCCCGGCGTAGGGAGAAGAATCTCCCGTAGCCGAGGTGGAGGCGGTCGCACCGCCTCCCGTTTTGGACGCGGAGTCCGCCGAGGCTCCAGCGCCGCCGCCCGCCGAGCCCGAGGAGGATGTTTTAGCGCCCTGTTTGATAAATTCCACCCGGCGATTCTGGGCGCGGCCTTCGGGCGTGTTGTTCGTAGCGATGGGATCGGCGTCTCCGTAGCCTTTGGCTGACAGGCGGCTCTGGTCAATGCCAAACTGCGAGACCAGGACTTTCATCACCGCTTCGGCCCTGCGGTTGGAAAGGTCCACGTTGTGCGCGGCATTCCCGCTGGAATCCGTATAGCCGTCAATTTCCAGCTTTATGTCCGGATGCTTGTAGAGGGCGGTCGAGATTTCCTTGATGACTCCCGCCGACGCAGGCTTTAGAACGTCGCTGTCGGTGTCAAAATAAATGCCGTGGGTGACGTACTTACCCGTCGTAGCCAGAACCAGGCCCGGATCCGGCGCTGATTTCGCAATGCGGATGCTGCGCAACCCGACGGTTGTCCAAGCGCGGCGGATCACCAGATGAGTAACCGGCTTGTAGTGTACTTCGTTGGCATCGCCTACCCGCTTGCCGTTGAAATAAAGGCGCACGCGACCGCCCTGTGCCCACAAGTCAACCTCGCACGGATTTATACATTCACCCTTCTTGATTACGCCGGAGCCCAGCGAGCCCCCGTTGGGGCCGGCAGGGCCTGTCAGGCTGACGGTTCCGGTGCTGGCGGGGTCAATGTCCAGGTCGAAGCTGTCGTCGTCCTCCTTGTCCCGAAAGTGCACGTCAGTCGCCCCCTCGTCTTTCTCCGTGTATATCATCTGAAAGGTGAAGTCTTCCGGGACGTTCAGCGTGGCGGACGTCAGAGCGACGTCTTTGTGGACGCGCAGCTCGCGAATGCCCCCGCCCATGGCCAGGGAAACCGTGCCGTTGCGCACCTTCCAATGCGGCGGCGGCTCGCCGGGAGGCATGTCATGGAAGTTGTCAAAGAAGACGGTCTTTTCGCCGGGGACAAAATCCTGCTTGGTGGTGACGAGATTGGGCTCTCCTCCCGGCGCCGTCCCCGCCGCCGATCCGGAGGTCCCGCTCGACGTTAATGCGGCGTTCCCGGAATTCGATGCCGCAGGTGCATTGTTGGAAGAGTTTGATCCGTTCGTCGTATTGGAGTTCGCGGGTTGCGAGGGCTGCGATTCCGGCGGAGGAGTTTGGCTCGTTCCCTCTTCCGCCTTCTTAACGGCTTTCTTCGCCAGCGACTTCAAACCGCCAAACTGGCCCAGGGCTGCAAGCTCCGCCGACAAGAGATGCTTCGGATTGTGTGCGGCCTGCGAGCCGGCAAACCTGACCGGCGTCGTGCCAGGCTTGACCGAAACCAGGCTCGTCTTGAGCGCCGCAACTGCAGCGCCTTTGAAATTGGATGAGGCGCTCAGAGCGGCGACCGGCGTGGCAGGGAGAAGTCCTCCCCAGACGGCAGCGCCTGCGCACCCTATAAGACACAGTGTTAATAGAACTCGGCGGATGTTCATTTAACCCTCCTTGTTGTCGTTTTCCTGAAATTCGACTTACCACCCGGTCACTGCACGGTCAAAGTCATGGTGGTCGAGTGGGACAAGCTGCCCGACGTCGCTGTGACCGTGATCGTCGATGTGCCGGACGGCGTGCCGCCGCTTAGCGTACGCGGCGCCGCCGCGCTGCCTCCGCAGGAAGCCCAAAGCGCCACGCCGAACACGAGCGCCGCGAAAGGCGCAAGCAAGCGGACTCGGGCCGACCGCGGGGCAAGCCGCATCGCGCCCGCCAGGCCAAGCAGGCCCATCAGGCCGATCAGGAGCACGAGGGGCGGTAGGCTCGGAGGCGCGGGAGCAAGCGGGGCCACGGATGACGGCGCAGTGGTTGCGATGTCCATTCGAACGTCCATCGGGGCTGCGCCGTTGAGCGTGGCCGACGACGGCGTGAACATGCAGGTGGAATTTGAGGGCTCGCCGGAGCATGCGAGCGAGACTGTGCCGCTGAAACCGCCCTCGGGCGTAAGCTTCAGAAGATATGGCGACGTGCCGCCGGGCGTAGTCGTTCTCGCCGTCGTGTAGGTTCCGAAAGCGAAATCCTGCCCCACGCCCGAAAGCATCACCATCTGCGGGCTGTTTGTCGCGTTGTCGTTGATCGAAAGTGTTCCAGCGCGACTGCCTCCCGCCTTGGGATGGAAGGTGACGCTGATCGTGCAGCTCCCGCCCGCTGCGACGGAAGAACCACAATCGTTGGTTTGGGCAAAATCGCCCGTCGTGGCGATGCTGGCAATGGTGAGCGCCACGGCGCTGTTGTTGGTGAGCGTCACCGTCTGGGCGTTGCTGGCGGTGCCGGCAACCTGCGATGCAAACGTGAGGCTGGAAGGCGCAGCAGTCACCGTGGGCTGAATGCCCGTGCCCGTCAGGCCGACCTGTTGCGGACTGTCCCCGGCTCCGTCGACGAATACGAGTGTGGCGCTTTCTGCACCCGCGCCGCCGGGCGTAAAGCTGACGCTAACCGCGCAGGTTCCGTTCGCAGCAACCGTCTGGCCGCTGCACGTATCCGAGGTGATCATGAAGTCAGCCGCGTTCGCGCCCGAAATCGCTGCTGATGTCACGCTCAGATCTAAGCCGCCACTGTTCGTCAATGTGACGGTCTTAGCGGCGCTTGATGAGCCCACGACCTCATTTCCAAAAGAAAGGCCGGTGGTTGAAAGCGTAACCGCCGGCGAAGCCACGGCGGGGCTGACTTCAAACACGGTGCCAAGATTTGAAGTGCCCGCCGCGTAGGTTGTTCCAAACAGGTTCCCCGATGCGTCCCTAGCCAAGCCCTTGTAGGCAGCCTCTGCGTCAGGTGGGTTTCCAAAGCTGTAAAGCGTCTTGAACGTGTAAGAGCCCGAAGAATTGACTAGCTCGAACACGAGTCCTTTGCCGTTGGCTCCGCCTCCTTGCGAGGTCCCATAGAGGTTGCCAGACGAATCCACGACCAGCCTGCAATCGGGAGCGCCCCCGTCGGTGCTCGTACCCGTAAAGCTGTACAACACTTTTTCCTTGTAGGTTCCGCCGGAATTAACCAGTTCGAATATCGTTCCCTTGTCAGAGAGACCGCCGCGATACGTGGTGCCGTAAAGGTTTCCAGCCGCGTCCGCTGCCAGAGTAGACTGGGGATACGCACCATCGCCTCCCGAATCTGTAAAACCGTACAGAATTGATTCGGCCCCACCGGAGGTCACCTGAAAAACAGCTCCGAATCCGCCCGGACCACCTGCCTGGGTGGTGCCAACAAAATTGCCTGAGGGTCCTAATATCAAGGCGCTCATGGGATCGAACGCGTCTCCGGCGACTGAGCCGAAGCTATACAAGACCTGCATTTTTGTTCCCGACACCTCGAAAAAGGTGCCCTGATTCAATGCGCCACCCGCGAAACGGGTGCCGTAAAGGTTTCCGGCTGAATCCCTGTACAAGCCCGACCTCACATCATTCGGGTCAATAACACTTGGTGGGTTCCACGGGCGAAAGGTGTAAAGTGTATTCATGACGTAGCCGCCCGTGGTGTTGGCCAACTCGAAAACCGTTCCCACCGTTCCCACCGTGCTTCCAGCGCTTGTGGTCCCGTATAGATTGTCCCCGCTATCAACCACCAAACGGCCTTCCGGGCAACTCCCGTCGGTGGACAACGTCCCAAGGTTGTACAGCACGCTATAGGTGTATCCACTGGCAGTCTTGGCCAGCTCAAAAATAGTTCCGTCACCTCCCGATCCGCCGCTACAGGTGGTTCCAAAAAGATTGCCGGAAGTATCCATTACCAAACCAGTCTTGGGACCGGAACCGTCGGTTGGCGCGCCGGTGAAGCTGTGCAGCACGCTTTCCGTCTGCGCGCGAGCCGTGGCGGGGCAGAAAACCAGAGCCGTTACGAAACCGCAAAGAACCACTTGAATCAGGCATAAATTAGAAATGCCATTCGAACCTGATTGAGAAAAGCGGCATCTCTCTCGTGGGACGAAGTTCTCCACGCAGCTTGTTCCTCTTTGCATCGTGCAATCCCCCCTCTGTTCTAATGAATTTTCTCAGCCCGGTTGTCCGCCGGTTCTAATAGCGCACTCGCGCCACCTCGGTTCGTGTCTGCTCTTTCTGCTTTCGCGCAAGCTTGGCGAGCCATGCGCGAGCAGCTTTCTCCCGCACCTCATCACGACTCAGGCGCGCTTCCAGCGCCGCCATCACCGAGGCCTGCTTTCTCAGTAGTTTGACTTCGCGGCTGAGCGCTCGTACCTGCGCATCCTTTTGCGTGATTTCCTTCTGCTGTTCCTTGATGGCGTTCACCATCGCAAAAATGATGGGGTCATTGTTAACCACCAGGTAGCCTCTGGATTCCCTGCTGACCGCCTGGGGAATTGCCTTTTGGACCTGCTGCGCAACCACTCCGACGTGAGGGGCGTGGTCTGCGATTCCAAGTGCGTTGTGGAGCTTGTAGCGGTAAATGACCGGATTGACCTTCATAATCTGGCTGAGGCCCAAATCGAATTTGCCCTCGACCGTCTTCAACCGCGCGTCGGAAAAGGTTCCCCACGAACCTCCGCCGGGCTTATCGGCAGAGCCGTTCACGGTCAGCAGGTTGTCTGGTGATTTAGTCCCGATCCCGACGCGCCCGCCCGAGTTGACGTCCGCACCTGTCGGGACAAGGAGGACGTTGCCGTTCTGGCCGTTGCCGCCGAGGCCACCACCTGCAGTGCCTGGCTGGAGGGTAATTGAGCCCCCGCTGCCACCGAGGTTAGCGCTGGTACTGGTGTTTCCGCCGCCTCCCGAGATCGTGATTGAGCCGCCGTTGCCTCCGTTGGTCCCGCTTCCTCCGCTGCCCCCGGAAATTGAAATCGGACCGCCGGACCCTCCACTCGTGCCGCTGCCGGCTGACCCCGAAGTCAGGGAGATTCCGCCGCCGTTGCCTCCGGCAAAGGTGTCGGTCGTTGAGCCACCGCTCTGCGCCACCACATCCAACCCGTCTGCGCCGGAGGTGCCGGAGCCCTTTCCCACTGTGCCGGGTGCGGATGGGCCTACGACATCCAGAGTGGAAGCGGGGCTGCTGGTTCCGATTCCAACTCTGCCGGTATTCGTGATAGAAAGGCGATGCGTGAAGTTAGTGTAGAAATCGAGGCCGTATTGATTGCCCCCGGCCGTGCGCTTTGAAGCGATTCCTTCACCGGAAACCGGGGCACCGAAAATCAGCCCGGGGCCGCTTGCATTGTTCAGACCAAGGGCGCCGTTATTGAGGCCGAGGCCGTCAATGTTGACACTGGTCGCGACGGTAGTCCTTCCCTCTGAGTCCACGATAAAGGCGTTGTAGTTGCTGTTCCCGCCGACCAGGATGTCGCCGCCACCTGAGTTCGTCAACGTAGCTGTAATCCCCGCGCCTGTCTGCGTGGCGTTAATGACCCCACCGGTAGAAGTGCTACCACTGAAGGTTCCGGTCGAGCCCATGATGACGGTGGTTGAACTTCCCACGTTGGTCAGGCCGGAGCCATCGCCCGAGAAAGATGTTGCCGTCACTGTTCCGGCCACGTCGAGTTTTGAGGCAGGCGTTGCGGTTCCAATGCCCACGTTGCCGTTGCTGACCAGCGACATCACCGTCGTATCCGGCAAGAGGTCGTAAGCGCGGTTGGCGTTCTGAAGCGCGATGTCCAGTCTCGAATTGTTGGTCCCCACATGCGGGTTCGACAGCAGGAATGACGCCGCCGACGTGTAGGCGATCCCCGGGTTGTAGCCGCGCGACAAGTCCAGAACCACCGATGGCGTCGACGTGCTTGGTGTTCCCATCACTTCGGTTTTGGCCAGAGGGTTCGTCGTTCCGATGCCGACGTTGCCGTTGCTGACCAGCGACATTACGGTAGTATCCGGCAAGAGGTCGTAGGCGCGGCTGGCGTTCTGAAGCACGATGTCCAGTCTCGAATTGTTGGTCCCCACCTTCGGGTTCGACAGCAGAAATGACGCCGCCGACATGTAGGCGAGGCCCGCGTTATAGGCGCGCGATAAATCCAGAACCGTCGCCGGCGCCGAGGTGCTCGGAGGTCCTGCGATTTCCGTGCTGGCCAGGGGCGCGGTGGTCCCGATGCCGATAGCATTCGTCGTCGGGTCCTGATAAATAATCGAATTTCCCAGCCCGCCGCTGTTGTTCGAAAAGGCCGCCAGATAATTCGTCGTCCCGCCCGTCGTAATGCTCTGCGGGCTCGCCGTCGTCGCCAGCTTCGCCGTCCGCCCGCTGGTCGTTGAAGTTGAACTCGTGCCGACCACTGTCGTCGTTGTCGAACTCGTTCCACTCTGCGAGGCCAGCAGATAATCCGCGGCCGGCTTCCCGCCCAGCATCTCTGCATTGCCGGAGGTCATGGCATACGGCACGCTCACCAGCAGGATTCTCGACTGCTCGGGCAAGCCCC
>JBJKPU010000126.1:0-37443 GCA_046706005.1 Terriglobia bacterium | reverse complement strand
GGATGTAGGCATCCGCTTCATTCTTATAGTTCCCCACGGCGACCGCGCCGCCGAGTGTGGCCGTCGAACCGCCCGCCGATCCAGCTGCACTGATCTGGGGATTATCCGTCGCCGTGCCGTCCACATTCACATCGCCCAAATCGGAGGTGACATTTCCTGTCACTGTGGTCGCGGCTTTGTTCGTCGAGTTGGCCACCGTGACTGCCGCCGAAATGCCCAGGGCGCTCGGATTGCTTTCCGGCTTTGGCTGATCGCTCTGCGAACTCAGGAAGCTGTCCAATTGACCGAGCCAGGGAAAGGCGCTTTCAACCGAGTCTTTGGCGCTTGTGTCGCTCACCGCCGATTCCGACCGAGTAATGTTCTCGTCATTCGTTGAAGATGACGAAATATCGACATTCCCATCCGTCGCCTTCAGAGAGCCGTCCACGATTGTGTTGGCATTCGAGTTGTAGTTGGAGATGGCCACTCCCACGCCGACGCCCGCCCCCGCACTCGAGGACGCGTCATCTTTGGCTTCCGTGGCAAAACTGTTCTTGGTCTCGCTCTCGACCGAAATGTCCGAAGCCGTAACGTTGCCATCCACCTGCGCCGTGTTGCTGGAAGCCGCCTTGCCGTAGCTGACTGCAATAGCGGACGCCCCGGTCCCGGATGCATCATTCGTAATATCAAGCTCGTTGTCCACCGAAGACTTCAGGTTGAAGCTGCTATCCGCCTGGATGGTCGCCGTGTTTGCCACTGTCGCCGAGGAGGTCGCGCTCGAATCGCCGTAAGCGAAGGCGATCACTTGGCCCGCGTTGTCAACCTTGGTCGAGGAGGAGGCGTCACTGGTGATGGAAACTGTCCCGGCCGCCTTGATCAGCGCCGATCCACCCGCAGCGCCGCCCACTGTGACGTTGGAATTCGCCGTCGAGGTCAGCCCCTGGGCGGACGGAAACAATTGCAAGCCATTCAACAGACCTCCGATGGTTTGCGACACCACGGCGACGATGGAGTTGTCGGCGATGGCCGTGGCGCTTGCGGAGAGCACAATGTTGTTGCCCTCAATCGTGGCATTTCCGATGTTGATGCTGGCGCTGGCATTGGCCGCGCCCGTGAACAAGCCGGCCGTCTCATTGTCGGTGGCCGTCATGGTGACGTTGCCCGCCGAGAAACCAGGGGTGGCGTTGGCCAGGATTTCTGCTCCGTCGTTCACCGTAATCTGAGGAGCCGTAAAATTGATATCGCCGGAATTGCCGGTCGAGGCGCCGGTCAACTGGTTGGCGCCGGTGGCGGTGTCTCGCGATGAGATGATCGCACCCGCGGCCACCGTAATGCTGCTGGTTCCGATCTCATTGATCGGCGAACCGTAGCTGATGGTCGTTCCGGACAGGTTGAGGTTGGCGGGGTCGAAGGTAACGGTGCCCGACGTTCCATCGGTCGCGCTGGCGCTGAAGGTCCCGCCGTTCACGGTCAGGGTTCCCTTGGCGCTCAAATCGACCGCGCCGCCGTTCCCGGAAACATCCCCGCCATTGGCAGCGACCGCGGCGCCGCTCGAAATGGTTCCATTTCCGTCGCCTATAATACTAATGTTACCGCCGTTGGAGTTCTTGCCGCTCCCGCTGGCTGAAACCAGGGAGCTTGAATCCAGATTGACGTTTCCACCCGCCTGGACGGTGTCATTGCCGGCGTTCAGGTTGCTCGCACCGTTGGTGACGATGGAACCGGCGTTCTCAACATCGCCCGCCGCCTGAATGACGATGTTGCCGTTCTGGACGGCGATGGAAGTTGCATTCTGAAGTCCGTTGGTGTTGACGACGTCACTGAAGCTGGAGTCGTTGGATGAGAAAACCGCGCCCGATTGAATGACTCCGAAATTGTTCACCGCGCCGGCGTACAGCCCAATGTTCCCGGCGGCATTGATGGTTCCCTGGACGGAAATCAAACCGTGCAGGTTGATCGGCACCGTGCCGCTCAGGATGGCCGAGGTTCCCGCCGCGGAAGGATTCCCCGGCGAGTCAAAGAATTGATTCATGAAGGTCTGGGTCGGAGTCAGCGCCGTGAACGAACCCACGTTCACCACGCCGCTCTTGCCCACAACGATTCCAAAAGGATCGGCGAAGAAAACGTTGCCGCCGATCTGGCCGTCTTTGATGGAATTCAGAATTCCATCCACGTTCATCGTCTGGGAGTTGACCAGGTTGAGAAGATTGTCCGTGCCGGTGGGAAGATAAAGGTTGACGACCTTCCCCGTGTTGACGTTGAAAACTGAAAAGGAATTGTAACCGTTGTTGCCGACGACCGTTGAAGTGGTGATGTCAGTGACGTTGCCGCTGCTGGTGAGATTGGTTTTGGTGTTTCCGTCGGGGACGATGGGCTGAGTGGACTGCGCAAAAACTGTGGCGCCGAAAACCAGGGAAGCAATCAGCGCGACAAAAAACTTGCGCTTAACCTGCCGGAACCTTTCCCAAAATCGTTCTCCGGTCTTCTGGCCCAAGGTCGATCCCCTTTTTCAGCACTGCCGTTCCTGCCCGGAAACACCGGCTACCCGTCAGCCATCCCGGCAGTTCGGCAAACAACTTAATGCGCGATGTCCCCACCGTAATCCTCTCCAAACCTTAAGTCAAGAATAAACTGGATTATCTCCTTTCCAAGCGATGTATTAACTCCAAGATTCAATAGCGTTGAGGCGAAGAATTACGCCCGTGAAAGTGATGCGGCTCACTTGTCCGGCTCTTTTCGATGTCGCGTCTGCAGGCCGGCGCACTTGACACAATCTCGGCGAAATGAAATGTTTAATGGATACGATCGAGGTGAACGTTTGACATCCGCCGGGTCCCGCCCGCAGGCCATGAAGAAGATTCTTCTCACCAACGACGATGGCATTGACGCTCCCGGATTGCGCGCCCTCGAGCCGGCGCTCGAATCGCTGGGTGACATCATCGTCGTCGCGCCCGACGGCGAGCGCAGCGGCTCCAGCCAGTCGCTCACCCTGCACAGTCCGCTGCGAGTGCGCCGCGCCGATGACCGTCACTTTGCCGTCGGCGGCACTCCGACCGATGCCGTCATTCTGGCCCTTTATGAAATTCTCAAGGACAAACCCGACCTGGTGATTTCCGGCATCAATCCGGGCGGCAATCTGGGCGAGAATCTGATTTATTCCGGAACGGTTGCGGCGGCGCAGGAGGCGGCGCTCCACGGCGTTCCGGCAATTGCTGTTTCGCTCGCGTCGCGACAGTCGAACGATTTTTCCCGCGCTGCCTCATTCGCCTGCGACCTGGCGAAGAAAGTTTTGGAAGAAGGATTGCCTCCCGGCGTCGCGCTCAACGTCAACATTCCGCCCGGCGAAGTTCTCGGCATCCGCCTGACGCGCCAGAGCCAGAAAATTTCACAGAATCTCGTCCACCGGAATCAGGATCCGCGCGGCCGCGCCATCTTCTGGCTCGATGAAACTCTGGAGCGCGGCAAAGCCGAAGTCGAATCCGATTACTCCGCCATCTTCGACCATCACATTTCCATTACGCCGCTCGAAGTTGACCGCACTCATTACCCCAGCCTGAATCATCTGTCCGCCTGGCTTCCAAAGCTGAATAGCGGATTCAAATGAGTCTGTATCTTGTCCCCCGATCATGGTAGCCTGTCGCGCTTATGGCAGTTTTCACCGATTTCGAAGGCAGGCGCGTCCGGCTGACCGACGAACGCTGGGGGCACATTTCGGAGCATCCTGAGATGGCAGACATGCGTGTTGCTTTGGAAGAGACTCTTGTGGCTCCAGAGGTTGTTGTGCAATCTGCCGCCGATGATAAGGCCCGGCTGTATTACCGCTACTTTCATCGTACAATAGTTGGGGGCAAGCACATGTGCGTTGTAGCCAAGGTTCTGGTCAACGACGCTTTCGTCGTCACCGCGTATCTGACGGACCGGGTGAAGAAAGGCGAAGTCCTATGGCCGAAAAAGTCCTGAAAATGTGGTTTGACCCGGAGGCGGATTTCCTTGAAGTGACGTTCGAACAGAAGCCCGGCTTCTTCCGCCCCACCGAAAACGATCACGTGATGGAGCGTGTGGATGAAGAGGGGAACGTCATCGGCTTCTCCGTCCTGCGCGTCAGCTCTCTCAAAAAGACGCCGCTGGAAGTGGCGCTGAAGTAAAAGGTCCTAGGCCACTTCGAATCCGCGAAGCGGGGGCGGGAGTCTTAACCCGGTGCCAGTCTGTCCGCCAGTGGCTCAGGTTCAATCAATTGTCCTCGCGCACGGTCTTCTGCTTATTAAGCAGGGCGTTTTTCTTTAAGAATTGGATCAAGACGGTTTCGATCTGGTCGCGAAGCTGTGCGTCTGGGATTTCGATGTATGCGCCGGTGTGTACAAAGGGCTCTATAAAGAACTTTCTGGTTTTGTGGTCCTTTAACCTGACGGCGATGTTCGACGCCTGCCCAACATAAACGGGACGCTGAGTAATGTCATACAGGACGTAAACGCCAGCCTTGACAGGAACTTCCTTCTCCTCGTGAGGGTTGAAGTCGATCAATTCCCCAACTCCGGCGATCTTGGAGCCTTCCCTGACCTCATCCTTGGACTCGAAGCTGTCGCCCAGAGCTTTCTCCAGGGCCGCGATTGTGCGCGGGTGAGGGTTCTGTGCGCGGCCACTCAGGATGTTGTAGACGGTTGGAACGCTAACGTCGGCCTTCGCTGCGAGTTCCGGGGCTGTCAAGTCTTTCTTGGCGAGCGCGCGAGAAAGCCACGCCGCCACCAGCCCCTGAGATTCGGCTCCCGTGACAGCTTCTGAAGTTCGCGTCAGCTCCCCCAAAATCTCGTTCAGCTTCAGGATTTGACCACGACCTGGGGTGGCCTTGCCTTTCTCCCATACCGAGATAGTTGCCTGGGACACATGAAGCCGCTCGGCCAGTTCAACCTGGGACAGGGCGTTCGCGCGCCGCAGCTCCCTAATGCGCCCAGCGAGATTGCCGGATTTCTCCACGATGCGTTCCTCCGGATGCGCCAAAAGTTATACCACACCCGTCCGGTCGGGGGAAGGGTTGGTAATCTCTCTGCTCCGCCAACTTCACGGCAACGGATTCGTAAAATCCTTGGGCGGTTTTAGCGACGCGCCGGGAATGACGACGGGCGTGACGCCGGTGTCCTTGCACGTCATCGCGGGAGGAAAATGATTGACCACGTCATCCGGAATTTCCGCCTGCGAAGCAGGAATCGGCGGCGCGGTTCCGGCCAGACGCGCCGGATCGAATCCGCCCAGCAGATTGGTAAGGCGCGGGTTAGTATCGCGCGGACCTTCCGGCATGTAAGGTTTTTCATCCGGCAAAGTGGCGAGCGCCGGAAGGCTGTAAAGCACATCCAGAAATTTCGCGAAGGAAGCATGATCGCCCGGGTCGGAAACGATGGCGCCGGATTTCGCATAAGGCGAAATCAGAATGAAGGGCACGCGCGGCCCGTCGCCGCAGGGATGATTGTCCGGGCAATTTTCGAACTGCGGCGGCGGAACGTGGTCGTAAAACCCGCCTTCGTCGTCCCATATAATAATGATGGCTGAATCCTTCCAGTAAGGGCTGCGAGCGATGGCATTGACCGCCTTCGCCACCAGCGACTCCGACAGCTGCGAATCCGAATACGCCGGGTGGTCGTCGTCACCCAGGATGTTGGCTGCGCGCGGCGCCACCGGCACCCACCCGAACGGATTCCTGAAACCTCCCTTGATAAAGACGACGCTTTTATCCGGCAACTCGCGCTTCTTCATCACGGTAAAGAAATCCAGCAAGTCATGCACGCCGTCCCACAGTGGCGGGTTCTTGCGCAGGTAGCCGAAATACTGCACGGCGTTGTGGTGGGCGATATAAGCGGGATGATTGTCGCCCTTGCCGTCGCCGAAGCCTTCCTGGTACCAGGCCCACGGCACAGCCTGATGGTGCAGCTTCACCAGTTCGCTGACGTCGGCTTTGACGCCGTCATCATCTTCCCTGGCTTCATCCGCGTCCCGGCCCAGCAGCGTCAGCATCAGCGTGGCGTAATTCTGGTCCAGTTGGTGGGGCTTGGTCCGCTGATAGATATCTGCATAAGGACCCCACTGCGGATTCAAATCGTTCACCACCGGGTCGCCGGCTGAATAAACCGAAGTGAAAGCGTCCTTGGGATCGCGAGCCGCCTCCGTCTGCCCGGTCTGGGCGGCGATCAGATCAATGTTGCCCGGCGTTGATGGCCCGTACATCGCCTGGAAGATGTGGTCGTAAAGAGCGAAGTGGTGCGCATACATCCACAGAAACGGAATCGTGTGGCAATCTTCATAGGCCATGGTCAGCATGCCCAGCTGATGAACCAGTTGCGTGGTGGTGCCGCCCACGCTCAAGTGGTGTTCTTCTTCGTGCGCGACGAAGCGGTCCATTTTCCCGCCGTCGGTTTTGGCGATCAACTGTCGCCGCGAATGTCCCACGTCGGAAGTGTCCGCCGCGTCCAGCAGGAACGGCGTGATCCACGTCTTGCCCAGCGGATCCCACTGCCGGAATCCGTGTGCGCGCGCTTCCTCCGTCGCCAGGTTGTCCGCGCCCGGAAACGATCCAAAATAGGAATCGAACGAGCGGTTTTCCTGGTAGATCACGAAGACATGCTTGATGTGCTTGCGAAGGTTGGCGACAAATTGCTGATTTTCGGCGGGCCTGGCTGCAGGTGAATCCGCCCCCATCATGACGGGAAAGGAGCCAATCAATAATCCCAGGATGATTGCTGCTTCAAGAACCCTCCGCAACAGCCGAGAGCTGGAGTTCATGGACACTTCCTCCCGCAAAACAAATGCTCTCTCCCATTTGGATTCCCATCCTTCGGCTGTTCGCTGAAGGTCCCCGCGCCCGTTTGGCGCAAAACTCCCACCGCAGCGGAAAGTCTCCCCGGTCTTCTGTGCGGCTCGCGCAATATAACATCGTCAGTCGGGAATCGCAAACACCGGGACGGCGGCATTGCAATTCCGCGCCGCTGAATGCGCCTGTACAGAGATTTAGCGATTGTGTTAGCTTGCAATTCGGGTGCTGATTCCATGACTAATAAGGTTAGAGTTCGGTTTGCGCCGTCGCCCACGGGCTACGTTCACGTGGGCAACGCCCGAACCGCGCTTTTCAACTGGCTGTTTGCAAGGCATCACGGCGGCGCGATGATCCTGCGCATCGAGGATACGGACGTCGAGCGCTCCGAGGCACGATACGAAACTCAGCTCATTGAAGACCTGCGCTGGCTGGGACTCGATTGGGACGAAGGCCCGGACGCGGGCGGCCCATTCGGTCCCTATCGCCAGTCGGAGCGCAAAGCGACTTATGCCGCGCACGCGCAACAGTTGATCGAGCGCGGTTCCGCTTACTATTGCTTTTGCACACCGGAACAGCTCGAAGCCGAGCGGCAGCAGGCGCTCGCCTCCGGGCAGCAGCCGATGTATTCCGGCCGTTGCCGCGGGATTGCGCCGGAGGAAGCGGCGCGCCATCGCGAGCAGGGCGAAGCTGCGGCCATCCGCCTCAAAATCGAAACCGGCGTCTACCGCTGGCGCGACCTGGTTCATGGCGACACGGGTTTTTCCAGCGACGTGATGGGCGATTTCATCCTCGTCCGCTCGGACGGCCATCCGGCCTACAACTTCGCCGTGGTCATTGACGATCACCTGATGGAAATCAGCCACGTCATACGCGGCGACGACCACATTTCCAACACGCCGCGCCAACTGGCCGTTTATCGCGGCCTGGGATGGGAGCCGCCCGAGTTCGCGCATCTCTCAACCATCCTCGGCCCCGATCGCACGCGGCTTTCCAAGCGTCACGGCGCGACTTCGCTGGAAAATTTTCGCCAGATGGGTATTCTGCCCGAAGCGCTCGCAAACTATCTGGCGCTGCTCGGATGGTCGGCTGCGGACGGCAAAACGGAAATCTTTGCGCCCAATGAGCTGATTGCGCACTTCTCGCTCGACCACATCACCAAAAGCCCCGCCGTGTTCGACCAGGAAAAACTCCACTGGCTGAACCGGCATTACATGAAGCAATTGCCCGCCGAAGAGCTCGCCCGGTTGGCCGCGCCGTTTCTTACCCAGGCAGGATTTATTCGCGAACCCGCCGAGCAGCCCGTGCTCGATTGGATCAGCCTCGTGCTCGACGCCACATTGAAAAATCTCGATCGCCTCGACCAGTGTCCGCAGCACACGCGGCTGATTTTTGAATACGACGCCGCGCAAACCGTCGCGAGCGATGAGACTCGTGACGCGGCGGAAGATTCGGGCGCGCGGCAGGTATTGAAAGCGTTCATTCCCAAAATTCTGGCCGAACATGAACTCACATACGAGCGTTTTCGCGCCACCGCCAAGGAAGTGCAGAAGGAAACCGGCAAAAAGGGCAAAGACCTTTTCCATCCCATTCGCGTTGCGGTGACGGGCGCGGCGTCGGGGCCGGAACTCGAAAAACTGATTCCGGTTTTCGAGGAAGGCGCAAAGCTGGCGCTTGCCCGGCCGGTAAAAAGCACCGCCGACCGGCTGAAGGAATTTGCCGCGGCCGCAAAGCTGGGCGAATGAACGTTCTTCCGATTGTGTGAATCCGCCTGCGAACTGAGCCGGCGGCCGGCCGGGGTAACGACCGGCTCCGGCTTTCGGTCGTTCGAGCCCTTGGAAGCCAGGCGGTAGGCAAGAGGGAGGGCGTCAGTTACGTTTAACGCGTCTCGATACACCTGCTTGACAACCGCCCACATGTCCTCTAAACTCTGCCAGACAGAGGGGTTCGGCTGTCCAATGCGCCGGGAATGGCTCCCGGCCCGCGATTCCGCGCCAGACGGAAAGCAAGCGAGAGGAGGAATGCCGTGAGACGAGTCATAACTTTGGCCGCAGGTGTGTTCTTTCTGGCCTCCTTCATGCCGGTCTGCGCGCATGGCCAGTCATCTGAAGCCGGCGGGGCGATGCCCGCCGCCGATCATTCGCAGATTGAATGCTCGGGATTTCTCTCAGGAAGCGTGGTGCCCAACGACCTTTATGTGGACGGCGGGGCGGACAACGATTTCCTCGACGTTTACCATGCCTTCTCCAAGGGCGATTACATCTTTCTGCACATTCACAAAGGCAGCGGACCGACCGTAGGCCAGGAATACCGTCTGGTCCGGCCCGAGAGCCTGACCTTCGCGCAGGATGTGACCACGCCCTCCATGGGGAGAATGCCGGATTTCGGGTACAACGACTGGTACCCCGCGCAGGGCTGGAACATGCGCAAATACGGCCGGCCTTACGCCGATACCGGGCGCGTCAAGATCGTGAAGCTCACGGAAGAAGGCGTTGTCGCCCAGGTGGAGTTTGCCTGTGGTCCGGTCCACATCGGCGACCTGGCCATTCCTTATGAGGCCCGGACCATCCCCGATTTCACTCCCACAGAAAATCCCGACCGGTTTGCGACGTCGAACGGAAAGAAAGTCGGAAGCATTCTCGCCGTCAAAAACAATTTTGATTCGGTCGGAACCGGCGGCATCGTTTACCTGGACATGGGGCAGGACGATCACATCCAGCCCGGCCAAAAACTCCGGGTCGTGCACGTCCTGCGAATTCCCGACTCGGGACTTTTCGTTCCCCCCACGCTGCCGGACGAAACCGTCGGCGAAGTGGTTGTCCTTTGGACGAAGGAAAAGTCATCGGTGGGGATCGTCGTCAGATCGCTTCGGGACATCGACGCCGGCGACGCGATCCAGGTGGAGTGAAAATCGCCCCCACAATTGCAGCTATTCAAGCGCTCGGGATCCGTTCTGTTTCCCGCAGAGAGAAGTCAGTGGTTTGAACGGACGGAAGCGGATTCCGTGGCCTGCTCGTCAAAAATCTGGGCGGTGAAAGCTTCCACTGTGGCTCCGCGCTGCCAGCAGTCCGCGGGCAGTCCGGCCTTCCGGCAGGTTTCCTCAAGAAAACGCGTTCGGTCCCACTTCCACTCCACCGCAACCTGCGGCAGCAGCAGCCCGCGCTGAAACCCCTTCGAAACCATCAGTCCATCCCGCCCGACCTCGATTTCTTCCGGCCTGACGGCGCGCAGCGGGCTCAGAACCGAAATCTCAATGTGCAAACCGGGCAGTTCGCGGGCATCGAGCGGCGCAAACCGCGGATCGCGAAACGCGGCGGAGATGGCGCACTCCCGCACCGTTTGGTGGAGCGGCGCTTCGGCCCGCACGTGGCCGATGCAGCCTCGCAACTGGCCGTCTTTTCGCAGGGTCACAAAAGCGCCGCGGGGTTCGAGCAAAGCGGGTGTAAGGGAGGGTGTTTCCGGCGGGCGCGAGCCCTGAACGGCTGCCTGAATGGAATCGCGGGCCAGGCGGAGCAGAAGCCGCTGTTCGGCTTCATCGAGCGGCGGTGTCCTTGCTTCCATGGCTCTCTTCTTTGCCGCCGGGAAGGACCACCAGCCCGCCTGCCTCACGCTTCGAAGCGCGGCGGCGGCTGAGCGTCTTGAAGAAGTTCGCAAAATATTCCGCTGCCGAAGCCACGGCGAAAATCACCACCAGCCACAGCAGCGCTGTCCCCAGCGTTTGAACTCGAGGATACCGCCGCTCCAGAATGATGACCGTGATCGCTGAAACCTGAAACCACATCTTGGTTTTTCCCAGCTCCGAAGCCTGCAGCGCAAAGCCTTCCGCCGAGGCGATGGAACGCAATCCGGAGACGGCCAAATCCCGCCCCACGATGATCACCACCATCCACGCCGGAGCCAGCCCCAGTTCCACAAAGGAAATGAAGGCCGAAGCCGTCAGCAGCTTGTCCGCCAGCGGATCGAGCAGGATGCCCAGCGCCGTCACCTGCTTCCGCTTGCGAGCCAGATAGCCGTCGAGTAAATCCGTTCCGGCCGCGACCAGAAAAACTCCCACCGCCCACAAGTCCATGTTGTGGCCTTTGGTCAGCAACAGAACCACCACCAGCGGAACAAAGAAAATCCGCAGCATGGTCAGCGTGAGCGGAAGGTTCATGCGGCTCAACGAGTCGTCCTCAGCGGGAAGTCGAAGAGAAGAAGATGCACTCATGGGCAACGCTTGTCAGGGAATCGGGATTTCGGATCGACGCCACCTTCACTATAGCCAACGCATTGTGGAGTGTCAACGCAACCGTCAGCAATTGCAGCAGGATGGCCGGAGCTGATTCTGTCCGTCCGAATATCCGCTCTGGCCGCGGAAACTGCGTCGCACGGGCCGGAACTGAACGGCCTGCGATTCGCGCGAATACCGCGATATTACAGGCACCCGTAAAAATTGAGTTTCATCAAAAAATCGCCACAAACTGCCTCATATTTGTGCAAAACTCCGGGGCTTCGGCAGCTCCAGAGGCGGCCCAAACAGGCTTTTGCACCAGCCCAGGGCAAATTTCCATAATCCGGGTAATTCCTTAAAAATGAGGGTTCTACGATCAGGACACCCGTGAAGCCCGCTGTTTTTGCGGGTTTGGCTTATGCGAGGGGTCCCAAAGGTGCATTTCCATTTTCCACAAAGTTTTCCACAGCGGTTTTGGGCGCAAAAACATTAGCTTTTATGCTAGGACCGCGGGTTTCGAAGGAGCGTGAGTTTGAGCAACAATCCGCTCGCGAACTGATCGTGGCATGCGCGCTCGAATGATGACGCGATCGTCTTCAAAGCGCTTTGAGAGAACTGTTCCGCGCCGGTGAACCAGCGCCAATCGTTCTCCATCGCCGGCGGAAAAATCGAATTCTGCTTCGACCACCGGATCTTCAACCAGCGCCAGATCCACTCGTTCGAGAAGTTCCGCGAAGTTTTCGCCACTCGCCGCGGAGACCGCAAGATCACCCGGCCCGGCAGGCAATCTTTGACGCTGTCCGGAATCCAGCAGATCGATTTTGTTCCACACCCGCAGCGCGGGCGTAAAGGAGAGCCCGAGAGTTTCCAGCACGTTCTCCACGGCCTCTTCCTTCTGGCGGGAGACCAGCTGCGAAGCGTCAACAACGTGCAGAAGCAGGCTGGCGCCTTCAAGCTCCTCCAGCGTGGCACGAAAGGCCGTGACCAGATGAGGCGGAAGCTTGCGAATGAATCCCACCGTGTCCGAAAGCAGAACCTGGCGGCGGGATGGAAGCCGCAGCAGTCGGACGGTGGGATCGAGCGTGGCAAACATGCGCGAGGAAACTCCGACCCGGGCGCGCGTCAGGGCATTGAAGAGCGTTGACTTGCCCGCGTTGGTGTAACCCACCAGAGCGACGGTCAAAAACTGTCGTGCGCGGCGATGAGCGCGGTGCAAAGCCCGCTCTCTGCGGACTCGCTCGATGTCTCGCGTCAATCGCTGGATGCGGCTGCGAATGCGGCGGCGATCGAATTCGAGTTGCTGCTCGCCGGGTCCGCGGGTGCCGATGCCGCCGCCCAGCCGCGAGAGCAGAGTGCCGCGGCCGCCCAGCCTGGGCAGAAGATAGGTCAACTGGGCCAGTTCCACCTGAAGTTGCCCTTCCCGGCTTCGCGCCCGGCGGGCAAAAATATCCAGGATGAGTTGCGTCCGGTCGATAACTTTGGTGTCGAGCGCGCTTTCCAGGTTGCGAAGCTGTGTGGGCGTCAGATCGTGATCGAAGATCACCGTGCCGGCGCCCGCCGCGCGAGCCTCCATGCGAACTTCATGCAGCTTGCCGCGTCCGACCAGCGTGCCGGGATCGGGCTCGGGCGAGCGCTGGAGGGCCATGCCGGTAATCTGGGCTCCGGCGCTTTGCGCGAGTTCGCGAAGCTCGTCCAGGCTGTCCTCTGCGGAAAAGCCCGCGGGCGCAGCTCGGCGCCGGCTTGAGGCCCACCCGACGAGAAAAGCTTTTTCCAAAACCTCGGGACGACGGATATGGTTACCCTTCCGGAGGCGGCTGTGGATGCGCCGGCGCGCCTCCCGCGCGAGAGTTCAGGATGGTTGAGATGGCGTGCTTGAAGATCAATTGCTCCTGGCCGTTGCTGTCCAGAATGACGGCAAACTTGTCGAAGCTGCGAATCCGCCCGCTGAGCTTCACGCCGCTCACAAGGTAAACCGTGACGACGCTTTTTTCCTTGCGCAGGGAATTCAAAAAACCGTCCTGGATGTTCTGTTGCTTTTCCATTCTTGCTGGCCCTGCTTTCTCTGAGTTTAAAGTCATCAGTATTCAAGCCTTCAGTGTTTCAGGATCCTGCTGGATGGCGGCGCGCGCCGTCTTCAGTCGCGTCCGCAGCCAGGCGATCACATCCCGCTCGACGGCGGGATTGTCGGCGAAGCCTTCGAACCAGGTCACATCCGGCTCGCGCCGGAACCACGTCATCTGGCGCTTGGCGTACTGGCGCGTGGCCTTTTGGGTTTCGGCAATCGCTTCCTCGCGGGAGATTTCGTCCCGAATCAACAGGCCGGCCTGCCGGTAGCCGAGCGCGCCCAAAGCTTTCAGCGCATCTGCCTCCGGATGCGAAAGCAGGCGCGAAGTTTCCTCAACCAGGCCGGACCGGAACATTTCCTCGACGCGCCGATCGATGCGCTCATAAAGCGCCGCGCGTTCGGGGTTCACCCCGATTCGGATCACCTCGTAGCCTTGCAGCGCTTCCCTTCCCCTTGCGTGCAGAGCGGAGATCGGCTGCCCGGCAACCAGGCGGACTTCAACCGCGCGAATCATCTTGGGCAAATCCCGATTGCCGATGCGCCGCGCCGACTCGGCATCCAGGCGCGAAAGCAATCGGTGGACGAATTCCGGCCCGTGCCGCGCGGCCAGATTGCGAAGCCTGGCCCGCAGTTCCTCGGAGCGCGCCGGCCCTTCAAAAAGGCCCGTGAGCAGGGCGCGAAGGTAAAGCCCGGTGCCGCCGACAAGAATCGGCAATCTCCGCTCTCGCCGGATTTCCTCGAGCGCCCTCAGAGCCTCACGCCGGAAGTCGCCCGCCGTAAAAATCTGCTCCGGTTCCCTGCAATCAATCAGGTAGTGCGGGATGTTGCGGCGCCCGGCGGCCGGCAGTTTTGCCGTCCCGACGTCAAATCCACGGTACACCTGAACGGAATCGTAATTGATGACCGCGCCGTGGAATTCCTCCGCCAGCCGGACGGCCAAAGCCGACTTTCCTGAGGCCGTCGGGCCCACGATCGCCACCAGAGGCGCGGCGGCCTTTAGTGTGTCCACCAGTAAATCCTGGCGTAGCGCGCCAGCAGCAGGGCGAGAATCGCCGCCAGGATTACCAGCGTCCCCAGCAGTTGGGTTCTCGACGGTCGGAACATCGCTCGATGCGGCAAGCAGCAGTTTCTGACTCCAGGGTGAATTGGGGAACGTCCCGGCACGAGCCTTCGCCCGCTGCGACGCTCGGCCGATTCCCTCCACTGGAAATTTTATCCGAGAGGGCCGGAGCCTTCAATAGCCGTCTCTGCCCAGATTGTAGAGATAAATGAATTCCAGCACCAGATGCTTGCCGGTAAATTCCTGCGGGAGCGGCGGAAACGGATTGGACGCCTTGATGGAGGCGAGCGCGGCGCGGTCAAGCGCGTCCGAACCGGAGGAGGAAACCAGCCGCAGTTGCGGCACCGACCCATCCTTGACGATCTCAAAGACCAGCGCCACGCGCCCTTTTTCGCCCAGCCTCGCCGATTCCGGAATCACGGCATACCAGTTGTGGCGGACGATGTAAACCACGCGCGCCAGATAAGGCCCGAAATTGACTCCCCGCGTGTCCGACAGGATGATGGGACCGGAAGTGGAAAAGTTGGGATTGACGTTCCGGAATTCATCCAGCGAATCACCGGGACCCGCCACGGGTCCGCTGTTGCGATTCTGCACCGCTGCTTCCAGCGACTGTTGAATCGCCTGGCCGGCCGTGGCCGGCGGCATCTGGATTCGAGGCACCGATTTGTCCGGCTTGGTGGGAACATCCTCCAGGTGAAGTTTCGCCACCTGCTTCTCCGGCTCCTGTTTGGGCGGAGTGGGAGCCGGCTTCTGCGGAGCCTGCTTCTCAGCCTGCTGCTGCGGTGCCGGAGGCGGTGCGGGTTGCGGAGCCGGCTTCTGCTTGCCGCCCCGCAAATCGGGAAGCTTGGAGTGTCCGCGAATATAGGGTGCCCGGATGCCGTTCGGATTCACCTTGGGCGCGCGTCCCTGCGCAACGCGATTCTGGTCGGAAAGGCGATTGGTGATGGGCGGTTGGCGAAGTTTTTGCGGTAGGTTGCGCGGGTAGACGAGGAAAGTCAACTGGCGTTTGGGAGCAGCCTCCGCCGCGACTTTCACAGGCCTGGCAGCGAAGAAACCGAGTTTGGGAGCCAGCAGAATCAGGACGGTCACCAGGAGCTGGGCGATGACCGCCAGCAGGAAGGAGGAAATGCGGCGCCAGCGCGCTGCTTCGCCCTCCCAATCCAGCAGTAAACGCGGCTCTGGCTTATCGCTCATCAACAACCCTGTGACCCCGAACCCGCCAACGAAAATCCCCCGGCGGATTAAAACTCGCCGCTATGGCCTGCCGGACGGGAAAGAGAAACCTGCAACTGGCTTGCTTTTAGTTCGATGCAGGACATGACCTTTACGGCTAAAGCTAATGCCGCGCGGCCTTCGTCCCCGCCCGCCACCGGCTGCCGGCGCGTGCGAACGCATTCGATAAAGGAGCAAAGCTCCGCCTGGAGCGGCTCAGCCGGCTGCGTTTCCAGCTTCAGAAAGCTGAGGCGCGCTTCCGGCCCGCTGCGGTCAACCCCCAGAACCAGCGCATCCTTGCGTGAAAAATCGATGGAAATGTATTCGTGCGGCTGGAAGTAGCGAAATTTTCGAATCTTCTCGGTGCTGGCGCGGCTGGCCGTCAGATTGGCCACCGCTCCGTTTTCAAATTCGACGCGCGCGTTGGCGATGTCCACCCGGTCGGAAAGCACGGGCAGGCCCACGGCGCGGACGTCGCTCACCGGCGCTCCAACCATCCAGAGCACCAGGTCGAGATCGTGAATCATCAGATCGAACACCACGTCCACATCCAGGCTGCGCGGGCTGAAGACTCCAAGGCGGTGGACCTCAAAGAACAGCGGGTTGCGCGTGCGCGCCTTCGCCGCCACCACTCCCGGATTGAACCGCTCCACGTGCCCGACCTGCAGAACCAGCCCTTTGGATTTCGCCAGCCCGATCATTTCGTCGGCTTCCTCCACCGTGCCGGCAATCGGCTTCTCCACCAGAACGTCCACGCCCAAAACAAATGCGCGGCGGGCGGCGGCAGCGTGATCGGTGGTGGGAATCACAATGCTGGCCGCGCGCGCGGCCTTCAGAGCTTCATCGAGCGATTCAAACGCGCGCACGCCGAGCTCCGAGGCCACTTCCCTGGCGCGGTCAATGCGCAGGTCGTAGACGCCCACGAGCTTTGCGCCTTCCACCTGCAGAAACTGGCGGGCATGGCGCTTGCCATGCTCGCCCACGCCGATCACGACAACAGGAATCTGTTCGCTCAAAGGAAATCTTACCGCCTTTTGGATTCCGCGGGGCGCCACGGTGGGCTGGAAGCGTCGGCCCGGCAATGGACCGGCTTCCGAAACTGGTTTCTATGGCTTTGCGGCAGGCAGGCCCACAACAGCGATGCCCGAATCGTTGGCTTCCTGAATCATCCTTGCGCGCTCGAACAAAAGCGTCTTGCCGGCATCCACGGCCAGAACCGTGGCGTTCGAACGGCTCATCACGGTGATCGTCTTCAGTCCGACCACCGGCACATCAAAGCGCATGTCCTGCGAAGGCTTGCTGACCTTGACCACCACCAGGCGCCGGCCGTTGCTCAGCGTCGCCGCGCGCTCAATCGCGGCGTCAGTTCCTTCCATGGCTTCGACGGCCACGCAGGCGCGGTCCGCGACAATCACCGTCTGCCCGATGTCCGCGCCCGCAACTTTGCGAGCCACTTCGCGCCCGTAAGCAACGTCCGCCATTTCTCCCTCATCGGGAGCACGATTGGTCAGCGTGCCTTCCTCGGCCAGCAGCGGTTTGAGGAAGAAAGTAGAATCAATCACTTTAATGCCGCGCCCTTCCAGCATTTTCACGAAGGCTCCGATCAGTGCGTCGGTATTCTTGCGGTGAAGACCCTGCAGGACGCGGTTGACCATGCCGTCGGCCTTGATTGAGCTGAAGAGCTTGGCGTGCTTGACCTGCCCCGCGAGCAGAACCGTCTTCACCTGCTCGTCGGCAAGAAGCTGCAGAAGCTGGGAAACTTCGCCCAGGCTCAGCCAGTGAAGTTCACCGCCCAGCCGCGCCAGGTCGGGGGAAGCTTCTTCCTTGATGGCCACCACCAGGGGCTCAATGCCCTGCTCGCGCGCCGCCTCCAGCACCAGAAAGGGAAAATGCCCGTTTCCGGCCACAATGGCCAGGCGGCTCGCTTCCGAACGCTTGCCGGATACCGGATTGAGAATCGCGGTCATTTTGCGACTCCGCGTTCAGATTGACGGATGAATTCCACCAGGAGTTTCACCTGCGGCGATTTAAAGCCCCGCTGCTCGATGGCTTCGAGCGCCTGAGAAGTATTCAGCTTGGAGCGGCTCAGCAGCCTGTAGGCCGCTTCCAGTTCGGCGACGTCCTCCTTGCTCATGCCTTCACGCTCGAGCCCGATGCGATTCGGCCCCAGAACGGTCAGGGGCCGATCGGCGGTTGTCTTCATGTAAGGCAGAATGTCTTTGTTGACCACCGAATAAGCGCCCAGAAAGCAGTACGCGCCGAGCCTGGTGAACTGATGAATGCCGCAGAACGCTCCGATAATGGCGTGGTCCCCGATTTCCACGTGCCCGGCGAGCGATGCGCCGTTGGCCATCACGATATGGCTGCCGAGCTGGCAATCGTGCGCGATGTGGACATAAGCCATCAGCAGGTTATGGCTTCCGATGCGCGTCACGCCGCCGGCCTGAACCGTGCCGCGATGGACGGTTACAAACTCGCGGATCGTGTTTCCGTCGCCCATCTCCAGGCGCGTGGGTTCGCCCTGATACTTCATGTCCTGCGGAGGCTGTCCCACCGAAGCAAAGGGAAAGAAGCGGTTCCCGCCGCCAATTTTGGCGGGGCCGGCGAGCACGGCATGGTCCATCACTTCACAATCATCGCCCAGCTCGACGTCTTCGCCGATCACGGCGTAGGGCCCTGCCGTCACGCTGGAGGCGATTTGCGCTCGCGGATGAATGATGGCTGTGGGATGAGCTTTCATGTGCCCGGGCGGTTGACGATGGCAAAAAGAACCATGGCTTCGGCCGCCAGTTTTCCCTCCACGACGGCCCGGCCCTGCATTTTCCCAAAAGTGTTGCGCCGGCTCACCAGTTCCATTTCCACGCGAAGCTGGTCTCCGGGAACCACGGGGCGGCGAAACTTGGCGTTTTCAATTCCCGTGAAATAGATGAGCTTCTTCTCTTTATCCGGCAGATCGCGGTAGATCAGAACTCCGGCCACCTGCGCCATGGATTCGATAATCAGGACGCCCGGCATCACCGGCGCGCCGGGAAAGTGTCCCTGAAAAAACTCCTCGTTGATGGTCACGTTTTTCAGGCCCACGATTCGCTTATCGGGCTCCAGCTCCACAATCCGGTCCACCAGAAGAAATGGATAGCGGTGCGGCAGAAACTTCATGATATCCGTGACGCCGTAAACGTAATTCTGCTCTTCCGCGGTCCGCTTTTCCGTCTCGGAGGTCGCTGTGTGTTCGCTCACCTTTTTCGCTCTCTAACCCGGCCGGGAGTCTCCGCGCCGGCGCTTTCCCTGGAAATCCACTGGACAGAGCCGGGACGGCCCGCCAGCAACCTACCTGCGCATTATAAAGGAAACCGCGCGGCGTTCAAAATGAAGCAATTGAGAAGGGCCGTTCCGAAGCGCCTCGTCCCGGGAGCACGCCGGCGCAACTCCTCCCCGGCGCTCCTTGTGATAAACTGACAGTTCAAATTCCTTCCTAAGGGCATATCGTGAGCGCGAGAATTCTTGACGGCAACAAGATTCGGGATCAAATCAAAAGCGAGCTGCGGGAGCAGATTCAGGAAATGAAGCTCGCCGGCATCACGCCGGGGCTGGCGGCCGTTCTGGTAGGGGAAAATCCGGCATCGCAAATTTACGTCCGCAGCAAGGTGAAGACCTGCCAGGAGCTGGGCCTTTACAGCAGAAAGATCGAGCTGCCCGCGAGCGTCACCACCGCCGAACTTTTGGATCTGGTCAAACAGTTGAACGCTGAAGATGCAATTGACGGCATCCTGATTCAGCTTCCGCTGCCTCCGCAGGTCGAATCCCGGACGGTTCTCGAAGCCGTTCGGCCCGATAAAGACGTTGACGGTTTTCACCCGGTGAGTATCGGGAACCTGGTCAGCGGCCGGCCGGGCCTGGTGCCCTGCACGCCGGCGGGCATCATTGAGATTCTGCGCCGCAGCGGCGTTCCGATGCAGGGCGCGCGCGCCGTCGTGATCGGTCGCAGCGACATCGTGGGCAAGCCGGTCGCCATGCTGCTCCTCCACAATCACGCCACCGTAACGATTTGCCATTCCAAGACGCGCGATTTGCCCGGCGTGGCGCGCGAGGCGGACATTCTGATTGCAGCCATGGGCAAGCCCGCGCTGGTCACGGCGGACTTCATCAAGCCCGGCGCAACCGTCATTGACGTGGGCATCAACCGCCTGACCAAGCCCGAGGAAGTGCGCCGGATTTTCCATAATCCCGACGAGCCGCTTCGCAAGCTGGCGGAAAAAGGTTCCGTGCTGGTCGGCGACGTTCAGCCGGAAGACGCCCGTGAGGAGGCCGGAGCTTTCACGCCCGTGCCCGGCGGCGTCGGCCCGCTGACCATCGCCATGCTGATGGCCAATACGATTCAGGCGGCGCGGCAGCGGCGCGGCTTGCGTGCTTCCGCTTCCGCCCGCGGATGACGGCACGGCGGCAAGCACGCCACTTCTGACGTGGAATCCAATCCTTTGACAAAACCGGCGGCCTATTTCGGACTCACGGGCGGCATCGCCTCGGGCAAGACGGCGTGCGCCGGCTATCTTGCCGAACTCGGCGCGCGCATCGTTGACGCCGACCGCATCGGCCACGATCTCCTTCTGTCCTCCGGCGCGGCCTACAATGAAATCGTCGAAGCGTTCGGGGAGTCTGTCCTCGACGCCGGGCGCGAAGTTGACCGCCGCCGCCTGGGCGCGCTGGTTTTTTCAGACGCTGCCAAATTGTCACGCCTTAACGCCGTTCTGCATCCGCGGATTATCCGCCAGGTCGAGGAAACAGCGTCCCGCCTTCGCGCTGAGAATCCGCAAGCGGTGGTCATCGTGGATGCCGCGCTGATCTTTGAGTCGGGGATTGGCGGGCACTTCAGCAAAATCATCGTCGCCTGGTGCCGGCCCGAGCAGCAGGTCGAGCGATTGATCGGCAAGAACGGCTTCTCTCGCGAAGAAGCGGAGCAGCGAATCCGCAGCCAGATGCCTGCAGAGGAAAAAAGGCGCCGCGCCGACTTCGTCATTGATACTTCCGGCTCGATTGAAGAAACGGCCCGCCAGGTTCAAGCGCTCTTCCCAAAGCTGCAACAACTGGCAGGCAAATGACCTTCGCTCGCGCGCTTTTCATTCTGACTTCTGACTTCAGACTTCTGACTTCGCCCAGCGCTCTCCCGCCGCCCGCACTCCATCGAGCGCCGCCTGCACCTCGCGCTGCTTCAATTCCTGTTCGTCCTCGTCCGCGTCCGGAGGCACGGTGATGGGCGGCGCGATAATCAGCGCCGCGCGGCTGAACGGATAAGGAATCTGAAACTGGTCCCAGCTTTTGCGAAAAACGAAAGCCTTGCGCAGCGCCAGGTGGAAACAGAGAATGGCCGCGCCGGTCGAGCGCGCCAGAATCACGGCGCCCGGCTTGGCCACGAAGCGCGGGCCGCGCGGGCCGTCAATCGAGAACGCCGTGTCCAGTCCGCGCTGATGGCAGCGGACCATTTCCACCAGCGCCCGTCCTCCGCCCCGCGTGCTTGAGCCGCGCGCCGCGCCGTAACCGAGCTTCCGAATGATGCGCGCGATGTATTCCCCGTCGAAATTCCGGCTGGTCATCACCACGATGCCGCGATTGCGAAAGAACCAGGTGCCGGGGAAAATCTCGCGATGCCAGAAAGTGTGGATGATTCCCTTGTTGAGCTTTCGCGCCGCCTCCCAATTCTCCCAGCCCTTCACTTCCCAGCGCAGTGTGCGCCCGATCAGCAGAACCGCAAAATAGCCGATCCAGGTGGCGGCAAAAATCTCAAACCGCTGCCAGCGGGTGAACGTCCGCGGGCCAGCCGCCGGTTGCGAAGCGTCTTCCGCGCGCCCGGATTCGCCGGTTTCGGTTGAAGAATCGAGCGGTCGTTCCACAGGGTCCGCCATGGGCCGATTATCGCACGCACTTGGCGATTCGGAGGGAAAGTTGGTGGCAGGGTTTTTCAAGAGTAGCGGCGCTGCGCCTGATGCCTGACGAGGACGCGGAGCAGAAGGTAGATCCCTAATCCGCTCCAAACGAAGTAGTCGAAGAGTCTTATCTTGAGGGTGAGAGCGAAAACAGCCTGGCCAATGAAGATAACCCATATCCAAGATTCGCCCAGCCACGCCTGGCCCCAACGCGGTTCGACTCCGCCGGAAGGAACTCGCGGCCGGAGCGCCGGCCACAGTCGCGGCACGCGCTCGAAATAAGCGCGGTAGCTGTCCCCCTGCTTCTCCAGCAGAAACGCTTCCTCACATCCGATCAGGCGGAGAGTGAAAAATGCCATTCCCGCCACCAGCACCACCCAGCCGATGGGCGGAGCCATCACGCTCAAGCCAATCGCGAGAAGCACCGTCCCGATGTAAAGCGGATTGCGAACGTAGCGGTAAGGCCCATCCGCCAGAACCTGGTCGGCATGAAGCGCGCTGTCACGCACAACGTCGTTTCGAAGGTAGGCCGTTCCCCAGGTCCGGGCTATCGCCGCCGCGCCGGTGATAAGAGCGCCCAGGCCAAAGATCACCTGCGCCGCCGTCCGGAATGAAATGCCGGAAAGCGCGCCCCGGTGGGCCAGCGCTCGCAGCAGCCAGTGAACAACGTCGATTGACTCAATTTTGTAGGACCAGAACGCAATGATGTAGATGAGCGCAATGAACCACGAGCGGTGGCGAAATTCAATGTCGGTCCCGCGAATCAATATCGCCTCCGGGCGGAAAAGGTCGAGTGCTTCGCCGGTTCACATCCCATCGTATTGCGGTCCGCCTCCGCCTTCCGGGCAAACCCACGTGATGATCTGATACGGATCGGCAATGTCGCAGGTCTTGCAGTGAACGCAATTCGACGCATTGATTTTGAGTTTTTTGCCCGAACCGTCCGCCGCCGTTTCCATTTCATAAACCGACGCCGGGCAGAAATACTGGCAGGGATTTCCGTATTCCGCAACGCAGCGACCGTTGCAGATGTCAAAATCGGCGATGCGCAGGTGCGAAGGCTGATCTTCCTCGTGATGCGTTCCGGAATGATAAACGTCCGACAATTTATCGAAAGTCAGTTTGCCGTCGCCGCGAACTTTTTCAATAGGACGATTCTGAACGTCGCCGAGCATTCGCATGGCCTCGTGGTCGGCGCGCGCCGGATATCGGGCGCGAACGCCGCGTCCGCCGGTGATCATCTGCAACGCCGCGTGAATCGTGCCGCGCAGCAATCCGTGCTCGAAGCCCTGGTGATAATTCCGCACCCGCCATAGCTCCTCGTTGATCCAACTGGCGCGCCAGCGATCTTCAAATTTTCCCAGCGCCGCCGCCGACCAGTCCTTTTGAGCGAACGCATCCCAGATGGTTTCCGCCGCCAGCATGCCGCTCTTCATCGCCAGATGAATTCCCTTCAGCCTTTGCGAATTCAGGAACCCGGCGGAGTCGCCGATGACGATGGCGCCGTGCGTCGTGGTCTGCGGAATCGAGAAATATCCGCCTTCCGGAATCGTTTTTGCGCCGTAGCGAAGCATTTGTCCGCTTGCGAGAAGCCGGCAGATTAAAGGATGCATCTTGAATTGCTGGAAGGCGTTGTGGACGTCGAACAGTGGATCCTCATTGTCGAGCCCGGCCACGAGGCCGGCGGAAACCTGAGTTTCCGAGAGCGCGTAAAGAAATCCTCCGCCGAATTGCCGCCGGCCGAGCGGCCAACCCGCCGTATGAATCACCCGCCCCTTTTCGATTCGTCCCGCCGGAACCTCCCACAGCTCTTTCACGCCCAGCGTGTAATTCTGCGGATTGCGGCCCTCGTCGAGATCGAGCCGCTCGATCAGTTCCTTGCTCAGCGAACCTCGCGGGCCCTCGGCAAAAACCGTGACTTTGGCGCGAACGTCGTAGCCCGGCTGGAAATTCGATTTGCGCCCGCCGTCGCGGCCGATTCCTTTGTCGTCGGTCCGGACTCCCGCGACCTTCCCGTCATCCAGCAGAATTTCCGAACCCGCGAATCCCGGAAACAGGCTCACGCCGGATTTTTCCACCAGCCCGCCCAACCATTTAACCAGACGGTTAAGAGAGACGATGTAATTTCCGTGATTGCGCAAAAAAGGCGGCGTGAAGGGCAGCTTCCACCGGCCCTGGCGGGTCAGGAAGTAAACGGAATCTTTCGTGACCGGCGCTTCGAGCGGCGCTCCCTGCGCCTTGAAATCCGGAACGAGTTCCGCCAGCGCCCGCGGGTCGAGGACCGCGCCGGAAAGGCTGTGCGCGCCTAACTCCGCCGCTTTTTCGAGGATGTAGATGTTTTCCGTCGCGAGCGGCGGGGGACTTTGTGAATTTTCCTTCCGGTGCGCTTCAATCAACTGCGCCAGCCGCAGCGCGCAACTCAGGCCGGCCGCGCCCGCGCCCACAATCAGAACATCGGTTTCCAGCGTTTCGCGCGCAGGCTCCGTCATGGATTCCCGTCCTGCGTTTCGGCGCCGTCCGCAACCCGGCGATCGCAGCGCTCGCAATCCGGCGCGCCGGAACGTTTCAAATCCGCCATTTTGTTTTTGGGAAAACTTCTCGGCATCGATTTGCCGGTCTGGCCGTCGGGCGGCTCTTCCGAGCCTGGCGGGAAGTTATTCGGGCAGGCTGCTCAACTCCTGCTTCAGCGCGGAAGCCAGCTCCGTATTGGACCCGTATTCCTTCTGGAGTTGCACGTAGATTTGCCGCGCGCGCGCCGGCTGCTTTTCCCGGTAAAGGCCGGCCAGCGTCATCAACGCCGTCGCCTTGGGAACCGTCGTGGTCGGGTGGTCCGCCAGGTCCTGGGTGATTTTCATCGCTTCATCGGTTTTTCCCGCCCGCTGCAGTTCCTGCGCCAGCGAGAGCCGTGCCAGGGAAGCAACTTCCCGGTCGGAATTGCCCGCCGCTTCCCGCAGCGTCTTGATGGCCGCGGCGCTGTTGCCGAGCTCGCCCTCGCAGATGCCGGCGTGAATCTGCGCGTAGGCGCCGGCCTTGGTGCCGGGATATTTCTGCGTCACGGCCTGGAACTGGCCGAGCGCCTTCTGATATTTCAACTGCGCCGTCTGAAAACTCGGCCCCGCGGCAGCCATCGCGGCCGCGGAGGGATTGCCCACGTAAGCGTCGAAAGTGGTCAGGGCGTTTTCCAGCGCGGCGTTCGCTGCGGACTCCTTGCGCGCGCTGTACGTCCTCAGCCCGTAGACCAGGCCGACGGCGACGATCACGGCAACCGCGCCCAGGATAATCTGGCGCGAATACTTACTGGAGAAAATCTGAATTTTCTCTATGAAATCCTGAAATTCGTCCTGCTTCAACTCGTGACGCGTGTATCGGTCCAAAGATGCTCTCTCCTGGCAGTGAATTCATAGCTATGGTAGCAACGGGAATGCGGCCGGGTCAATCGGTTTGCGCAGCCGGGGGAACCGGCGCGGACGCACGTAATCCCCCAGTCGTCTATCCCCAATCCGGCGAAACGGATATAATAGGAAGCTTCAATCACCAGACAATCTCCGGAGGCGATGATGCAGGTCTCGGAATTTCGAAATGAACCCCTGAGCGACTTCAAGGCGAACCCGGAACATCAGCGGCGCATGAAGGAAGCGGTGGAGCAGGTGTCCAAAGAGCTGGGCCGCGAATATCCGCTGGTGATCGGCGGCGAGCGCGTGACCACGAAGGACAAATTGCAGTCTTACAATCCCTCCCGCAAAAACCAGGTTGTGGGGACGCTATCCTCCGCCAACGCCGAACTGGCCGCGCAGGCGGTGGAAAAAGCCCACCAGAAATTCAGCGAATGGAGCCGCCGGCCGGCGGAAGAGCGCGCCGAGGTTCTGCTGGGAACGGCCAAAATTCTGCGGAGCTGCAAGTACACTTATGCCGCCTGGATGGTTTTCGAAGTCGGCAAATCCTGGGCTGAGGCCGACGCCGACGTGGCTGAAGCCATCGACTTTTGCGAATTCTACGCCCGGGAAATGCTTCGCCTGGATGGTCCGCAGCCGCTCTCGCCCGTTCCCGGCGAGCGAAATTATCTGAAGTATATTCCCCTGGGCGTGGGCGTGGTGATTCCGCCCTGGAATTTTCCTCTGGCCATTCTCACCGGCATGGCCACGGCGGCGATTGTCGCCGGCAACACCGTGATTCTGAAACCTTCCAGCGACTCGCCGGTGATCGCCTGGAAATTTTTCGAAGCTCTCGAGCAGGCCGGCCTGCCCGCGGGCGTCGCCAGCTTTCTGCCCGGCCCCGGCGCCAAAGCCGGAAACGCGCTGGTGGCCCATCCGCTGACGCGCTTTGTGGCCTTCACGGGTTCCAAGGAAGTCGGTCTGGGCATCAATGAGCTCGCGGCCAAACATCAGGCCGGTCAAATCTGGATCAAGCGCGTGATTGCCGAAATGGGCGGCAAAGATTCCATCATCGTGGATGGCGAGGTGGATGTGGAAGCCGCGGTCGAAGGCGTTGCCGCTTCCGCCTTCGGCTATCAGGGGCAGAAATGCTCCGCCTGCTCGCGAGCCATCGTGGTGGATGCCGTTTACGACGCGTTTGTCGAAAAGCTTCAGCGGCGCGTGGAAAGCATCAAGGTGGGCGATCCCGCCGATCCCGAAACTTACATGGGACCGGTCATCAACGAACGCGCCCGGAAATCCATTCTGGATTACATCGAAATCGGAAAGAAGGAAGGACGTTTGATCGCGGGCGGCAAGAAGGCCGCCGGAAGCGGATATTTCGTCGCGCCCACGGTCATCGCCGACGTTGCTCCCACCGCGCGCATCGCCCAGGAGGAAATTTTCGGCCCGGTGCTTGCGGTGATCAAAGCTCGCGATTTTGATGACGCCCTGGAAATCGGAAACAACACCGAATACGGCCTGACCGGCGCCGTGTACACCAAGAACCGCGCCAAGATCGAGAAGGCGGCGGAAACTTTCCACGTCGGCAATCTCTACTTCAACCGCAAATGCACGGGCGCGCTGGTCGGAGGCCATCCTTTCGGCGGATTCAACATGTCCGGCACGGATTCCAAAGCCGGCGGACGCGACTATCTGCTTCTGTTTACGCAGGCTAAAGCCGTTTCCGAAAAAACATAGGCCTGACCCATCAAGCGCCCGCGTGGAACCGTCCGCAGGCGAATAAAAAACGAATGTCCGAAACCCCTCCGCGGACACTGCCCTTAAATTAGGAAACTCATAGTATAATGTGCCCGTTCTTAAGCTTGGGGGGACGGGCCGCTTCTCATTTCTCAAGTGCCGCCCTGCTGCGGGGGAAGCAGAGCGGTGCGTCTTCCGGTATAAAAGCACAAAGTTGAGTTGAACGCATGGCAGCAAGATCAACGGAGCCGCGGGAGCTCTTTGAAAAGCTGGGTCCCGACACGCGCATTCAGTGGGAGATTTCCCAGATTGAGTCCTACCACCGGGACTTCTGGGTGATCGTCGTTTTTGCCGGCGCGGTCCTGATTCTGGGCGCGCTCTCGCTGCTGGCTCCCCACAGTTTCTGGCAGGCCAACGAACTCGACCTGCGGCTTCCGCCCCAGGTGCTTTTCGTCCTGATGATGGTTCTGGTGGTGATCGCCCTCTATTTTCTGCGGCGTGAAACTGAAAACCGCCGCCTGCGTCTTGCCAACCTGCAGCGAACCGTGGCCCACAATTCTGAGCACACGGCGGGTTTGCTCGATTCCCTCACCAACGTCTTCAATCGAAACTTTCTCTTTGAGCTGCTTCAGGGTGAAATTTCCCGCGCCGAACGCAACCAGCGCCCGCTGGCGCTGATCATGTGCGACGTCAACAACTTCAAAATCGTGAATGACCGCTTCGGCCACCTCATGGGCGATTACGTTCTGTCGCAGATCGCCGGCATCCTCAAGTTCTGCGTTCGCGGCTCGGATTACGTGGTTCGTTACGGCGGCGATGAATTTCTGATTATTCTTCCGGAGACCGAGGAGGCGGGCGCCAAGATCGTGCTCAAGCGCATCCATCAGAAAGTCGCCGAGTGGGACCAGCAAAGCCGCATCGGCGATTTGCCGATTTCCGTCAGCCTCGGACTCTCTCACCACGTTGCCGGCCAGGCCGCGGAAAAGGATCTGGCGGAAGCCGACAGCCGCATGTATCAGTCCAAGCAGGCGGCCCACGCCAATGAGAACAACCTGACCCGCGCTTCAAGCTGACAATCGCAGAGCCCCCCGCCGGAAATTCGCAGGGATTCACAAGCAGCTTTGGAGTCTCACACCTGCAGAACGTCTTTATCGCGCGCCGCCATTTCATAAAGCACGGGATTGACAAAGATGCCGAGCAGCAGCATGGAGAGCATTCCCGCCACAATCACGATGGCAAACGGCCGTTGCGTGTCCGAGCCGATGCCGTGTGAAGTGGCGGCGGGCAGAAGGCCCAGGCAGGCCACCAGCGCCGTCATCATGATGGGCCGCAGCCGCAGCAAAGCCGCCTCGCGCGTCGCGGTGCGAATGTCCTTGCCCTCCAGGCGCAGCTTGTTGATATAGGAAACCAGCACCACGGCAATTTCCGTTGAGACGCCCATCAGCGCCAGAAATCCCAGCACGGAAGAAACGCTGAAAGGCGTTCCCGTCAGCTTCAGCGCCACCAGCGCGCCCACCGGTCCGCTCAGGATTACGCCCAGCGCGATGAAGACGGGAAATTTGAAATTGCCGTAGAGCGCGAACAGGATCAGGAAAATCAGCAGCACGGCGACCGGGCCGATCACGTCCAGTTGCTTTCGCGCCTCCAGATATTCGCTGTATTCGCCGCCCCACGTCATCCAGTAGCCGGGCGGCAGGTGGACGGATTTCGAAACGGCGGCTTTGCCGTCGTTCACGGCGCTCGCCAGGTCGCGTCCCACAATGCTGTACTGCACGCCGATGTAGCGCGAGTTGTTTTCGCGATAAATAAAGGAAGCGCCGTTCTGCACGCTGATCGAAGCCAGCTCCTTCAGCGGAATCTGCTGGCCCTGCGGCGTTCCCACCAGCAGATCGCCGATGGCTTGCGGGCTCTCGCGGAATTGCGGCTCCATGCGCACCACCAGGTCGAACAGTTTTTCTCCCTGAATCACCTGCGTTGCCGCCTCGCCGCCCACCGCCGCCTGCACCACCGATTCCACGTCGGAGACGTTGATGCCGTAGCGCGCGATTTTGTCGCGGTCCACGTCCACCACCAGGCTCGGCTGGCCCAACTCGCGCACCACTGTCATTTCCGTAAAACCCGGAACGCGGGAAAGCGTGCCCTTCACCTGAACCGCCAGCTTCTGCAGCTCGTCGAGGTTGGGACCGTACACTTTGACGGCCAGCGCGCTCTTGAGCCCGGTCAGCGCTTCGTCCACGGCATCTTCCGCCGGCTGCGTAAAATTGAAAATGATTCCGGGATATTGTGAGAGCCGCGCGCGCAGGGCGTTCGTCAATTCTTCCTTGGTCCGGATTTTTCCTTCCTTCCACGTCTTGTCGCTGTAGGGCCGCAGTCCCACGTAGAACTCGCAATTGAAAAAGCCGGTGGAATCGGTGCCGTCGTCCGGCCGTCCCAGCTCGGAACCGACGGTGGTCACCATTGGATAGGACATCAGAATCTCGCGAATCTGCGGCGCAATTTTGGCTGCCGCCTGCCAGGAAATCGTGTAAGGCATGGTGGCCCGCACCCACAGCGCGCCTTCATCCAGGTGCGGCATAAATTCGCCGCCGATCGTCGGGACCAGCAGCAGCGAAGCGCCGAACAGCACAATCACCGCCGCAACCGTCGTCTTGCCGTGATCCAGGCACCATTCAAGCCAGCGGCCGTAGGTCCGCTTGATCCATTCATAGGGGCGGTTCGAGCGCTCGTGAACGTGCTTCAGCCAGTAGGACGCGAGCACCGGAACCAGCGTCAGCGTAAGAATCAGCGCGCCGATCAGCGCGAAGACCATCGTGTCCGCCATGGGATGGAACAGCTTGCCCGACGGCCCCGACAGCGCGTAGATCGGCAGATAGCCGGAAATGATGACGGCCACGGAATAGAAAATCGGCCGGTCCACGTCGCGCGCCGCGGCCACAATCACGTCAAAGAGCCGGTAATCCTGCCCTTCGCGCAATCCCAATTCGCGGTAGATGTTTTCAATCATCACCACCGTGCCGTCAATGATGATTCCGAAATCGATGGCGCCGATGGAAAGCAGGTTGGCGGAAACGCCTTTCAAATGGAGCAGCGTAAATGAAAACAGCAGCGCCAGCGGAATCGTAAGCGCCGTAATGACGGCGGCGCGCACGCTGACCAGAAAAAAGATCAGCACGATCAGCACCAGCACCATGCCGCGCAGCAGATTGCCTTCCACCGTCTTCGTCGTCAGGTGGACCAGATCGGTGCGGTCGTAAAAAGGAACCACTTTCACGTCGGGCGGCAGCACGTCGTGGTTCAGGTGATCGGTTTCCTTCTCGACGGCCTTGAGCACAGTCTGCGTCTGCTCGCCGCGCCGCAGCAGGATCACGCCTTCCACCGCGTCGTCCTGCTTCATGTATCCGAACTCGCCCAGCCGCGGCGCGTGCCCGATCACCACGTTGCCGATGTCGCTGATGCGCACCGGCGTTCCGTTCTGGCTGGAGACGACGATGTTGCGAATATCCTTCAGGTCGCGGACCAGTCCCAGTCCGCGCACGTAATAAAATTGCCCGCCCTGCGAATAAAATCCGCCGCCCGTATTGGAATTGTTCGCCGCCAGCGCCTGCATCACCTGCGGCACCGTCAGGTGATAGCCGTAAAGCCGCGACGGGCTGAGCAGCACCTGGTATTGCATCACCGTCCCGCCGAAGCCGGAATCGTCGGCCACGCCGGGCACGGATTTGTAGGCGCGCTCCAGCACCCAGTCCTCGATGGTTTTCAATTGCTGCGGCGTGCGGTCGGGACTCTGAATCACGTAACGGTAGATCAGCCCGCTGGGGCTGGAATTGGGCGCCATCGAAGGCGCCACGCCGGCCGGCAGCCCCGCATCCGAAAGCCGCCGGTACACCACGCCGCGCGCGAAATAGATGTCCGTCCCTTCGTCAAAAGTCAGCGTGATGTCGGAAAGTCCGTAGAGCGAAATGGAGCGCATCACGTTCAGCCGCGGCGTGCCGTTGATGGCGATTTCCAGCGGAATCGTGACCAGCCGCTCGATTTCCTCCGCCGCGTGCCCCGGCCATTGCGTGATGATTTCCACCATGGGCGGCGAGAGGTCCGGATAGGCGTCCACCGGCATGTGCTCGAACGAAATGATTCCGCCCAGCACCAGGAACGCCACCAGCATCAGGATCAGGAAGCGCTGGTTCAGTGCGAATTGAACGATGCGATGAATCATAAAATGAATTTCCCCAGCCGGATATCGCGGCAGGCTCAGCCCGCCTTCCGACGAAACAAAGCGTCCTCTACTGCCTGGAAATTGCGAACTGCAGAAACAGGCTGCCGTTCGCCACCACGCGCTCGCCGGCCTTCAGTCCGGAAAGAATCTGCGTGTTCCCCGCTTGGCTCGCGCCGATGGAAACCATCCGTTCGCCGAACTGGTTTTTTCCTTCCTCGGCGTAAACAAAGGGCTGGTTGTCGCTGTCGCGCAGCACGGCGGCGTCCGGAACCGCCAGCGCTTTGGGAATCTTTCCCGCCTGCACCTCCGCCGTCACGTACATATCTTTTTTCAGCTTCAGCCCCGGATTCTGCGTCACCACGCGCACCTGCAGCGTGCGCGTCGAAGCATCGAGCGCGGGTGCGATGTAGGAAACCCGGCCGTGAAATTTTTCCGGGTAGGCGTCGGTTTCAATCGTGACCGGATCGCCCAGATGAATCGCGCCCAGATTGTGCTGGAAAACGTTGACCAGCACCCAGACGCTGCTCATGTTGGAAATCGTAAAAACCTGCGTCGCGCCCGCCTGCACCACCTGCCCCGGCGCAACCAGCCGCTCCACGATTTCACCCGCGACGGGTGCGCGCACGGGAATTTCCGGCTCCGACGCCGCGTCCTTCAGGCCGGCGGGATCCTTGATTCCCAGAACCGCCAGCGATTGCTGCGCTGCCTCAAGATCCGCTTCCGCCTGATTGCGCGCCGACTGCGCACTCTGCAAATCCGCCTCGGCAATGGCATGGTGCGCGTAGAGATCTTTGGCGCGCGCGTAGTTTGTTTCCGCCAGTTCCCGGGCGTCCTGCGCCTTCAGGTACGTCGAGCGCATTTGTGAAAAGTCCGGACTGCTCACCGTGCAAAGCGTCTGCCCCGCATGAACGAACTGCCCCGGCACCGCCAGCACGCGCGTCACCGGTCCGCCCACCTGCGTAATCACCGGCGTCGTTTCAAACGCGTTGTACGTCACCGATCCCGGCAGCCGCAGCACCTGCGGAAAATTCGTCTCGGCGACAGGCACCACCTGCACGTGCGCCATCTGATTTTCCGGCACGGTAAACAGATGCGGCTCGCTGGAGGCGACGGGATTGGTGCCGTAGGAAGTTGCGGCATCCGTCCCGGACGATTGCCCGCCGCAGCCCGCGAGCGCCAGCAGCAGAATTGCCGCCAGCGCGCTACCGTAAATCCTGCCTCCCCGATTTTTCCCCGATAACTCGTTTCCCATGCTTTTGTGATTTCTCATGGCAGATTCCTCGTTCCCACGGCATTTCGGAGCTGCTCGAGCGCCAGCATGTAATTCGCCAGCGCCTGCCGGTAAGCCAATTCAGTCGAGCGGTAACTGCGCTCTGCATCCAGAAAATCCAGCAGGCTCGCCCCGCCTCTCTGAAAAGCGTAGCGGCTGATTTCGAGCGACTGCTTGGCCTGGTTCAGATATCCTGAATCGTAAAGTTTCACCACATTTTCGCTGGTCTTCATCGCCTCAAAGGCGTTGGTCACGTCCGTCATCACCGCCTGCTGCGCCGCCTGGCGCTGCTCATCCGCCTGCGAAATCGCGAAATGCGTGCGCGCGATTTCTCCCTGATTGCGGTCGAAGATGGGAATTTCGATGTTGGCGATAAAGCTCACGCTGTTGATGGCGACGACGTGCGTGTAATAAAACGTGGTCGTCAAATCGCGTTTGCCGTTCGCTTTGGCCAGCGCGTATTGGCTTTGCGCCGCCGTCACGCCCTTTTCCGCCGCCAGCAGATCGGGCCGCTGCTTCAGCGCCAGCAGTTGCAGGTCCTCCTTGTTGGCGTGAATCGGCGTGTAAGCCAGCTTGCCCGCCACGGTGTAATCGGCCGGCACGGCGTTGTACCCCACCAGTTGCCGCAAGCTGGCCAGCGCCTGTTCCAGCGCGAGCCGCGCCGTGGAAACATCCGTCTGGAACTGCAGCATCTGCAGCTTGATCTTCAGCAAGTCGCCTTCGCTGATGGCTCCCGCCTTGTACTGGCTTTCGCTCGTCTGGACGGTCTGCCGGAAGCTCGCCAGATCCTGCTCGGCAAATTTAAGCTGCGACTTCGCCAGCAGCGCGGCAATGAATTGCTGCCCCACGTTGTAAGTCAATGCGCGCTGCGTATCGCTCACGTCGTCGCGCGTCACGGCGGTCTGGTCGCGCGCCGCGCGGACGCGCGCCTGTCGCTTGTGGCCGCGCTCCCAGGTAAAACTCGCCCCGGCGTCGAATTCGCTGATGTTGTTGATATTCGTTCCCGTGATCTGGCTGGGCTTCACGGGCATGAACAGATCGTCGTAGGTGAAAACGGGATTCGGCCGGATGCCGGCGGTGATTTCACTCGCCTGGCTCTGTTCGATTTGCGATCTCGCGGCCTTCAGCGAAGGATTGTGCTCGACGGCCAGGTGAATGGCCCGGTCGAGCGTCAGTTCGACGCTCGGCGCCGTCTGCGCCGCCGCCCGCGCCACCGCGACGGTCAAAACCGATCCCGCCAGAAGAATCGCGCCTGCCGGCAAATTCAAATGGAATCGTGGCTTCTTCATTTTTCTATACCGCCAAAGGAATTGCTTCCCGGAACCGGAATTCCGGAAACGAAAAAATGCGTTTCGCAAACAACGAGGGTATTGGAACCGATTGGAAGTTAGGACTGGACGGGCGGAGGAGATCTGCCGTGAGCAATCGCCTGTTCAACAGATGGGATATTCAGGGGAATGGAGAATCTCGGCACCAGGACCGGCGAATCCGGCCGCAGCGCCGGAGCTGCAAGCGCCGGCCGCGCCGCTCCCTGCCTCACGATCTGGCAGGTCAGGCAGAAAACTCTTTCGCCGCTCGAACCCGCCGGCGTGGTGGAAGCGGCCATCGTCATCTGGCGCTGGAAAAGATTGTTGATGTATCCGTGATGGTGCAGCGCGGCAATCACGAGCACGTTGACCTGCATGATCAACAGCACTCGCGCAACCTTCACTTGCCAGCCGCGATGATGGCTTCTGCGATTCACGAATCTCGCATTCTACCAGATTGCCGGCGGGTAATGCTGCAAAATGTTGCGGTGGGCTTTTGCCCTCTTTTTTCTCTTAGCCCTCTACCCGCTTGCGGGGAGAGGGTGTCCCACAGCGCGGGACGGGTGAGGGGCCGTCGCCTGGCGCGTACATGGCTTCTTGATGTCTGCGCGCCGCAAGGCGCTGTGTGCGGCTGCGCATGCTGCTGTGCCATAATAACCAGCCGCCGGACGATTCAATCCGATTCTGCGCACAGGGTGGAACGATGAAAGTACCATACGCGAGAAAGTGGCAAAAGGAATCAGACAAGCTGCGGAAGATTCTGCTCGACTGCGGCCTGATTGAAGAGACGAAGTGGAGCAAGCCCTGCTTCACCCATCGCAAAAAGAACGTGGCCATCGTGATTCCGCTCAAGGAAACCTGCGCGCTCTCGTTCTTTAAAGGCGCGCTGCTCCCCGACCCGAAGCGCATCCTGCAAAAAATCGGCGAGCACACACAGGCAGGCCGCTGGATCAAGTTCACCTCCGTCAAAGAAATTTCGGCGAGCGAGGCGGTTCTGAAGAGCTACATCCGCCGGGCCATCGAAGTCGAAGAGTCGGGGAAGAAGGTTGTTCTCAAGCGGGATTCAGATTACGAGGTCCCTGAAGAGTTGCAGGAGAAGTTGGACGCGTTTCCGCACCTGCGAGCGGCATTCGAGGCGCTCACGCCGGGACGGAGAAGGTCGTACATCTTTTACGTCTCGACTGCCAAGCAGGCAAAAACCCGCGCCGCCCGCGCCGAGCGCTGCCTCCCACTGATCCTCACCGGCCGCGGCCTCCTCGAGATGTAGCGCCCACCCCGCGCCGCGGGGCGGGCATCCCGTTGGTAACCACGACACGCCTTTTGTGTCGTGGTTACTTGTCCTGCTTTTTCTCTTAGCCCTCGCCCCGCTTGCGGGGAGAGGGTGTCCCGCAACGCGGGACGGGTGAGGGGCGGCCGCAAACATACACTCCGGCATTCCGAGCCCATCGCACGTCATTCCGATCCCGCGAAGCGGGAGAGGAATCTGCTTTTGCCCTTGTCCTCCGGCGTAGGGGCAATTCATGAATTGCCCCTACAAATCCCCCTGCCATCGGCAACCATATGAAAACCCGCGGACCGCGGATTCTGCGGTCCGCGCTACTGCCTCCGGCCGCAGCTCCGTCAATCTGAAATCTCCAATTTGAAATTTTGAATCGCGCCTGCCCCCGGCGCGCAGGGCGGGCTCCGGGCATGTTTTTGTAGAGACGCCCCGGCGGGGCGTCTCAGATGTTCCGGGAAAACAGGGGGCTGAGCCCCAACGGGGCGAACCAGCAAAGCCCAGGCCATCGGCCTGGGTCAGCCGCGCCCAAAAGGAATCCCCGAGCCCTGAAGGGGCGCGCCAAGCGTAGCGCAGACCACCGGTTCCGTGGTCTGCGGCTTTCCTGTCAATCAGCCCGGCCGTGTCCGATTTTCGAATCCGCTGCTTACTCAGGGAAGAACCGCGGATCGCAAAATCGCTGGGCAGCTCTACTTGCCGCGCCACCAGCAAAATTAGAATTCAACATCAAAACCTGTATTTACTATAAGATGCAACGGTATGCACGACTAGAATCAGTTGATTGACTTTATCTGACGAATGACATAACCTAGGATTCTCATGCAGACAATTTCTGACAACGACATCGTTCGAAGAATCAAAACTGAGAACCCATGGTGGGGAGAGGGCCACGCCATAAGCCCCCTCCATCAAGAAATGAAACCACGCGCTTACCTTGATCTCTTCTTGCCACTTGTCAAAGCGCATTCAGTGCGGAGGGCGGTCGTCCTAATGGGTCCCAGGAGGGTTGGTAAGACCGTATTGATCTACCATGCCATTCAAGCGCTGATCAGCGGGGGCACTCCCCCGACTTCAATCTGCTACTTCTCGGTGGACCACCCAATTTACAACGGGCTCACATTGGAAAGACTCCTCCGCTACTACCAAGACGCAACCGGCGTGGATTACAAATCACAACAAACTTACGTCTTTTTCGACGAAATCCAGTACCTGCGCAATTGGGAGGTTCATCTCAAGTCCCTCGTGGACTCGCATCCTGAAACTAGATTCGTCGCCTCAGGGTCGGCAGCTGCAGCGTTGCGACTGAAGAGCACAGAGTCGGGGGCCGGTCGGTTCACCGACTTTCTCCTTCCTCCACTGACGTTTTACGAATACCTTCACCTCCTGGATAGGACGGCCCTCGTGGAATCACACCAGGAGAATAAACAGGGCTTTGCAGTGACCAACATCGAGGAGCTAAACGAGCAGTTTCTCTCGTACCTGAATTTTGGGGGTTATCCAGAGGTCGTCCTCTCACCGCCGATCCAGGCTGACCCGGGGCGTTTCATCAAAGGCGACATCATCGATAAGGTGCTCCTGAGAGACCTGCCCAGTCTGTACGGCATCGCTGACATACAAGAGCTCAACTACCTGTTCACGACTTTGGCCTTCAATACGGCAAACGAAGTCTCACTAGGACAGCTTTCCCAGAACTCCGGCGTAGCCAAAAACACCATCAAGCGCTACATCGAGTACCTCGAGGCGGCATTTCTCATAAAAGTTGTCCACCGCGTGGACCGCAACGCGAAGCGGTTTCGAAGAGAAAATTTTTTCAAGGTTTACCTGACAAACCCCTCCATGCGTGCCGCGCTGTTTTCACCGCTGAAAGCCGCCGACAACGCGGTCGCCTCGCTCGCTGAAACCTCAATTTTTTCCCAGTGGTTCCATAGCGAAGCGCCCCTTTATTACGCCCGTTGGCGGGATGGAGAGGTGGATATAGTCTGTCTCGGTGAAAAGCAAAAGCCGACATGGGCGGTTGAAGTAAAATGGTCGGACCGGTTCTGTGACAACCCTGAGGAATTAAAGAGCCTACTTAGCTTTTGCCGGGCGAACGGCTTAAAGGACACCCTGGTAACGTCAAAAACCAAGACAATATCCCGCGAAATCGGCGGACTACAGATCGAATTCATCCCCGCCAGTCTTTACTCCTACATAGTGGGTTACAACGTGATCCAAGGTAAGAAAGCGTCGAGTGCGCTGGCTTTGCAGGGGCCGAGCCAGCCAGCCAAATAGCAAGGCGGCCGCATTCAACGCCACCCTTGCGATGCGTGGGGCGGCCTGCCGCGCCGCACTCTAGCTCCGGAAGGATCCTCCGGCACGCGGACTGCAAAATCGGCGGTCCGCAGTACCCGATCTACTTGCTATCTTCCTCCGCAGGCGGAGTCGGCTCGCGTAGAGTGATCAGGTGGTCTCCTGCAGCGGCCTCCCGCACCACGAGTGGAACGCCAAAGATGAGGGAGATGACGCTGCCTAACGCCACCCCCAGCGGAACCGAGAGCGCGAACGTGAGCGCCACCCAGGTCAGCCCCTGCACCTGCCACGCGTAACACGCCACCCCGCTAAGGACCAGCGCCACAAGCCACGTCGGCATGTTGCGCTTATCGTCAGGCTTAAGCTTTGCGTGGCAACCGGGACAGCGAATGTCACCACGGACGACTTCACCCTTTCCGAACTCGCGGCCGCAGGCCGGACAAACTGGCGGACCTGGCAAAGCTTCCTCCTAAACGTGGGCGATGCCTACATGGCGCATCATGCCCTGCCTGCGGCAATCCCGGTCCGCTGCCAACTCACGGCCGGGGATAGCGCGCTTCGATGGTGGTGGACATTCCGCCGCGCGTCCGGAACTCGCCGGTGACGACGGCCCACTTGGGGCGGCAGGCGCGGACCACGTCATCCAGAATGCGGTTGATGGCGTTCTCGTAAAAGATGCCCAGGCTGCGGTAGGCCAGGATGTAGTACTTCAGCGACTTCAGTTCCAGGCAGCG
>JBJKPU010000125.1:0-15150 GCA_046706005.1 Terriglobia bacterium | reverse complement strand
AGGATCTTGTCAAGTTCCGCGTCCATCTGGCGGGATTGCCGATTGAACTCCTGCTCAAAGGCCGGGTAGTAGTTGAAAACGTCGTAGAAGAGCTGGGCGACGTCACGATCCACAAACTGGTAGCCGTTCTTGAACTCATCCTGGCTGGGAAAGATGATTTGTCTGCCGATGTGAAACTCACTGATAGTCAGCGGCATATCTTTGTTGAGGTCGATAACGCGCTTGAGGACAATCACGTCCCGCAGGAGATCGAGTGGAGAAACACGAATCCCGATGGGAGCGTACGATTTGGTCTTGTAATGGGCGAGCAGGATCATCCATTTCCGGGGCGTTCCATCGGTATTGTGCTCGTTACCATCAATCAGCGTCTTTTGATAATCCGCCATCGGAATGTCTTCAACATTCAGCAGGGCCTTGGGCGGCACGAAGGGCCGTTCCTTGGTCCCCTGCGGCTGAGCATCGAAGGTCAGCGCCAAAGCGTTCTGCCCGGCCGTCAACTTGTCCAATTCGCGATAGAGAAAGTCGAGCCCGAACCCTGCGCCGCCCGGCGCCGATGGTTCGTCTTTGAAGAAGACGATCCGGCTGGGATCGATATACTGGCCGTAATGCGTCTTATCAATGATTTCCCACAGCATCCGTTCAACCAGAATCCGCTCGCCCGGTGCACCGCCATCAAGCACCGATTCAAACCGCGGGTCGGTCTTCAATTGGGGATCGACAGCGGCCGCCTCCTTGACGCGTTCCACGAGATTCTTATAGACGTTGCTGTCCTTGATGAATCCCAGGTCGAAGATGTCCGAACCCCGAATGCGATATTCGTTGCGGAAAAGCTGATAACTCGACCCGGTCCTGTCAAACATGTTCGAGTCTTTGGGAATAACGTAGCTGAAGTATCTCTCCGTCCTGGGCAGCACATGGGGCGTAATGACAATGATGACCTCCTGCTTGACCTTGGACACGGAGGTCGTCCGAAACAATCCGCCGAACCACGGGATTTCCGAGAGCAAAGGTATCCCGCTCAATGTCGTGTTGTTGTTATTAGAGATCAGGCCTCCAATAATGAAGGGGGTGTTGTCGGCAACGCGCACGAAAGTCTGAACCTGCCGATTGTCAATCACCGGCGCGCCGGTCGCCTGAGCCTCCGTCGCCACCTGGTTGATCGAACTGACGATCGTCTCGGTCTGCATCGTGACTTCGCCCCCACTTTCGCTGACACGGGGACGGAGGTTCAGCACAATGCCGACGGGAAAGTAGCTGAATCCCTGGGTGATGGTTCCGACGCTGACGGCCGATTGCTCGACGGGCACCTGCTCGCCGATCTGAATCCGGGCCTGACGATCATCCAGAACGAGCACGGAGGGATTGGAGAGCACCTCAGCCTGGCCCGTGGTGAGCAGGGCCTGCAGTTGGGCATTGAACGTGGCGACTCGGGGCGCGCCTTTGGTGAATGTAAAGACGGAAAGCGGGTTGCCGTTCTGGTCCGTCCCCGCCGAGGCGATGTCAAAACCGTTCTGGACCGTCTCAAAATTTACGCCCAGCTGGCGGAGCCGGTTGCTATTCAGCTCAATCACCAGGGCCTCAATCATGATCTCCCGGGCCGGCACATCAATCGTGTTCTGTAACAGGTTCACGACCTTCTGCAGGGCAGGAAGGTCATCCTTGTCGTAAAAGATCAGGAGCCTCTCCTCCGGTCCGCCGGCAGTCATCCCTTCAAGATAAGAACCGCCGATCTCCGGAACGCCTGAGATGCCTCCCATGTTTTGCTGCTGAAGAGCCGGGTTCTGTTGCGTGGGGATCGTTCTCGGGACGCCTGGCCTCGGTGTTGTCGCCTCCGAGGGTTGCATGAAACTCGTCCGGGAGGAGTTGATGAGCTTCACAATAATGGGAGGTTTGCCGTTGCCCAGTTTGATCGGGTTGAAAATGCTTTCGGAGGCGCTTTCGCCCCCCTGTTCGTTATACTCAATCGTTGTATAGCCAAGCGTCTTCAACAGGGCGATCGCACGATCCGCAGTCACATAACTCAGGTGATAGGTTTCATACGACAAATCACTCAATTCGGGAGTCTTTTCAGGCTGCGGCGGAGCCGATCTGACCCGGGATGTTTCTTCATTCACCAACCGCTGGGCCTGGAGCAAGTCCGGGTTGGGTCCGTGGGAGGATGCCGTCACATCCTGGCCGTAAATCGCAAGCTGATACCCGCCCGTGGGTGACGAGGTCACCGAGAGTTCCAGTGTTCTGTAGGACCCTTGGCCCGTATGCTTGATCAGAAGCCGAGTGGCCACAACTCCAAAGGCGCCGGGGGTCTTCCAGGTCGCCTCACCCATCTTGCCCTTCTGATAATCCAAGTCCAGAATGATTCGAAGCGCCAGATCGTTCAGGAGCTTGTCATTCTCCTGAAGTGTCTGGAGTGGTGATTCAAGGTAGAAGGCCACAGACGAGGATGCGACCGGCGCCGAAGTCATAGCCGTCGGCTGCTGGACCGGAGGTCTGGGCGCCGCTTGCGGGGGCGGAGCCGCGGGAATCGGATTTGACTGGGCGGCCTGCACCATTCCCTGGGGTTTCAGGACAATCTCAAGGCCGCCTGGAATCAGGTGAACATCCTCCGTGGGATTGTTGACGAGGTCCAGCACGACACGGACAATTGAGGGATTTCCGCTCTTAAACTGTCCCACACGAACACGTTTGAGGAAAGGCGATGCTTCGTTGTAATCCTCTTGTGAGGTGGCACGAATCGCCCCCATAAAGTCCACGACTAATCGTGGAGGATTATTCAAATGGAGGACCTCGTACTTCGGGGTTTGTGACGTCAGGACATCAATACCCAACTCTCCGGCCATCTCGGTCTTAACATTAACGGCGGTGACCTTGATCGGTTCCGGATGCCCGGCTTGAGTCGCAATCCCTTGATTTGCAAAAGCTTCAGGAACGGATGGGCCGCTGGCGCGAGACACTACGACGATGCCGGTCAGGAGACCAGCAACGAGGGTTCCGGTGAAGACCTGAGCCAAGCGTCCCCGGCAAGACTTCAAGTCCGTAAGTCTCCCTCCAAGAGGATTTAAGGCACTCTAATTCTGTCGCAAACGCCGGATTCTCTCATTCCAGCGCCCCCGTTGTCAAGCGGCAAAGTTGCCACCAAAGGACACATTCTTAAACTACGTAGCGGCAATCAGGGGGAAGCGTAAGGTTTGACGGGAATGTACTATCCCACTATCACATGTAACATATTGAAAACAAATAGGATGTAACCGTGGCGCCATGCTGGCACTTGCGGGTCGCCCACGCTCAGGCGGATCGAGATTCGTGGGGAGACAGAAAGCACGTTATTGTCATGAACCCCATTCAAATCGCTGGAAATGCCGCAGCCTCTATACTTCCGGGGCCCGCCTCACTCCCTACTCTCTGCAATAACGGAGAGAACCGGGCAGGTAGCGCTGCGGATTACCGTTTCGGTCGTCGAGCCGAACAAAAGCGATCCCAAGTCGTGGCGGGGCCGTGCGCCCAAAACCACGAGATCGGCTTTCAACTTTTCCGCCTCCCGAACGATCTGCTCAGCCGGTCGCCCTTGCCGCACGACTTCTTCAATGGAACATCGACCGCGCATGTCGGTCGGAATCGAGCCGCAAAGCACCTGGCGAGCCCGCTCGGCCTCTGAGGCTGAACTGCCGTCGGTCTGAACGTGCCCCACCGTCAGTCTGGCTCCCGCCTTTTCGGCAATTTCCGACGCCCATTCCAGCGCACGATGCGAAAGTTCGCTGTAGTCCACCGGGCAAAAAACATTTTGGATTTTTCCCACGCGTCCCGATTTCAGCGCCTGCGGACCCACCGTCACAATCGGCTTTTTCGTCTGCCGAAGGACGCTTTCCGCCACCGAACCCAGCCGGATTCGGGTCAAGCCGGTGCGCCCATGCGTGCCCATTACCACTAAATCGGCTTTCGACTTTTGGAGCGCTTTCAGGACAGCATCAACCGCGTCGCCTTCAATCACCTTAATCGAATCAACCAGTTCCGGCGGCAGATGCCGATTCACAAATTTCTCCGTATACTTCCAGGCCGCACGGTCGCTGCGGCGGAGTTGTTCTTTCAGCGCTTTCGTCTGCGCTACCGTGAAGTATATTGGCGCTTCGATTCTCCGTGCATGAAGCACGGCAAGCTCGGCGCCCAGGATCTCAGCCAAACCACCCGCCGCCTTCAGTGCGGCGGCCGAATACTCGCTAAAATCAACCGGACACAGAATTTTCTTCATCGTATTCATAGCCTGCTCCCACCGGGCCCGTCGGTTACGTGCTGCGCCGCCCGGTTCCCGGCGCAAGGCGCAGTTATGCAGCCGCCTCGTTCATCATTCCGACAATCTCGTCTTCCACATCGTGCGCTATAGATTCGAGACCTTTAGTCTGGTACAAATCAATCATGGCTGTCGGCTTGATCGTCGCCAGCGTTACGCGGTCCCCTTCGCCATAAATTGAGACCCGGCACGGCAGCGCAGTTGAAATCTCAGAGTTTGCGTCCAGCACTTTCTTTGCCTGCTGCGGATTGCAGACTTCATAAATCAGGCAGTCGCGCTCCAGATCAACTCCCTTTTCCTTCAGTTTCGTCTTCAGATCGTGGACCATCAGCACGCCGAACTTGTGACGCTGCGCCGCTGCCTCAAACGCCTGTGCGACTTCGGCAAGCTTTTTCCCAGATTGGACACGATAGAGCATATATTTCCCCCTTTCGAATTCCGTGGACTCAAAATGGAAATTGATCGAGCACCGCGGCAGCCGCCTTTTTGCTACGGCCGGACTCCCAGCTTTTTCAGAAACGTCATCATCGGGCACCAGTTCGTGAACGCGGATTGAAACAAATTCAATCCCACGAAGGCCGTGAGCAGATACCACCAGTCGCTCACAAAATATCCCAGCGCCAGGCTTGCCATCACAAACAGGCCCGCAATCAACCGAAGCCAGCGATTCACATCCATGGTCGTCTTTCCTCCTTCGAAATCATTCCACGGGCGCTTCGGCAGGTTTCCTACGATGCTCGCGCTGCGCGTTCATGTAATAGAGAACGGGAACGGCCAATTGCGACAGCAACGTGGATGCCACTGCGCCCGCAATCAGGGAAATTGCCAGTCCCTGGAAAATCGGGTCAAATAAAATCACAAAAGCGCCCACGACGACCGCCGAGGCCGTCAGCAGAATCGGCCGGAACCGCACTGCACCCGCGTCCACCACCGATTCCTCGAGCGAAATTCCCTGCTGCCGGCGCAATTCCACAAAGTCCACCACCAGAATCGAATTGCGTACGATGATGCCCGCCAGCGCGATGATGCCGATAATCGACGTCGCAGTGAAGAACGCGCCCATCATGGCGTGCGCCGGAAGAATGCCGATCAGCGTCAGCGGAATCGGCGCCATGATCACCAGCGGAACCGTAAACGACTGGAACCAGCCCACGACAATTCCGTAAATCAGAATCAGCGCTACCAGAAACGCAAACCCCAGGTCGCGGAAAACTTCGTAGGTAATCTGCCACTCGCCGTCCCACTTCATGGAAAGCGCGTTGGTCAGGAACGGCTGATGCGTCCAGTAGCGCTCGACCGTCGCGCCGTCCGGAGCTTTCAGCAGGTCGAGCTTTTTGTCCAGCTTGAACATGGCGTAAATAGGGCTTTCTTCCTTGCCTGCCACGTCGCCAGTCACGTAAACGACGGGCTTCAGATTTTTGTGATAGATCGTTTTCTCGATGGTTTCGTCTTTCACTTCCGTCAGTTCGCTCAGCGGCACCAGGGTCCCCTTGGACGAAATCACGCGAATTTCTCCCAGGCTCTGCGCGCTCGAGCGGTCAGCGCGCGGCAGCCGCACATTGATGTCCACGTCCTCCCGTTCTTCCGGCAGGTGCGCGATGCCGACGTCCGCCCCATGGATCGCCAGGCCGAGCGTTTGCGCAATCTGTTCCGTGGAGACGCCGTCAAGCGCAGCCTTCCGCTTGTCCACAACAAAGTGGAGCTTGGACTGCGCGGCCTCAACGCTCCAGTCCACGTCCACCACGCCCGGCGTGGTCAGAAACGCCTGGCGCACTTTGCGTGCGTAATCAATCTGTTCCGAATAACGCGGCCCGTAGATTTCCGCCACCAGAGTCGCCTGCACCGGCGGCCCGGGCGGAATCTCCGCCACCTTCAGTTTCGCGCCGTACTTTTCGCCGATGGGGTCAATGGCCAGACGCACACGTTTTGCGATGTCGTGGCTCTGTGTCGAGCGGTCCGATTTAGGCAGCAGATCAACGTAGATTTCAGCCTTATCCGGCCCGCTGCGCAAAAAGTAATGCCGAACCAGACCATTGAAGTCATACGGCGCGGCCACGCCGATGTAATCGACGTAATTCGTCACTTCCGGTTCCTGCGCGATCTTCTCCGCGATTTCCTTTGTCACGCGCGCCGTCTGTTCGAGCGTCGTTCCCTCCGGCATGTCCACGATCACCTGAAACTCGCTCTTGTTGTCAAACGGCAGCATCTTGACCAGAACGATTTTCGCCAGCGGAAGCACCATCATGACAAGAAGAAGAAAAACAACTCCGCCCAGAAAGAGCAGGCGCTTTTTGTTGCTTGTGATCAGCGGCGTGACCACTCGCCGGTAAATCTGCTGAAGGCGGTCCGGACCTCTTTCTTCTTCATCGTGTTCCAGCGCCTTCTTGCCGCCCAGAATCCGGAGCGCCGCCCAGGGCGACACGACGAACGCAACCATCAGCGAAAAAATCATTGCCATCGAAGCGCCGATGGGAATCGGCCGCATGTAAGGGCCCATCAGCCCGCGCACAAAAGCCATGGGCAGCACGGCCGCGATGACGGTCCATGTGGCGAGAATCGTCGGGTTACCGACTTCGTCCACCGCTTCAACGGCTACGTCGGCAAGCGTGCGGCCCCTATTTTCCGGCAGATGAAAGTGCCGTGCGATGTTCTCTACGACGACAATTGCATCATCCACCAGAATGCCGATGGAGAAAATCAGCGCGAACAGCGTGACGCGATTCAGCGTGTAGCCGTAAATGTAGAAAACGAACAGCGCAAAGGCCAGCGTCACCGGCACGGCCGCAAGCACCACTATCGAAGGCCGCCATCCCAGCGCCAGCGCAATCAGGATGGTGACGGAAAGCGTGGCCAGCAGCAGATGTTCCAGCAGTTCGTTCGATTTTTCCTGCGCCGTTTTCCCGTAATCGCGCGTCACCGTCAATTCGACGCCTTGCGGAATCACGCTTCCCCTCAGATCGCCGACCATCTTCAGCACGTTGCCCGCCACCGTGACCGCGTTCGTTCCCTTCAGCTTGGAAACCGCCAGCGTCACGGCGGGATATTGCGCATCGGAATCCGCCGGCTTCCGGTCCGTCGCCTTGCCGAATCCGAAAAGCACGTAATCGGCAGGCTCGGCGGGGCCGTCTTCAATCGTCGCCACATTCTCAAGATAAACCGGCCGCCCGCCGGAAACTCCAATTACGGTCCGGCGCAGGTCATCGGCGCCGCGAAGAAAATCTCCCGTCTCCACGCGGTATTCGCGGTTGCTGGCGGCAAATCCTCCCGATTGCAATTGCTGATTCGACTGCTGCAGGACGGGCAGAATCGACGCCGGCGCTACGCCGTAAGCCGCCATTTTGGCGGGATCGAGCAGCACTCGCATTTCGCGCTTCTGCCCGCCAAGAATTTCCGTTACGGAAACGTCTGAAATGGTCTGGACGCGCCGTTGCACTTCCGCAGCCACGCGCCGCAACTGATAGCCGTCGTACTGCTTGCTCCACAGCGTCAGAGCCAGAATCGGCACGTCGTAGATCGAGCGCGGCTTGATCAGCGGCTTAGTCGCGCCGGGCGGAATCTGATCGAAGTGCGAATAAAGCTTGTTGTAGAGCTTGACGATCGAGTTCTCTTCATTCTCGCCCACCTTGAAGCGCACTATCACCATGCTGCGGCCGGGATAAGACATTGAATAGACGTAATCCACGCCGGGAATTTCCCAGATCAGCCGCTCCATGGGCGTGGTCACGCGCTTTTCAACTTCTTTGGCGCTTGCGCCCGGCATGCCCACGAACACGTCCATCATGGGCACGACAATTTGCGGATCTTCCTCGCGCGGCGTCTCGTAAATTGCGAACGCGCCCATCAGCAGCGCGAAGATCATCAGCAGCGGCGTGAGTTTTGAATTGATAAAGTAGCGGGCGATGCGCCCCGCCATTCCCAGCTGTTCTTTTTTCATTGCGCCTCTACCTTGACGCCGTCACGCAGGCGCTCCAAGCCAGCCGTGGCGACGCGTTCGCCGCTCGAGAGGCCGGAAAGAATTTCCACTTGATTGCCCATCGACCTGCCGGTTTTGACCAGGCGATACGTCGCTACGCCTTTCGAATCAATCACGAATACCCCGACCAGTTGTCCGTGGTCCACCACGGCGCTTTGCGGAACGGTCAATCCATTGGTTTCTCCGATCGGAAATTCTGCCGTGGCATATTCGCCCGAGCGGCACGCGCAGCCCGCCGGCAATTCCACCTTGGCCACAAACGTCCGGCTGGCCGGGTCCGCCGCGGGAACGATTTCTGCTACTTGACCTTCGAGTATCGTCCCGTCCTTCGTTACCTGAACCTTTTCGCCGGTTCGAACTTTAGGCAGCAATTCCGCCGCCAGGCTCGCAACCAGACGGTAGCGCTCCGGATCTTCAATAGTGAAGAGCGGCGTGCCCGGCATCACCAGCGTGCCCGAGTCGGCCAATTTGGCCGTCACGATGCCGTTCGCGGGCGAAACGATTTTCGTGTAGTCGTATTGGGTTTCAGCCGCCGTTTGCTGCGCCCGGGCGGCGCGCACGCTCGCTTCCATCTGTGCTTTCCGCGCTTTCATCGCCGACTCGCCCGCTGCTGCAGCTTTGTATTTCGTCTCCGCGTTGTCATACTCCTGCCGGCTCACGGAGTCCTTGGCCAGCAGCGCCTTGTAGCGCTGATAGGTCGCTTCCGCAAACTTGCGTTGCGCCGCCGCGGCTTCAATCTGCTGCTCGACCTCAACCAGTCCTTCGGAACTCGCCTGCGCGGAGGCTTCCGCTGCGTTAAGTTGCGCCCGCAGTCCCCGGCCATCGATCACAGCGAGCAATTCCCCCGCGTGCACGCGGTCGCCCGGCTTCACTCTCACCTGCAGCAACGTCCCTCCCACCTGCGCGCCTACGTTGCTGGTGGTCTTGGATTCGATTGTGCCCACGGCCTCGTACATCTGCGGCACGGAGGCAGATCGCATTGTCTCCACCGTAACGCCGGTGACGACCGCAGGCGCCGCTTCCGTGCGTCCCGAGCCGCCCGCACACGCGCTCAGGAAAAACGCTGAAGCTCCCGCAATCAGGAAAATCGGAAAAAATCTTTTTTCGTTCTTCAATCGCATCATCGCTTCGCTCCCCTACTTCGTTACCGCCGGCGAATCGGGACCGAGTTCGCCCGTGGCAAGTTCCAGCGCCGCGAAAGCCAGCCGGTCGTCGAACACCGCGTTCAATAAATTCTGCCGTGCCTGCGTGCTCGCCGTCTCCGCGCGCAGCAAATCGGAAATTGTGGCCAGTCCGGCGTCATAACGGTTGCGCAGAATCCTCAGACTTTCTTTGGCCTGCGCAACGGCGTCGCGTGAAACCTCCACACGCTGCCGCGCCGCGTCCAGGTTGAGGTAGGCCTCGCGCACCTGCAACTCGATTCCGGACGCCAGGCGCGCCCTCGTGGCTTCTGCCCGCCGCTTCTGGGCATGAGCTGCCGCCACCTTCGCCTGCCTAGCGCCGCCGTCAAAGACTTCGAAGTTGAGGCTCGCACCCGCCGTCCAGTTGTTTCCGCCGTGCGAGGCGAATGTCTGGTTGTCAGCTTCCCAGGTTCCAAACAGATTCACTGTGGGCAGATATTGGGCGCGGGCCGAACGGATTCCGATGGCCGCCTTGCGACTCTCGTTGCGCGCCTGCTGGAAATCGGGGCGCGTGGCAAAAGCCTTGGAAATCAGATCGGCCAGCGGCGCAGACTGGATCTTCGGCTGCGCCAACGCGCCCTGAACATCTACCGGATTGCCTTCCGGCAAGCCCATCGCCTGGTTCAACGCGGCGGTGGCCAGCGCTTCCGCACTGCGCGCTCGAATCCGATTCTCTTTCGCCTGCGCCAGTTGAACCTGCGCGCTCAAAACGTCAGAGGCCACAGCCAGTCCCTGGCTTTCTCTCGCCCGGGCGCGAGAAAGGTCGGCCGTAGTCATCTTGACTGCCGCTTCCGCCACCGCCACGCTCTGCCGCGCCAGCAGCAGGTTCGAGTATGCCTGGATCACGTCAAAAACGATTTCCTGGCTGGTTCGGCGCGCTTCGAGATGCGCCGATTCTGAGTCCAGCCGCGCCGTCTCCACGCGCCGCCTGGTCCGGCCGGCGTCAAACAACGGCATGCCGGCGGAAAGCTGCGTGCGGAAATTGTCCACCGGCAGCGGAGTGTTCAGCGCGTTCAGCGCAAAATCGTTCGCACTGAATTGCCGTTGCATCAGCAGTGTGCCGAAGACGTAAACCGGATTGTTACCTCGGGTAAAGCTTTCTGAAAATCCCAGTGAGGGATAGCGTCCCGCCTTGGCCACCGTGATCCCGCGCTGCACCGCGTCCGAATAAGCGTCGGCGGCCTGAACGGCGGGATTTTTCTTCAGAGCGATTTGGACAGCTTCCTCCAGCGTCAGCGCCGGCCCGGCGGCCTTGCCTGTTGATTGGGCAAGGAGCGGACCGGCCGAAACCATTACCAGCGCCACGCCAGCAAGCGCCCCGTGCAGAGCTTTGGCCCACTTCATTTTTCCTCCCGGCCCTGATTTCGAAAGTGCGCTCACCGCAGCCTCCTTCCTTTGCTCCGGCGCGGCCGCGCCGCCTGCGGCTCCATATCTTTGAGGCGGGCCTGCGTCTGCCCGATCACGCTGTCGCAAACCAGGTCGCAGAGCCTGAACATCACGGGGTCGGAAACGGAATAGAGAATGGTGTTGCCGGAACGGCGCCGGTCGAGCGCGCCGATATCGAAAAGCGACTGCAGGTGGCGGGAAACGTTGGGCTGGCTGAGGCTGAGTTCATCGGCAATCTCCGTCACCGCCAGCGGCCCGCGCTTCAGCAATTGCAGGATGCGCAGGCGCTGCGGCTCGCCCAGGGTGCGAAAGCGGCGCGCCACCGATTCGATCAGGGAATTTGTCAGAGGAAAAGCTCGTGTATTCATATATTCGTATATACTCATATATAGATATGCTTGTCAAGTCTTTTTTTCGGGACGCCCCGGTGCCGCGAGCGCCGGACCGAACGTTGACGGTGACGGACATCACAAACCCGGCCACCCTCGCGCCTCTTTGCCCTTTCCTGCCGCATCGGGCGGGGATAAAATAGGGCGTTCCAAAGAACACGTTCCGAATCCCGGAATGAGGCTTGATCGTGGACGCCGTTTTTGCCAGCCGCATTCAATTCGCTTTCACGGTGATGTTCCACTATCTCTTCCCCGTGCTGACCATGGGGCTGGGGGTTTTTATCGCCCTGCTGTCCACAATGTATCTGGCGACACAGGATGAGCGTTACAGCTCCGCGGCGCGCTTCTGGGCAAAAATCTTCGCCATCAATTTCGCCATCGGCGTGGTGACCGGGATTCCGCTGGAATTCGAATTCGGCACCAATTGGAGCCGATTTTCAAGCTTTGGCGGAGGTGTTTTCGGGCAGACCCTGCCGCTCGAAGGCGTTTACGCCTTCTTCCTCGAATCCGGCTTTTTAGGTCTGTTCCTGTTTGGTGAAGGAAAGGTTTCGCGGGTGGTACATTGGCTCGCCGGAGTCGGAGTGGCCGCTGGCTCGCTGCTTTCCGGATACTTCATCGTCGCCACCGATGCCTGGATGCAGCATCCCGTCGGCTATGCCGAGTACGTGAACGGAAGAATCCATCTGACTTCGTTCTGGGCCGTGCTGCTGAATCCCTACGCCGGCTGGCAGTATGCCCATACGATCTGCGGCGCTTTGCTCACGGCCGCTTACGTGACAGGCGGCGTGGGCGCTTTTTACCTTCTGGCCGGGCGGCATCTGGAATTCGGCCGGCTTGCCGTCAAGATGGCGATCGGGACCGGGGTCATCTTCGCCCTGTTGCAGCTTTTCCCCACCGGCGACTACAACGGTGCCAGCGTGGTTCGTTATCAGCCGACCAAGCTTGCGGCCATGGAGGGTTTGTTCAAAACCGAAAAGGGCGCGCCACTCGCCATCATCGGAATGCCGGACACGCAGAACAAAAAACTGATTGATCCGATTTACGTCCCTGACACACTGAGCTTTCTCGCCTACGGAAACTTTAACGCCACGGTCCGAGGGCTCAGCTCCTATCCGCGGGATCTTTGGCCCCCCGTCGAGCTGACTTATTACGCCTACCACATCATGGTGGGGCTGGGGACGATCTTCATCGCCCAGATGCTTCTGGGAATCTTTCTACTGTGGCGGCGGCGCCTGTTCCAAAGCCGGTGGTTCCTGTGGACGTTGATGCTCGCCGTCCCTTTCCCCTACATCGCGAATGAGGCCGGATGGGTGGTGGCGGAGGTGGGACGCCAGCCGTGGCTGGTTTATGGCCTGTTCAAAACCGCACAGGGATCTTCAGCGAATGTGGCGGCGGGCGAGACGGTTTTTACGCTTCTGGGTTTTGCGGGCATTTACGCCTGCCTGATTCTGCTTTTTGTATTCCTCGTTGGGCGGGTGATCCACGAGGGTCCCGAGGAAAATCGGGAGTTTGCCACGGGCGCAGCTGATTAGCGCGCAGACGGAGTTCGTGATCAGAGGGCAATTTCAATGAATGTCGCCTGGTTCTGGATGCTGGCCGGCATGCTGACCGCATACGCGGCCCTGGACGGGTTTGACCTCGGTGTCGGGGCAATTCACCTCTGCGTAGCGCGAGGCGACCGCGAGCGCCGGATTTCCCTCAACGCTATCGGCCCCGTCTGGAATGGCAATGAAGTCTGGCTGCTGGCCGCAGGCGGCATGATGGTGGCCGCGTTTCCGAGAGTTTACGCTTCCGGCTTCAGCGGATTTTATTTGGCTCTGATGCTGGTGCTGTGGCTGCTGATTCTACGCGGTATCTCCATCGAGTTTCGCAGCCAGTTGAGCCATCCACTGTGGCGCGAACTCTGGGACGGAGCCTTCTGCTTCGGAAGCCTGCTGCTCGCGCTGCTGCTGGGTGTAGCGCTGGGCAACGTGGTACACGGGCTGCCTATTGGCCCGGACGGTTATTTTCAGGGTACCTTCGCGCTGCTGCTCAATCCATATTCCCTGCTGGCCGGAGTGCTGAGCCTGGCGCTGCTCGCCTGGCACGGCGCTAATTTTCTGCGGGTCAAAACTGAAGATGAGCTTCTCGCCAAAGCCCGCCGATGGTCTCGCGGTCTTTCCGGAATCGTTGCCGGCCTCTTCATCCTTCTCACGATTGCGACCTTCTGGGTCCGGCCGGGCGCCGCCTGGAATTTCCGTTCTTACCCGCTGGCGCTGGTGTTTCCGCTGCTCTCAGCCGGTGGGATCGCTGGTGGCTTCCTGGCCTGGCGCGACGAGCGGGACAAAATGTCCTTCCGATCCTCAACGCTTCTGATTCTCGGGCTCATGGGATCGGCGGCGACGACGATTTTCCCGAACCTGCTCATCTCAACCCTGAGTCCCGCCAATAGCCTCACCATTTATAATGCAGCCTCCTCGCCCATCGCGCTGCGAGCCTCTTTCATCGCCAATGTCGTGGGCATGACGGCCGTGGTGGTTTACACCATCTACGCACACCGAACCTTCCGCGGCAAAGTCCGCTTGGGCGAACACTCCTATTGAGCCATTTCCGGCTCGGCCTTTTGCGGCCGAAAGCAGCCTTCCCCTTTCAGCTCACTTGCGCGGCGCGGTGCCAGCCCCATCTTCAGAACGCGGCCGCCAGAATTTCGTTTTGACCGTATTCCCTTTCAGTCCTCCGTGGTATAGACTCTCAATTGCAAGCTATGTAAAGAGCCGACGGATTTAATCCAGATTATCGAGGCGGCCTCAATGAAACGCCAGGTTCTCGCCTTACTCTCGCTTCTTTTCCTTTCGCAGTGCGCATTTGGCCAAAGCCCCCAACTGCGCCAGGAGGCGGTGCAGCTTCTCGAGAGAGCGAACGAGATCAGCGCCCCGGCCCGACTTCCGGACCTTGAGCGCACGGACACGTTCCGCGTGCTCGACGCCACCTCGGGACCCCAGCAAGGCACGTTCAGCCGTGTCGTGGTCCAGGGCACAGGCCGGCGCGATGAATTCACTTTCGGCAGCTTTCACGTCGTCAAAGTCTGGACCCAAAGCGGGCTCGCCACCGTCCGAACCAATGTACTCCTACCGCCGCCGGTTCTGGACATGCTTCGACTCACGCCCATTCAGCGGCTGAGGTTCGACCACGAGGACGTGATTGACGAGATCCGCACCGGAGAGGCTGACGGCCGCGCCGCGAAATGTATCGAATTTGACACGACCGCCGGCGACAGTACCGAGCATAACGAGATTTGCGTGGATGCGGAAAACGGAACTCTGGTCACAGTGAAAACCGGCGAGGATTACGTTGAAAACAGCAACTTTTTCCCTTTTGCGGGCGCGCTGATGCCGGGAGAAATCCGATATACTCACGCCGGCGTGCCTAAGCTCGACATTACTCAGACCATGACTGTACTGGACAACCCCACACCCAATGTTCTGGCTGCTCCGCCCGACGCCAAGCTGCACTCCTACTGCACGACCTACCGTCGGGCTTTCGGAACTTATATGCCGCAACCCAAGCCCGGCTTGGTCGCCGGCAAAACGGATGTCATTGTGCGGGGAATCATCGGACCGGACGGCCGCGTCCATCAGGCTCTCGTGCAGTCCTCCGACCGCCCGGATCTCGACGCCGAAGCTCTCGGCCTTATTCAGAAGTGGACCTTCAGCCCGGCCCTTTGCAACGGCCGGCCGAACTCGACGCCGGCAAGCTTTACGCTGCATTTCAGATGAGCACAGTGAACCTTCCGCGGCAAGGTTCGTCTGAGCGAACACGCCTGCTAGGCTGTCTCGGGAAAGTGAAATCGACACAGACGCTTTGCACCGGGAATGAGCGCCGAGCACGTGCCCATTCTCCGCAACCCGAACTACTTGAATTCTCTCAGCGGCTACTGAACCTTGGTTGCCATCATCCAGA
>JBJKPU010000124.1:0-136175 GCA_046706005.1 Terriglobia bacterium | reverse complement strand
GAGCGGCCACGATCAGCGCGACTGAGGCATCCACGCTCGCCAGTTGCTCAAGGAGCAGCGTGTACTCCAGATAGCCCAGGCCGGCGCCGCCGTACTCCGGCGCAAAGGTCACGCCCAGCCAGCCCAGCTCCGCGAGCTTGGGCAGCAATTCAGACGGAAAGCGCTCGGCGTCGTCCCACTCGCGCACGTGCGGCCGAATCTCACGCTCCGCGAATTCCCGCACGGACCGTTCAATTTCCTGCTGTTCAGCCGTGAGTTCGAAATCCACCGCGCACCTCCGGCGTCGTTCAGGCGCTTCAAAATCAAGGCTATACTACAAGGGAAGGACGGTCAAGAAACCCCATGGGCTGCTCCCCGTCGCATATGGACCTGAAACCGGGAATCATCATCATTTTGGCTGGATTCCTGTTTGTCCTGCCTGTGGGCGCTTCGCCTCGGCCCAAGGACACAGAAAAGCAACAACCCACAATCCTGCGGGTACATACAGGAATCGCTGATTGCCGGGTGGACGTGGACGGCGCCATTGCGGGGAAAACAGATTCAGCCGGCAATATCAATATCAGCGATCCGGAATCCGGCGACCATTACGTCCACGCCGAATGTCCGAAAAAACCAGAAATGACCGAATACATTTCCCTTCCTACAGGCCGGACGACAACGCTTGAACTCGCCGCAACCGCAGCGCACCAGAACATCACGCCGCTCCAGGCGGCCGAGAATAAAATTCGGCTGCGGAAAATGGTGCTGAAGGCGGTTGAGGCAAGAGCCAAAGGCGAGTTTGACGAAGCGGTTTCACTCCTGCATCAGGCGGCACTTCTCGATCCTTCCAATTCCGACCTGCATCGCGAACTTGGCATCACGTTTCTGTTAAACAAGGATTGGGAACGCGCCCGGGTGGAAATGATCGAAGCAATTCGCCACGATCCCGGCGATGCCGACGCGCACAATGGACTGGGATACGCCTTGGAAAAGCTGGGGCAATTGAAGCAGGCTCTCGCCGAATATCGCACTGCCACAAAGCTCGATCCCACCGACGACAGCTATCGCGAGCACTACTACGATGTTTTGTCCAAACTGGCCGCGCAGCAGTCAACGGTTAAGTAGCCGTGACGCGACTGCTCCGCGCGATCGCCTTCACGCCGACTCAGACTACCGCCGTCTTTCGGGAAGCGGGCAGGATCTCGCGAAGCGCGCCCAGCGCGCGCTCACAACCCGCGCGATCCACATCACAGTGCGTCACCATTCGAATGGCCGTCGGGCCGATGCCGTTCGCAAGAATGCCTCGCTCTTTGAGTCGTTGTGAAACTTGAATGGGTTTGAAAGGGGTTTCGGAGACATCGAAAACCAGAATGTTCGAGACCACTTTTGCAGGATCAATCCGGATGCCGGGAAGCTCGGCAAGTCCTTCCGCCAGAAAGCGTGCGTTTTCATGGTCCACGTGCAAGCGTCCCGGGCCGTCTTCAAGCGCCACCAGGCCGGCAGCAGCGAGAATTCCCGCCTGCCGCATTCCTCCGCCGAGCATCTTCCGAACTTGGCGCGCTTCCTCAATGAATGCTTTGCTGCCCATGAGCATGGAACCCACAGGCGCGCCCAGGCCCTTTGAAAGGCAGAACATGATTGAATCGAAAGATTTGGTCAGCTCAGGAACCGTGTGGCCCAGCGCCACTGACGCGTTGAAAATGCGCGCGCCGTCCAGATGCACGGGCAGGCCCGTCGCATGCGCGAAACTGCAAATCTCCTCGCTTATTTCGAGAGGATAAACCGTTCCGCCCGCAAGGTTGGACGTGTTTTCCAGTTCTATCAGCCCCGTGGAAGCGTAGTGGTCGGACCGCGGGCGGACCAACGGAGTGATGTCCTTCAACCGCATGATGCCGTCTTCAGCGAGCACCGTCCGCGGAACCACGCCCGAAAAGGCGCCCATCATTCCCATTTCATGGTTGTAGATGTGCGCGCGCGCTTCGCAGATGACTTCACGCCCGGGCCGGGTGTGAACCTTCAACGCCGTCTGATTACCCATCGTCCCCGATGGGACGAACAGGGCCGCCTCGCGCTCGAAGATTTCCGCCGCTCTCGCTTCCAGCCGGTTGACGGTAGGGTCCTCACGATAAACATCGTCGCCTACTTCGGCATCCGCCATGGCCCGCCGCATCTTCGGCGAAGGCCGCGTGACTGTATCACTGCGCAGGTCGACAATTACCTCATCCATGAATCACCCTTCCCAACTTGTCTGTTATGCCGCGACAAACTCCTGGAATATTTCGTTCGAAACCAGTAAAGATTTTTCATCAAGGCGAACCCGGTCGCCGGTGGCGCAAAGCCAGCCCTCGCGAATGAGCTCATCAATTTTCGATTGCCACGCCGCGACGCTTCGCTCACCCCATCGCTCCCGCGCTTCTCGCAAATCGACCCCGGCAGAGCGGCGAAGACCGAGGAAGAAGAATTCCTCGATCTGTTCGGCTTCCGTCTGTTCCCGGATCGCCGTTATGGGTGATTCGCCGTGCGCGAACTTTTCTTCGTATTGCTCAACGTCCTCGATATTCTCCCACCGGCGCGCGCCGTCAAACGAATGCGCGCCCGCGCCCAGGCCGAGGTATGGTTCGAGGCCCCAGTACTTCAGATTGTGGCGCGACTCAAAACCAGGACGAGCAAAGTTTGAAATTTCGTATTGATTGTATCCTGCTCCGGCAAGCCTGGATCTCGCTTCCTCATAAGCCGCAGCCATGAATTCATCACCGGGCACCTCGGCAGCGTGGTAGCGATCTCCACCTTTCAAAACTTCTCTTCCCAGCCGGCTCTTTTCATCCGCCTCGAAAAGATAAATCGAGAGGTGCTCGGGAGCGATTTCGAGGGCGTGGTCCAGGCTTGCGCGCCACGAATCTTCAGACTGATGGGGCAGGCCCGCAATCAGGTCCAGGCTGACTTGCGGTATGCCGGCGCGCCGCGCGCGCTTCACCTGCTCGCCCGTCTCTTCCGCTGAATGCAATCGGCCCACGGAACGCAGTTCGCGATTACTGAATGATTGGGCGCCGATGCTCAGCCGGTTTACGCCGAGCGCCGCCAGTTCCTCCAGCAAACGTTCGTCAGCAGAACCCGGTGTGATCTCGATCGTAAACTCAACGGAAGGCGCAAACTTGAAAGTCTGGAGTAAGGATCTCGCCAATGGGCGAACGTTTTGCGCGCCCAGCAGCGAAGGCGTCCCGCCGCCCAGATAAATTGAGTCGACTTCGAGCGAAAGCAACGCCTCGTCGATTCCCCGCCGCGCCAGATGTTCCGGCAAGGACCGCAACTCCATTTCAACCAGGGCGCGGTAGCGGTCATAGATATCGCGTGGCGCAACCCGCGAACTGAAATTACAGAAAGTGCATTTTGACGCGCAGAAAGGAAACTGAATGTACAGCCCGAGCGTCCTGGCCGCTATGGAGTGTTCTTTCAGCAAAGGAATTCCTGCGATCAGCCCGGCGCGAAAATCAAAAAGCCGGCGGGCGGCGCGCTGCAATCTGAATCAATCCGCCACAATTTTAATCAACAGATCGCGCCGTCGCGGGCCGTCAAACTCGCAGAGAAAAATGCCCTGCCATCGTCCCAGCAACAGGCGGCCATTATCAATCAGCAAAGTCTTGGAGGCGCCGATCACCGAGGCTTTGAGATGGGCGTCGCAATTGCCGTCGCTGTGGCGATAATCCGCGTCCGCCGGAGCAAGCTTTTTCAAAAAGGCATCAAGGTCCGACTGCAGGTGCGGATCGTCGTTCTCGTTCACCAGAACGGCGGCGGTGGTGTGCGGAACAAACACGATGCATTCGCCACTCGTCACGCGCGCGTCACCAATCAGCTTCTCAATCTGCGCCGTTACGTCCTTGAATTGCACACGCGATTGCGTCTCGATTTTCAGGGTGTGCAAGCGGCCGCGTTGCGCGGGGGCCGCAACCGCTTTTCCAGTTTCCGTCGCCATATTCACCTCGCCGCCAGGCTCGCCCAGAATGCGCCCTGGAAACCGCTTCTCAGATTATAAATCCTTCCGTTGCCGCCGACTTCGGATCTGCGGAGGGCGGCTGGTCGGAGAGAATCGAGCCGTCTTCTATCAAATGTTCAACGAGATATGTTCTGAGGCGCCTGTTTTGATTTCTGCCAGCAAGCGATCAAGAAGTCCGAATCCGGCGCGCCCCAGAAAATAGATTCCGCCGATTTGCCTTTCCTGCAGGTCCTTTGCCGGAAGCAGATACCGGATCAGCATCTGCTCGTGCCGTTTCAGGACATCAGACTTGGCCAGAGCCGCGCGGGTGACTTTGCCTTTCAGGCGATCAACCTGATACCGGACCTTTTCTTCCGTGTGTTTCAAAGCATCCAGAAGCGTAGGGTCCAGAACTTCCACGTCCTTCGTCAGGCGTCCCAGCAATTGTCCCAAGTCACGCTCGCTTTGGTCGAAGCGCTCGGACCATCCCGCCGCGAAGCCAGTCGACGCAATTCTGCGAGCCAGGTGTTCCTCGCCTTGCCACGCGTCCTCGATTTTCAGTTGATACTTTTCAAGCACGCGTTGCACGCGCGCGTCCACCAGCGTAAAACCGGCACGTGGAAAAATCACGGGCATCGGCCTGTCGAAGGACGCATAAAGAACTTCCGCCTGCCCGAAATACGCAAGCTCCGACGGTCCGGCGACATAAGCGAGAGTAGGAAGAAGCGAATCCTGGACTATCGGCCTAAGAAGAACATTCGGCGAGAAGCTCAAAGGCGCATTTTCAATCTGCGCTTCGACCGCCTTCGCGCCGAGGCTGCTCCCTTCCTCGTAAAAGTACCCGCTTCCCGCCTTTCCGTCCCGGCGATGGAGCGCGAGCCGGCCACCCTCGTGCTCATGGAAGAGAAGCGTCGAGTTGTCAGGGATGTGGACCTGAGCATGGTAGCCAGCCCTGACCAGCTCGTGGGAGCGTTCGAGAAGCGAGCGCCGGAATTCATCGTTGCGGACAAGAGCCCGGCGATAAACGGGACGGCACAGGCGATGCACCTCCTCATCCAGCGGATCGAGCAGGATCACTCCCCATTTTCCAAACAGTCGGGTCATCAGGCGCGCAAACGCCTGTCCCCAGGAACTGCCGCTTTGATAGGCCCGCCGGAGTTCCTGAATCAGAATATCGCGAGATTCACCGGCCGGCAGCAGCGACTCGATGCGGGCCAGCGTCACTGAAATCTGCGAGGAGAGTTTGACGTAACCCACCGGAGAAAGAGGGTGGGGCCGTTCGCCTTCATCACTCATTGGGACGAGGTTGTAATCCTCATCCAAGACGTTGGCAGCGGAAATTTCCGCAAAATCGTGGTCCTCAGTGGCGAGCCAAAAAACAGGAACAGCCGGGATGTTCTGCTCCTCCAGCCATTGCACCAGGCGAACGGCCGTCAGTGCCTTGTAAAGGGTAAATGCCGGTCCGGAAAAGAGGCCCACTTGCTGGCCGGTCACCACCGCCATGGTGCCCGGCTGCGCGAGCTTCTCGATGTTCCGAAGCGCAGCCTCTCCGCATCCAAAGCCAGAGTTCTGGCGGCGCAGAATCGCCGCCAGTTCCCGGCGGGGCCATTCCTTGCTTTTGAGTTCTCTCACGAGGTCTGCGTATGTAGCAGGCGAGAACGGCGATCCGTTGTAAAATGCCGCGACTCTGCCGAAATCATGAAGGTAATCGCGCAGAAGGGCGCTTGATTTCGGCAGATGGGATAGAGAAACGCCGGTGTTTTCCATTGACTGCTTATCGTACATCCGTCACCCGAGTGCGACAACTAAAGACCCTTGAGTTTTCGATGCTGAAGCTGGACGAAGGATGCGGCAAGATCAATCCCGGCCCGAAGCCCGAAGCGCCGCGCGAACGCGCTGAAGTTCGACCTTGCTCAGAGGCTGCAAAGGCGAACGCGGCGGCCCTCCATGATAACCGCACAAATCGAGCGCCGCCTTGATGCCCGCTACTCCAAAAGGCAGAGCGATTTCCGTCACAAGGGGAGCCATTTTCCTTCGCAGCGCCGCCACCTGCTCCTCGTCCCTCGCCAGGCAAGCCTCATACAGGCGCGCGCAGAGCTCCGGCACGAAATTGGCCTGTGAGAGCACGCCGCCCACTGCACCCGCTTCAATCGCCTCTGCCAGGATTGCCACCGACCCCGCGAACACCCGGAAGCCGCGTGACGCTTTCTTGAGGATTGCCCTGACGAATTCGATCTTGCCGGAGCTTTCCTTCAAGCCGACGATATTCGGATGATGTGAAAGCTCCGCGATGACATCCACGCTAATGTGAATGCCCGTGAACTGAGGAATTGAATAAATCAGCACCGGGCGCCTAACCGCGTCCGCGACGGCCGGGTAATGAGCCAGTAGTGCGGCATCGTCCATGCGGGGCTTGTAGTAATTCGGTGTGACCACCAGAAGGGCGTCCGCTCCGCGCTTGACGGCTTCGTGGCTCAGGCGAATCGTCTCCCGGGAGCTTTCGAGTCCCGTGCCCACAAGAAGCAGCCGAGGCCAACGCACAACCTTCCGCGCCACCGTGACCAGGCGCAGCCGTTCTCGTTCCGTCAAATAGGGCGCCTCGCCCGTCGATCCCGCCACCAGCACGCCGCCCAGTTGCAAGCCGTCGTACTTGTGAAGGTTCTCGCGAAAAAACCCCTCGTCCAGATTTCCCCGTCGATTGAAAGGTGAGACAACAGGAGCGAAAACTCCGCGCAGATGCTCGATCACAGCTTTCCGGCTTCTCATAAATTATGTCCGGCCCGGCGCGGTCTCAGTCGCCTCCGCGCTCTGAACCCGGGAAGCCGAAGCCTGGTGCAATTCCTGCAAGCTGGCAACCTCGATCCCACGCGCCTGCTGGTCTCGAATCCCGTTTACGGCGGCCATTGCCGCGGACATCGTGGTAATGCAAGTTACGCCGTGCTGAACCGCGGCGCTGCGAATCGCTCTTTCGTCAAACCGTGAACTGCGCCCCAAAGGCGTGTTGATAATCAGATTGATGGTCCCGTTCTTAATCTGGTCAACCACATTCGGCCGTCCTTCGCCCACCTTGAACACTTTTTCGGTCTTTACCTTCGCGGCGCGCAGCGCGGACGCCGTCCCTTTCGTTGCCACCAGCCGGAACCCGAGCTCAAGGAGAGACCGAGCCATCGTCACGGCCTGGGGCTTGTCGTGGTTGGCCACCGACAAGAACACCCGGCCTTTTAAGGGCACCTTCTGCCCCGCCGCCAGTTGAGCCTTTCCGAACGCCAGGCCAAATTTGCTTCCCACCCCCATCACTTCGCCCGTGGATTTCATCTCCGGACCCAGCACTGTGTCCACTCCTGGAAACTTCTGGAACGGGAACACGGGTGACTTGACGAAGAAATGGCGTACGGGAAGTTCCGCCGGGAGATTGAAACTATCCAGCTTTTCTCCCGCCATCAGCAGCGCCGCGATTTTTGCCAGCGGCACGCCCGTCGCCTTACTGACGTAAGGAATGGTCCGGGAAGCGCGGGGATTGACTTCCAGAACCATCACCTTCCCGTCCTTGATGGCGTACTGAGTGTTCATCAATCCAATGACGCGAAGCTCCCGCGCCAGTCTCGAAGTGTAATCCCGCAACGTCTGGCGTAGGTCTTCGGGAATATTCACCGATGGAAGAACACAGGAACTGTCGCCGGAATGAATGCCGGCCTCCTCGATGTGCTCCATGATGCCGGCGATGACGACAGAATCGCCATCCGACAGCGCATCGACGTCCACTTCCATGGCGTTTTCCAGGAAGCGGTCAACCAGGACGGGAAGCGCGCCCTCCAATTCCTCGACGCGGCGGACATACCCGGCCAGATGCTTTTCGTCGTATGCAATGACCATGGCGCGTCCCCCGAGAACGTAGGAGGGCCGCAGGAGCACCGGATAGCCGATTCGCGCCGCGATTTGTGAAGCCTCATCAACGGTCATCGCCGCGCCGTTTGCTGGCTGCGGGATATTGAGCCGCGCAAGCAGCTTTCCAAAATGCTCGCGGTCTTCCGCAAGGTCGATGGATTCCGGAGACGTGCCGATAATCGGCACTCCCGCCGCCTTGAGTGGACGCGCCAGATTCAAGGGCGTCTGTCCGCCGAACTGGACAATGATGCCCTGCGGCTTTTCCTCTTCGACGACCGACATCACGTCCTCAAACGTGAGCGGCTCGAAATAGAGCCGGTCGGAAGTGTCGTAATCGGTCGAAACTGTCTCGGGATTGCAGTTCACCATGATGGTTTCAAAACCGCGTTCCCGCAGCGCGTAAGAAGCGTGCACGCAGCAATAATCGAATTCGATTCCCTGCCCAATCCGGTTCGGCCCGCTTCCCAGAATGGCAATCTTCTTGCGATTCGTCGGCTCCGCCTCATCCTCATCCTCGTAGCTCGAGTAAAGGTATGGAGTGTGCGATTCAAATTCCGCTGAGCAGGTATCCACGCGCTTGAACACCGGTCGGACACCATGTTCCAGCCGCTTCTTCCGAACTACTCCCACCTGCACGTTCCAAAGCTGCGCCAGATGCAGGTCGGAAAAACCCAATCGCTTCGCTTCCCGGAAGACCGTAGCCGGCACGGAACCCAGATCGAAGCGCTTCAGTTCCTCCTGCATGATCACCATCTGGCGGACCTGATCGAGAAACCAGGGATCGATTTTGGTGATTTCATTCAGCGTCTCGACGCTTTCGCCGGCGGCAAAACCATAGAGCAAATCCCAAAGCCGCTCCGGCTGGGGCACGGCCACGCGGCGCAGCAGTTCCTCGCGGTCGGCGGGCGGCTTGGGCGGCTTGCGGCCGGTCTCGAGCGAGCGAATACCCTTCATAAAGGCTTCTTTGAAAGTCCTGCCGATGGCCATCACTTCGCCCACGGATTTCATCTGCGTGCCCAGGCGCGGATCGGCCTCGGGAAATTTTTCTTGGGCCCACTTGGGAATCTTGACCACGACGTAATCAATCGTCGGCTCGAAACAGGAAGGCGTTTTCTTGGTGATGTCATTCGGAATTTCATCCAGCCGATAGCCGACGGCCAGCCGGGCGGCGATCTTGGCAATCGGAAAGCCAGTTGCCTTCGAGGCGAGCGCTGAGCTGCGCGAAACGCGTGGGTTCATTTCAATCACGACCATGCGTCCCGTGCCGGGCTCGACCGCAAACTGAATGTTCGATCCGCCCGTCTCCACGCCCACGGCGCGAATCACTTTGAAGGCCGCATCGCGCATGCGCTGATATTCCTTGTCGGTCAGCGTCTGCTGCGGCGCGACAGTAATCGAATCGCCGGTATGCACGCCCATAGGATCGAAGTTCTCGATGGAGCAAACCACCACAGCGTTGTCAGCGTGGTCGCGCATCACTTCCAGCTCGAATTCCTTCCAACCCAGAACAGATTCTTCCACTAGCACTTCATGGACGGGGCTCAAGTCGAGACCGAAGCGAACACGTTCAGCCAATTCTTCGCGGTTATAAGCGATGCCGGAACCGGTCCCCCCCAGCGTGAATGAGGGACGGAGAATAATCGGGAATCCGATTTCCCCGGAGGCTTCAAGCGCCGACTCGACACTGTTGACCAGAACGCTCCTCGCCACGTCAAGCCCGATGCCGCGCATCGCGTCTTTGAACCAGAGCCGGTCTTCTGCGATCTTGATGGCCTGCGGCGAGGCGCCAATCAACTTCACGTTGTGCTTTTCCAGAATTCCCTTCTCCGCAAGCTCAACCGCCAGATTGAGCGCCGTCTGGCCGCCCACCGTCGGCAGGAGCGCGTCCGGCCGTTCGCGAGCCAGGATCGCGTCCAGATATTCCGCCGTCAGCGGCTCAACATAAGTGCGGTCGGCGAATTCCGGATCGGTCATGATTGTGGCCGGGTTCGAATTCACCAGCACCACTTCGTAGCCTTCAGCCTTGAGCGCCTTGCAGGCCTGCGTGCCCGAATAGTCAAACTCGCACGCCTGGCCAATCACAATCGGCCCCGATCCGATAATCAGAATTTTGTGCAGATCAGTTCGTTTGGGCATTTCATCCAGCAAATGCTTGGAACCGGAATTCTCAAGCGAAAATTATTTCTTGAACTCCTCCATCATCTCCACAAACTTTCCAAAGAGATACGCCGAGTCGTGCGGGCCAGGCGAAGCTTCTGGATGGTACTGCACGCTGAAGAGAGGCATCGTGCGATGCCGCAAACCTTCCAGCGTATCGTCATTCAGATTGCGGTGCGTCAGCACCACTTCGCTCGCCTTGAGCGAATCCGGATCGACGGCAAAACCGTGGTTCTGAGCCGTGATTTCCACTTTGCCGGTCTCAAGATTGAGCACGGGATGATTGCCGCCGTGGTGGCCAAACTTCAATTTGTAAGTCTTGCCGCCCAGCGCGAGGCCGACGATCTGATGTCCAAGGCAGATGCCGAAAACCGGAACGCGCCCCACAAGATCCCGCACGGCTTTCGCCGCATAGGCAACCGGCTCCGGATCGCCGGGGCCGTTGGAAAGAAAGACTCCGTCCGGCTTGAGTTCAAGTACGTCCTTGGCCGAAGTCTTCGCGGGGACCACCGTCACTCTGCAACCGACATCAACAAGCCGTCGCAGGATGTTGTGCTTGATGCCGTAATCGTAGGCCACAACGTGGTACTTGCGCTCAATCTCACTTGCCTCGTTATCGCCGAAGATATTCCGGGAAGCCTCATTCCATTCGTAAGGCGAGCCGACGCTGACTCGGCTTGCCAGATCGAGACCGACCATGCTCGGGGATGCTTTGGCCTTTTTGACCAGGCTGGCTTCGTCGCTGTCCACTGTCGAAAGCACGGCCTTCATGGCTCCGTGCGTCCGGATATGGCGCACCAGGGCGCGCGTATCGATATCGGAGATGACCGGCAATCCATATTGAGCCAGATATCCGGAAATATCCTCGGCCGAGCGCCAGTTGCTCGACAGCTCCGAAAGCTCGCGAACAACCAGGCCTTCGGCAAAAGGACGGGCCGACTCCGAATCGAGAGGATTGGTCCCGTAGTTTCCGATGTGCGGATAGGTCAGAATAACAATCTGGCCTGCATAGGAGGGATCAGTCAGGATTTCCTGGTAGCCGGAAAGAGAGGTATTAAAAACAACTTCGCCAAAGCGTTCGCCGGGCGCGCCATAAGCGCGCCCTCGAAAGACTCGTCCGTCTTCTAGGGCGAGGACTGCCTGCATGCGTTCTCCGACCGAAGCACCCTTCCCATTCTTGGGATCCTGTGCTCAAATGACGGGCGGATTGCCGCCCGTTTCAGTTCTCCGCGCGGCGCCGATTCCAGCATCCCGGCACGGAAAAATCTCAGAATCGTGCCACCCAAGAGCAAGTCGTCGTTTTCATCCCAGGGGTCCGAACTGGCTCAGGGGCCAGTAAGCAAATACAGCCTTGCCGTAAATCAGCTTTCGAACCAGCGTGCCCCATTCGCGACTGTCATCGGAGTAAGCACGGTGATCACCCAGGACATAATAGTGACCGGGCGGAACATGAACCGGCGCCACGTTCTCATCCCCCAATTCGCTCTTCCGGACATAAGGCTCGCGCAGCGGCTTGCCATTGATATAGACCTGTCCGTCTTTAATGCTCACCCAATCTCCGGGCAATCCAATGACGCGCTTGATGAAATACTTCGAGGGATCCAGGGGATAGCGAAAAACAATGATGTCATCGCGACGGACAGGCTCCAGCCTGTACGCCAGCCGGTTAACGAAAATACACTCGCGGTTTTCAACCGCCGGCAACATGCTGTTTCCCTCAATTCGAATGGGCTGGAAAAGGAACCCTCCTACAATGAGCAGGACAAGAGTGGCAAGGATCGAATCCCGCAGCCAATAACGCGTATCAAAAAATCCCCACCTTTTGGCTTTCGGGCCGGGAGCCGTTATCGGCGAGAGAGCTTCCCGCTCATCACTTCGAGAGATTTTGCCGGTCACATTATTTTTTATACCATAAGTCCGCCCGGCCATCCAGACTCTCCCGCTTCGGCCCCCGGGCCAAATCATGTCTGCTAAGATGTCAAGGCACAACTTCAGCCACGATGAACCGAATTTACGCCCTGATTATCCCCGCAATGGACGAAGAACAAACCCTCGGCGGGTTGCTGGCTCGAGTCCCGTTCGGACTGTTTGCCCAAATCCTTGTGGTGGATAACGGCAGCCGGGATCGGACCGCAGCAATCGGACGATCCGCCGGAGCCACGGTCGTTTCCGAACCTCGGCGCGGATACGGTCAGGCCTGCATGGCCGGACTGGCGCGGCTTTCGCCCGAGATTAATTCTGTCGCGTTCATGGACGCGGACCTTTCCGACGATGTGAATGATCTGGCAAAGCTGGTGCATGAGTTTGAAAATCGCGACCTCGACTTCGTCATCGGGGCGCGCGTCGGGACCGCGGTAGAATCGGGCTCGCTCACAATCCCGCAGCGCTTCGGGAATTGGTTGAGCACGCGGCTGATCGCAGCCTTGTTTGGCGCGACTTTTACCGATCTCGGGCCCATGCGCGTCATCCGGCGTGATGCCCTGAACCAGCTTCATCTTCGGGAACGCAACTTTGGATGGAATGTCGAGATGCAGGCGCGCGCTGCTCAACTGAGGTTGAGAACGGCTGAGGTCAGCGTCAGCTACCGCAAACGGCAGGGAGGCCGATCCAAGATTTCGGGCACAATTTCAGGAAGCTTCCGCGCCGGCTTCCAGATTCTGCGCACGATCTTCTTCTGCTGGCGGTCCCGGCCCGATTCGTCTGCGCGCGCCTGATTCTCCTTCATGCCGCGCGCTTTTTTGATACCCTAGCGGCAACGGAATGATGCTTTGTTGCAAGGAGCTCCCATGCGACAGGAAATGACGGACCTCGCCTCAAAAATTGCCTTTGTCGTCCTGATTTCAATGATGTGGCTCGCTCCTACGGCGAGTGCTGCCGACCGTGTTAATGCGCAACTTCCGTGGCACGCGCCGGTACTGGATTCCGGCGGGCGGCTCCTTGCCTGGTATCACCCGGAAAAGAACCTTGGCTATGACAAGGTGCTCCATTTAGGATGGGACTTCCTCGAGCACAAAGTTCCGGTGGACACACGTACCGGCACCGGTCTGAAGATTTACCTCATTAACGCCGTTTTCGATCCGCACACACTCCAGGGCATCAACTGGCAGCATGATCCGGCCATGCTTTTCGGGACCATGGTTGATTCGGTCGTGGCGTGGTATCCGTACTCGGGCGACTCGGAATCGATTTCCGTCGTCCGTTCCATGCTGGACCACCAGCTTGCCCACGGGACGACGCCCGCAGACTGGAATTGGCCGAACGTTCCCTTTGCCACAAACTGCGACGACCAACCCGACTACGGCCGATGCATCCAGGATATGCCGCACGAGTTTTACGGAGGGATCGAAACCGATAAGGTCGGAGAACTCGGCATTGGCTACGTTCGGTTTTATGAGCTGACAGGCGAAAAGAAATATCTTCAGGCGGGAATCAATTGCGCCGAGGCGCTTGCCAAACACGTGCGGCCCGGCGACGCGGACCACACGCCGTGGCCTTTCCGCGTTGACGCGCGCACCGGCCAGGTTCTGGATGGCGAAGAATACGGAGGCATCGTGGCCTCGCCTCTGCGTCTTTTCGACGAACTGATTCGATTGCATGAGGGCGACACCGCGAGCTTCCAGAAAGCCCGCGACATGGCCTGGAAATGGCTCAAGGACTATCCGCTCGGACGCGGCAGCGGAGCGTGGGACAAATGGAGTGGCTATTTTGAGGACGTCGCCAAGAACACAAGCAATCTGAACCAGGCCGCACCCACTTATACGGCCTATTACATTCTCAGCCGTAAGAACCCCGCCGCCGTCGATCCTGAATGGATCGAGGACGTCGGACACCTGATTGACTGGGTCCGCGATTATCTTGGCGTTGGCCCTTACTTCGGCGCATGGGGCATCAATGAGCAGCGAGTCCCCGACCTGATCCACGGACATGTGAGCGGCTGCTGTTCGCGCGCCGGCCTGGGAAGCGACACCTCACGCTGGGCCGCCGTCAACGCCATGTACTATGAAAAAACGGGTGATGCGCAGGCGAGGCGGAATGCCTTTCGCTCTCTCAATTACGCCACGTATTTTGCCGCCTCCGACGGAAAGATTTCCTGCTGCGGCGAAGGCTTCCCGGGCCAGTATTGGTTCAGCGACGGCTACGGAGATTATCTGCGCCACTTCATCTGGGCCATGGGCGCGGTGCCGGAGTGGGCGCCGGTCGGACAAGACCATCTTCTGCGGTCGACTTCAGTCGTTCAAAGTGTCACATACAAAAAGAAAAGCGTGGAATACCGAACCTTTGACGAAGACGCGACGGAAGTCCTGCGGCTCAGTTTCAAGCCCGGCCGCGTCGTCTCCGGCGGTGTTCCACTTCACGAGCGGGCGGATCTGGAGGCTGCCGGATTCACTCTGGACAAACTGAAAGACGGCGATTACATCCTCCGCGTAAGGCACACCGACTCGACCCGAATCAGCATCTCTGGAGATTGATGGGATCGCGATCCTCGACTCCGAAAGGGATTATTGCGAACCTAATCTCGCGCCGTTCTCAGGCAGAACATGTTCGGGAAAAGTGGGATGGGGGATCTCCAGGGACCGACATCCTCAGGCTGGGGCGGACTATCCAAAAATATCCCTGGTCTTTCCGTTTCCGCCCTTGGTCACTGGCTTGTTTTCGACCTTGACTGACGGGGAAAGCATCTCAAAAAGGCGCCGCTGTTCGCGCGAGAGGCGGGACGGAATAACAACTTCGACTTTAACAAAAAGATCCCCGCGCCGCCGGCCATGGGGGCTGGGCATTCCCTTCCCGCGCAGGCGGAAAACCGAACCGGACTGAGTCCCCTCAGGAATCTTCTGTCTGTGGTTGCCGTCCAGAGTGGGAACCTGGACGTCCGAACCAAGCGCGGCCTGCGTAATCGAAATCGGAATGGTGACGTAAAGGTCGTCGCCGCGACGGTCGAAGTATGAATGCGGATGCACGCGAATCTCAAGATAGAGGTCGCCGGGCCCTCCGCCGTGAAGTCCGGCCTGCCCTTCTCCCGACACCCGCAATTGAGTTCCGTCATCGACGCCGGCCGGAATGGGTATCGTGAGGATCTTTTCCCGCCGGACACGGCCCTCGCCAGAGCAGTCGGAGCATGGATCGCGGTTAACCTGTCCCGTCCCGTGGCACTGCGGGCAAGTGCGCGAAACGACGAAGAATCCCTGCGAGTGGCGAATCTGGCCGCGTCCGCCGCATGACGGGCAGGCGGCGATCGCCTGTCCGCTTTTTGCGCCGGTCCCGTGACAGGTCGTGCATGTTTCATCACGGGGAATTTTGATTCTGGATTCCAGACCCCTTGCGGCCTCTTCGAAGGAAATTTCCAGCGGGTAGCGAAGGTCCGCTCCGCGCTCGGCTCTGGTTCGCCGGCCGCGCCGCCTCCCGAAAGCGTCGCCAAGGTCAAAAAACGTCCCGAACAGATCCTCGAAATCGGAAAAGACTGTAGAGGAGAAGTCCGGCCAGGGCGCGGCACCTCCGCCGCTCCCGCTCACACCGGAAAACCCAAATCGGTCGTAGGCCGCCCGCTTCTGAGGATCGGCCAGCACGCCATAAGCTTCCGTAATTTCCTTGAATTTCTCTTCAGCTTCGCCGGTGTTCGTGGGATTGCGGTCGGGATGGTGCTGCATCGCCAGCTTGCGATAGGCGCTTTTCAACTCCTGATCCGTGGCGCCTCGCGCGACGCCCAGAACTTCATAGTAATCACGCTTTCCGTTCAACGACTGACCCCTTGCCGGCCCAACCGCCGAGCCTGCACATCCCCGAAAATCGTCTGAACTTGATTCCTGAATCCCTTTACTGGCCCGATTTCTTCGCCTTGTCGTTTTCCGACGACTGGTCTTCCTTCCCGACCGCTACTTTGACGATAGCCGGACGCAGAAGACGCTTCCGGAAAACGTAACCTTTCTGCAGCTCTTCCACGATTTCCTGATCACGATGCCGCTCGCTTTCAACCGTTTCAATCGCCTGATGGAAGTGAGGATCGAAGTCCTGACCTTCCGTCGAGACCTCTTTCATGCCCGCCCGGGAAAGCACGTCGAGCAGGTCGCGGTGAATGAGTTCGAGTCCCTGATAGAACTCTTTCGGAACGTCCTTGTTCCGGACGCGAAGCGCGCGCTCCAGCGAATCAAGGGTTGGCAAAAGGGAGCGAATCAACTCCGCCGCCGCGTGGTGAAGGTAATCCTCCCGTTCCCGTTCCAGCCGCTTGCGCGTGTTTTCCAGCTCCGCCTGTTTCCGCAGAAGGCGATCGAAAAGCTCCTGCTTTTCGGCCAGAACCTTTCTGTACGCTTCGGGCAGATTTGCCGGCAAGTCCCCGTCCGCCGCGGCAGCAACATCCGCCGCTGTTTCCTCTGCTGTTGTGCTCGTTTGCTTCTTGAGTTCGTTTTCCTGGCTGTCCATATTGTATAGATTCCTCGGAATTGTGTACCCTCAGCCCGTCGCTGACGGGCTGAAGCCTATTCCTCTGCCAGCATGCTTGCTTTGCGAGGGGGAAGCCGTCAGTTGATGTCGAGCATTCGGCTGCAGACGTGCGCCGCGTAGTCCACGGTCGGGACGGTCCGGTCATATTCCATCCGAATCGGCCCCACGACTCCCAGCGCGCCGACCATGCGCGAATGATAGCGAAGCGGCGCGATGACGATGGCGCAATCCCGCATGGCGGCCGCCGGATTCTCATTCCCGATCAGCACCTGAACGCTTCCATCAGCCGACTGCAGGCAGGATTCAAGAATCTTGATCAGTTTTGCCTTTTCCTCAAAGGCGCCGAGAAGCTCACGAATCTTCGCCGCATCTTCAAATTCAGGCTGGCAAAGAATTTTCGCCGTGCCTTCGACAAACAAGGGCCCCGGCGCATCGCTGCCCAGAACGCCTTCGCTCAAAAGTCCCGAGAGGCCGCGCAGCAGCGCGTCAAAAACATCCCGGGCTTCTTCAGCCCGTTTCGCCAGCTCCAGGCGGATCGCCCGAAGCGACCAGCCCCGAAACTCCCCATTCAAGTATTGCGCCGCCCGGTCCAGATCTTCCTGAGAAACCTCTTCCTCCTGGCGCACAACTTTGTTCTCCACAAAGTCTGGCCGGGAAACAAGGACGGCCAGTATCCTTCCTTCGGGGAGTTTGACCAGCTTGATATGCTCAAGCAGTTTCTCTTCCAGCGCCGGACCAAGTGCCAGTCCCACGCCATTCGAAAGTTCGGAAAGCATGTGCGAAACTCGTGGCATTAAATCCTCAGGAAGGACGCCATCAGCCCGCAGACCGGATTCAATGAACTCGACGATGGAAGGCGGAAGCCGCCCGCTGCCCTTGATGCGCTCGACGTAAAACCGGTACGCCTTCTCGGTTGGAATTCGCCCGGCGGAAGTGTGCGGATGCGAAAGAAAACCATCCAGCTCCAGCTTCGCCATGACGTTCCGGATCGTCGCCGGGCTCAGAGCTCCGCTGACTTCGCGAGCGACAGCCTTGGAACCCACCGGCAGGCCAGTGCCAATATGCTGCCGGAGAATGGCGATCAAAACCTCGTTTTGCCGGCTTTCGAATTCTGAATCGAGTCTCATACTTGCCCCTAACCCCATAGCTTTCAAATGATTAGAGACACCCACCCTGAACTATTTTAGTGACTTTGCTCATCTCTGTCAACGATTGCATCGGTTTGCGCCGCGCTACGCTCGAATTCTGTCTGGAAGTTGATGCGTGCACACTGCGATGGTATAGTCGTGCTTCGCCGTTTTGTACGAAACCGGAACGCTTTCCGCCCCGCCTTCGCTTGCCGGACTCGCAACGAAAGGACCATTCAAATGACATCACCAAAAGTCTACAAGAATTTCATCGGCGGTGTTTGGCTCGATGCCGCAGATGGCGGAACCTTCGAGAACCGCAATCCCGCGGACCGCGACGACGTGGTCGGTCTCTTTCCCAAATCGGGCGCCCAGGATATTGAAAAAGCCGTCGCAGCAGCGCGCGAGGCCTACAAATCCTGGCGGCTCGTCCCTCCGCCGCGCCGCGGCGAAATGCTTTTCAAGGCCGCTCAAATTCTGGCACAGAGAAAAGATGAACTGGCACGCCAAATGACCCGTGAAATGGGCAAGGTAGTGGAGGAAACTCGGGGCGACGTCCAGGAAGCGATTGACATGACCAATTACATGGCGGGCGAGGGCCGCCGTCTTTTTGGCCAGACTACCACTTCCGAACTGCCCAACAAATTCTGCATGTCGGTCCGGGCGCCGATTGGAGTGTGCGGCCTGATCACTCCCTGGAACTTTCCCATGGCCATCCCGGCCTGGAAATCGATGCCGGCGCTTATCTGCGGCAATACGGTGGTTCTGAAACCTGCCGAGGACACGCCGCTCTCCGCCTGGAATTTTGTCAGTGTCCTGGAAGAGGCCGGGATTCCCCCCGGTGTCGTGAACCTGGTCGCGGGATACGGTCCGGATAACGGCGCGCCTTTGGTGCGCCATCCTGGCGTGAAAGTCGTTTCCTTCACCGGCTCTTCCGAGATTGGACGCGATGTGGCCCAGGCATGCGCGGGCACCTTTAAGCACGTTTGCCTGGAAATGGGCGGCAAGAACGTGATCATGGTGATGGAAGACGCGAACCTCGACCTCGCAATCGAAGGAGCAATCTGGGGCGCTTTCGGCACAACAGGCCAGCGCTGCACGGCCACCAGCCGCCTCGTCGTCCACAAAGACGTTTACAAACAATTCATCGCCCGGCTGGTTGAGCGCGCCCAAAAACTGCGGGTCGGCAACGGCCTTGATTCCTCGATCCAGGTCGGTCCACTCATCAATGAGAGCCAGTTGCGGACCGTGGAGAATTACATTGAGGTCGGAAAGAAGGAGGGAGCCAAGCTCCTTTGCGGCGGGCACCGGCTCTCGGGAAGCGGCTTTGATCGCGGATGGTTTTTCGCTCCCACCGTCTTCGGGGATTGCGCCCCGAAAATGCGCGTCGCGCAGGAGGAGATTTTCGGGCCGGTCGTTTCCGTCATTCCCTGCGACGGCCTCGATCACGCCATCGAGATCGCGAACGGTATTGTGTACGGTCTTTCGTCGGCAATTTACACTCGCGACGTCAACCGGGCCTTCAAGGCTATGCGCGATCTGGAGACCGGAATCTTCTATGTCAACGCTCCCACCATCGGCGCGGAAACTCATCTGCCCTTCGGCGGAACAAAGCAAACGGGCAACGGCCATCGCGAGGCCGCAGTATCCGCCATCGATTTCTATTCCGAGTGGAAGTCCGTTTACATTGATTACAGCGATCGTCTGCAACGGGCACAGATCGACACGGAATGAAAGAGTCGGACCGCAGGTGATCGAGGCACCTGATTATTTCTTGTTCTGGTTATTGGACGCCGAGTCCTGAGAGGAAGCGGAAGGCGCTGCGTCGGCCGAGGCTTGCGTCGCTCCGGAATTTGCGACCGTGGAATCCAACGCGGGCGGCAGAGGATGTGGACCCAGGCCGAGTTTCATGAGCGTCTTCGCTTCCGGCAGTCCAGTCGCGTCAAAGCCATTGGCTTGCTGAAAGCGGCGCATGGCCTCAGCCGTCACCGGGCCCCATTTCCCATCCACCTTGCCCTTTAAGTACCCAGCCTTGGCAAGCGCCTGCTGGATTTCGGTCACACGCTGATCAGAAAGATGAATCCTTCTTCTTCGGGCTCGTGCGCGGCGCCGCCTTGAAACCCGGCGTCTTGCAACGCGGTGGCGACGGCTGTGCCGGACCGTCTTGTGCGCCGCAGGCCGGCGCGCGCGGTGGTGATGGGTTCGGGACCGCTTCCGAGATTGAGCCGAGGCAGGCAAATTGAAAAGGAGAGAGAATCCCGCGATGATGGCCAGGACCCAGTTTGCAAGGTGGCGTTGTTTAGAAATCAATTCGATCTATTCCTCAAGGAAGACGCTCGGCCAGGAAAAGTGTCACGTAACCCCGGCCCGAGCGGCGCGCCACAAGCAGAAGAACATCCTGCTCAGGGTGCAACCCTTTCTCCAGCTTTTTGAAATCATCCATCGAATGAACATCCTGATGGTTGATTGCCAGTATCACATCGCCGCGATCGATCGATAGATCTCCGGCAAAGCCGTCGGGATCAACCGAGTCCACCACAACGCCTTGCTGGCCTTTCAATTGAAGTGAATCATCCAGCATTTTTGTTTCATCAGCTTTGGGCGCGCGAACATCGACGCCGAGCACTCCCTCACTGTCCGAGGACGGCTTCCGTTGCCTTTGGAATTGCCCCGCCGGCTCGTTGGCCGCGACGATCTTGTTGCGATCTCCAACTTGTACGCTGGCCGAAGTGCTTTTCCCGTCACGCAAGTAATCCACTCGCAGCTTTGCTCCCACATCGCTGCCGGCAACGATCCCCACAAGCTGGTCCGTGCTCTTGATCGCCTTTCCGTTGATAGACTGGATGACGTCACCCATTTTGAGCCCCGCGTGTTCCGCCGGGCTGTCCGGCTCGACGCTATCCACCACGACGCCGTGGTCGGCTCCGAAGCTCTTCAGCAATGCGGGCGGCTGGCTGGGCTGAAACGAGATGCCAATGGCGCCGCGCCGGACTCTTCCCTGGGTGACCAGTTCATTGTAAATGTGCCGGACCGTGCTCGAGGGAATAGCAAATCCTACGCCGTCATTCGAACCGCCGTTGGTCGCAATGGCCGTGTTGATACCCACCACTTGTCCGGCCAGATTGACAAGCGGCCCGCCGCTGTTTCCGGGATTGATGGCCGCATCCGTCTGAAGATATCGCTTGAATTGACCGGCCAGCCCCGGCTCGATCGAACGTTCCTTGGCGCTGATGATTCCCGCCGTGACGGTTGCTTCCAGGCCAAAGGGGCTTCCGATGGCAAGCACCCAATCGCCGACTTCCAACGAATTCGAATCTCCGAGCGAAGCGTACGGCAGGTTCTTCCCGGCGTTGATTTTGATGACCGCCAGGTCGGTGGCCTTGTCGGTCCCGATAACCTTCGCCCGATAGTGCTCGTCTTGGTCGCCGTAAAGGAAGACGTCAATGCGGTCCACGGGCTTGTCCTGATAACTCTGAGTGATGACATGGTAGTTGGTCAGGATGTAGCCCTTGCGGTCCAGAATCACGCCCGACCCCAGGCTTTTCTGCGGAAAGCCCCGGGGAGGAACTTTCGGATTCCCGAAGCGGAAGAAGCGATTGAAAAGGCCGCCGAATGGATCGTTGGGGTCGTCTCGACCGTGCGGTTTTACAGCGCTGACGGTATCGATATTCACGACTGCCGGCTCAACCTTCCGGACGACGTCCGCAAAGGCACTCGAAAGTTGTGCGGGTGACGGCGGAGGCAGAGTGGTGGCGCCGCCGAAGATCGCCAACCGCGGTCCGCGCAGACCATGGGCAATGAGCATCCCAATCAGGATTCCGACACCCAGCGCCGCCGCGATGACCAGCGGAGCAACATAACGCCGCGCCGTGGATTGCATGTCCTGCCCTCTACCCGGTTCCTGGATGACCGGATCGTCCATGGTGATGCCCCTGATTATACACTGTCCAAGCCCGCCAACGCGTCATGGATGAAATGTACCAAATCAACGCCCGGCCATTTTCAATAGGATTGACGATGGGAAAACGCTTCCCTTCTTGATTCAGCCCTCGACTGGCGACGGGACCGTCCCGCCCCAGCGCTCTGAAATAATCATCCCAGACAGAATAAGAGCCGACCCCAGGATGATCTTTCCACCCAAATGCTCGCTTCCCGTCACGAATGAAGTCAGGAAGGCAAAGACCGGCTCCAGCGCAAAAATCAGGGCGGTGTGCGCAGCGGGGGTGAATCGCTGCGCCCAATTCTGGACTGAAAACGCGAAGGCCGTGGCCAGCACGCCCGTAATCGCAATCGCGAAAGCCAGCCACGGCGTCCAGCGGATGAATCTTGCCGGCTCGAACGGAAGACAAAGGAACGAGAGCACGGCCGCCGTCAAGACCTGCACGGGGACGAGATGAAGGAACGAATGCAGCCGAGTGTACTTTCCCACCAGGACAATATGGAATGCAAAAGAGACGGCGCACGCGAGCGAAAGCGCATCACCCATGTTCACATTGGAAACGCCGGACGGAAGAATCAGGAAATAGAGTCCAGCCAGGCCGAGCAGGCCGCCCGCAAGGCTCGCCTTCTTCATCCGCGAACCACCCGCCATCAGAATGACCGGGACGAGAATGACCGCGAATCCCGTGATAAAGGCGCACTTTGAAGGGGTCGTGTCCTTGAGCCCCCAGGTTTGCAGGAAGAATCCGCCGAAAAGGAAGACTCCCAGGATGATTCCAGGCAGAATGGCGCTGCGGGCCACGCCGCTGCGGGCCATGAGCAGAAAAAGAAGAACAGCGGCGATGGCGAAGCGCAAGGCGATGAACCAGACGGGCGATGCGTCCGCCAGCGCGTCCTTCACGACAACGAATGTGGACCCCCAGATGAAGGTCACGATTACGAGCAAGGCTTCAGCTTTGACTCGGCGACTCAGGATATTCCTCCCAGAAGGAGCATCCTAATCCCAAAATGAAATCATGGCAGGAAATTCCTGAATACAAACGGGACGATTTCGGGTGCTTGGAGGGATCTGAACGGAGGAATGCGCTTTACGGGCTCGGCTGGCTCCATCCGGAGACTGCTTCGCCATGGGCCCGCGCCGAGCGGTTCTTCACGTCGCGGCGTCAGGACAGCCCGCGCATTCCGTGAAGCGGCAAATCAATGCTTCGCGCAGCCTTGCATCACGGCCATGTATTTCTTCGAGTATTCCGTCGCGATATCCATCTGATCCTGAAACGACAGGCGCTGCATGGCCCGCGTGGGATTGCCGGGATCGACGGGCGGGACGACTTCAAGCCCCTTCGCGGCTGCTTCGCGCGTTGCTTTGATGTCCGCTTCGAAATCGGCACGTTCTTTGGCGGACAATCCTTGGCTGCTGTCGAATTTCTGCTGCAGTTTGTCCGCCATGATCTTCAGGCGCAAGCCTTTGGTGGCATCGGCGCCGCAACTGTTCAGCCGTTTCGCCTCGGCCTGGCGCGCCGCCCGTCTTTCCGCATGAATTTCCGCCAGCGTTTTGGGAAACGGGCTGGGGAGCGGGCCAACGGGAACCGTCGAAATATCAATCGGAGTTTTCATATCGCTTTTCAACTGATTTTCGTAGCGGGTCTGCCCTTCCATACTGGCGCCCTGAGAATAGCGAAGCACACCGCCATATTTGTGCTCGCACTTCAGATTGACCTCCTGCACGAAGTGCGTATTCATGCTGTTGATGGCAGTCTGTTCCTGATCCGTTAGTCCCAGCATGTATTGCTGAGGCTGCTTCGGATCCGGCGGCTTGTAGGGGTGCGCATAGTCCACCTGGCGCAGAGCCTTGATGTCGGCCGCCCAGATGTCACGCTCCTTCTGGCTGAGGGCGGTGGAAACCGCAAGCTTGGCGTCAAGGCGATCGGCGATCAGCTTTTCGCGATAGCCCATGACAGGATTGTGGCAATCGGAAAACTTCTTGAGGCCGCTCATGTCGCCCGCACCCAGCGCGCTGGAAAGCGATTGAGCATAGCTTGCCTGCGTCGCCATCCCGAGTGCCAGAACGAAAATCAGAACCCACGGATTCGCCAGTCTTTTCACGTTTGCCTCCAGCATTCCTTCACGTTCCTTTCTTGGCCTGATCCCGAGCAAATCGGCCGACCCATGCAAAGGCCGTTACTGTACGGTCAAAGTAAGCTTGGCCGCGTGGGAGAGTGACCCGGAGGTTCCGGTGACCGTCAGCGTGTAAGTGCCCGCCGGCGTCCCGGGAATAGTTTGCGTCTTTTGGCTTCCTCCGCCGCCGCACGATGCCGTCAGGGCAATGGCGAGCAACAGGCCGGCTGTGGCCGTGATTGGCCGCCAGGGTGCTCGTTTCCCATTAGCACCCGGCGCCTGGGCCATTCGACGCCACGTTGCCAGCAGGATTGCCGGAATGCCCAGCAGAATCAATCCAAGCCAGCCGCGAGGAATTGTCGGGAGTTGCGGAATGGGCGGCACTGCTGAGGCCGCCGTCGTCGCAACCGATACCGATGCGGTCGCCGTGGTTGAACCGTCGAGCGTGAGCGAAGCCGGAGTCACAGTGCACGTGGTTTTGGACGGGGCTCCCGTGCAGGCCAGGGCAACGGCCTGGCTAAATCCGGCGGAGGGAGCAATGTTCAGTGAGTAGGTGGCGCTGCTTCCCGCCGATACCGTGGCGCTGGAAGCTCCGCTCGCCACGACACTGAAATCAGGAGCGACTCCGGTGCCGCTCAAACTCGCCGTCTGCGCGCTGTTGGGAGCATTGTCGGCGACATCAAGCGTAGCGCTTTCGCTGCCCGCTGCCGAAGGTGTGAAGGTGACGCCGACTGAGCAGGTGCCGTTTGGCGCGACCGATTTGCCGCTGCAACTGTCCGCTGCAACAGCGAAGTCCGCGGCATTCGTACCGGAGAACGTCACGGCGCCGGCGCCGAACGTCAGGTTGGCGCTGCCGCTGTTGGTCAGCGTAATCGTTTGAGCTGTGCTCGTCGTGCCCTCAGCTTGGGAAGTGAAGGTGAGGGTCGCCGGAGACAGCGTGACTGCCGGGGCGATTCCGGTTCCGGTCAAACTCTCGGTTTGCGGGCTGTTGGGAGCATTGTCAGCGATATCGAGCGTCGCGGTTTCACTTCCCGCTTTCGAGGGCTTGAACGTGACGCTTACTGAGCAGGTACCGTTTGGCGCAACCGATTTGCCGCTGCAAGTGTCTGCCGAAAGGGCGAAGTCCGCGGCATTCGCGCCGGAAAGCGTCAGTGCGCCCACAGAGAACGTCAGATTGGAGCCGCCGCTGTTGGTCAGCGTAATCGTCTGGGCCGTGCTGGTTGCGCCGACCGCCAGCGAGGAAAAGGTGAGGCTCAACGGAGACAGCGTAACCGCCGGAGCGGCGAGGCCTGTGCCGCTCAGGCCCACAGACTGCGGGCTTCCAGCGGCGTTGTCGGCAACCGAGAGAGAGCCGGTCAGGGTGCCTGTGGCCGTGGGTTTGAACGCCACGCTGATCGTGCAAGTGGAACCGGCGGCGACGCTCGAACCGCAAGTGTTGGTCTCGCCGAAATTTGTGCCGACGGAAATGCTCGTAATAGAGAGCGACGCGGTGCCCGTGTTCTTGAGCGTTACAGTCTGCGCCGCGCTGGTCGTTCCCATCGTTTGCGAGGTGAATGTCAGGCTGGCCGGAGTAAGAGTTACCGTTGGCGCCGCAGCAACGCCCGAGCCGATTAGATGCGCTGCCTGAGGACTGCCGGCGGCATTATCAGCAAAATTGATGAGCCCGGATTCGCTCGATGAAGTTGAGGGAGTGAAAACAATGCTCACGGAGCACGTCTTGGTGGGTAAAATCGTTGCCCCGCTGCAGGTATCTGTGCTAATGGAGAAGTCGCTGTGGTCCGTGCCGGAGATCGTTACGGCGCCGGCGCTGAACGTCAGGTTGCCGCCGCCGATGTTGGTCATGGTGATCGTCATCGGCGAGCTCGCTGAGCCCTGGTTGATCGACCCGAAATCGAGCTGGGTGGCGGAAAGCGAGGTCACCGGTGCGCCCGGGCCGGACTGGATTTCGAACACCGTCCCGTTGGCCTTTACTCCGACGCCGCTCGTCGTCCCGTAGAGGTTGCCGGAGGTGTCCATAAGCAACGTCGAATAGGGAGTTGCGTCGCCGTTTGTTCCGGTAAAGCTGTAGAGGACTTTCTCGGTATAAGTTCCCGACGAATTTACCAGCTCAAACACGGTCCCCTGAAACGAAGTGCCACCGGACTCGGTGGTGCCGTAGAGATTTCCCGAGGAGTCGATGATCAGAGGCGCGTAGGGACCTCCGCCGTCACCGTTCGCGTCGGTAAAGGTGTAAAGGACCTTTTCTGTGTACGTCCCGCTGCCGGGCACAAGTTCGTATACCACACCTGAATCAACCTTGTTGCTCCCGCCGGTCAAGGTGGTGCCGAAAAGGTCGCCCGAGGCGTCCATCACCAGGCCTTTGTCGTGGGTGGTGCCATCGGCGAATGAGCTCGGAAAGCTGAAAAGCGCTTTCTCCGTATAGGTCCCCGATTTGTTCACAAGCTCGAAGACCATCCCTTGCGTGTTCGCGCCGCCGGTTTCAGTAACTCCGTAAAGATTGCCCGACGAATCGATCAGGAGGCCCGCGAAAGGGCTGCTGCCGTCTCCACTGATGCCCGTAAAGTTGTAGAGGATTTTTTCCGTGTAGGTTCCGGAGGAGTTGACGAGCTCGAAAACGGTTCCGGCTATGTCCGTGCCGCCAAAGGGAGTGGTGCCGAACAGATTCCCGGATGAATCCATGACCAGCCCGGCGTAAGGAAACTGGCCGTCGTTCGTAAGAAGGAAGCTGTAGAGGACCTTTTCGGTATAGGTTCCGGAGGAATTCACCATCTCAAAGACGGTTCCCATCCCGTTGGCGCCGCCAGCCTCGGTGGTCCCGAAAAGATTGCCGGAGGAATCGATTACCAACTTTGAGTACATGGGGCTTGCCCCGTCGCCGCTTGCGTCGGAAAAACTGTGCAGGATTTTTTCCGTATAAGTGCCGGAAGAGTTGACCAGCTCATAGACGGTTCCGTACCCGAAGTCACCGCCCTGACTGGTGGTGCCGAAAAGGTTGCCGGAGGAATCCATGACCAGGCCTTCAAGAGGATCTGAGCCATCGGAGCCGGTTCCGCCCGTGCTCGGGCCCGCAAAAACATGGAGCAAGGTCTCGGTCTGCGCCCGCGCACTGGAAGGGACGAGCATCGCAATCAGCCCCAGCGCAAGAACCAGACAGACTGCCGGCCAAGTGCAGGCCAACTGGCACGCTGGCCGCAGAGTGCTGTTTGCGGCGGTCGCCGGGCCGGGTGAAAAGTCGAAATTGCTACCGGTTGCCGCTGGGTTGATTCCGTAAGTCCTATTCATCGTTCCCTCCTTGGGCGGGGTCTGCCCGATTACATCCCCTCGGTTCACTGGTGCGATTTCTTCAGTTGTGGGGGCGCAGAATTTCTCTACCCTCATCCATACATCGGGAAAGGCTGTATCCCAATACTCATCGCCCTCCTGCCGGCAGCCTTGACCTTCGCGAAAGAAGGCTGTGCGCCGAGGGCCGGATATGACTACGTCCCCTTTTCAACTTGCATTGCGCAAAAACGGCGGGAAAACCGTCATCCGCTGGTGAGATTTTTATTGGAAAGACGAAATGCCGGGGAGATTCTAATCCTGATGGCGGGTCTGGCCGCAGAGCGCGAGAATTTCACTCTCGGTCAGAAGGCGATCGGACTGTTTGGCGCGGTTGAAGATCTTTTCAACCAGTTCGTCGCTGGGCTTGATGCCGCGGCGCTCGAGCCAGAAAATCACGTTCGATTTGCCGCTCATGGGCCCGATTTCTATCGTCTGCTCCAGACCAAACCAGTTGGAAGGAACGCCTGAATATACCTGATTAGCGAGGTCCGTATCCTTCTTGTGAAAGGCCTTGATGACGGCGGCGGCATGGACGCCCGTGGCGGTGCGGAAGGCGTCCGAGCCGACAACGGGGTAATTGGGCGGAATAGAAACTCCCACGGCCTCCGAGACGACGCGGCAGTAATCCTTGAGGCGGGTCAGGTCGCGGTCTATCGCTCCCATCAGTTTCAGGTTCACCAGAAGCTGATCGAGCGGCGTGTTGCCCACACGCTCCCCGATGCCCAGCGCCGCGCCATGTACCTGATCGGCTCCGGCTTCGAGCGCGGCCAGTGAATTCGCCACGCCCAGGCCACGATCGGAATGGCCATGCCAATCCACACGAATCCTGCCGCCCGCGGGCGCAACGACTTCCTCGCGAACAAATCGGACCAGAGCGCGAACGCCGCGCGGCGTGGCATGGCCGACCGTATCGCAAACGACGATGGCGGAGGCTCCGGCCTCAATGGCGGCTGTATAAAGCCGGCGGACAGTGTCCGGCCGGGCGCGAGTGGTGTCTTCAGTAACGTACATGACGGGAAGGCCGAGCGAGCGAGCGAATTTTACGGCCCGTTCAGTGGTGCGCAGGAGAAAATCGAGATCCCATCCCTCAGTGTACTGCCGGATGGGGCTTGACCCGAGAAAGGTGGCGGCTTCGATTTCTACCCCCGTGGCCTGCACGACATCCGCGATGGGACTAATGTCGGACTCCACGGTGCGGGCGGCGCAGTTGGGCCGGATTCGAAGCCGGGACGCGGCAATCTCCTGCGCCAGCCGTTCCACGTCCGAGCGAGCCCTCGGACCCGCGCCCGGCAGCCCGAGATTCACGGAATCGATTCCCAGCGCTTCCATCAAATGGAGGATTTCGATTTTCTTTTCGATGGAGGGATCGAGAACGGAAGGCGACTGCAGGCCGTCACGCAGCGTTTCATCATCCAGCATGGGCGGATGCGCCCGCGCAAGCTCCGGCCCATCCAGGCGATTCCAGTCGTAAACAAGATCGTTTGTGAGAGGCACGGTTGCCTTTCGCCAGCCCTTATTCTACCGGATGGCAAACGGCAAGTCTAAGCCTGAACCCGCGCAGGAAGGAAGGCATGAAAGGCGGATTGCAAGCAGCTTTTCAGTCAGTACTCGACACGCACAAGGCAGAGACCGCGGGCCGGAGCAGTGGGCCCGGCCTGGCTGCGGTCGCGTGCAGCGAGGATTCGGACCATGTCTTCCGCCGGGCGCTTTCCGGCGCCGATTTCCAATAGCGTTCCCGCGATGTTCCGCACCATGTGGTGAAGAAACCCACTGCCGCGGATTTCGAATGTCAACAGCCGCAGTTCCGGCCTCGCGTGAATCTTTGAACTGAAAACCGTCCGAACTTTCGATCCTTTCGCCGTTGCGTCGCTATCTTCTTCCGCCGCCGCGAAGGATGTGAAATCGTGCTCGCCCTCGACGGCGGCTGCGGCGCGGGACATGCTGCCGGCATCGAGCCGTCGATGGTCCTGACAAACGAACCGCCAAAGGAAGGGAGGACAAACAGCAGCCTGCAGGATTCGATAGCGGTAAGTCTTTGAGCGAACGCTGTAACGAGCGTGAAAGTCTTCCGGCGCTTCCTCCACGCGGCGGACTCGCACCGTGGGCGGCAGAGCGCGATTCAGCGCCACTTTCAGGTTCGAGCATGGAATCCGGCGGGAGGTTTTGAAATTGGCCACCTGCCCGGAGGCATGCACGCCGGCGTCAGTCCGGCCGGAACCGTGAATCACGACTGCTTCGTCAATCACCTTTTGAACGGAGGCTTCAAGAAGCGACTGCACGGTGGGAAGATCGGGCTGGCGCTGCCAGCCGTAAAAATCCGTCCCATCGTAGGCGATGACCAGCTTGAGGTTGCGCATCACACAGTTCCTGATTGCCGATTGCTGCAACATTATAGCGGAGGCGCGCTGCACCGCAACCGGCGGCGATATGTCCGCTTCCGAACGCCCCGTTTGCAAAAACGAACAGCCGACAGCAGTTCCTCGCGGCAGACCGGCCATCGAACCTGCACATTCTATTGAACTCGGCGGGCGTGAAGTGTGGCCCGCGGCTTGCGGTACATAGAGGCTTGAGGGTGCAGGCGCACTGCCGTGCTGCGGGCCGTTTCGCGCTGGATTCAAACGCTTGTTTGACACTTTCATTCTCCGAATGCTAAAATCTCGGGATTGCGACGCCTTCAACGATGAGTGCCTGGCGGGCGAAGAGCGGATGGGGAGGGAGCGATTCCTCGCGCGCGGAAGCAGCGGGCAGATGGGATTGATGAAACCCCAGGTGTAAGGGTTACGTACGTAAGAACATGGCGCGGAAACGGAAGTGAAACTTACGGTGGAGGAAGAATTGAGATTCCTAAATGGAAGACAACTGGCCCTGGTGGCCGTCCTATTGCTTGCTGTGCAATGCCCTGTTCTGTTTGCCCAAGCGCAGCCCTCAAGTCAATTCAAGTCGGCTAATCCGGCTCTTGCTCCCGATTACGAGCGGTCCTCTTGGTTCCCGGACATCTTGAATCCTTATACGGCCCGGATGGTGCCCGAGCCCAACATGACGAACTCGCAGCTTTTGACGTCGCTGCTGCAGGACGGCAAGTTGGAGCTTTCGGTTCAGGACGCGATCACCTTGGCGCTCCAGAACAATCTGGACATTGACGTCGCCCGTTACAGCCTTGCGTATGCGCAGACCGATCTGCTGCGAACCCGGGCGGGCGGCTCAACGCGCGGAGTAAACCCGGCGTTGTTCGGCGGCGTCACGGCGTTCGGCGCCAGCGGCGCCGGAGGGGGCGGCGGCGGCACAGGAGGAGCGGGCGGCATCTCGGGCGGCGGCGGAGCGGTCCAGACTTCGTCAGTCAGTTGCTGCGACCCGTTCGCCGGCGTCAGCTTTGGATTGAATCAGACCACGACGCCGTTGAACTCCCTGGTCGTGACCGGCGTTCCTACCGTGACTACACACACGACCAGCATGTCGACCTTCTTCGGGCAGGGCTTCCTGACCGGCACGAGTTACGTGGTCGCGCTTTCGGGTTTTCGCCAGTCCACAACTTCCGGGTTCACGCTCTTTAATCCAGAGGTCCCGACAGGCCTGACCATCGGCTTTAACCAAAAACTGCTGAACGGTTTCGGTTACCGCGCCAATGCCCGTTTCATTCGCATCGCCAAGAATGACGTCGGCATGGCCAACTCTAATTTCCGCCAGCAGGTCATCACCACGATTTCAAACGTCCTCAATCTTTACTGGACGCTGCTTTACGACAAGCAGAACGTGGAGGTGGCAAAGCAGGCCCTGGCCTACGACCAGAAGCTCCTCAGCGACGACAAGAAGCAGGTTGAGATTGGAACGCTGGCTCCGCTGGAAGTGGTCCGGGCGGAATCGCAAGTGGCCACCGACCAGCAAAACCTGGTGGTTGCGGAAACCACCTATCTCCAGGAACAGGAGACGCTGAAGACCGCCATCTCCAAGCACGTGGATGGCGCCCTCGAGCACGCCACGATTGACGCCACCACCAACCTGCCGAACCCTCAGCCCGACGACGTTCCACCGCTCGATGAGGCCATCAAGCAGGCGGAGGCAAAACGTCCGGAGGTCACACAGGCGCAAATCAACATCCGCAACCAGGACATCACGATTCAGCAGGCGCGCAATGCCCTGCTGCCGTCGCTCGACTTCTTCGCCACCTATTCTCCGACCGGTCTCTCCGGCGTCCGGCTGATCCGCGACGCCAACGGCAATCTGACGGGCACAACGCCGGGTGGATTTACCGATTCGTTATCCCAGGCGCTGCACAACGATTACCCGAACTACTCCGTCGGACTGTCGCTGACCATTCCGCTTCGTAACCGCTCCGCCCAGGCGGACATGGCCACGGCCTTGCTACAGGACCGGATGCTCCACGAGCAGATGCAATCCACCAAGAACACCATTGATCAGGATGTTCGCAATGCCGAGATCGCCGTCGCCCAAGCCAAAGCCCAAATCGACGCCGCCAAAAAGGCAGCGGCTCTGGCGAAGGAAACACTCGACGACGAACGCAAGAAATTTGAACTCGGCGAGTCCACCACGCTGAACGTGATCTTGACCGAGGAACAATACATCGCCGCGCTGGGGAATGAGACGCAAGCGCATAATAATTATGCCAAATCGCTGGTCCAGTTCTACCAGGCGACCGGGACGACGCTGGAAAGGTACGGCGTTCAGCTCGACGAAGCGAAATCAGGTCAGGTAACGCGAATGCCCAATATTCCCGGGACACCGATTTCGCCGCAGCATCCTTGAAGCGGAAGACCGTGGAAGACCTGAGTGCGGACGAAAGTGCCTGAAACAGGGTCAGGAAGAAGTGGGCACGGGAGTCAACGCTCGGGGATAGGCCCATTTCATTACTGTCCGTTGGGAAAAAGGCAGGAAGGCGAGCGGCGCGACCAGAAGAATCGTCACAAACCCCAGCTTGCTGAAAAGCAGCAAAGGCGAGCCCGCCCAGAGAAGGTCCAGGACCAGCAGGGCGGGAAACATCTGCCTGAACAGTTTTCCCGCGCCGTGATATTTGAACGCCACCGCGAACATCAGATAGATGTGCGCGGAAGCGCCCACCAGCCCGGTGATCAGCGCCACTTGGGGCACGGCGCGAGGCACGCCCGGCAGCCCGCCGATTCTCTGCATGTGTTCAAAGACCAGCCCGTAGAGAAACAGATACCAGACCTGAATCAGGAGAAATAGACCGCGCGCGAGCGATGAATTGATTTGCGCGCCGCTTTCCTCAACGGTCCCGCTCGCTGCCGAAGCCGTCAGTTCTGCCTGGCGCGCTGCAGTTCCATCCGCCGGTTCCTCAACCACCGGAGCCGCAGCCGGCGCGTCGGGGCTTTTGATGACAACCGGCGAAGCCAGCCGGTAGCCTTTGCCGAAGACGGTTTCCACCACACGCGGCTCGTCGGGATCATCACGAAGGGCGATCCGGATCTTTCGGATGGCGGTGTTGATTCCCTGGCGAGTGTCCACGAAGACATCCTCACCCCAGAGCCGCGCGATAATTTCCTCGCGCGTCACCAGCCGGCCCTCGCGCTCGGCCAACAGAATGAGCAATTCCATCGGCGTCTTTTCGAGCTTCACCGGTTGCCCGCGCCGCGTGAGCGCATAACGGCTGAGGTCGAGCTCAAATTCGTCGAATTGAATGATTCCGGTTGGCAATTTAAATTCGCCCCAAGCGGATTATTCGCGCAGTATCGGCCATTCACAACTTGCTGTCAACCCTTGCGCCTCAACGAGTTAGCGCTCTATCAATCCTTCACAATTTATCTATTCCGCCTTTATTGACGCTGCCCCGCCCTTCCGGCAAAGTGCCCCGCGAAGGGAGGAGCTATGGACATGCAAATTCTGTTGTACCTGTTGATTGCCGGAATTTTCGTCGCCAGCATGCCGCTGTTCGCAGACTCAAGGGAGCAGAAAAAAGCGGGACAACGGGAAGCGATCGCAGATAGCAAAGAAAGCACCCAGGAGCAACAGACAAATGTGCCGTGAGTTGCCCTTGCCAGACCTCGACACCTCACGGACTCCCGCTCAGAACGTCTGGTCCATGCTGATGCCCTCGATGGTGCGGTCGAGTTCGGCGGCGGCCGCGTCGCGTTTCGTTTTGAGCCCCGCGATCTGGCTGCGCAGTGCCGCGAGTCGGTCTTCCTGCGAATTCAGCTCGCGGACGTAGCGCGCGAGCAACTGCTTTTCCTCCGTGCCGCCCTTGAGCGCCTTCATGTTTTCGCGAATGCGGGTCTGATCGTTCGAGATGTTCTGAATATCCCTCTGGCGCGACTGGATCTGGTCATCGATTGCGGCCAGCGCTGTTTTCTGGGCCAGAATTTTGCGGAACGCCGCTTCCATTTGCGGCGTCAAGGTCTTTTGCCGCACCAGCAGCACCACGTCGTTGCTGGTCAGATTCGTCAATTCGGTCTGGCTGTATTCATGGCGCACCTGTTCCACCACGAGCTTCGAGCTTTCCTTGGGCTTCACATCGACCTTGAACCGATAGTAATCCGCCGTGGTTTCGTCCGGCTTCGCTTCGCCGGAAAGTTTCCAACCGGAGCGAACGGGAGATTCGATCACAACCGTTCGCGGCTTGGTGTCGGAATTGCTCACGCGATAGGTTTCCGTCGAGCGCTCCTCGCGCGTGGTGGTCATCAGGCCCTTGGCAATCACGATGCGCGTGACCGGCTCAAGCGACGAGCCTTGCTTGGTTGAAACCTGAACGGCGGGATCGGCGGCGTAGGAAACCAGGCGCTTGTCGCCGTCGCGGATCGTGTCAAACAAACCTTCGCCGGCAAAAGTTCCGTCATCAATCACGTTGAAAGTTCCGGCGTCGAGCGTAAGGCCGGTCGTGTTCGAAAGCCAGAGCGCGCGCAGCGGGACGGTTTCGTTCGCGTTCCAGAGCGTGACTTTCTCCGCGTCGAGGCGCGATTGCAGAATCGGCACCAGCGCCGATTGATTGCGGCCGATCGTCACTCGATTTTTGATGTCGTATTCAAAGAGCTCGGCCACTCCGCGGCCTGTGGCTTGCGGCTGCTCGCTTTCAATCTTTTGAGCTAGAAAGGCGGGCGAAGGCGGCGCCGCAGGCATGGCCGCAGCCCGAACCTCGACCGTCTGCGCCACGCTTCCTACCCTGAGCGTCGCGTTCGCTTCGGCCGTCCTGTTGGAGTAAAGGTAATTTCCACCGCTTTCGAAATTGTTAAAGCCTAGCGACCTGATCACAATCTTGTAGCTGCCCTGTGGAAGACCAGAGAACGAGTACCGGCCGTCATCGTCAGTCCTGATTGTTCGCGAGGCTCCGGTAAGGTTGCTCGTCACCGTCACCTGCGCACCGGCGATGGCTGCGCCGGTCGCGTCCGTCACTCTACCCTGCAGGCTTGCCGTACCCCCCTGCAGTCCGCCCAGCGCCCCGCTTGCCACGCCGCCGACCACTCCAGGAGCGATCTTCGCGTACGACTCAAGTGCTTCCTCGTGCGTTTGCGGCGTGAGCAAAACCGAATGCGGGAGCGGAACAACGGGCCGCTGGAGATAGTAGGGCACGGCGAGATTTTCAATGAAGGACTGCGGCGCGCCGCTCACTAGCGATAGCTGGATGTTGTTCCAATCCTCGCCCAGCGTGTTGTCCACGATGGCCCAGCCCTGAATCAGCGGCTTTTCGCCGGCCGTGAGCAGAATGCGGTAGCTGCTTTTCCAAACCGGCACTTCGCTGATGTAGCTCACATAAACCGTGCGCTCGCCCGTGCCGTCGTCGGTAATGGTCATGCGGCGAACGTCGGCGGCGCGTTCGCTGCCGATCAGGTCAAGATACTGCGAGATGTCGCCTTCGAGTTCGTGATTGGCGATGCGCACGGAGACGCCGGGACCGAGATCGAAGCTGCGAAACGCGCCGTCATCAGTGACGACCGAAAGCACCAGCACTTGTTCGGATTGCGGCCCGGTGCCGATGGTTCGGGTGACGCTTTCCACGCTCAACACCTTGCCAGTGACGCTCGCCGATCCGCTTTCGATTTCAACGCGCGTGCCACGCAGCGCATCCAGAAATTGCTGCCGCGTGGTGTTTGCGCCAAGCGGCAAGTGCAGCGCCCGCAGACGCTGGCTGAGCGGCGCAATCGAATTGAATCGCACACTGGTCACGTGCCCGTCACCCAGGTCGGTTGCGGTGAGTGAAGCCAGCACGTCATTCAACTGGCCGGTGGTGAAATCAATGTGCAAATCCTCGGAGCCTTCGACCTTGGCCGAATGCTCAAAGTAGCCGATGCCGTTTTTGTAAAGCACAACCCGGGTTACCGGCAACGCGCTCTGCGCGACATTCGAAGCCGGCGCCTTCGTGCCGGATTTCTGGGCGAAGGCCGGAATTGCGAAACACATCAGGACCAGGAAGCTTGCTCCAAGCAGCTTGCGCATACGTCCCTCCTCACGGGCATACGATGGAATTCCTTCGGAGATTATGATGCCAGGTTTCGCCTTCGCGCGGCGACAAAGGCCGCATGCGTTCTCGATCACCCTCTTTATGGACACCGCGGGTGGGGCCGGAGTTTCAGAATGGGAAACGGCTCGTGCGTTGGTCCGCTTACTCAGCGATCTCCGAGGATGAAAAGCCGACCGCAGAGACGCAGAGAGCGGGGAGCGTCTTCAATCGGGTTCGTTCGGGTTCGTTCGGGTTCGTTTTGAGTGCCGACCCTTTGTTTTCAATAAGTTAACGGCTTCGTTCGTAAAACAAAGATTGTTTTATTTTGCGCAATTTCAGCCTTTCGACCTGCGCGGGAGCCGCTACTGGAGCGGGTTTGGCGCGATTTCGCGGGTGCGCAAAACAGCACTTTTGGCGCGCATTTGCGGAGAGCGACATGCATTTTTGCCTTATTTAACAAGGCTTCCGTGCACTTTGACTATTGCGGTCACGAAGCTCAGATTCCTTCTCTTATTTCCCGCTGCCGGCCGCCGTCTCAAAGCGGCAGAGCGGCCTCTGTGACCAACTTGGATATGATATCATATAAGTTAACAATGTCAAGAGGCTACCGGTTTGACTTCACTTTTGCCCTGCCCTAAGATTCAGCCAGATGGCGAAATCAACCAAATCCAGCGCGCAGTCGGAAGACCGCGAAAAGCCGCGCGGCCGGGCGGAAATCGAAAGCCGGCAAGTTGCGGACGGCCAGCGCCGCTGGGAGCGCCAAACGCTCGAACCGTCGCTCAAAAAAATGCCCGAGCGCATGCCGAAGTTCACTACAACTTCCGGCGTCGAAGTGGAGCGCCTTTACACGCGCGAAAATCTTGAAGGGTTCGATTACGCGCGCGAACTGGGCGACCCCGGCGAGTTTCCGTACACGCGCGGCATCCACCGCACGATGTACCGCGGCAAGCTTTGGACGATGCGGCAGTTTTCGGGATTCGGCACGCCCGAGGACACCAATCACCGCCTGCATTATCTGCTTGAGCAGGGGCAAACGGGGCTTTCCATCGCCTTCGATTTGCCCACGCTGATGGGTTACGACGCGGATCATGCGCTGGCCGAGGGTGAAGTCGGCAAGTGCGGCGTGGCGGTCAGCTCGCTGGAAGACATGGAAACGCTGCTGCGCGGCCTGCCGCTGGAACAGGTGACGACTTCCATGACCATCAATTCGCCCGCCGCCATGATCTGGGCGATGTACCTGGTGGTGGCGGAAAAGTCGGGCGCCGACTGGAAGAAGATTTCCGGCACGACGCAGAACGATATTCTGAAGGAATACATCGCGCAGAAGGAATACATCTTTCCGCCCAAGCCTTCGATGCGGCTGGTGACGGACACGATTGTCTTCAGCGCGCGGGAAACGCCACGTTGGAACCCGATTTCCATTTCCGGCTATCACATTCGCGAGGCAGGCTCAACGGCCGTGCAGGAACTGGCGTTCACGCTGAGAGACGGAATCGAATACGTGGATTGGGCGCTGCGCGCGGGACTTGCTGTGGATGATTTTGCGCCGCGGTTGAGCTTCTTTTTCAATTCGCACAACGATCTTTTTGAAGAAATCGCCAAGTACCGCGCGGCGCGAAAAATCTGGGCGCACATCATGCGCGAACGGTTCGGCGCGAAGAATCCGCGCTCGTGGATGTGCCGCTTCCACACGCAGACGGCCGGATGCTCGCTGACGGCGCAGCAGCCGTACAACAACGTAGTGAGGACAACCGTGCAGGCGCTGGCGGGCGTGCTGGGCGGAACGCAATCGCTGCACACGAATTCGCTCGATGAAGCGTGGGCGCTGCCGACCGAACATGCCGCGACGATTGCCCTGCGCACGCAACAGGTGATCGCGCACGAATCGGGCGTGGCGAACGTCGCCGACCCGCTGGCCGGGTCCTATTTTGTCGAGCGGCTGACGCTTGAGACGGAGCGCGCCGCGATGGATTACATCGAAAAGATCGACGCGCTGGGCGGCATGGTCGAAGCCATCGAACGCGGCTATCCGCAACGCGAAATCCATAACGCGGCGTACGCTTACCAGCAGGCTATCGAGCGCAAGGAGAAGATCATCGTCGGCGTGAACGATTTTGTGAGCGAGGATAAACGGCCGGTTGACCTGCTGCAGATTGATGAGAGCGTGGCGCGCGACCAGCGTCAAAAGCTCGGCGAGTTGCGCAAGAAACGCGACAACCGAAAAGTGGAGAAAACGCTCGAAGCTCTGGCGGCGGCCGCAGGGACCGAAGAAAACCTGATGCCCTCGATTTTGAACGCCGTCCGCGCCTACTCGACGCTGGGCGAAATGTGCGACGTGCTGCGGCGCGTGTTTGGAACTTACGAAGAGCCGGCGTTCCGGTAGAATCAGTCGAGAGTTGAGAGTCGAAGGTCGAATGTTGAAGGCCAGTGCAATGGGCTCCCGGCGCTGCGCGAAGATCTTCCGGTAAGAGCCGTGCCTTCACCACAGACTACGCAGAGGGAAAATCGAAATGCCTGACCGCAGAATCCGCGTGTTGGTTGCGAAGCCGGGCCTTGACGGCCACGACCGCGGCGCCAAAATCGTGGCGCGGGCGCTGCGCGATGCCGGCATGGAAGTGATTTACACCGGCCTTCGCCAGACGCCGGAGCAGATCGCCACGGCCGCGCTGCAGGAAGACGTGGATGCCGTCGGGCTCTCGATACTTTCCGGCGCGCACAATACGATTGTTCCGCGCATCGCCGAACTCCTGCGCGCGCAGGAACAGAGCGACGTGCTGCTGATCGTGGGCGGAATTATTCCGGACGAAGATATTCCGCGGTTGAAGGAAGCGGGAGTCGCCGCCGTTTTCCAGCCCGGAGCTTCGACCGAGGCCATCGCGGAATTCATCCGCGAGCACGCTAGGCAAAAAGTCTGAGGCGCAAGTTGTTGTGAAGCACATTCTCGCAATCTGAACTGAGGCCGGCCGATTGAGCAAAATCCCCACGCACGCTGACGCATCATCCAAAAGCTTTGCCGCGAACACCCACCGCATGAAGGATCTGGTTGGCCAGATCCTGAACGAGGAAGAAAAGATTCGCGAGGGTGGCGGCAAGAAAGGCATCGAGTCGCAACACAAGAAGGGCCGGATGACGGCGCGGGAACGCATCGCAAAACTCATCGACCCCAAAAGCGAATTCTTTGAACTTGGGCTTTACGCCGCGCATGAAATGTACGAGGAATGGGGCGGCGCGCCGGCCGCCGGCGTGGTGACCGGCCTGGCAAGGGTGGCGAAACGGCTGGTGATGATCATCGCCAATGACGCGACGGTCAAAGCCGGAGCGTTCTTCCCGCTGACCGCGAAAAAAGTGATTCGCGCCCAGCACATCGCCATGGAGAACCGGATTCCGGTGATCTATCTGGTGGATTCAGCGGGCGTGTTTCTGCCGCTTCAGGAAGACGTCTTCCCCGACACGGACGATTTCGGCCGCGTCTTCCGCCATAACGCAGTGATGAGCGCCGCGGGAATTCCGCAGATCACGGCCATCATGGGCATGTGCGTGGCGGGCGGAGCCTACCTGCCGGTGATGTGCGATCACATTCTGATGACGGAAGGCAGCGGATTGTTTCTGGCCGGGCCGGCGCTGGTGCAGGCGGCCATCGGGCAAAAAGTTTCCGCGGAGGAACTGGGCGGCGCCGTGACCCATGCCGCCATCAGCGGCACTGTGGATTTTCGCGAGCCGGATGACGCATCGTGCATCGAGCGCATTCGGGCGCTGGTGGACAAATTGGGCGAAAAGCCCGGCGCGCCGTTCAGCCGCGTGCCGTCGCGAGAGCCCGCGAATCCAGCGGAAGAAATTTACGGGATTTTTTCCGGCGACGCCGCGGGGCAATACGACATGCGGGAAATCATCGCCCGAGTGGTGGACGCGAGCGATTTCGAGGAATATCGCGCCGACTATGGGCAGACGGTGGTTTGCGGCTATGCGCGAATCGGCGGGTTCGCCGTTGGGATCGTAGCCAATCAAAAGAAGCATGCCCCGACCGTCTCCCGCGAGGCCGGCGAAAAGCGAATCCACTTCGGCGGCGTGATTTATACGGAATCGGCGGAAAAGGCGGCGCGGTTCATTCTGGACTGCAATCAGAATCTGGTGCCGCTGATATTCCTGCATGACGTGAACGGCTTTATGGTTGGCAAGGAAGCGGAGTGGAGCGGCATCATTCGCGCCGGCGCCAAAATGGTGAACGCCGTGGCCAACAGCGTCGTTCCCAAAATCACCGTGATTTGCGGCGGAAGCTTCGGCGCGGGGCATTACGCGATGTGCGGCAAGGCTTACGATCCGCGCTTCATCTTTGCCTGGCCGACGGCGCGCTACGCGGTGATGAGCGGAGATTCGGCAGCGAGCACGCTGGTCGAAATCAAAATCAAACAGCTCGAACGGCAAGGCAAGAAATTGAGCGAAGCGGAGAAACAGGAAATGCTGGATTCGATTCGCGCCACTTATGACCGGCAGACCGATCCGAGATACGCGGCGGCGCGACTCTGGGTGGATGCCATCATCGATCCCGCACAAACCCGCGGGGCGCTGATCTGGGCGCTCGAAGCTGCGGCGCTGAATCCGGAGGTGAGGGAATTCAGGACAGGCGTACTCCAAACATGATGAGCAGGAGAACCAGGCTTCTGCTGTTCGGCGCATTGCTCGCTCCTGCGGTGGTCGGCGTTTCTGTCGCATTCCTCTGGCGCGAAAGGTCCGGCGAGCGGCCCGACTGGGGCCAGAGTACGTGGATAGACGTGAGTCCTTTCGGTCATGTGGTGTTCTGGGTTGGCATTGCATGTGCGGTTGGATTCACTCTTTCACTCATCGTTGACCTTCGACACCGGAGATAGAAGACGTTGCCTGAAACCATAGAACTTATCGAATGTCCGCGTGATGCCTGGCAGGGATTGCCGAAAATCATTCCCGCGCAGGCGAAAGCGGAGTATCTGGAAAAGCTGATCAAATTGGGCTTTCGTCATATTGACGCGGTCAGTTTTGTTGCGCCCAAGTACGTTCCGCAAATGGCCGACAGCGAAGAGGTGCTGAAGCGGCTGGTGGACGCGGGGGCGATCAAGACTCGATCGAACGGCAAGGCCCCGAGCGGACTTGCCGCCGCCTCAGACGCAGAAACTCAGTCGCCCGAAATTATCGGCATCGTGGTGAATGAGAAAGGGCTCGAGCGGGCGCTTGCGGCTCAGGAAGTGACGACGCTGGGTTATCCTTATTCTGTCTCCGCGAACTTCCGCCGCCAGAATGCCAACATGTCACTGGCGGAATCACGCAAGCTGGTGGAAGAAATGCACCGCGCCGCGAAGAGCGCCGGGCGCAGCCTGGTGGTTTACATTTCGATGGCGTTCGGCAATCCCTTTGAAGAGCCGTGGGGTCCGGAAATTGTGGTGGATGCCGTCGAGTGGCTGAAGGAAATCGGCGTGACGGAAATTTCTCTTGCGGACACCGTCGGCGCCGCCACGCCCAAGGCGGTTGGAGAGCTTTTCAAGGCTGTGAGCAAAGCGGCCAAAGGAATCGAAGTTGGAGTCCACCTCCACAGCCGCGCCGAGGGCGCCCGGGAGAAAACGATTGCCGCTTATGAAGCCGGCTGCCGGCGTTTTGATTCCGCGCTGACCGGCCTCGGCGGATGTCCCTTTGCCGGCGATGAACTGGTCGGCAATATTCCGACGGAAGTCGTGATTCCGGCCCTCGCCGAACGCGGCGCTGATAGCGGCATTGAACCATGGGCCATGCTCGCTGCCGTCGAGGCGACAGGCCAGATTCGCAAGCAATACGCGGAGTAAGGAATAAAAGGTGACGATTCCGCCACGGAAACTGACCTTCCGAATCCACGCGGTGCGGCGCATGGCTCAGCGGATGATTAGCGTCGCGGACGTTAGAGAGGCCGTCGAAAGCGGCGAAACAATTGAGCGATATCCGGACGATCTGCCCTATCCGAGCCGTCTGATTCTGGGATGGCCCGGAGGCAAACCGCTTCACGTGGTGGCGGCTGACAGGACAGACACGGCTGAAACCATTATTATTACAGTTTACGAGCCCGACCCGGCACAATGGGACGCCGGCTTCAAAAGGAGAACAACATGAAATGCGTGATTTGCCGTGAGGCGGAAACCAAACCGGGCAAGGCTACCGTAACCCTGGAGCGCGGCGCGGCAACGTTGGTGATTCGCGGCGTTCCCGCCCAGGTTTGTCCAAACTGTGGAGAAGAATATGTGGATGAAAAAATTGCGACTGAGCTTCTACGAACCGCTGACAGCGCCGCTCGCTCCGGCGTCCAGGTAGATGTGCGCGAATACGTGGCTGCATAATTTCACCCGCACGCAGCAAGGAACTCATCACTTGCCTTACACAACTCTCACAGTCCAAACCGAAGACCAGATCGCGGCCGTGACGCTGAACCGGCCTGAAAAGCGAAACGCTATTTCGCCGGAAATGATCAGCGACCTGCTTGCCGCGCTGGATGAAATTGAAGCCGGCGCGGCGCGAGTGGCGATCATCACGGGCGCGGGCAAAGCATTCTGCGCCGGGATGGATCTGGCTTACCTGAAACAATTCTCCTCGCAATCGCCCGAGGAAGTGGTTGAAGACGCGCGAAGAATCGCGCGGCTTTTCCGCCGCATTTACACTTTTCCCAAGCCGCTCATCGCCGCCGTGAACGGGCCGGCCATCGCGGGCGGCTGCGGCCTGGCCACCTTCGCCGATTTCACCGTGGCGTCGGAAGGCGCGACATTCGGCTACACGGAAGTTCGCGTGGGATTCACGCCCGCCATCGTTTCCTGTTTCGTGATTCGCCAAGTTGGAGAAAAGCTCGCCCGCGAGTTACTGCTTTCCGGCCGCATCGTGAGCGCGGCGGAAGCGAAGGAACTGGGGCTGGTGAGCGAAATTGTTTCGCCGGAATGGTTGTTGCCGCGAGCGCGCGAACTGGCAGGGAAACTTGCGGACATGAGTCCGGTGGCGTTGGAGCGCACCAAGCAATTGCTTTGGAAGCCGGCGGAGGCCGAAATCGATCGCGAACTGGAAGCTGCCGTCCGGGCGAGCGCCGGGATGCGAGCAACTGCGGACTTTCGCGAGGGGCTGGCCGCGTTCCTGGAAAAGCGCCCGGCCCGATGGAGCGGACGCTGAGCCACGCCGCCCGGGCCGCTTCTTCAAAGACCTATGATTTCATTTGAAGATGAAAGCATCGGAGTAGCTTCCCCGAACGAACTCTCCAGACGCGCGGCGCGGCGTCTGATCCAGCGCGCGTTCGTCATGACCGGGCGCGACCGTCACGTTCGACAGATGATTCGCGAAGTGCGCGTCATCACGGTCTGGAATCTTGCCGATTGGGACCTCGAATGGACCGTTTATATTGACCACGGCAAAATCGAATTCGACCGCCGGCCGTCAAAGAAGCCGGATGTGATTCTCACCTGGAAGACTGCGGAAGAATTTTTCCGTCAGGCCGCTTCCGAGACGTGGAACGAAGATGCCTTTGAACGCCAGGGTGAAACGACGGCCTGGCGAGCTGCGGCTCCCGTGGCGCGCGGCTTTTTCCCCAAACTCGATTCCGTCCTGCGCAATCCGGTTGATGAAAACGGCGTCCGGCTGGTCTAATGCGCCGCAGTTGCTATAAACTCCCAAGGCGATGACAACTTCGAAAGAACCACACTGGACGGCCACCTCGTTTCGAGTCCGTTACGCGGAAACGGACCAGATGAACGTGGTGTATTACGCGAATTACCTGGTCTGGTTTGAGGTCGGCCGCACCGAGCTCTGCCGCGATTACGGATTCAATTACCGCGATATGGAACGCGAGGACGGGCTGTGCATTATCGTGGCGGAAGCGCGGTGCCGCTACAAAGCGCCGGCGCGTTACGATGACGAAATCGAAGTGCGCACCTGCCTGCGGGAGACCAGAAAGCGCGTGCTGATTTTCGATTACGAAGTTTATCGCAAGAGCGACGGGCTGCTGCTGGCCGAGGGCGAGACGACTCACGTGATCACCGACCTCAACGGCCGGCCGTCGTCGCTTCCGGAAAAATACGCCGAACTGTTCCGGCGCGGCCCCGTGAACGGCCGGACCACTCAGCCGGATTAGCCGCATCCCCGATGCGAAAACCGCTGCTTCTGACAGGACGCAAGCTCAGCCGGCGCGACTTTGATGAAGTCGTGCGGGAGGGCCGCAGGGTCGCACTGGGCGGGCGCGCAAAGCAGACAATGCGGCGCTCGCGGGAATTGCTAGAAGGTTTCATCGAGCGCCAGGCCGTGGTCTACGGCGTGACGACCGGCGTCGGCAACCTCTCCACCGAACACATCGCGCCCGCGGAAGTTCGCCGATTGCAACTGAACATTCTTCGCAGCCATGCCTGCGGCGTTGGCGAGCCGCTCGATGCGGAAGAAACGCGCGGGATGTTGCTGCTCCGAGCGCATTCGCTCGCTTCGGGACTTTCCGGCGCGCGGCCCAAGATCGTGGAACTGCTTTGCCAATTTCTCAATCGCGACCTTCTTCCCGTCGTGCCCTCGCGCGGCTCGGTGGGTGCAAGCGGCGATCTGGCTCCGCTTGCGCACCTGGCGCTGCCGCTGGTCGGTGAAGGCGAGGTTATTTACCGCGGGCGCAGGATGGCAACATCTCGCGCCCTGAAAAGCGCCGCATTAAAGCCGGTCGAGCTTCATGCCAAAGAAGGTCTTTCGCTCGTCAACGGGACGCAGGCGATGCAGGCCGTGGGCCTGGTGGCATTGCGGCTGGCGGATATTCTAGCCAACACCGCCGACGTTGCTGGCGCTCTTTCGCTCGACGCTCTGCGCGGATCACCAGTGGCTTTTGACGCGCGCCTGCAACGCGTCCGTCCGCATCCCGGGCAACAGGCGGTTGCGCGCAATCTGCTACTCCTCAACCGCGGCAGCACGATTCGTGAGTCGCATCGCGACTGCAATCGCGTTCAGGACGCTTACAGCCTGCGCTGCATGCCGCAAGTGCACGGCGCCGTGCGCGATGAACTCGCATCTGTGAAAAAAGTTTTCGAAGTCGAGATGAACAGTTCGACGGACAATCCCATCGTTTTTGCCGGTTCGCGCCAGGTGCTGGCCGGCGGGAATTTTCACGGAGCGCCTCTGGCCACCGCGCTTGATCTCGCGGCCATCGCGCTGGCGCAACTGGGCGCGATTTCCGAGCGGCGAATCGATCGCATGGTCAATCCGCTGACTTCCGGCCTGCCGCCATTTCTCGCGCACGCGGCCGGCAAGGAATCCGGATTGATGCTGGCGCAGGTCACAGCCGCGGCGCTCACGGCGGAAAACAGAATTCTGGCGCATCCCGCGTCGGTTGATTCCATCCCGACCTCGGGCAACAAGGAAGATTTTGTCAGCATGGGCATGACGGCTGCACTGAAGCTGCGGCCCATCGTCGCAAACGTCACGGCCATTCTCGCCATCGAATTGCTCGCCGCCTGCCAGGCGCTGGATTTTCTCACGCCGCTCCGCACGGGGCGTCTTGCCGCTCGGGCGCAGGCGATGGTGCGCAGGATTTCTCCGCCGCTCACCGCCGACCGCGAACTCCATCGGGACATCGCCCGCGTGTCGGACCTGGTCCGCAGCGGCGCGGTGGCGCGGGTTCTGGAAGCCTGATGCCATCCCTTTCCGCCACCATCATCGCTCTGAATGAAGCCGCGAACATCGAGCGCGTCATTCGTTCACTCAGCCCGGCCGATGAAATCATCGTGATTGATTCAGGCTCATCGGACGGCACCGCGGAAATCGCCCGACGACTGGGAGCGCGCGTGGTGGAACACGCCTGGGAAGGATTCGCCCAGCAGAAGAATTTCGCCGCTGCGCAGGCGGCGCATGACTGGATTCTGAGCCTCGACGCGGACGAGGAACTGAATCCCGACGCGCAGCAGGCTGTGCGGGATTGGAAGAAATCCTCGCCGCACTGCGCCGCCTTCCGGTTTGCCCGGCGGGCGCGCTATCTGGGCCGGTGGATTCTGCATTCCGGATGGTATCCGGACTGGAAAACGCGTTTGTATGACCGCAGGCGCGCGCAATTCGAAGGCGGGTACGTGCATGAATCAGTGAAGACCGACGGGCCGGTTGAAACGCTGAGCGGAGAAATTCTGCACTACACCTGCGACTCACTCGCCGATCACAAGAAGCGAATCGAATTTTACACGGACCTTGCGGCGCGCGAGATGTGGGCGAAGGATGAGCGGCCGAACGCGATTGAAAGACTGCTGATGCCGTCGTGGATTTTTTTCCATTCGTACTTTGTCCGGCTCGGAGTTCTGGACGGCGTGCCGGGATTTCTGATCGCGCGCATGGCCGCCCGCTACGTGCGGCGCAAGTACGCGAAAGTTATGGCGCTCAGCCGCGCGGGGAAAGCCGCATCGTGAGCAAACCGCAAAAACTTCGCATCGTCCACGTGGATACCGGCCTGTCTATGCGCGGCGGGCAGCGGCAGCTTCTGCTTCTGGCGCGCGGCTTGCGCGAGCGCGGCCATTCTCAGTTGATCGTTGCTCCGGAAGATTCCCCGCTTCTCGTTGAAGCCAACGCTGAGGATTTTCATACGCTGGCTCTTCCCCGGCGCGATCCTGCGCACGCGCGCGGAATCCGGAAGCTGCGCCGCAAGCTCCGCGAAGAAGCTCCGCATGTTATTCACGCCCATGACGGCGCGGGGCAGACGATTGCCTGGCTTGCTTCCATGGGAATCGAGGTCAAGCGTGTCGCCAGCCGCCGCGTGACGTTTCTGCCGCGGCGGAAAATTGATTATCGCCTCAAATACCAGCACACCGCGCACGCCGTGATTGCGGTTTCGGAATTCGTCAAGCAAATCGCGACGAGCACGGGCGTCGAGCCGTCAAGAGTTGAAGTGATTTCGGATGGAATTGAATTGCCACAAAGGCTTCCGGATGCAAAGATGCGCGCGCAGGCGCGTGAGCGCTGGGGACTGAGCCCGGAGCATTTTGTCGCCGGTTTCCTGGCCTCTTCAGCGCCTGAGAAAGGCCAGGACATTGCCGAGCAGGCTTTCAACCTTGTCGCGCGTGCGCTTCCGAAAGCGCGACTGGTTGTCGCGGGCCATTTGCCTTCCGAAGCCGCTCCGACACGCCGCCACGCCGGCAGGCATGATGATCGGATCTGCAGGCTTGGCTATCAGCGCAACCTGGATGAGTTTTTCGCGGGGCTTGATCTGTTCCTTATGCCGTCGCGCTCGGAAGGGCTGGGCTCTTCGGCGATTATTGCCATGGCGCGCGGCGTTCCGGTTGTGGCAAGCCGCGTGGGCGGGCTGCCGGAAATTGTGCTCGGCGGCAAAACCGGATGGCTGGTGGCGCCTGAATCACCGGAATCTCTTGCCGGCGCAATTCTCGCGGCGGCACGCGACCTTGAATTGCTCCGCAAAATCGGCGGCCAGGCGCGGAGGCATGCCAGAAATTTTTCCGCCGAGCGAATGACCACGCGCACAGAGGCCTTATACTATCGGGTTCTCGGTTATCGATAATCAGTTCCAAACACGATAGGGAACCGATTGCTAGTCAACCGAGTTCGAATTTCCGGCGCGTGCCGCATTGTTCATGACCTACTTCATCATCGCGCTTTTCGGACTGGCGCTCGGCAGCTTTCTGAACGTCTGCATTGTGCGGCTGCCGGCCAAGGTTTCCATTGTGGCGCCGCGCTCGCGCTGCCCGCGCTGCCATCACCTGATCCGCTGGTACGACAACATTCCTGTTGCAAGCTACATCGTTCTGCGAGGCCGCTGCCGCGATTGCAAAGCGCCCATTTCACCCGTCTATCCGATGGTCGAGACGCTGACGGCCGCAATGCTTCTTGCCGATTTCGCCGAATACGGGCCGTCGCTCGAATTCATCAAGTGGGCGATTTTTTCGATGCTGGCGCTGGTTTTGATTTTTACCGATTTGCGCGAGCGCCGGATTCCGCACGCCGTCACGCTGTTCGGAACGGCGGTGGGCATTCTGCTTTCGTTCTGGATTCCCGTCAACAGCCAGCCGGCCGCCTGGTTTCTGGCGCGTGTGGGTTTTTCACCTGGTGGAATGCTTTTGTCCGTGGGCGCTTCGATTGCCGGAGGGCTGATTGGCGGCGGGATGTTTTTAGCCATCGGAGAAACCTTCTACCGCGTGCGCCACAAGGAAGGGCTCGGGTTCGGAGACGTGATGCTGATGCTGATGGTGGGGACGTTCGTCGGACCGTCGCTGACTGTAATGACCATCATGCTGGGTTCGCTGCTGGGCACAATCATCGCCGTGCCTTTCTATCTGGCAAGCTCGCGTTTTCGCGAGTACGAATGGCCCTTCGGAAGTTTTCTCGGAGCCGCCGCCCTGTTTGTGAGCCTGGGCGGCGTGCAGTTGCTCCGCGCTTATCTTTTCTGGGCGGGATTGCGCTAGGCCATGCACCATCACTGGACGATCTCCCAGCTGACGTTGCTCGTCGGAACGGCTCTGACCGTGGCGGCGGTTCTTATCCTTCTGTTTTACATCCTCCACAAGGCGGTGCGCCGGCAGCGCGCCCGAGTGGACTTCAAGGCCAAATCCCCGCGCGCCGAAAACGAACCCGCTTTTGTGGCTGCGGCCGTGCAAGGAGTGATTGCGGACCTGAAGGCCTCACAGAAAAATCTGGAAACGCGCCTGCGCTCGGCCGAGGAACAATCGCGAATCAGCCAGCGCACGCTGGAAATTCTGGCACGCGACATCGAAGAATGCCTGATCGTCATCAATCACGAAGGCTTCATCACTCGCGCCAACGGCCCGGCCCGCGAACTGCTTCGCGCCGACCTGTGGTCCAAGCGGCCCTATGCAGAAATTCTGGGGCGTGATTCGGCGCTGTGCGCGTTGATTCAGCAATGCGTGGAAAGCGGGCGCGCTTTGAAGCAGGAAGTCAAAGTGGGCTTGCCGGACCGTGCGGAGGCCGCGACCCTGGAAGCTTCCGTCGCGCCGCTTCAGTTATCCGGCGGCCTGGTGGAAGGCGTGGTGTGTTTGCTACGGAAGGCCGGGCGGAAGGTTGATTCCGAGGAGCCACCTTCGGATGGCGTCGCTACTCCTTCAGGCGGCGAATCAGGTTCCTGAAAATCTTCAGTCCGTCCTGCGATTCATGCGCGGGCAGCGCGGCGCGCTCGGGATGAGGCATCAATCCAAGCACCAGTCCGGTTTCGTCGGTGATGCCGGCCACGGCGTCCGGCGAGCCGCTGGGATTTTCGGGATAGTGCATGGTGGGCTGGCTTTTGGAATCGGCGAATCGAAAAACGGCGCGGCCGGTTTCCTTCGGATTCGCGCTGCAGAAAAGTCCGCGGCCTTCGGCGTGAGCGGAAGGCATCACCAGTTCCGATCCCGCCAGGCCCTCCGTCCAAATACATTTTTCCTCGGAAACCACCAGGCGCACGGTTCGATCTTCAAAGTGCGACGACTGATTCTCGACCAGAGCCATGGCGCGACGGCCCGGCGAGCGCCCGGGCAGAATTCCCGCTTCCGCCAGCACCTGATATCCGTTGCAGACGCCGAGCATCGGCCGGCGCGAATCCAGAAATTCCTGCAGCTGATCCCGCAAACGCGCCACGAGCAGCAATCCGAAAATCCGCCCCGCTCCCAGGTGGTCGCCGTAGGAGAATCCGCCCGGCACCACCGCGGCCTGAAACGCGGACAACCGGCTTGCGCCCTCCATCAAATCCTTCAGCGGAACCACCTGCGCCGCTCCGCCTGCCCGCTCGATGGCGGCCACGGTTTCCTCGTGGCAGTTGGTTCCCGGAGCGTACAAAACCGCGGTGACCGGCAGGCTCATTCCATCACCTCGCGAAAAATTGAAGCCCATGGTTCTTCCAGGCCGGCGACGCTTCCGCTCCATGCTTCGCGCCCGTCAGCGGTGAGGACTATTCGCGGCTCGGCAATCACTTCGCCGATAACCTCATAAGGAATGCCGGAGAAAACTTCATCCAGATCGAGATCCGCGGGCGACTCGATCAGCATGGCTCCGATGAACTCGCCGAAGAGAAAGCCGTCGCGCCGGCCGTCCACGTCGCGGAGAAGTTCGACGCGCGCACCGAGTCCTGAACCCAGAGCCGCCTCAACCAATCGCAGCGCGAGTCCGCCTTCCGAGATCGCCGAAGCTGCAACATATCCGCCGCGCGCATGAAGAGCCAGCACGGCATCCCAAACGGCGCTCACGTCCGCCGCTTCGCCGGCGTTGAAAAGAGAGCCGCCGCGCCGGCCGGACAGATCCGCATAGACGCTTCCACCCAGCGCGCCGGAATCCATGCGGCCCACCAACAGCAGCTTGTCGCCCGCCCGCTTGAATTCCTTGGTGACGATTTTTCGCGCGTCCGGCACACGCGCCATCGCCGCCACCGCGAGCGTCATGGGCACGTCAATGCGCGCGCCCGCTGATTCGAAAGTGCCGGAGCTCGAATCCTTGCCGGAAATGAAAGGAACGCCGAGTTCCTCCGACAAAGCGGCGATGGATTCGACCATCTGCTTCAAATCCCAGGCGACCTGGGGCGTCACGCGTGGCGTGTAAAAATTGTCGCAAAGGACCATCTCTCGAAAGCTCGCGCCCGCCGCCACGCCCTTCGTGATGGCTTCAATCATCGCCAGCCGCGCCATGCGCGCCGGATCCACGTCACCATAAAAAGGATTGAACGCGATCGTGGTCAGAAGACCGAAAGGCTTTCCACGCAAAGGCACGGAGACGGAAATATTTGTCGGCATGCGGTGATTTTTTCCGCCGTAAGGCCCGACGGCGGTGCGGCCCTGGACGGTGGTATCGAATCGCGCGCCCGCGGCGCTCTGATCGCAGCAATGATAATGCGCCAGCACGCGCTCTAAGGCAGAGCCCCATTCCTCGGGGGTTTTAGGCTCGGGGATCGAGAGCGGAGCCGGTGTTCTTCGCGCTTGCGAGACCGGAATCGGATCAATCGGGCAGGCACCCCATAGAAAATCCATCTCGAGATCCACAACCGCCGCGCCGCGCCACTTTGCCTGGAAGTGGCGCGTGGAAGTGAATTGCCCGATTTCCGCAAACATCACTTCATAACGTGCGAGAATCTTCTTTGCTTCCGCGAGCTTTTCTTTGGGCACGACCAGCAGCATTCGTTCCTGCGACTCGGAAAGCAGAATTTCCCAGGCTGAAAGGCTTTTGTCCTTGAGGGGCACGCGGTCCAAATTGAGTTCGACGCCGCACTCGGCCGCCATCTCGCCAACGGCGGAGGAAATTCCTCCCGCTCCAAGATCCGTGACGGCGCGGATGCAGCCTGCGTCGCGCAGGGCTGGAATAGCGGTTGTAAACCGGCGCTCGGTAATCGGGTGCCCGATTTGCACGGCGGCGAATTCCTTCTCCACCGTAGCGGCGGTCATGCCGGTTGAACTGGCCGTCGCGCCGTGGATGCCGTCGCGTCCGGTTTCACCGCCAATCAGAAGCGCGATATCGCCTTTAAGCGGCTCGTCTTTCTTCGCGTCCTTTGCGGGAATCAATCCGACGGAGTGCCCGAGCGCCAGGCATTTGGTGTAGCCGGGATGAGCGCGATAAATCGGATGCCACATCGGAATGCCCATGGGATTCACGTAATAAGCCGTGGCGCGAACCGATTCCGTCAGGATGAATTCCGGATGCAGCGCGCCGGGCGGTACCTTTTCCTCAGCAAGCCGCGGATCCATCGTGCCCATGATCGTGGTGCCGCCAATCGGGTAAGCGCCTTTGCCGAAGCCCAACGTATCGCGAATCACGCCGCCGTGTTTGGTGGCAACGCCGCCGAAAGGAGCGATGGCGCTGGGAAAATTATGCGTCTCGCCTTTGATCGTGACCACCCAGCCGTCGTAAAACTCCATGCCGCCGGCATTGTCCTTGAAAGCGCTCACGACGAGCGGATGCTTGATGCGTGCCGTCGCCTGCGACAGCCGTTTCAACAGGCCCAGACTTTTCCAGGTGGTGTGATAGCAGTGGTCGCTCCAGCTTTGAACCAGAATTTCAATTTCAGCGTCGGTGTGCGGACGGTCGCGTTTTTTCTCGTGCGACTGAATCACCTGCATCTGCGAAAGCGGAGCGTACCAGGAGCGTTCCTGCGAAAGGGCCGCAAGCTGATCATGGCTGAGCCCCTGGAGATGGACGATTCCGACGGCATCGGGTTCGCCGGTGGGTCGCAGAGTTTCAAACTTTTCGTCCGCCTCGCGCACCCGTTGCACAATCTTGTTGTAAAGGAACCGGGCGGCGAGATTGCGCGCTTCCTTCTCTTCCAGCCCTGCAAACTGATAGCGCCGGCTCAGGCGGGCGAACCCAAGGCCGGTCTCGCCCAGCGCCTGCGCCGCCTCCAGAATCGAGGGAGTCTCGGGATCGGTCACGGCCGGACGGTAAGCAATCTCCACAATCGGCCCGTGAGCCGGATCAAGCTGGCTGCGTTCGCTTGCTTCCTGGTAAAGCGGGTTCACCAACAGAGGCATCAGCTTGGCCACGTCCACCCGGCCTTCAAGCCAATAGACGCGTTCGATGATGAGATCAGCGAGGCGTGAGTATCCGTGGCGGCGAAAAAAGGCCAAAGTGTTGCGCGCTTCAGGATCGTCTTTGGAAAGCGTGTAAACCGCTTGGATTGTCATTCGAATTTGCCGTGCCGGAATTCAAGTCCCATTATATCCGGTCCCGCAGATTCCGCCTTGTGAAATCCACAAGGCATCGTCCGCGGCGGGCCTGCCCCTATTCCAGCGGCATTGATTTCAGAGCTCGATGGGGGTAGAGTTGGACTCAAGGGAGGGCGCCAGCAAAGATTTTTCGGGAAGGTGAAATGATGCGCAAACTGATCGCCTGCATATTCGTCTTGACGCTCGCAGTCCCCCTGGTTCCTCTGGCGGCGCAAACCACGTCCGGCCAAACGGAATCGCTGGGTGCGATTGCCCGCAAGCTCAAAGCCGAAAGAAAAGAAGAAGGCAAGAAGCCCGCCGTCGTCTTTACCAACGACAGCATTCCAAAGACTGGCTCGATGGACACGGTGGAGGTTTCGAGCGGAACGAACTCGAAGGCTGAGGGGGCAAAAACAGAAACCGCGAAGGCGGCCAGCGAAGAGCATGGCGAGGCCTATTTTTCCAAGAAGGCAAAGTCCATCCGCGACGACATGAGCATGCACGAGCGCGAGTTGAAAGTCCTCCAGCAGCAGGCTGCCCAGGCGCAGATGAACTATTATCCCAATCCGCAGACGACGCTCGAGCAGGAGAGCGGTCCGAAGTTCCAGTCCAAGGTCAACGAGCTTCAGAAGAAAATTGACGAAAAGAAACAGCAGATCGCAAAGGATCAGAAGGCGTTGGACGATCTGCAGCAGGAGCTTCGGCGTGACGGCGGCAATCCGGGCTGGATCCGCTGAATCCTTTTTGAAGCGCGGAGGTCACGGGCCGGCTTGAGGGCTGCGATCGTCGCAGTCAAAAATTCCAACTACCGAGGATTTGACATGAAGGCAATCGCAATTCGGACCGCCGCTCTGGCCGTCGTGATGACTTTTCTTGCCGCCGCGGCGGGAGCACAATCGCTGGGAGAAATCGCGCGCAAGATGAAGGCCGAACGGGCCAAAGAGGGAGAAAAGGCCACGAAGGTTTACACCAACGAGAACATTCCGCACGTGCCGAGCATTCAGCCTTCAAACGCCGGAAGCTCGGAAGCAGCAGGCTCCGGCGAAGCGAACTCGCAGCCGAAATCTTCCAATCCTGCGATCAGCCTGGCTGAAAAAGCGTCGCAGAGCGGCTCGAGCGAAGCCGCGTCGACGAACAGTGCGGAAGAACAAACTTCCGGCCAGCCTGCTGAAGACAAAAAGAAGACCAAAGAATACTGGCAGGCGCACTTCAAGCAGGATCGCCAGGCCCTTGCCCTTGCCAAAGAACATCAGCAACTGGATGAAAATGAACTGAACCTCCTTGAACTGCAAGAGGCGCGGGAACTCGATCCCAGTAAAAAGGCCGATCTGGAAAGCCAGATCAAAACCAAGCAGGCAGATGTGGCAACGCGCCAGGCTGAGACGGCCGCTGCGCAAAACAAGCTGGATGAACTTGAAAAGGCATTCAAGGCGAGCGGCGCACCCGAGGACTGGAGCAAAACTGATTAACCCTTCGATCCCCCGCGACCGAGGCACACCATTGGTCGCATCCGCCTAAGCTTTCCGCCCCAGGTGAAGGGCAGCTACCCCTCCTGTAAAATTCCTGTAAGTCACATCGCAGAAACCTTCCGACCGCATCGCTGCGGCGAGCGCTTCCTGATTCGGAAAACGGGAAACGGATTCCGGCAGGTACTGATAAGCGCCGCTCGAGCCGGAAATACAGCCACCGAGAATCGGAAGAACATGATGGAAGTAAAACCTGAATGCAGGTCCCATCAACGCGCCGCGGACGTGGGAAAACTCCAGAATCGCCGCCCGGCCTTCCGGCCGCAAGACGCGAAGCATTTCCCGCAACCCTTTCTGATAATTCGCCAGATTGCGAAATCCGAAGGCAACGGTCAATCCGTCGAGCGACGCGTCCGGAAACGGAAGGCGAAGAGAATCGGCTTCAAGGAAGTGGAGTTTGGAAAGCGAACTGGATTTTGCCGTGGCCAGCGTGAGCATTGGATGGCAGAAGTCCGCCCCGATGACGGTTCCCGCCGAATGGCGCGACAGTTCAATTGCCAGGTCGCCCGTCCCGCAACAGAGATCGGCGACGAGCGAGCCCGGCCGCTCCAGGATGCTCCCCATGGCGCGGCGGGTGGCGCGACGCCAGAGGATGTCCGTGCCCAGCGAAAGAAAATGATTGAGGAAGTCGTAGCGCGGCGCCACTCCGGCGAACATGCCGCGAACGGCATTGGCCGTCGAGTCCTCATTGCCTGACTCGCCGAGCGGGCTGCCTGAATGAAGCCTGGTTTCCTCGCCTGTCATCGGGAAAATCTCTGCACATCGGAAAACGAGCGGGCGGCAAGCTCATTCGGCACATCGGGAGTAACAATGATCCTGCCGATTCTCTCCGGAATCACCCAGTGGATTCGCCCTTTGACCGCCTTCTTATCGTGAGGCAGAAGTCGCAGAATCTCGCGCGCCCGCAGATCTGTTATCGAAGGCAGAGGGCCCACACGTTGGACGAGCGCCGTCATCCGTTCGGCTTGCCTTTCCGGCAACCGGCCCAGCAGCACGCCCAGCCGAATGGCGCAGAGCATGCCCCACCCCACCGCCTCGCCGTGCAGAAGGCGCTTGTAGTGCGTCGCTTCCTCGATGGCGTGGCCGAATGTGTGGCCGAGATTCAGAATGCGGCGCAGTCCCGATTCGCGCTCGTCCTGGTTCACCACCCGGACTTTGACCTCCGCCGCGCGTGCCAGGAGGCCGGCGTAGTGCGCACTGCGTGCGGGACTCAGTCCGTCCATCTGCGACTCAAACTGTTTGCACAGCGATTCCCCGGAGATGAACGCGTGCTTCACCGCCTCATAAAATCCCGAACGGAACGTGCGCAAGTCGAGAGAACTCAAAACCACCGGGTCGGCCACGACCAGGCGCGGAGGATAAAACGTTCCCACGAGATTTTTTGCCTCGCCGACGTCCACCGCCGTTTTGCCGCCGATGGAGCTGTCCACCTGGGCGACAACGGTGGTGGGCACCTGAACGTAATCCACGCCGCGCATGTAAACGGAGGCGACGAAACCGGCAAGATCTCCCACCACGCCGCCGCCGAAGGCAATCAAAAGAGAACGGCGGTCGGCGCCGCGACTCGACAATTCCTTTGCAAGCCTCTCGACTCTCTCCAGGCTCTTCGATTTCTCGCCCGGCGGAATGAAGAGGACGGGAAGGCGGCCGGTGCCCGCGGCTCTTTCAAAGTCCCGGCCCCAGCGCAGCCAGAGGCCGCGTTCGGTCAGAACGAAAACGGAGGAATAGCGCGCGCGGTCAAATCCGCGCAGCTCGCGCCAAGCTTCGCGGCCGGCCATGACCGAGTAGCTAAAAGAGCGGGATTGCACTTTCAATTTCTTCATTTCAATTTCATCCGGGTTCCATCCGGAAGCAGTAACCATACTATCAGAAGCGAGTCAAGTCCCGCGCTTCCCCGCCCTGCTCATCCGGTTGCGGAACAGGTTCGGCGCTAGTATGATTAAGCTTCGATGAGAGTCCACAAGAACGAAGAGGCGGCGGATTTTGTCGTTCTGGGCGGCGGCATCGCAGGTATTCGCGCGGCCGTTGACCTGGCGCGCCACGGCCGCGTGCTGGTGCTGACCAAGGGCGAGATCTACGAATCAAATACGGAACAGGCGCAAGGCGGCATTGCGGCGGCGCTGGCGGACGACGACGAAGTCCGACTGCACTACAACGACACGCTGCTGGCCGGCGACGGCCTCTGCAGCGAGGAAGCCGTTCGCGTGCTGGTGGAAGAGGGTCCGCATCAGATTCAGCAGTTGATTGAATGGGGCATGCACTTCGACCGCAACGGAACGAAGCTGGCTTTCACGCGCGAAGGCGCCCACAGCCGCTCACGGGTTCTGCACGCGCACGGCGATTCCACAGGCGCGCAAATCATCCGCGCCCTGATGGCCAAGGCCCGGCAGCTTCACGAGATACAATTGCGGCCGCACACCTTTGCGCTCGACCTTTTGCTGGACGGCGGACGGGCCGCGGGCGTCGAATTCCTGGACGAGAAGACATCCAAAGTGGAGACCTTGCGCGCGCGGGCGGTTCTGCTGGCCACCGGAGGTTTAGGGCAGGTTTATTCGGAAACCACCAATCCGGCCGTGGCCACCGGTGACGGCGTGGCCATGGCCTACCGCGCCGGCGCTCTGCTGAGCGACCTGGAGTTTATCCAGTTCCATCCCACGGCGCTTTTTGTGAAAGGCGCGCCGCGCTTCCTGCTTTCGGAAGCGCTTCGCGGCGAAGGAGGCGTGCTCCGCAACATGATGTTGACGCGCTTCATGCCGCACTATCACGATGCCGCGGAACTCGCGCCCAGAGACGTGGTTTCCCGCGCCATCGTCATGGAGATGCAAAAGACGCGCTCGCCCTTCGTTTATCTGGATCTGACCGGCCTCGACCCCGACCACGTCCAGAAACGGTTTCCGCGGATTTACTCGACGTGCCTCCAGTACAACCTGGATATCACCGCCGACCTGATTCCCATCCAGCCCGCGGCCCACTATTCGATGGGCGGAGTCGCAACCGGGCTGGACGGCGCCACATCCGTCCCCGGCCTTTATGCGGCGGGCGAGGTCGCCGCTTCGGGGGTCCACGGCGCCAACCGCCTGGCCAGCAATTCTCTTCTGGAAGGACTGGTGTTTGGAGCGCGCGCCGCGGCCGCTATGACCGGCCTGGCTCCCTCCCCGCAATCCGGACCGAAGATTCCCTCGATTGAGGCGCATCCTAATCAGACGGATTGCTACGCGGCCGGCCAGATGGCTGCCGACTCAGCCAAGCTGGCGGGCGAAGTTCGCGCCATCCTCTGGAACAAAGTGGGGATCATTCGCGACGGGACCGAAATGGCGGAAGCCGTGTATCGCTTGAAGGGAATCATGGCGAAGAACCATTTTCCATTGCTGAGGCCGGACTGCGAGGCCCGGAACGTCATCACTGTCGCCTACATGATCGCCCGATGCGCGCTGGCTCGAAAGGAAAGCCGCGGCGCTCATTACCGCACGGATAATCCCTTGAAGGATGAGTCCAAGCCGCCCCGACATTCCTATATTTCCAAGGATCGCGAGCCCGTCTTCGCGCAGTGCATGCCCGCATCCGCCTGCGCCGCCTGAGCGGACTTCAGACGCATTGATCCACACAAGATGCCTTGCGGAACGCTTCCCTTGCGCAAACTCTTAAGCTGAAAATAACAGTTCAGTGCAGGCGGGGAGATTTCTCGAGTTCTTCCAGGGCCGCCGTCACGACGCGGCCGACGATGGTGAGGCTGGAGGGACTGCAATGGTTGATTGTGTCCTGGGCGGTATGCCAATAAATGCCGAAAGGAATGCCGGGCTTGACCGGGCCGACGGGTCCAAGCAAATCAACGGCTGAAACGCCATCGTTCACGAAAACCGTGTGGTCATCTTCAAGCGCCATGGGCTGGTCAGTGGGAAAATACTTCTGATACCCCAGACGCCAGGCCGCGTCGAAGACCAGATTGTTGAGCCACTTTGTGGAAGCCGCATCGGGGCGAACGACAAGATCAGACCCCGCAATCATGTCCACAAGAATCATGGCCTGAATTCGGTTCAACTCGCCGGAGGCCGTAAGTTTGGCGGCGAGATGCCGGCTGCCGTACGTGCCATCGGTGTCCGACCAGTTCTCGACCGCTTCCTCGCCGTCAAAAAAAACCAGCCAGTAAGTGTAGGGATGTTTTTTCGCGGCCAGGACGTGCGCCAGCTCAACCAGAAACGCTGCGCTCGATCCGCCGTCATTCGCACCCACAAATCTAAAATCCTTGAAGATTTTGGTGTCGTAGTGCCCGGCAATCATAATGACTTTCGGGCTTGCGCCGGGCAGCTTGGCAATCAGATTCACTTCCGGAATATTGCCGTCGGGAGTATCGGCGGTGTAAGCGTCCTCTTCAACTGTCCAGCCGGCCTGCTTGACCTGATTTATAATCCACCGCCGCTCCGTGGCGATCGCCTTCGATCCCGGCGGCCGGGGGCCGAGCGAGCAAATGTAGCGAAGGTCGGCGAAAGCCCGCCCACCATTGAATCCCTGGCTCGCAGCGCGGCCGGGAGCGGCGCACACGGCCAGCGTCGAAGCTGCCGCGACAGCCAGAACGGCCGCCCGCATGCGGCTGGGAAGATTATGTGGATTCATTCCGCCGCTTTCGTCTGCGGAGTTGAACCAGCCATGAAAGGCCGATGCTGAGCAGGTAAAGTCCGACGAGCGGAATCCAGACGATAAAGATGGAAGCCATATCGTTGCTGGGAACAATGGCCGCGGCGGCGACGGCGGTCAGCAGAATGGCATAGCGGATGTTACGGAACAAAAATTTGGGCGTGACGATTCCGAACACGGAAAGAATCAGGATGGCCACCGGCAGCTCAAACACCAGCCCGACAGCCAGAATGATGGAAAAGGCCAGGTCCCAGTATTCGTTGATCATCACCACAGGCTGGAACTGATGCCCGAAGCCCACCAGAAAGTACAGCGCCTTCGGCAGCGCCAGCTTGTAAGCAAAGATGCCGCCGGAAATGAACAATCCGCTGGTCAGCAGGACAAAAGGCCACACGTACCGCTTCTCATGCCGGTAAAGGCCGGGGGAAATAAACAGCCAGATCTGCCACAGAACGAAGGGCGAGGCGACAAACAGGCCGACAATGATGGACATCTTCACCATCAGGTTGAAGGGGTCCAGCGGGTTCATGTAGGCGAGCTTGGGATTTTGGTGCAGCGCGACCAAGGCGTCGGTCAGCGGCCGCGCCAAATAGTCGTAAATGGGGTCGTGGAAATAAAAACAGGCGCCGGCGGCGACCGCTATGGCGATGGCGCTGTGCAGGAGACGTTGGCGTAATTCCTCGAGGTGCTCGAGGAACGACATCTGCCTGCCGCCGCCAGACTCTTCCTCAGGCTCTTGGCTCGGGTTCTTCGTGGGAGGATTCTGAGTAATCGAACCCATATCTGGAAGGAGAGTCTAATGCCTTGTCCGAAGGCTGGTCCAAATTATTGATTTCTTCTTCGAGAGAGCTCTTCAACTCGTTTGAAGCCCGGCGCAACTCCCCCAGTCCTTTGCCCAGCGTCCGAGCAATCTCGGGCAGCTTTTTGGGTCCGAAAAGAAGAAAGGCGATGAAAAGCAGAAATCCGATTCCCGCAATATCGCCGTTAAACAAGGCTTGCCTCTCTCTTCTGCATGATAGGCGGCGCTACCCGGAAAGTCAAGCCAACCGCTTGGGGCAGCTACACGACATGCGGCCGGAGAAGTGCCGCGACTTCCCCGCCGAGCCCCGGCGCCGACGCCATCAGGCCCCGCAGCAGGGGCGCCGGCCTGTTGAATCTTGGAGCGCTGAAGTCGAGCGTCTGAACAAATCCGCCCGCGGCCGCGACCAGGGCCGCACCCGCCGCCACGTCCCATTCGTGCTTGGGCGTCAGCGTCCAGGTGGCGTCGGCCAACCCTGCCGCCACGCGCGCCAGCTTGTAAGCCACCGAACCCATCGGCATGATTCCGAACGGGCTGTTGCTAAACACATCCCACTCGCCGCGCTTCATCTCGCTCCGGCTTGCCAGAACCGTGGCACCCGCCAGAGTATCCTTCGAGCTGGCAGTTGTGTTTTTCCCGTTGTAGGTCACAGGCCCGCCTGCCGCGCCCAGGAACATCTCCTGCGTGGCGGGATTCATGATTCCGCCGGCCACCGCCGCGCCGCCTCGCACAAAGGCGATCGATACGCACCACTCCGGGATGATGTCCAGAAACTCGCGCGTGCCGTCGAGCGGGTCCACGATCCACACATCTTCCTTGGCCAGGCGCGATAGATCGTCGGCCGTTTCTTCCGAGAGCCAGCCCTCGCTTTCGCGCGGCAGAATCTGATGGAGCGCATCATTCACCGCCAGGTCCGCTTCCGTCACAAGCTCCGTACCGTTTTTGACGCGAGTCTCAACGCTTTCCGGCCGGAACGGCTTCAAGGCGTCCCGCGCCCGGTCCAGCGCTTCCTGAATGCGTTCAAGAATTTCCTGCATCGTCGGATTGCCCGTGCGGGCGGTTGTCCCTGGCATCACTTTTACTTCTCTTCCCTGCCGGCCGCGCGGCAACGGTTTAGCAATCTAGCATCTCCGCACGCGTCCGAGCAAGGAGCCGCACTTGGGCCGCACCCGAAGCTCCCGCCATGCGGAGTAGGCAGATGCCGAACTGAGGCTCGGCGCATTGCCGAGGCAATGCGACTCCCTCGCCGAACCGGGGGTATACTCCTCTGTCGGAGACAGATTGACCCAAACCTCCGGTGCAGCCAGTCACCGTCGCGATCGAAGTAGAAGCTGAGGAGCAAAAATGACCATTCATTTCATGCAATGCCGTAAGCATCCTTCCTGCGCGCCGATTCGCGCCGGCAGAAAATATTCTGTCCCCGCAGTGCTGGTCTGCGCCCTGGCGCTCCTGATGTTCTCATCCGCCGCAGCTTCTGCCGCGGACAAGACGGACCTTTCGCACCTATTTATAAAGTACAACGTCAAACAAGGCATTGTGAAACCGCCCAAAGGACTTTTGAAGTATCCATACCTTGTTCCGAGCGGCCCTTTCTTCCAGCTCTTCGACTGGGACACTTACTTCATGGGCGTGGCGCTCAGCTACGATCACAACGGCCAGCCGCTGGCGGATTCCATCCGAAACTTTCTGAGCTTTGTAAACCAGGACGCCGATGACCGCGGCTACGTCCCGCGCGAGATTTCCCCCGACGGCCTGTGGGCCCTGCCTGAAATGTGCAAACCCTTTCTGGCCCAGGCCGCCTATCGCGCTTCACTCACAATGGGGAGCGCCGAATGGCTGCGGCCCTTGTACGGCAAGCTCGCGGACACGCTCGAATTCTGGGAGAACACGCGGCGTGCTCCGGACGGCTTATTCCTCTGGTTCAACGGCGTGGAAAGCGGCGTTGACAACAACCCCGCCGTCATCAACCGGCCGGCCGCTGTGACCGAAGGCGTGGACCTGCAGTGCTACATCTATCGCGAATATCGCGCCATGTCGCTGCTGGCGGCCAAGCTGGGAATGCAGGATGACGCGGACAAATATTCCCGCAAGGCCGACGCGCTGCGAGCCAAAATCCGCGACGGCATGTGGTCGGAAACCGAAGGCACGTTCCTGAATATTGACGCCCGGACCGGCAAGAAGATCCACATTCTGACCTGGACGGATTTCGTGCCGCTTTGGGCCGGGATCGCCACCCGGGCACAGGCGCATCGGATGATCGAGGAACACCTCCTCAATCCCAAGGAATTCTGGGCGGCGCACGGAATTCGCACTCTCTCACCCGACGAACCGCTCTACGATCCTCATCACGGCTATTGGCGCGGGCCGGTCTGGGTCGTCTCGAATTACCTGATCATGCATGGCCTCATGAACTATGGTTACGCAGATCAGGCGCGCGAATTGGCCGAAAAAACCGAGGACCTGCTCGCGCAGGATCTAAAGAAGACGGGCGGGATGAACGAATGCTACAATCCGGATGACGGTACGCCGCTCGCCGGCACCCATTTTGTAAGCTGGGACCTTCTGGGCGAGCACATGGTTGAAGAGGCCAGGGAAAATCTTGACCCCACCGCGCTCACGCCTTTCTGATTGGCGCCGCTTCGAATCTGATTTCTACGCTGAAAACCGGCTGTCCTTCTTCACTGCCCCGAACTCCTCGAGCCTCCACCGGATTGACTGAGATGCTGTGAAGCCAGATCGAGATTATCCTTCGCCATAGGATTGGATGGATCGAGCGCCAGCGATTTCTTCAATTCAGCGACGGCTTCCTGGTATCTTTTCTCGCGCCAAAAAGCGGTTCCGAGATGAAAGTGCGCAACCGCCAACGAAGGATCATCCTTGAGGGCGGCCTCAAATTCAGATTCCGCTCCCGGCAGGTCGCCCTGATGAGCCAGGATGAAACCCTGCGCGTCATGAGCTTCCGCCGTCGGAAGTTGGGCCTTGATCGCCCACTTGTAAAACTGCGTGGCGCCGTTCTCATCCTTGCGCCGCTCCAGAGCCTGCGCCATGTTGTAATACGCTTCCGCGAAGTCCGGCCGGAGCGCAACCGCGCGGCGGAACTCGATCGCCGCCCGGTCCGTATTCCCGTCCGCCAGGTAAGCCTGGCCGAGAGAATTGTGAACGTCCGGAGACTTGGGCAGATACTCAAGCGTCCAGCGAAGCTGGCGGATGGCCTCCCGCCAGTCATGCTTGCCAAATGCCGCAAGCCCCTTCCGGTAATGCAGCTTCCCCGCTTCGGATCCGCCGCGCTGCGCCGCCGCACAGCGGCCCGGAGACACAGCAAACGCAATCAGGAAGAGAAGCACGCCAGCCAACCAGCCGGAATGTCCTTCTGTGCCTCCAAGCGCATTCATGCGTTTCAACCCGTTCCCCATCATCCTCAGAAGGTATCTCACGAATGTTCTCGAGATCACGAACCCAATGCCGTGCAAATCCGAATTCCCAATCCAACCTCATCATAGGACATCCGGCATTATGTCGCGCCGGTAGTTTCGGGCACATGAGGGCAACATCTAAAAATTCCATTTGCGAGTTGCAAGGCGGCGTAAAGTCTACAATAATGTTGGGCAATTGGATCAGCTCTGAATATGCGATTGCTTGTGGTCGAAGACGAAGAGAAAACTGCATCCTACCTGCAGAAGGGTCTTTCCGAAAGCGGCTTTGTGACCGACGTCGCGCAGGATGGAGAAGAAGGGCTGAAGCTCGCGCTCGGCGGAGAATACGGCCTCATCATTCTGGATGTTGCCCTGCCCCGTCGCGACGGATGGTCGGTCCTCGAAGAACTGCGCCGCCGGGGCAATCAAACGCGCGTCCTCTTTCTCACGGCGCGCGATCAGCTGCAGGATAAGATCAAGGGCCTCGAAGCGGGCGCTGATGATTACCTCGTCAAGCCGTTCGCTTTTTCTGAGCTGCTGGCGCGCGTCCATTCCATCCTGCGGCGAAGCGCCGGGCGACAGTCCGATTCCATCAAAATCGCCGATCTCGAAATTGACCTCACGCGTCACAAAGCCTCTCGCGCCGGCCGGCGCCTGGATCTGACGCCCAAGGAATTCCTGCTGCTCGAACTGCTGGCAAGGGAATCGGGAAAAGTGTTCTCGCGAACTTTGATTATTGAGCGAGTGTGGGAGATCAAGATCGAGGCCGACACGAATTTCCTCGATGTTCATATCCGCAGGCTGCGGTCCAAGGTTGACGACCCTTTTGAAAACAAACTGATCCACACCGTGCGAGGCACTGGCTATGTCCTCGAAGTACGATGAGGCCGGGGACGGAATGGGGCAGCGAAGGAAGAAGCCATGGTCCCTGGCGGCGCGGCTGACCGCCTGGTACGCCGTAACCGCCTTCATTCTTGTCTCAGCCGCCGGCGCGGTGCTCTATTTTGGGCTGAAAGAAAAGCTCCGGCGGAATGAAGATCAGTTCCTCATCCTTCGGATCCATGTGATTCAGTCGCTCCTGCGAAATCAGCGCGGAGACGCCACGGGCTTGAAATGGATTATTCGATCGGAGCCGCTGGGAAAGGAATCCTCGCTAAGTTACGCCCGAATCCTCGATCCGGCGGGTAACATTGTGGCTGAGGCTCCCGGCATGAACGAATCGCTGCCCGCCCGTATTTTCCCCGCGCCGAACAGCAAGGCTCCCGAGCTTTACACGGGAGTGGATGTTCGAGGGCTGGGCGGCAAACCGTTCCGCGTGATGTCCAGCTTCATCCCCGCCGGCGAAGGAATAAGAGAAAGCCGGATTGTACAAGTCTCCCTGGATGCTGCCGCCGACCGGGGGATTCTGGCGCGCTTTCGCCTCGAGTTTGCGTTCGTCCTGGCTGGCACGCTCCTGCTTTCCGTGCTGGGCGGAATGACCATCGCGCGCCGTGGAACGCGAACCGTGAAAATCATGAGCGAAACGGCAGGCCGGATTCGGAACACGAATTTGAATGAAAGGCTGGAGCCTGCCGGACTGCCCGCCGAGCTCGTCGGGCTTGCGTCCTCATTCAATTCCATGCTGGACCGCCTCGAGGAATCGTTCACCCGGCTCTCGCATTTTTCGGCCGACCTCGCCCACGAACTCCGCACGCCCCTGAACAACCTGCGCGGTGAAGCGGAAGTCGCCCTCAGCCGGCCGCGAAGTCCGGAAGAATACGGCAAAATCCTGGAATCGAGCCTGGAAGAATACGCCCGCCTTTCCCATATCATTGACAGTCTGCTTTTCATCGCCCGGGCTGAAAGACCCGAATCGCAGATTAAGAAGTCACTCGTCAACATCCAGGATGAATTGGAAAAAATGAGGGAGTTTTACCAACCGGCAGTCGCTGAAAAGGGCGTCCGGCTTGTCAAGGATTGCGCTTCAGCCCTTTTTGTCAGGACGGACTGCGCGCTGATTGAGCGGGCGCTCGGCAACCTGATCGAGAATGCGCTTGCGCATACTCCGCCCTCTGGTGAAATCCACCTGCGAGCCGAACGTCGGGATTCCCAAGTCAGGATTGAGGTCGCGGACACGGGTGAAGGCATTTCGCCCGAGCATCTGCCGCACATTTTCGACCGCTTTTACCGTGCCGGACGATCAGGCGCCCGAAAGGTTCCGGGAACCGGTCTGGGACTGGCCATCGTCAAGAGCGTCGCGACCATGCACGGAGGCTCCGTCAACATCGCCAGTGAGGTCGGAAAGGGAACGAGCGTAGAGATCCGTCTGCCCCTGGCGGAAGAAACCTGACCCTTCAGGCGTGAAACCCCACAGCTCATTGCAGCCGGGCCGCCGGCCCCGGGAGATTCTTCCCTCTGCGCGAAAAAAAGAGGCCCTGAGGTCTTTACTTGCCCGCACGGTCGTACCACTTTCTAGGTTAATCCATGCACTGTTTCTCCCGGGTGGAGCGGAGTGGAACGCGGGAGAAACAACAGCATTGCTTCCGGTGACGGCGACATGTAACCCAACGAGATGTGGAGCCGCAATCGGGAGTATTCCCAAAAAACTTGACAATTCCATGACAAACAGACGGCGCGCAGGTCTAGAATTAATGCAATCTATCGCTGACCGGTCGAAAAGCTATGCGCCCAGGAACTCATCGCAAACAGCTTTTTCTGTTTTTCGCCGCCGTCTTGTTGCCGTGCCTCGTTCTGGTGGCGCTCACTCTGCGGCTGGCGAGCCAGCAGAGTGAGCTGGCCCAAAAGAGAGAGTCTGAAGACCGGCAAAGCGCACTTCGGGAAATCAACGATCAGCTCCTCTCGAAGCTGGAAGTCATCGAATCGCGTGGACTGAATGACGTGGCCGGGCAGCGGTCGGCGAAGTGGTCTGTGATGCCTGTCGTGCCTTCCATTGTGCTAATCGCTCCTCTTCGGGGATCACGCCTCGCACTGCCGTGGAATGTGGAGACCCCGCTCAAACCAAATCGGCAAACGGCTGCGAAGTCACAGTTCGAACGAAAAGTCCAGGAGGGAAAGCGTGCAGAATTGACAGAGGGAAAATCCGAAGAGGCGATGCTGTTCTACCGCCAGGCGGAACAGTGGGCTCAGCTTCCAGCTCAGGCGGCCGAGGCGATGCTTCTGCTGGCGCGCGTTTCGTTCAAATCGGACCGCCGCGGCGAGGCGCTCCAAACCGAGCGGCGAATCTCCAGATTGCCTTTCAGTGTCAGGGACGACCAGGGCGTACCGTTTGCGCTTTACGCGGCAACCGAACTCGTGAAATCAAAAGGGCTGGATGCCGCTTTCCTGGACCACTTGCGATCGGAATTGGAAAGTCAGCTCTGGCTGTCCCCGGCAGAAACTTACATGATGCGCGATCTCGCGTTGTCTCTGGCCGGAAGCGTCCATGACGTTGCCACCGCGGCCCTGGGGAAACGTCTGCGCCGAGAGGCCGAAGAACGTATAAATGTTATCGAAAGGCTGATTGCGCTCCGGAAAGATCTTCGCGGCCTGATCCCGCTCGAACCTGGGGAAAAATTGCACGGCGGGACCGACTCACTTTGGATACCTTACGGTCCCGAGCCGTGGCTCGTGACACTGGCTCCGCCGGCCAAAGGGCTGCCCCGAACACTGGTGGTCGTACATGGCAAAGCCCTCTTCGAATCCATCCAGAATGACCGCGCCAATGTTTTCGGCCGCATGTTTCAGACGCAGATAGATGTGGGAGGACGGGGCGAATCACTGGGTGCTGCCTTTCCAGGCTTGAGAGTGCAAATGAAGCCGATTGGCAATTCAGGGCCTGCCCAAAGGGGAAAACTGGAGAGCTCGTTCTATATTTTCACTCTCATCCTAGTTATCAGTGTCACCTTTTTCGGGGCTTATTTCGTGTGGCGCGACGTGCGGCGTGAGTTGCAACTCGCTGCATTGCGTTCGCAATTCGTTTCAAGCGTTTCCCACGAACTGAGGACTCCACTCGCCGCCATTCGGATGTTTGCAGAAACCCTGCGGATGGGTCGGACGGCGAGCCCGGAGACCCAGGCGGAATATCTTGACACCATCGTGAACGAAAGCGAGCGGCTCACGCGCCTGCTGGACAACGTCCTCGACTTTTCGAAAATCGAGCGCGGAGATAGGCATTACAAACGAGTCCCTGTATTGCTGGCCGAAGCCGTTCAGGCCGCCGCCCGAGCCTTGCAATATGCGCTTTCGGCCCAAGGCTTCAATCTTCGCGTTGAAGCGATGGAGAGAATTCCGCCAATTCCGGGGGACCCCGACGCCATCGAACAGGCCGTGTTGAACCTCCTCACCAACGCGATGAAGTATTCGTCTACAAGTCGCGAAATCGACTTGAGTTTGGGGCGAAGGAACTGCCATGCCGTCATCAGTGTTGCTGACCACGGCATTGGAATTCCGGCGAGCGAGCAAGATCGCATTTTCGAAAAGTTCTATCGAATTCCGACTCCCGAAAACCAGGAGGTTCCCGGCACGGGTCTCGGGCTCACACTCGTTGACCACATCGTCAGGGCTCACGGCGGCCGCGTCGAGGTTGAAAGCTCCCCCGGCCAAGGCAGCACATTTTCAATCATCCTTCCCTTGGAGAAATGCTCATGAGCCGAATTCTGGTGGTGGAAGACGATCCGGCCATTCTGCGCGGTCTCACAGACAACCTGAAGTTCGAATCGTATGAGGTCATAAGCGCGACGGAGGGCGAGACGGGCTACGGGCTGTTGAAGGAGAAGAAACCCGATCTCGTCATCCTCGATCTCATGCTTCCCAAGCTGAGCGGCTACGAGTTGTGCCGCAAGGTCCGCGCCGAAGGACTGACCGTCCCCATCCTGATGCTGACCGCCAGAGGCGAAGAAGCAGACCGCGTACTCGGGCTCGACCTGGGCGCGGATGATTATGTGAAGAAGCCTTTTTCAGTGCGCGAACTGATGGCAAGGATTCGCGCCTTGCTTCGCCGTGCTTATCCGCCCAAGCCGCTTCCTGACGAGTTGCGGTTCGATGACGTGGTCGTCGATTTTCGACGCTTCGAGGCGAGCCGTGCCTGCAAATCGCTGGATATGACCCGCAAGGAATTCGGCGTTCTGCGCTTGCTTGCATCGCGAGCGGGCGAAGTCGTCACGCGGGACGAACTCCTTGATCAAGTGTGGGGCATTGAAAACTACCCTACCACCCGTACCGTGGACAACCATCTGGCGCAGTTGCGCGCCAAACTTGAAAAGAATCCCGCCGAACCGCTTCATCTGTTGACCGTGCACGGCGTTGGATACAAATGGGTAGTTTGAGGGTGACAACTTCATGACAGGAACCCAGCAACTTACGGACCGGAATTTTCCCAAAACATTGCCGTATCTCCGCCATGTCATGACATGTGCGAGGTCATTCGCCTTTAATCTCACCCGCGAAGTCAAACGACGCGGAGGAGAAATCAAATGAAAAGCATTCGAGTATTGTCGGGGATCCTCTTGGCTATATCGCTTTGCGCGAGCCTGGGTTTCGCCCAAGGTGGCTACGATCTGTTCCAGAAGGCGCTGGTCAAGGAACGCGCAGAAGGGAACCTTAAAGCGGCCATCCAGATTCTTGAGCGCATCGTGAAGCAATATCCCAACGATCGCGAACTGGCCGCAAAGTCCCTGGTCGAAATGGGCAATTGTTATGAGGGCCTTGGCAAATCGGAAGCGCGGCAGGCCTACGAACGCGTCCTTCGCGATTACTCAGACCAAAGCGCAGCGGCCAATGAAGCTCGGGCGCGCCTGGCGGCGCTCGAGCGCGGCAGCGGCACAGGCGGGCAAATTGTTGCCCGCCGCATCTGGGCCGGGCCAATTACGGATCCGGAAGGCGCCCCCTCGCCTGACGGGAAGTATCTTACCTTCGTGGATTGGACGACCGGTGATCTTGCGATTCGTGACTTGATCACGGGCAAGAATCGCCGCCTGACTCACAAGGGCACCTGGTCTGAGAGTAATGATTTTGCCGAGTTTTCCGTCCCTTCGCCGGACGGCAAGCAAGTCGCTTACGCATGGTTCACGGACGACGGATACGAGTTGCGAGTTGTCAACATCGATGGTTCCAACATCCGTACCCTTGTCGAAAAACAATCGAACGGATACGTCGAACCGAAAGCCTGGACACCTGACGGCAAATGGATCCTTGCTACCATCTGGCCGAAAGATCACACGATGCGCATCGCCCTGGTCCCCGCGGCCGGCGGTCCGAGGAAGGAACTCGAGAACATTCCACTGGGCGACCCGCGCAGTCATATGGTGATCTCGCAGATGTGTATCTCTCCCGATGGGCGATACCTCGCCTACTCACCGCTTCAAAAGGGCGACGAGATCCATCACGATGTCTTCCTCCTTTCCCTTGATGATGCCAGGGAGATTCCGATCGTGACCCATCCTGCCGACGACTATTTTCTTGGCTGGGCACCGGATGGCAAGACCATGCTCTTCGCCAGCGATCGCACAGGAGCCGTTTCTGCCTGGGCGATTGAGATCGTCAACGGCAAACCCCACGGATCACCCGGGCTGGTGAAAGCCGACATCGGCCGCATCGTTCCGCTCGGACTTACCAGGAATGGATCTTTCTATTACGCCCTGAACGACTCATTCAAGGGTCTCTACTCCGCCTCGCTGGACTTTTCATCGGGAAAGGTGATTGGGCCGCCAAGTTTGGTCAGCAGGCTCTTCGCGGGCACTAATTCCACCCCGGCGTGGTCTCCTGACGGAAAGCATCTGGCCTATTTGTCATTACGGCACCGGCCCAGGAAAACCCCGTTTGATATGAAACCCCCGCCCTTTACTCCTTGCAATCTTGGCCAGTTCAAGTGCCTTGGACCACCCTATTTCCTCAATCTCTTCCGCCGGAACCTGCTTCAAGTGATCATGAATCGACATCAGGTAATAGGCCTTGCGCCTGGAATCACGGAACTTTGCTTCAAGATACCCTTCAAAGCTCCCATACCCCAGGCGCCAGTAACCGTGGTTTCGGACCTCGCAGAGGTGTTTCCCCAGCTCTGCGAACCGCTGCTCCTTCTTCGCCTCCACGCTCTGCTCCCAGCGCAGGATATCGTCGATCTTGGCCAGGACCTGTTCCGCCCGCTCCTTATCCATGAACCGGCTGCTCCTCCAGCCTGACGAGTTTGTCCTCGGTAAGCTTTCTCTTCCTGAGGCATAGACCCAGGTACGAGCAGTTCAGGCATTGGTTATTCGGATACCGGATTCCCGAGCGTGGGTAAAAGTGCCCGGCTTCCATCTCGCTCACCAGCATATCGAGAGACTGCTCAAAGGCCTTCCACTGCCGCTTGCGGATCCGGGCATGGATGTACTGAATCTCCGGCTGCTTTTTGCGAATGAAGTTGACCAGGCAGACTTCCTGCTTCTGGGCCGCCCAGCTGTAGCAGACGAGCTGCGGATCGAGTTCCAGCACCCGGGGAAGACTTTCGGGATAGGCCTGGGTCGAGGTCTTCCATTCGATCACCGAGTGGATTCCATCCACCCATCCGATGGCATCCAGATAGGCCAGGAAATCCCTTTGGCTCATGGGCAAGGCCTTTCGGAGCTTGACCTGAAAGTCCGTCCGCCCGTCTTCGATCTGGACCCGTTGATCCTCGCGGAATCGCTCTAAGAGCACCTGGCCCTGCTCAAGCATCTTTTCCCAGCTATCGCCATTCCCGTAGTCAAGTTCAAGAGCCTTGACAGCCCTCCACTGTTTAGTGAAGAACTCTACAGAATCCTCGACCAGAAATTGCGACTCGACGGCCGTTTGAAAGACTTTCCCGAAGGCCAGACTGGCCTTGTTCTCCTTTTCCTTCCAGCCTTCCAGATATTTGTACCGATATTTAAGCGGACACTGAAGGTAAGTCGAAATCTGTGTGTGACTATAGTGGTCCATCCTGCCCTCCATTTCTCTATACCCTTGCCTCTGTCAATTCCGTATTAGGCTGTGTCCGATGGCTGAGTTCAATCCAGCGCTCAGCGGGAGCGAAGCCTTGAACGTCCAATCGGCGGTTCCCATTGGTTCCCCAGAAAGCCACCCGGATCACTCCCTCCAGGCCTATGACCCGGCGGTCATCCAGCTCTTCTGAAGCCATCAGGTCTGGGTCGTAGCCGAAGTCGCTCAGGAACCAGTGCAACTTCCAAAGGGCCCGCTCGTGGCAGTAGAGGCGGGTCTTCATAAAACGGCCAGCAAAGGGAGCCGGCTCAAGAATCAGGAAGGTCGCCGCACGGCAGGGCTTGGCAGCGTGGCCGGCCGGTTCAAAGCGGACGACCCGGACGCGATAGTGGCCTTCGGCCAGAGGCTTACTTTCGCCTCTTTGATTGAGCCCTTGGATCTTGGTTCGCATGCTTCGCTCCTTTCGCAACCGGCTTTTGCATCTGCAAAGTCCGGCGCAAGGCAGGGATCATTTTGGGGTTGAGGGTTGACGGTGGAAGCTCCTCAAGCGAGCAAAGACCGATCCCATAGGCCTTCCTCAGGGCTCGATTGACGGCTCGAGTCTCAGCCATTCGCATCTCGGCATTATTGAAGATCAAAGGTGAGACATTTCCGGGGTGGGCATCGCCATATCCGACGAAGCCCCGGCACTTCGCAGACTTGTAGACTGTCGCCTTAAATACCCAGAAGTTTTTGGCAGGTATGCATAACTTTAGCTCCGGCACGACCCTGATGCCTGCGCAATGATTTCTTTTTGCAAGCCGTAGAAGCTCAGCATGACCGACGTAATGCTGCCTTACAGAAGAGTCCCCCGTGATTCGTACAGTTCCAGTCGCCTGTCCTTTCTTCTCCATGCCGCCTCCAACACATCGAATACGTCATGCACACATTGTACTGCATACACATACATTCTGTCAAGCGCTTTTTTGAAAAAATCTGACTAACTGAGTACAATACTTCCGCATGCGAAAAGAAGCCGCATTATCCTTTCGTATTCCGCATAGACTCAAAAGCGACCTCGCAGAGATCGCACGGAGAGAAGGGCGCAGCCTTTCTCAGGTTTGTGAAGCATTTTTGAATGGAGGACTTGAATTGTATAGAAAGGAAGGACCTAAGTATTTCCAGCGTGTTTTATCCCGGACAGGCAACAAGGATCTTTAGCTGTCAACGGTCGGACGTCATCCCTTAATGCTCCGAGCCTACAGGTCCGATGGCTACCTGAAGCCATGGGACTGAACCCCAAAACGGGGAAAGTATTTTCATAAAGTAATCGTTTTCAGCGCAGACCGATCTTGGCCAATCTCAAATACTCTATCGGCTATTGCGACGCAACCGTTATCGCTTTCCAGAACTTGCACATGAGATGAAGATGACTAGGCCGCTCCCTTTCATCGCACCCCCAAAACTACGTAGTTCCTTGTGCTGCGACATACCGACTAATCGGAGTTCCTCTCAACCGGCCCGCCAGCTTTCGATTCACTTGGTCAGGTATTTCCGTAGCGTCGGGCCTAGCACTCTCGTGAAAGGCAAAGGAACAAACCGGCGCCAAAGGTCGGACATGACCGACATGCTGCGCGAGGATGTCTTGACGGTTTGAATCTTCAAGCGGTCACGCAGCTCCGGTCGGGCAATTATATAGAAGCTGTAATCGTGTAGTTCCACACCCCATTTTTTCTTGAACTGCATCTGGCCGCCGTATCGCGCCGAACCGAAATCAAAAACCTAAGGATGTTTCCCGGAGGCCCAGTTAATGAGCTCCTAGTGCGCCAAGTCGCTTACGCGAATCTTCCAGTCCACCGGGTGGTCTGACGTTATGCTTGAAACTTAAATCGAGCGGCTCCTCGTCGGGCAAGCAAGAAACTCCACTGGATTCGAGCTTTTCATCAACCAAGAGCCAGGAGTCGATCCCCGAGATCTTAGGCACGACCCAGGAACATTAATTCGAGCCGGAGAACGCCCAATCATTTCGTAGATCGGGGCTGATACAGATGAAAAGCTTCTTGTCCAGCACTTGCGCCGCTACGAACTCTTAAGGAGAGCCGCACCTTGCACACTCTAAACCTTGTGCCGACATCCGTCGGCAAATGGCACTGGCCTGTTACGCACTTGCTGGCCGGACGACCAACTCTCTGGGTCTTTCCACTTTCAATGGCCCTATTCCAAATGTGTTAAGCAGGCACTTCGGCCATTTCTAGGCATATCAAATTGTTGGGGGCCTTAGGCCTCCATTACAGATGGTATGGTTTTCTTCCGCGGACTCTTAGACCATCCTCCAAAAACTTCCCGATATGGAACCCAGCGGCCAAGTGTGCTTCTTGGCGTAGCCTTTCCTCTTGCATTTGACGACGAGAACGCCGTTGTTTAGACTATTCAGGCTTGCTGAAAGGACCTAATGCTCGTGATGAAAATAACATCTGTGAGGGAAAAGGCGATTTGAGCTAGACAAAGGAAAGCTGGGATTTCTTGTGTAAGACTTTCCAAACCCAGGCAAAAAGCGGGAATGACATTCCTCATAATCATCGTACCTGAATTACAAATACCTTGGGCATCTCTTTCGAAAGTCACTCAAAGATCCTGGGCGCGGCGAGGACACACTGAATTGGCATCCTTTTTGACGCACAGGCAGCTATGACAGCCGACCAAATTGGAGAGTTGGACAAGATTTTCCGCACGGTTTTTGAGCTTCCAGAGAGCGCGCCAGTCACTCAGATATCTCAGACTTCTCAGGAAAACTGGGATTCTCTGCGGCACGTGACGCTGGTAGCCGCCATAGAAAGCGAATTCAAGATCAGCATTGATGTCGCAGAAGCTTTGCGCATAACATCTTACGAAACCGTTCGCAAGCTTCTCGACGAACGGGAATTCTGAGCGGACGGATGTGACTTGACTGCCATGAACTTCCTCGAGGCACGGGCTATCGTTTCCCGATTCAAAGGTGGCGATACCTTACGGTTCGTCCTAGCGATGTCTGGTTCCGCGGGTCAGTTAGAAGTCTATCTCCAAGCCTGCGCCGCGCAATCGGGCCGCAGGGCGGAGGTTCGAACTCTCCCCTTTAACACGCTTGCCCAGACTCTGTTGCAAGAACCGGTACTGAATGAACGCGAAGTATTTCTGCTCCTGCCGTGGGATTTTGCGCCTGAAACAGACTGGAGATCCGGCCTGCCTGTTGTTGACCTTAATCTGGAGGACCTGCAGACGCGGGCTGCCGCAACAGCACAGCACATGGCGGAGCGGAAAGGAGCCCAGTTTCTTTACCTGCCTGCGGAGGTTCCGCCGCTGTTTTCTGATCTTGCACGGAACGCCGCACTCCAAAACCTTCTGGCCGCTTCAGCAGTTCCTCTGGGTGCTCACTTCCTGCCTCCCGATTATTTTTCTCTTGCCACATATCTCGCTAACGGTTGCCCGGTAGCAGGAAGATTCCTGGGTGAAACGGCCGAACGCGTCATTCAATTGGCGGTTTCGTCGCCGGGAGAGCCCTCGAAGATTCTCGTCACGGACCTCGATCACTCCTTATGGGCGGGTGTCGTTGCCGAAGACGGGCTGGAAGGGATTCATTACAGTCCGGATGCACAGGGATATAAGCACTTCCTTTATCAGACATTTCTGGCTCGTCTGAAGCGTCAGGGCGCGTTGCTTGCGGCCGTCAGCAGGAACGACAGCGAGGTTGCTTTGGGACCTTTACGCAATAAGCGCATGACCCTTGGCGAGGAGGATTTTGTCTGCGTCGTCTGCAGTTACCATGCCAAGTCAGCGCAAATCGACGAAATCGCCCGCCGGCTGAACCTGGGCCTGGAGTCTGTCGTTTTCGTCGATGATAATCCCGTGGAGTTGGCGGAAGTCTCCGCCCGGCTTCCTCGAGTTCGATGCTTGCAATTCCCGAAGCATGAAGATGAAGTTCCGAACTTCTTCCATGAGATGTCGCGTCTGTTCGCGCGGAAGACCGTCACGCCTGAAGATATCGAAAGAACAGAGATGTATCGCCGGCGCTTGAAGGGGCTGGTGCCTGCCGATTTAGAGGGCGCTGACCTCACGGCATTTTTGCGAAGCCTCCAGATGAATCTCGCCGTCCGGAATCATAGCCGCGACTCTTTTGAGCGCGCCGTTCAGCTGATCAATAAGACAAACCAGTTCAACTTGAACGGTCGGCGCGTCACCTCGGAGGTGATCGCCTCCAAGCTCGCTGCCGGGGCTCGGCTTTTTGGCGCCAGCCTCACGGACCGCCATGGCTCCCACGGTGAAATCCTTGCCTGCCTTTTGTCGCCTGATGGAATCATTCAGCACTTTGTGATGTCCTGCCGGGTCTTTCAGCGGCGGGTCGAGTACGCCTTCCTCGCCTGGCTGGCCTCCAATGCCAAGCCTTTGCATGGCCTAGACTTCGCGTCGACGGCCCGCAATGAGCCTTTTCGCAATTTTCTGCGGGATCCAGGCTTCCAATGCTCCGGCGAGGAGATGGTCCGTTTTGACGCGGCCCGATTCGCCGACGCGCATTCTTCTGATCTCCAGCTTTTCACCTTGCAAGGGCCGAATCATGCCTGAGACCGCGAAGAAATCGCAAATCGAGGTCAGTCTGTTGACTGACGAGAATATTGAAATGGCGGCCGAGTTTTTTCGCGCCGTCTGGGACCCCGATGCCACAGCGGAAAAGGTCCGTCGCGGGCGGGAACAAACGGCCAGGGACGACTGCTTTTTTTCCGGCCAGACAGCTCCCGCGGTCCTGTTCATTCGCGAAGGTCATGCTCTCGGATATTGCGGAAGCATCCCCATCCTGTTGTGGAGCGGTGACAAAGTTCAACGCGCCGAATGGGTAAAGGGGTTGATGGTATTGCCCGAACACAGGAACGGCCCGATCGGCTTTTTCACCCTCAAGGAGCTGTTGCGTCAACTGGACCTCCCTCTTTCGCTTGTCGTCGGCGAACCTGCGCGCCGGCTTCTGGCAGCGCTTGGACTGAAGGACCTGGGACGTATCCCGAATTTCCTCCGGCTGCTGAAAGCGGGGTCCGTCCTTCGAAAGCTCGACCCTGAAGCTTTGGGCATTTCTGAACGCGCACCGTGGTCCGCCCGTGCTGTGAAGGTTGTCCAAAGGCTGAAGTTGACATCCCTGGCCGGAGCGTGCATAGATATCGGCCGGTCTTTGAGAGTCGGCTCCATCGGGGCTGCCGCCCGCAGGCTCGTCGTGGAAGCGCCCGCAACCTGGCCCGAAACGGCTGAACTCGATGCTCTGTGGCAAGACGTCAGAGGTGAAATAAGTGTCGCTCCGGTTCGCCATGGCCGTTACCTGCAATGGCGTTACGCGAAGTCACGGGAGTATAGTCTAGTGACAGTGCGGAATTCGAATAGGCTGGAGGGCATCGCAATTGTTCGCCGCCCACAGCCCAAGGGCGACCCCCGGCTTAACGGAATCCGCCTCTCCGTGCTTTCCGACCTGGTCTTCTCTCCGCATCATCCGGACGCGGCCTCGGCGCTCTTGCGTGGCGTCGATGACCTGTCGCGGATCATGGGTGCGGAGGCCGTGCTTTCCAGCGCCAGCCACTCCGCCGTCGTTTCCGCTCTTCGTCGTCACGGCGTTGTGAGTATTCCCGCCAACATGCACCTCATGGTCGGCCACAAGACCGGGCAGCAGCCCTTGCCGGGCGACCTTTCCTCATGGTGGATTACGCGCGGCGACTCGAACGCCGATGAGGTTTTCTAGCTGGCGATGGTTTTTCCCAACTCGAAACGGTTTGCCTTTTCGATCATCGATGATACCGACGTCGCCACCGTGGAGAACGTCCGGCCCATCTACGACCTTCTCGAGAATCTCGGATTCAGAACCACCAAGACGGTATGGCCTGTCGGGTGCCCGGAAGGCAGTCCAAACTTTTCTAGTTCCGCGACGCTCGAAGACGAGGACTATCTCGAATTCGTCAAAGACCTTCAAAAACGCGGATTCGAGATCACCTGGCACAGCGCAACGATGGAGTCGAGCCCGCGTGAACGGACCATCCGCGCACTGGAACGCTTTCGCGAAGTCTTCGGCTCCTATCCGCCGATCCACGCAAACCACTCTTTCAACCGGGAAAACATCTATTGGTCCATCCATCGCCTGGACGATCCCCTGCTGAAATATTCAGTGGGATGGTTTGCGACCCGCGGACAGGTTCCGTCCGAAGGACACGTGCCCTCCTCGCCATACTTTTGGGGCGACTTGTGCAAGAAGCATGTTCGGTATGTCCGGCACCTGACCTTCAGCAACCTGAATCTGGCAAGAATAAACCCCTCCATGCCTTATGCCGACCCCAAGCGGCAATGGGTGCAGAAATGGTTCTCCGCCGCCGACGCCGAAAATGCGGATCGATTCGCCGAGTTGCTCGGTCCCCAACAGCAGGATCAACTGGAGAACGAAGGAGGATTTACGATCGTGGCCACGCACTTCGGGAAGGAATTTGTCCGCGAGGGCCGCGTTCACCCCGGGGTTCGGCATAGCCTGGAGTTGTTGGCCAGTCGGCCTGGCTGGTTCCCGACAGTCAGCGAGTTGCTGGATTACCTTGCCGCTCAGCGGAAGACCCACATCCTACCCAAAGCGGAATGGCGCAGAATGCAGTGGCGATGGGCGGGCGATCTGGCCCGCCGAAAGCTGAGATCTCTTCTTAAAACTTGATGCAACTTGAATGATCCCGAGGCGGCAACGGGATTTCCCGCCTTCGAAACCCGCGTCATTTCGTCAGATATTTTCTCAAGGGCGGGCCGAGCACCCTCGTGAGCGGCAAAGGGACAATCCGTCGCCACAGGTCGGACATCATCGACATGCTGCGCGAGGATGTCTTGACGGTTTGAATCTTCAAGCGGTCGCGAAGCTCCGGCCCGGCTATCAAATAGAAACTGTAATCGTGCAATTCCACGCCCCATTTTTTCTTGAACTGCATCTGGCCACCGTATCGCACCGACCCGAAATCGAAAACCTCGAGTTGTTCGGCGCAGGCCCAGTTAATGAGTTCCCAGTGCGCCAGATCGCTCGGGCGCATCGCCCAGGCCTGAGGGTCTGAAGCGATGATAAAAATGTGAATCCGGCGACTGCTGGTTGCGCCCAAAAGAACTGCAACGGCTTTCTGCCCGTTCATCACCCAGCAGGCCACTAGGCGCTCGCCGATGCCTTCAGCGAGATATTGAAAGAAGCGGTTGGGGTGGGGTGGAACTCCCAGCCGCTTCATGGAATCGAGATAAAGTGAATAAAAGGGTTCCTCGACCGCTTGAGCGCCGCGGCGAACTTGCGCCGTGAGACTCGCCTTCCGCGCCTTGTTCACTCCTTTGCGCGCTTCGTTGGTCAGCGACTTGCGCCAAAGCTGCTCCGGTACGGCAAGCTTGAGCGTCGCGTAAGAATGGAGCGGCTGCCTCGCCCACCCAGCCGATTCCGCCCATTCTTCACAGCCCGTCCCTCCGCGAATTTCGATGTAATCGCATTTCGCGTCCTTCGCGGCATCGAGCAGCAAGCGGGTCATGTCCCGATATTCATCCGCTGAAAGGCCATCCGTCAGCGGCCCGCCATATTCGTTGAAAGGCTGCGAAATCAGCCAACCGTTGCCACGTGGATGTCGGATGCCCGGGAAAACCCCACAAAGATTTCCTCTCCGCAGAAACTTCAGGTAAACACATTCGTATCCGTAGGCCTTCATCAGAACGTCGCGATATCCCCAGAGGTGACAGAATCGGCCCTCCGGATGGCGATTCACAAAGCTGTCCCACTCTGCCCTCTCGGTTGGAAGAACCCGTTCCACACTGATTGCTCCAGCGGAGATTGCCGAGTTCGGAGCGGAAGAGTTCACAGAGACACTTCCTCCATCAGCACGACTGACTTGAAGTTTGATGCAGAGGGCACGAAAACACCGGCAAGAGCCCGCACGGGAATGCTGGAAGCGTGTCGCTCATCGCAGAATCATCCCCACGACCCTTGCAACCCAGGCTGCATCTCGAAATTCCACGGTGACTTGGACGATCCACGTAAAAGCAACTAATTGCCCGACAAATTGCAGAAGTCGGTGGCTTTCTATAATCGAATCGAGCTTGGTTATGACCCGTCGCTCCAACCCGTATCGCGTGACCCAATATCCGGCTGTGGCCACTGCAAGTCCGGCAACAATATCACTGAAATAGTGCCCGCCGACCATCATTCGGGGAAGAGCAATTGCAATCGGCAGCAGCACCCAGAGAATCCAGCCTGAAAGCCTATGCACGGAATAGATCCCAGCCGCTACGCAAGCATAGACTGCGGTTGACTGGCTGGGAAAACTATTCGTATTCGGGTTGCCCCTCATGTGCGGAAGATAAATGCCTGAAATGCCTGGGTAGTGCACAGGTGGCGGCCATTTGAATAACGCCCCTGCGACGAATGTCATGGCAACTGCAATTGCCATCGCAGCGAGGATTGTCCACAACCGAACACGGATCTCTCCCCTGCCACTCCTCAAAGCATATGCCCAGCAAACGAATAAAGCGGCACCATACCAGAGGCCGCCGAAAACCGTATGATGGATCCCGCTGTCGACCACGATCTGAAGTTCGTGATGAAGTCGATACAAGTGCGCCAGATGCGCGGCCAGCCAAAGGTCAAAGCGGGTTGGAACAATGAACATTCAAGCAACCGATCAGACTGCGATGAACTCTTTTCCTCACGCGAGTATAGCAGAACCGGGCAGTGAGCCAGGGCATGGAGAAAGCCGGGCGAGTGCCTGCAGACTGCAACCCGCCGGTGACGGGAATCACATTCAGTGTGTCAAATATTGTCGCACTGGCGACGCCGCATGGACGCAGAACCACAGTCAGACGGCCGTGTAGAAGTTTATTAGATAATGAATTTATGTCCGCAGTTACTTCAGTGAAATCAAAGAAGTTCGCGGATTTCCGGCTGTGGCGAAAGGTTGCAAATCTGTTCACTGTTGTCACAAACAGTTTCACAGTCAAAATTCTCGATTTCTGAACAAAACTCATAATTGGAAATAGTGCGTGGCCCGTAACAATCTGATAATACAAAGGTTATTTCGACAGCTCAAATCTTCCAATGTGTTTTCCAAATTTGGAACGCAATCTGCTTATAAATCTATATGTGTAATTCGCCCGGGAGGGGACCGGACGTTTGTGCATTCTGTTGCTCTTAAGTTATAATTCGCGGGAGCCTATCCGAGGGCAGAACTTCATCCAGCGAGGTTGTTGTTCAACCGTGGCTTCCGAGCGCATGCGGTGATTGCTATGATTCCGGGCTCTACCTGCATCGATTGAATGGAGGACCGATGTCAAAAGGAAGACGGTTTTTGAAGATTTTCACGTTGTTCGTGGCCTTGTCGGGGATCGCCATTGTTTCCCAGACGAGCGCAATGCTTTACGCGCGCGGGAATCAGAGGAACAAGACGAGCGGACCGCCGACCCTCACCGCCATCTCGCCTACTAGCGTGACGGCGGGAATCGCCGGTTTCACGTTGACCGTGACCGGTTCAGGCTTCGCCACCAACAGCGTCGTGCTGTGGAATGGCGCCAGCATGACGACAAGCTACGTCTCTGCTACGGAAGTCACGGCGTCAATTCCCGCGAGCGTGCTTGTATCCGCGGGCACGGTTCAAATCACCGTCTATAATCCCGGCCGGAGCGGCGGGACGTCGAACGCCTTGGGCTTCACGATCGGCGCATCGGCGACGACGACCACCACAACGACTTCGACCACCTCGACGACATCAACCTCCTCCACGACCTCGCCGCTCGCGATTTCGACCACTTCGGTCCCCGGCGGCACGGCGGGCACGGCCTATCGCGCCACATTGGGCGCCACGGGCGGAACATCTCCCTATAGCTGGCTGCTCGCGGGCGGCGCGCTTCCCTCTGGACTTGCGCTGGGCACGGACGGCTCCATTTCCGGCACACCTTCCGCCAGCGGAACTTTCTCGTTCACCGCGGAAGTGAAGGATTCGGCTTCTGGAACCGCAACAAAATCTTATTCGCTGGCCATCGGCACGGCTACAACCACAACCACCACGACGACTTCCACGACCACAACCACCAGCACCACGCCTCTGGCCATCAGCACATCTTCGATTCCCAGCGCAACAACCGGAACGGCTTACAGCGCGACCCTTGCCGCAACCGGCGGAACTCCGCCGTATACCTGGACGGCTTCCAGCACCTTGCCTGCGGGCTTGACCCTGGCAACCACGGGCGCGATTTCTGGCACGCCGACCACCAGCGGCACGCCTTCTTTCAGCGTTCAGGTCATGGATTCCTCGCACGCGGCCCAGACCAAAACTTTCTCAATGTCCATTGCAGCCGGCGTTTCAATCACGACCGCTTCTCTGCCTGCCGCGACAGCGGGTTCGGCATACAGCGCGGCCCTTGCTGCTACTGGAGGCACATCTTCCTACTCGTGGAGCGTGGCTTCCGGCAGCACGCTTCCTGCCGGACTTAGTCTTTCGGCGACTACCGGTGCGATCACAGGATCGCCGACCACAGCCAATACCTATAGTTTTTCGGTCCAAGCCAAAGACTCCGCCGGCAATACTGCTTTAAAGGCTTACAGCATGACCGTCGGCGCAGCCACCACTTCAACGGCACCTCTCTTCACGAGCGACTTTTCGACCGCGCTGCCAAGCGGCTTCAACTCCTTCACCTCCAATCCCAATATGTCTCTCGTGACGGCTCCTCCTGGCGGGCCTTCGAGCACGGCTTTGCAGATTCACTATGTAATATGTGGCCAGCCGCTTCCACCAACGCTCTCGTACGTTGCGGGCGGGTCGCTGCCTCAGACGACTTATTACGCGCAGATCACTGGGTTTTATACCTCTACCTCAGGAGAAACTACACCCTCGACGGAAGCCAGCCTGACGGTTCCGGCGGGCAACCTTCTTGTGGTTAACCTTTCTCCCGCTCAGCCTATTTTGGATGGCGCCAGAGTGTACGTGGGCACAACGAGCGGCGGCGAGCAACTCCAGACGGCTTCGTCTGTCTCTCAGGGTTCTACTTGGACAGAGCCCGCCACGGGACTAGCCACCGGCGCTGCGCCGCCGACAACAAAGACAGCATGCCCGCCTTCGACTCAAGACAATAACCTGTATGTGGCCCAGAGTTTCCCAAGCCCCGGGCTCGACCCGTTCTACATTCGGGCTTGGTTATATTTCAAGGCGCCTGAGGCGGACGACGCGAGCCATGCTTCAGCGGCCCATCCTGGCTTCGGGACAATGCGGAAAATTTTCTATCCTATGGATCAGGCTCCGCCCGCGAATTGGCTGACTACGCTGGTGAGCTTCCCGAGCAACGACGGAACGCAAATCGGCCTGACTCCTGCCTGTTGCGGGACACAGTGGTACGATGTTGCCTGGATCAATTTCAACACTTGGTACGAGATCGAGTTCGCCGTGATTCCCAACACGCCCGGTCAGAGTGACGGCACGTTGGCGCTGTGGGTCAATGGCGCTCAGGTTTGGAAGTTGACAGGACTCAATATCAGGGGAAGTTTCACCGACGGCGTCGGCTTTGTGGAGGTCGGGGACCAGGCGCAAAGGTTCTACTACCAACCGGTTGACGAATACCGCTATATTGAGAATGTAGCCATTGGAACGTCGTACATCCCCTGACCAGGGCCCCGCGTCTTACGTGCCGCCGCGGCCTTTAGAGGCCGCGGTAGGCACAATTGGCCATCCGCTACACGGAAAGTGCTGGTTATCTTGCCAGTTTCACCGTGTACTCTCCCACCTGGACCAGAACCGGCAACCCTTCATGCGGTTCCACAATGGAAAGCCGAAATGTCTTGAGCCTTCGATCGGACAAGTCAGGAGTTTTTACACGGAGAGAGGCCGGGTAGGGACTCTTGTGAGAAATGGTGGGGTCGCCCAGTTGGGCATCGGTCAGCAGCACGAGCCGATTCCTTCCCAAGAGGTGGATGATGGCCTGCTTTCCGTGAATCGTCGCCTCATGCCGTGGCAGGGAGACTGCAGCGCGGCCAAGCCCGAGAAATAGCGGGGCGGGCGGACCGGCCGCCGACATGAAGTCTGACATAATCCCGTACACAGGCACATCGGGGTAGTAGTACATCAGGGTGCGCCAGCTCAACTCGTCGCGGCCCCAGGAAGCCGCCACCAGAATGACGGAGGGAGTCTGGGAGACGGCCCTGCTGATTTCCCGGAAATATCCGCTCCTGATCTCTTCTGTCATTCGTATCTTGTCTTCAGTAGGCGTGAGCACCGAATCATTCAAGGCCCTCACCGCAAGCCTCATATGCGGAGACCTGTGCGGGGACGAGACCTCATCAAGCTGCCGCCCCGCGAAGAAGAACGCCGCGTTAATCAGGATGACGGACGTCAGGACAGCGTAATTTAAGCCCGGGCGCCCGTTCCGGCCCTTTGACAAAGCAAGCCATCGAGCCGCCAAGAGGGTCATCGGGGCGAGGCACACCAGAAGATATCCGAGCTTGGCGAAGTAAAGGAACGTGAAAAAGGCCAGGGCCGGAGCCGCCCACAACAGCAGGAATCTCCACTGATCCCCATCCATAAGACCTCTGAACGAAGCGCCTTTCCCGCGCACGATCATGGCGACCAGGACGACCCAGAAACCCAGCAGCCCGACGAAAATTGCGCTGCCCTGTTTAAAGAGCATCCATCCATACTGGATCGGCGAGCCGCCCAGAAAGATGCTGGTTGCTGCGGCTACCTCAAAAAACTGGCCATGCGTCAGTTTGGAATAAGCCTCGAACCCACCCGAGAGGGCAACCGTCGGGATATACCAGGCCAGGTAAGTGACCAGGAACGATGCTGCGGAACGCAGGAAAAACCGTCTGCAGGGCTTGGAGAAAACATACGGGGCGAGCCAGAGCGGAAACAGGAACACCGTGAGATCCTGCCGGATCCCGGCGGCCAACGCATAAAGGCACGCCGACAAAATCGCGCCCATCCCGTTGGGGGCCTTCCAAAATCGCCACGTCGCAAGAGCAAACGCCAGCCCTGCACATGCCCCGACAGCGTAAGTCTCACCAACTTCGCCGTAAAACCACACCAGCGGGCTGGTGGTCCACAAAACCGCCGCGAAGACCGCGGTGCGCCTGTCGGAAAAGAGGCGCATTCCCAGAATGAACACAAGTCCCGCTGACGCCGCTGAGCAGACGGCGCCTAGAACTGTGAAGCTCAGGTTGTCGTTTCGAAATAATGTGCCGAGGAGGCGCCCAAGCCCGACAAAAAGGATGTACCCGGGCGGCTGCGGCTGGTGCTGGGCCAGACTGAAATGGTGGATCCCCAAGGCCATCTGGGTCAGATCCCAGTCGAATAAGTGCGGAGATAGAAAAGGGAGCCTAAGCAGCAGGGTTAGAACAAAGAATGCCGCCGCACCTCCCAACTCAAACTTCAGGCCCTCGGCCTTGACCATCGGCAAACCACCCCAATCAGCCCCGAGCTTGACGTGGAGCAGATCTCCTGACAACTGCCCGAAATTTCCCGCCCGGCCCTGCGGAAATATGGTCCACCAACTCGAAGGTAAGGGCGACGGAAGGGCCGATTCGCTTTTCCAGTTCGTGCCGGATGCCGTCGAGATCGGCCGGCCGAAATCCCTCGCCCGGGACAACCCGAACCACAATCCGGTCCAAAGCTTCCTGGGCGATTTGTGCCCGCCGAATGGTTACCAAGCCCTTAAAAACCGGGTCCAGACGGCCAATCGGGCGGCCGTCAGGCGTGACAATTATTTCGTCCTCCCTGCCAACGATCTGTCCAACGGTTTCGAAGCACCGCCCGCAGCGGCATGCTCCCTGGCCGGGGGTACAGAAGTCGCCGGTATCATATCGTAAAAAAGGCATGGCCATATTGGTAAACCCGGTGGCCACTATCCTAAACCCGGCCTCCGGACCGCGACTCGAGTCCGGCAAAAACTCCGTGATCCCGTACTCAGGATGAACATGATAAGAGCCCGCTTCGCACTGCGAGATAAAACAAACCTGCTCGGCGCTTCCGTATTGGTCGAAGATCCGCGCGTGAAACGCAGCCTCAATGGCCTCGCGCTGGTCGGAACGAAGAGTCTCCGACGACGTAATGACAGCCTTGGGCCGGGGAGCCTGCCCGGCGTGTCCCAGGAGGTAGCGTGACAGGGCCTCGACACTCGAAGGATAGCTGTCAATGAGTTCTGGATTCCACTCGCGAAGTTTTTCCAGATAGGCCGGGATGTTGCTCGCCGAAAGATGGTACGACGAGAAAAGAAGCGTGTGGCCCGCCAGATTGTACCGCCAAAAGGGCGGCCGAGTGGAGTCCGCGGAAACGATTGTGCGCCCCGCAAACGTCGCGATGCGGCCCGTAAGGCTCACACCGGCCCAGCGCTTGAGCCGTGCGAAGAAAGCATAATTCTTGCGCCGTCCCTCTAGTTCCACTCGAATCTTCAGCGTTGTGCCGGTTGTACCGCTTGTTCCGACCACTTCACACGGCCGTTTGAGAAAGTTACGGGCGTGAAAGAGCTGGGGATGGCTGCGAACCGTTTCCTTTTCCAGGATGGGCAGTTTGGGCAGGTCCGCGGCGGTCTTGAAATCATCAGGCGCAAGCTTCAGTTGGCGAAACAGGTTTGAATAATACGGAACGTTTTCATAGCAGTGCCGGATCAGATCGCGCAGCTTTTCATTTTGAAATTCCGCCAGTTCGTTTTCACTCAGGCGCTGGCTGCTTTCGAGTTCTCCGAGATATTTCCTGAAACCGCCGCCCAGCCGCGCCCGCTTCAGCCGCAAGCCATAGGCCGAAATCATGACGTTTTGGAAGGGCACGGGACTCTTTTCGTATAACTTCTCTACCCACCTATTCATGGGGCGACGGCCCCCCGGAGGCGGAACGCGCAGAAACCGCGCGCGAGGACCCAGCCAAGAGATTCCGCAGGCGGCGCGCCCGGTCCCTCCACGTCATCCCGCAGGCGCGCGAAAATGCGTACGCAATGAGATCCTTGCGCCGCATTGAAACGTAGCGCCGGTCATATCCGGCGGCGAAGAATCTCGAAAGCTGCTCAAGCTGTCTCGAGGCGGAGTGGTCGTCCGCTTGAGCAGGCCTCGCCGGCGCCCCGGCCGCCGAAAGCAGAACTGGAAACGGATCCCATTGCCATTTGATCCCGGTAAATTCGCCGATAAGAAAAACGCTTCGCCTGCTGGCGATTCCCCAATTCAGAGTTCCGCCATCCTGGAGCGGTATGGGCGGAAAGATAAAGTTCCCGAGGCTGTAGTAGACGGGTGTGGAAGACATCGTCTCCCTTCCAGCGACGACGTGCGGGTGCGTGCCGACAATCAGCGTGGCGCCCGCCTCGGCAAAAGTCCTGGCGAGCTCGCGCTGGCCGGGGTCGGGATAGCGGACAAATTCCGAACCCCAGTGCAGAAACAGCCAAACGTCGTCGGCCTCTGTCGCGGCCGATCGCAAGTCTGCCATGACGAGCGCGGGCTCCAGAGGAGCCACACCGGGCGTCCGCTCCGTCGCTGCGATTGCCCCTACCCGTGCAGCCGTCTCCGCGTAAGCGAGGAAGGCAACTTTGCGTCCTCCCACTTCGAGGACGACAGGCGCGCGGGCTTCGGTGATGTTCGCCCCCGCTCCAACCGCGCGGATTCCTTCCCCTTTAAGCGCGTCGAGCGTTGCCAGCAAGCCCTCCGCTCCGAAATCAGTGACGTGATTGTTTGCCACAATGCACACGACGTCAGGCGCGACGAGAAGATCCTTGAGTCTCGCAGGGTCGAGCGGCAGAACGGCGTTTCTGCCTGCGCGCGGCGGCCCGGACGCGACCGCGCATTCCAGGTTAACGACGAACGCGTTAGTCCCTGGCCCCCCGGTCAATCGATTGAGGTCGGCAGGCTTAGCCTTCCTCGTGAGCCAGGCATCACCGGCAATGCAAACTTTAAGCAAATGGCTTCCTTACCTGTTAGGCGCGGTCGCCCGGGAGGTTCGCTTCCCCCTCGCGGCATGTTCTCCCCGGCCCAATCCCGCCAGAATCGCTGCGGCTTTCGCGCTGAAATACGCAAGATAGAGTAGAACCGATCGCGCGGGCCTGTATACCCGCCGCGTCGAGACGTACCGGAATGTCACAGCAACACAAGGCACTGCAAGCAGGGCTCCTGCAAAAGCGCATAGCTTCACGACTAAAGGCATTCTGAGAAACGGCAAAATAGCCAAGGCCGCGAGGATCAAACAGCAGTGGGCGACGGTTGCGAGCAGAATCTTATCCGTGTAAGCACGCTTACGTGCAGAAGCCAGGCCGGTACCGCGCCACATTTCGTTTTTGAGGAAACCCAGCAGGCTCTTGGGGTTTCCGTGGTGAACAGCCCAAACGGCGCGCGCTTCGTAAACCTTGAACCCGGACGCCCAAAGCCTTTGAACCAGATCCGAGTCTTCGTCTGTCTGGAGGCGCTCGTCAAAGCCGCCGACGCGATCAAAAGAGCTTTTTCTGACGACGAGGTTCCCCGAATTGATGAACCTGACATACCCGTCCTTCACGCCCATCGTCCGGTGGAGGTTGTGCCACGTCTCTTCCACCCAGTGGGGCGCGGACGGAATGCGGCACCTGCAACCGGTCGCATCGGTGTCAACTTGGTCGAAGACCGCCAGCGCGGTGCTAAGATAATCCGGCCCGATGGTACAGTCCGAGTCAAGAAAGCAGACAAACTCCCCCGTTGCCCTCCGTGCCCCCTTGTTCCGGAGCGAGGCGATAGTCCCTCCCCGTTCCTGGACGACCTTCGCCCACTCGCCGCACTCGGTAGTAAGCCACTCGAGCGACCCGTCCGTGGATCCGTGGTCCATGACGATCACCTCAGAGTCGGGATACTTCCGGACGGCCTGCTTCACTGATTCAAGGCACGGGCCGAGCGTCGCCTTTGAGTTAAGAACCGGAACAACCAGCGAAAATCGCGGCAATCTGCCAGCATTTTCAACCCGTTGGCCGCCCGCCGCTTCACGGCCGGTCAGGGGTTGAGTCACCGCGCCGAGGGCGTAACTGTAAGCTTGCTGCAATTGCGAGCAAACCGTTGGCCAGCTGTAAGACCGCTCGACGATGGCGCGGCCCGACTCCGCGAGCCTGGCGCGAAGCTCGCCGTCGGCCAGGATGCGTGCGGTTTGAGCGGTAAAGTCCTCCGCCGAGTCCGCGATCAGAACTCCTCGGTTGTTTCCAAGTGCAAGCCCTTCAGACCCGACAGTCGTCGTGACGACCGCCTTGCCCATGGCGAGAGCATCGAGTATTTTGAGCCGCGTGCCGCCGCCGTCAATAATGGGGCAAACGAAAACGGCGGCCTTCCAGACGCAGGGACGGATGTCGGGTGTGTCAGCGATAAGCTCGATTGCCGGATCGGACTTCGCCAGTCGGACGATTTCCGCCGCCGGGTTGCGGCCCGCCAGGGTTAGCCGCAAGCCGGGACGTTGCTGCTTCAAGGCCGGCCAGATCTCCCGCGCGAAAAATCGAATTCCGGTAACATTCGGGCTCCAGTCGAGCGACCCGGCAAAAACAAGCGTATTGGCTTCAGGCTCGGCGTCGGAGGGATGGAAGTATTCGGTGTCCGTGCCGTTTTCCACGACGTGAAAGTGCGCCTGGGGGTCGATCGCCTGCAGCGTCTCTCCGTCCAATTGAGAAACAGCCAGGTTGACGTCGAACTGGTGGCAGACCTGCTGTTCGAGCCGGCGAAGCTTCCGCGCCTGATGCCACAAATAAAGTTTCGCGGCGGGATTCGGCTCCTTTTGCGCGCGTCGCGCGGCCATGGCCGATTCGCAATTGTGATGGTTCAGGATCTTGTGAAAGCCCGCTGCGGGCGGAAGATAGCGCGCAAGGTCAAGGGAATCAAAATGCACAAGCGCCCCGTCATGCCGGGAGAGAACCGCAGCCCAGCGGCGGCCCAGGTCGGGTGACCACAAGGCACAGGCCCCGTAGTGCTCGCGGTAAAACGGGCTGAGCGCAAGCTGTGCCCACCAGCGTGCCCCTCGCCAAGGATAAGGCGGCTGCCAGATTTCAACCGAGGCGCAGAATTTTCGGAGCTCGGCAGCGTATTCTTCGACTCGGGCCTTTGTCTCCCGCTGTATGTTCAGGGCGACGAGGTGCGTTTCAAATTTTGTTGATATATAACGAATTAGATTGTAGCTGCGCTGCCGGGAACCTCCCCGCGGGGGATATGGAACAAAGTGTGAGAGCCAGATCAGCTTCATGATTTCTGCGCTATCGAAAGGTAAAGTTCCGCCACTCGAAATGCGGTTTGGGCCGCGCTGTAATCGCGCTCGACGGTGCGAATTCCTTCTTTGATCAAACGCTCGCGAGCCGCGCGGCTTGAGACCACCCGCAAACAAGCTTGTGCCAGAATTCTAGGATCGCTCGATTCCACCAGAATGCCGTTTTCCCCACTTTGAATCACCTCCGGAATGCCTCCGACTGCTCGTGCCACCACAGGGACACCAAGCCAGAGCGCTTCCAGCAAAACCATCGGCAGGCCCTCGTGATCGGAACACAGTACGAAGGCATCGAAAGCACGCAGAACTTCATAGATTCCATCGCAATGGCCCAGAAACAGAACTCGGTCAAAAACTCCAAGCGCCTTTGCCATCGAGACCAAAGCGCCTCGCTCGTTGCCGTCGCCGGCAATGACAAACCTAGCGTCCGGACGCTTGGCCGCGATTTCCACAGAAGACTTTAGAAAAATATCCAGGCGCTTGACGTGCTCAAGTCTGCCCGCTGTTCCGATAACGAGTACTTCCGGAGGCAGGCGCAAAAGCTCGCGAGCCCGCTGCGGAGTTATCGTGCACCGGACGCCTTCGAGATCCAACCCGTTGGGAATGGCGACGACCTTCCGTGGATCGAGGCGACGCGCAAGATGGCGTGTCATTTCCGCGCTGACGCCGATGGCAGCGTTGGCAGAGCGTCGCGCGACCCGGGCATCCAGCGAATGGATGAACCTCTGCTTGAGCGATCGTAGCCCGCGGCGCGGCTCAGGAAGACCGTGATCAGTTCGAACCAGATGCGGAATCCCGAGTCTACGTGCCAGCCTCGAAGCGAGCAGATGCTCCTTGTACCGGTGGGAATGAATAATCCGGACATCTAGACCTTCAAGGAAGCGCGAACCACTGCGCACGATTTCCAGGAAACCTTTTTCGCGTTCTGGAATGATTATGGTAGGAAGGTCCAGTCGTCCTATCTCATCCGCCAAGCGGCCGTGGTTGAGAATAATCGCCGACAAACGAAGCCGCGGCTCACGGGCCAGATATTTCATCAGGGCCGCGACCTGAACCTCAGCTCCCGCCCATAGGTCCCCCGACGCAATATGGCAGACTCCCAATGCCTTTTCTCTTTCCGAATTCGGCCGCCTGAATGCGCCATTTTCAGTCGCGGCGCGAAGGCTCCCAAGTGACAAGCTTTTCTCCTTGGCAGAATTTCCACCAGGCAACCAGCGCGGCAACATTGCCGATAACAAAAAAGGCAGCCAACTTTACGACGGCAAAATTCTTCAATCGCCCGCCCACCCTGGATAAGGCGGCCACCGCGTACCCGGAAAGCTGAGCCAGCAGGCACACCTCATAAAATACACCTTCCTTCCAAAGAAGGGCGTTCGAGACCAGCGCAGCAAGGAAGGCGAACGGCAAGAGCCAGCGAAATAGCTTATGGCTGGCCAATTGCCACGAAAAGATCCCGTACCTGAAGGGATTGAGTAATTGAAGATGTGAGAAGAAAACTACGAGCCCGTGCACGATGGTGCGGACCTTCCGCGTCAGCTCCGCCTTCTGTGATTTGACCATGCCGAGGACCGCCGGGCACTTGGGATCGATGACGGACCGATATCCCCTTTCCACGGCGTGCAGAGCCAGGAAGAAATCGCTGGACATGTCCGGATGCCAACCCTCGCAGATTTGCCGCCTGACCGCAAACAGAGATCCGTTAAGGCTGACCGAGGAGCCCACTCGGGACTCCAGCCAGCGAAGTCCCATCTCACCGGCAACATAAAAATGCTCACCTCTCCAGCCCTGCCTCGGATCTGCCGCTCCATCCACGCTGCTTACACATCCCACCGCGGGGTCGGCAAAATGGGAAACAATCTTGAGGAGGATGTCAGGCCCGGCGCGAATCGAGGTGTCGGTAAAAACAAGGATTTCGCCCCGGGCGATTTCCTTCGCCATCATTTGAATACAATGCTTACCCTTTCTGTCGATACTTTCGACCAGCTTCACACCCTTTCCGGCAAACCGTCGGACCACTCCCGCAGTATCGTCTACGGAACCATCGGAACCTACAATCACCTCAAGCATTTCACGCGGGTAATTGAAGGCAAGCGTGTTCAGAATCTTACTCTCAACCGAATCGGCCACGTTATGACCTACAATAATCACGGTTACAGGAGGGGTCGAAGACGCGGGGTGAACCACCCTCGGGCGTGCAGACGCTATGATCCATAATAGCGTCCTATAGCCCGCCAGTGTGTAAACAATGAAGACGACCGAAATCCAGAAAACCCAAGCCATAACTCTAATCAGCCTCTAGGCATCTTTGGTACAGATCCTCGTACTCCTTGACCATGACGGGAAGCGCGAACCGTCTTTCCACGTCTCTTCGACCTTCCTCACCGAGGCGCATCCCCAGCTCAGGATTGACAAGTATTTCCAAGACTCGCGCTGCCAGGGCTTGGGGATCAGCCGGCGTCACCAGAAAACCCGTAATGCCGTCCTCTACTATCTCCTGAGGGCCGCCTGACCGCGTGACGACCACTGGCCGTCTAGCTGCCATGGCCTCGATCGTGGCGATCGACAGCCCCTCATCCGTCGAAGACAGGACAAAAACATCCAGATCGTTCAGGATTTCCGGGATGTCGGACCTGAAGCCCAGAAGGTGGAAACGTGATTCTAAATTCATCTTCTGAAGTAGTTTGCACATTCGCCCACGCATTGCCTCTTCAATGTCACCGACAGCAATGAATCGGACGTCTGGAATGCGAGAAGATATGCGGTGCGCTGCTTGAACGAAATATTCGTAACCCTTACTTTGGCGGAAATTCGCGATCATGCCCACGACCTTTGTCTGTGCCGCTATCCCCAGCTCGGCCCGGATCTTACCAGAGCCATGCTGTCCAAACCGGTCGATATCAACCCCGTTGTAGATGCGTACGATCTTCTTGGGCGGGTATCTGAGGTCAAGGAGGATCCGCTTCAAGTAGTCGGAGACAGCCACGATGGCACATGCGACGTTTCGTACAACTGCTGCCTTGACAATCTCTTTTATCCCGGCGGTCCCTGTCAGCCCGGGGGTCCCGTGGTAAGTCGCGATGACCTTTCGTCCTGTTAATCGCCCTGCCAGGCAACCATAGAAGTTCTGGCCGGGAAGGTGGGAGTGAATGAGATCAACTCTTTCCTGCCGAATCAGCTTGATCATCGCCCGGGGCCGCTGGAAATAGTACCAGGCCTTACTCTTGACCAGAGTGGTGGGCACGTTCCTGCTCAAAAGCTGCCGCTTGAGCCAATCATCGCTAGTCAGCAGGGCTAAGGATCGAAACCGGCTCGGGTCAAGGTTCGACGCAAGCTCGAGGAGGACGGTCTCAGCTCCGCCGGGGCCACCTCCTTCGGTCGTATGGAGGATCGTGTAACGCCTCGATCCGGGTTTTGACTTTTCAGCCAACACTAGTTTCGGCCTCGCGCCAAGCTGGTCCGAAATTTCTGCAGTTAGGCGAGGCGTCGTTTGTCAAACAACCTCCTTAAGGGTCGGCCGACGACCAGATAGGTCAGCACGAAAAGCGTAGAGGCCGCCAAGCGCCAATCGCGCAGGTGCAAATCGAAAAAAGCGAGCGGCGGCTTGTAGGAGCGGATGAGTTCGCGCCAAGTGAGCAACCCGGCACGCCGATAACTTCCAATGGTTGAAAAATCCCAAGCCAAGGCGATGTGCCGGAAGTTACGCTTACTTTGAACCGCAGCCTCAACGCGCTCTCCAATGAGGTCCAGGTAATGCAACCAACCCAAATCAACCCCCGCGTGCGGAGCAACATCCGAAGTACCCGTGTAACGCGGATTGGCCTCGATCATCATCAGTCGCCCATCACGAATGTCCCGCTTAAGCTCGATTTCGCATAATCCGGTATAGGAGATCCCCTTCAGGAATTTATCGCAGACGGCATCGACTTCGCCTTCTGCCACAGGCTCGACCACGCTGGCGTTGCCGTTGTATATTGGCGCCGTTCGGAGTTCGCGAACAATACAGCAGCCCAGACGCCTGCCGTCCGTACCATAGCAGGACAAATACACCATCTTCGCATTGTCCGGTCCCTGAATAGATTCCTGAACCACAACGTCGGGACTGACTTGTGAAATCAGACCGTATTTTTCCTCCATTTCCTCCACGGAAGAGGTCAGGACCGCCTTGCGGTTCGCCACCAAATGGCCGCGGGGAGCACTGGACCAGTCCCGCGACCTGGCGGGCTTGATAATGCAGGGAAATCGCGCACTCTGCCCGAACTGAAGCACATTCTCCAGAGTATTCGCAAATCGAGTCCGGGGAGCAGGCATTTGGTGCTGGACCGCAAGTTCATACAGTTGTTGCTTGGAGACGAGAGTTGCTTGCAAAGCCGCACTGTCATGGCAAAATACAAAGTGGGCTTTTAAGGCGGCAGCGTGTCGTGCCATCGCGGAGACAAAGGCATCAGCGCTCGGAATCAGGACGGGCTTGCTACGTAGCTTTTGCGCAAGATCCAGCATAAAAGCGGCCCAGTCTTCAGATTTGATGTCGGGGTCAGGGCATTCGAATGTTCTCCCGTACACGGATCGGAAAGCCTGTTTCTTGCGGTCATTTTCAACACAGTAAACTTTCACCCCTCGACGCTCAAGACACCTCATCAGGTTCACACCAGTTTGATAGCCTCCTGCAACGACAACGCACGGCCATTCAGGCTGAGCCTTCAAAAGGTTTGCGACTTGCAACATGTCCTTGACCCAACCACCTTTTCTCGGCCTTCGCCAATCTACAGAACTGATGATTTCTCTTCCGCCACTATCAAGTTCCTTTCTTTCCAATGGCCTCTGGAACCCGGACCAGCGGATGTAGACCTGGTTCAAATCCAGCCGGCAATCCTCATACTCATGAGTGCAGGCGAGAACCGCCCTCGGGGACTGGTCACGCACCCTTCATGCAAAAGAATTCTTCGAATTGAAAAAGGGTCGTCCCCCTCCCGATACCAGCCGCGTTCCGTTACAAAAGCGCATTCGTATCCGGCGTCTTGAACCAACTTCCGGACACGCTGATCCCATGTACCATTGGGATAGGCGAAAGCCCGAATTTTCTTCCCAAGCTTTTGTTCTAGTTCCAGCTTGCCGTCCTGCAACTCATGTTTTACAGTGCAATCATCTTCATAGACTAACAAAGGATGTGAAACAGAGTGCGCTTCTATCTCGATCCCTTCGCGTTGCATCTGCCGCGCCTCTTCCCAGGTCAGCAGCAGATCGCCATTCGCCAGCAAACCTTCCGGGCTGGCCGTCAGGGGCTCCAAAATCTGGTCCCGCTGGGCAGCGGGCATATGCTTGAGCCTCTCGACCACGTGTCCAAACCAGTCCTGTTCCGTGACAGCGCCCGCCCCCGCTTCAAGCGTAGCCCGTAGTTCGTCCCGCCTCGTGTCATCTCGCCAAATTCTCATCAAGCGCTCAACCCAAAACGTGCGCTCAGTCCCGATGAGGCCGGCTACGGCAAAAACCGTTGCAGGTATGTTGAAGCGCTTTAGCAGAGGCAGCGCAGTAATGTAATTGTCCTTCCAGCCGTCGTCAAAAGTAAGTAGACATCGCGGCTTCGCACTTCGCCCGGGGCCCTTTGGCCCGCGGAGGAAAGAATCGAGAGAAATGATTGAAAAACTCCGCCCCAGGAACTCCAACACCGCGGCGAATGTCTTTTCGTGCAGAATAATCCCTTCAAGTGAATTGGCAGAGTGTAACTGCTCTTCGGTAAGCACCCGGTGCAATCCCAAAACGCAGACTTTTCGTCCACTGCGCCTTTGACGCCACAGGCAGCATAAGGTAAAAGCGCCGGAATAGTAAAGGAGTCCCGCCAGCGCAAATTTCAGATTTTGTTTCAGCTTTTTTCCCATGGTCGCGCACTCTGTATCCGCCCGCGATTGATTCTTCCCAGACCCGAGCAATCTCCCTCAACGTTATGATTCATACGAGCTGACTTAGATTCAGGCACAATCAATCATAGTGACGCAGCAACAACCTTCAATGCTTCGCGGGCACAGACGAATCGTGCCGGCGCATGCCGAGCCTCATTGTCCACCTCAGTAGCCCCGGAGCGACCCTCATGAGCGCCAGCACAAAGCGGAGCTTCCACCGGCGCTGGTACTTGTTGGCGTCGGCAATGTCACGAATGGCGCTGAGCACATCCCCATCAAGAAAAGCTTTCCTCCCCCGCTCGAGCAGAAGGCTGGAAGTGGTTTGCTGCCTTGCCGCCTCTATGGCCGCACGCTCATTCTCAATCAGTGGAACCAGTTTTGCATTTTTTTCCAGCACCTCCAGGACCGAAGTCAACAGCTGGATCGAGTCCCGGGACGAGCTGTCTGCATGCCTTCGGATGTAGTAGTGAGATTGCCGGTGATAAACAATGCGCCCGCCATGCTTCAAAACTCTCAGCCAGAGGTCCAAGTCCTCCGCGAGGCGGAGGTTAGGGTCGTACAAACCTATGCGCTCGAGCATAGCTCTGCGCATCACCACCCCGGCGCCCACCACATTGCAGCGCCTAGTGACCAGGGCCAAAAATGTCACGTCGCCCTCGGAAGGAAACAAGTCCATGTAAGTTTGATCCTCTGCCCCGGCATCTCCAAAGATGATCGCATTGGAATACACGGCGTCAATTGAAGGGTCTTCTCCCAATATCCTCGTCTGCGTGGCGAGATACTCAGGGTCCCAGTAATCGTCCGAATCAAGCAAGGCGATAAGCGGTGCAGCCGAATTGCGAATTCCCGTGTTCCTGGCGCTGGAGGGTCCTTCGTTCGGCTGTTTGAGATAAACCATCTTATTCATGTAAGGCTGAAGCACACGCTCGAGTTCCAGCGTATCCGGACTGCCGTCGTTAATCACCAGAACCTCAAAATCCTGAAAACTTTGAGCCCATACGGAACTCAACGCCTGGTCTATGTATTGCGCGGTCCGGTACGCAGGGATGATCACGCTGACCGCGGGAACCATTCTGTCCACAGATTGCTGGTCTGACATAGATGCACTGAAGCCCGATCATAGGGCAGCCCGGCCGGCTGAATCTGCCCTTGGGCGGCGCCGCTCCTCACCCTTCCTTCCCCACCCTCCTCATCGCCTGCAGGAAACCTCGTATGCCATGGACCCGGCGGCCAGTTCTTACGACCGCAACGATCTCCCTGGGGTGGCGGCCTTTGGCACCTTTCACGGCGCGCCGGTAAAGAGCATCGGCAATCACCTCCTGAAGCTGCCTTCCCAGCTGTGTCGCTCCCACCGTTCTTGTCGGGAAAGTACGCCTGAGCACGGCGAGGTCGCATTGTGACAGATCCTCCATGGTCTTCTGCACGAGTTCCCGCTCAACGCTAGTGAGCGGCGAATCGGCGGCCGAAAGTGCCGAATGCAGATCCTCGACCATTTCGCCCATCAAACCGGCGGAGGCCATAATCGCCATACGCTGCAAGTACGCCCTTCGAATTTCCAGGTGCCCGAGCGGCTCGCTTTGAAGGTCGACCGGAAGATATTCGTGAAGCTCAAGTTCATTTCTGAACCGGGATAAGATTTTCTGGTTATATTGACGGTGCTTCAATCCAATTTCTTCGGCCTCAAATCTGCCCGCTTCCGATCCCCGAGATCCCGAATGGATTCTGTAAAGAACCGTCGGTTTGTCAATTCTGCGCCCGGCATACCGGTGCGTAAGGCGCAGATTCATTTCATAATCCTGAGACCGAATCAGCTCAGTGTTGAACGGTCCGACCGCCCTATAGCACGACGTGCGGCAGAGCAACGCCGAATGGAAAACCATGACGTTTCCCTTTAACATGCGAAGGAACAATCCGTCATCGGGAATTTCCGGAGCCGGACCCGGCTCAACGATCTCCAGCCGTCCCCCTCCAGGACCTTCCCTGGCGTAATAGCCCGTTGTCCATGTGAATCCGATACTTTGATCCTCTTCAAGAACGTTAAGGTGCGTTTCCAAAGCCTCCGGCAAACCCGCGTCATCATCATCCATAATCCAGATATAGTCTCCACGCGCGCGCGACAAACCCAGATTCAGGGCGCTGGCCTTGCCGCCGTTTGGCTTCTCGATATACTCGATCCTGTCCATGTAAGGCGCAAGAACCTCGCGGGTATTGTCCGTCGAGCCATCGTTGATGACAATAACCTGAGTCGGACGAATCGTCTGCGCCAGCACGCTTTCAAGACACTCCGGCAGATAGCAAGCGCGGTTGAACGTCGCTATCAGAACGCTGACAGTCGGGTTCGACATGGAAACTCCAGCTTCATTGAACGCTGCGGCAATCCATCAGCCCGGACCAAAATCCCTGCCCACTCAGACAATATCCCGAATGAAAGCCGGCGCACCTCGGCTCGGCCGCCCGGCCTCTGCACGAAATCCATTGGAACCATTCGCTGCCGATATGTCATCACACCACGAAACGGCCTGCTCCGTTGAGCCGTCAGTCTTGACATCTCAACACGCATCAATCAACTATGCCATTTTTGCCGCCGAGGGCGACGGAACAGATTTCGCTCCTGCCAGGCCCCGATACAAGTTCAGATATTGCGAGAGGATTTCCTCGTGACTGAAACGGCGACTCACACTCTCCCTCGTCGCCCGCGACATGCGCCGGCGATCTTCTCCGCCCAAGGTCGCTGCTCGAATCAGACCTTCCGCGAGCGCTTCCGGCGACTCCGGCTCAACCAGAAAGCCGGTTTCGCCGTCGGCAATGAGCTCCGTGATCCCAGGGACTCGTGTTCCAAGCCGGATAGCACCACAGGCCCCAGCTTCAATCAAGACCATCGGAAGGCCTTCATGGCGGGACGGCAGCACTACGAACTGCGAGGACAGGTACAGCTTCCGAACCTCATCGGAGCTCTTCTTCCCGAGAAACCTCACTCCTGACTCGATGCCAAGATCACGAACCAAGTCGAACAGTCGCTCGCGCTCTGCGCCGTCTCCCACGAGCCAAAGCTGGTCTCCGTCCAAGCGAGAATAAGCCAGTTTCCAGGCTCGCACTAGGACGTCAACCGCCTTTATTGGATGAAGCCGCCCAACGAATAATGCGTATTTTTCAGCTTTGCCGTCTGTCGGGCCGCCTTTCTCGAACCAAGCGCGGCTAACACCGTTGTGAATTACGATCCCCTTCGCCGCTATAGAAGGATAAAGTCCAACCGCTTCTTGTAACAATTCGTCGCTTACTGAAGTCACCGCGTCAGAATGCCGGAACAACCGGTCTTGCCATACCCGGACGCGAGAATTGCCTCGCGGATAAACACGAATGTCACTGCCATGCAAGGTCGTCACAAGTCCCCACCGGCGTGGAAACGTGCAAGCTCCAACAAGCGGCAGGCATTGTCCCACAGGAAAATGGACATGCAGGATGTCCGCTTTGAACATTCGGCAAACTTTCCGCAACTGTACAATACTCCTCGCAAAAGAAGCCCAGCTTCGAGGCTCCTTCCAAGTTGGGTACCGCGATGCAGAAATGCTCAATAGTGGAACGCCCTCCACTTTCCTTTCCGGCTTCCACTTGTCGGAGAGTTCAACGATGGCAGCAGGGCAGCCTCGCTCAACCAGGCTCTTGGCAAGCTTCAGGACAACCGTCTCCACACCGCCTACCAGCGAAAACTCCGTGTAGTAGAAGAGCAGAACACGCATTCGTTCCATGTGCCGTCGAACATTCCAGATGGACTCTGGACCGCGCCGCCCCTCCCTTGTTCCGTGTTGCATTTCGCTTCCTACAAACAAAAGAACTGGACGAGAAGAAGCAGTACCATGCATTTACCGGGGCAGCCACCTCAAAACCAGTGCAGTTTTCCTTTCATTCACCAGCCCTCAAATCCTCACCGGCCATGCGGATCGCGGCGCTGAACAGGTTTCCCTTAAGTAATACGCCCCGCTTCATCTTTTGCGTCCGACGCCAACTAAATGAAGGCCGAAACCCAGCGCGCACGCCGCCTGACGCCAAGCGGCGCTAAGCCCAAACTTTTGGGCGACGAGATTCACCTTATAGGAGTTCACAAGCCTGTACATCCCCAGGCTGCCGTAGCCGGAAATGATTGAGGTCACTCGGACGTCCTTGAAAAGGCTGCAAAGCATGGAACGCAGCTGTGAACGCGCCACCCAATTTTCGATGGGTTGATTGGACCACGCCCGGCGCTCCGCTTCGGGCATGGCCAGCATCGTATCTGCATTCGGAGTAGTCAGGATCAAGCGACCCCCTGGGCGTAGGAGTCCGTTCGCAATCGAGAGGTACCGGGGCTGGTCTTCAACGTGCTCAAGAACCTCCTGGCTCACAACGACGTCAAACGCTTCCTCCGGATAATTCCAGTTCTGAATATCCGCACATCGGAATTCGGCAGATGGGTATTTCGCTGAAGCCGCCTCGACCGCGGCGTCCGAAAGGTCAACGCCCAACGCCGGACCGAAGGAAGCGAGAATATTCGTCAGCCAGCCATTACCACAGCCCAAGTCGCAGATCCGCGGAGGACGGGCCTCGGCGAATTGTATATGCCGGAGAATGGCAACGCAACGCGCCATCTGGAGGAGATTGGCCGTCGTGCCTGCCTCCCACTTCTCGTTGTAGTAAGCAACTTGGCGTCCAAAATCCATCCTTCTTTCTCGCTCCCCCCTAGACAGGTTGGCACACTCTCTATACTTAACCCTCCAGGTCATACCTCGCCGGCCGGGGAATCCTTTTGCAAAACGCGTGCATCCGCGCCCAAATCGCAGACCCCCTCATAACTGCGAGATTCATCAACGTAAAAGTTTGCGACTCGCTTGGCGACACAGATGTGACGAGCGCGCGGAGAGTGATACACGTGCAGCGATACCACATAGGCCCCGCGAAGCAGGTTCATTGTCATATTGACAGCAAGCAGGACATCCCCTGAGGAATCGGGGACAAGGCTGCCCGCCTCCGACAACTTCAGGTTATAATCGCAAACTATCAAACCATCTGTCGCCCGATGAACGATGAAGCCAAGCTGGCACTCTTCCAGCGGCTCGCTGGGATGGATGGCAAATCGGAGTTGGGACTTCTCGCCCGGACTAAACCTCACTCTCTGCTTCCCATCAGCGCCGCACAGCGCTACCCCGACAATAGCCGTCGGGTACGCGGAATCAGAACTCTCGGAAGGGCTGCAAAGGTACTCGTTCAGGACTTTCGCCGCCGGCCCGAGTCTCGCGATAACCCCCTTCCCCAGCAGCAGCGCGCGGGGACACAGCTTCTGCACCGCCTGCAGGTTGTGCGAAACGAAAATGACAGTGGTTCCCTCGCGGATGATGCGCAGCATCCGCGCAAAGCACCTCTCCTGAAATTGCATATCCCCGACGCTCAGAACTTCATCCACCAGCAGAATTTCGGGGTCCACGTGCGCGGCGATGGCAAACCCCAGGCGGGCGTACATGCCAGAAGAATACCGTTTGACGGGGGTGTCAATGAAATCGCCGACGCCCGAAAACTCCACGATCTCATCAAACTTGCTGGAGATTTCCTGCCGTTTCATGCCCAGGATGGAACCGTTGAGAAAAACGTTTTCCCTTCCCGTCAGGTCCGGATGGAAGCCGGCGCCCACTTCGATCAACGCGCTCATGCGGCCGTGAGTCAGGATCCGGCCCCGGTTGGGCCGCAGGATCTTGCTGAGCAGCTTCAGAATGGTGCTCTTACCGGCGCCGTTGGGGCCGATGATGCCCAGAGCCTCGCCACGCTTCACCTGGAAGGAAACGTCCTTGACAGCCCAGAATTCGCGTTCTTCGAGTGTGCCTTTGCCGTTCCGCGAAAAAATGCCCTTGGTCAGCGCGGGAATCAGGTCGCGAAGGGAGTCGTGGATTTCCCCCTTCTTGAACTTTTTCCAGACGTGATCGAATTCAAGTGCGATTTCGCTCATAACCTTAGGTCAGATACTTTCCGCAAACTTTTCTTCCGCGCGATGGAAAATCATCCAGGAGACCACCAGCCCTCCCACGGCGCAAACCGCCGCGTAAGCCAGCCAGGGATAAGACGGTGCCTGATGGCGAACCACGACATCATTCATTGCTTCGAGAAGCGAGCCCAGCGGATTGATCAAAAGCAGAGGCGCCCACTTGTGTGCCATTCGCGCATCGTAAAAAACCGGAGTGAAGAAAATGCCGAAGGTCAAAAAGACATCCACCAGGTACTTTACGTCTCTGAAGAAAAGGTTGGCGCAGGAAAGGAACATCGCCAGCCCGATTGTAAAAATGACAATCAACAGCAGCAGAATCGGTATCCAGAACAGATGAATGCTGACCCCCACCCGGGTCAGGATAAGCACCAGAATGATGACTCCGGAGGCGATCATGGCGTCAAAAAGGCTGGCCAAAACGGCGGCGATCGGAAAAATCTCGCGTGGGAAGTAGATTTTTGTGACCAGGTTCGAATTGCCGACCAGGCTGTTGGTTCCGAATCTGAGCGCGCTCATAAAAAAAGCCCAGGGTAGCGACTTCAGGGTGACGGAAGCCAGGACGGCGGAGTCAATGTGCTTTCCTGAACTCATGGAAAACACAAAACGTACTAGGACACCCGCCCCTACAATAAGCAGCGGCATCAGAATCGCCCAGAAGAAACCCATGACGGATTGCTTGTACCGGACTGTGATGTCTCTTCGCGCCAGCATCCAAAGCAGATCGCGATACTTCAGCAGTTCTCTCAATCCTGAAGTTTCTTGGTCGCGATTCGCCGCGTGGTCGGCGGTGCTCATAGTTGCAGCGCTCATTTGCGAAGCGGAAGTATCCTCGCTCACTGGGAACCTGCCTTTCGCAGGGTTGCGACCATGGTTTGCAAATCCTTCTCGGTGACGTACGCGTGCGTGGGCAAGGTCAGCAGCCTGCGACTCAGGTCTTCGGCTGCAGGACAGTGATAATCAGGCGTGGCCATGTGCGCCTCAATGCCGGGGATGTCGCATACCGCCGACGGGTAGAAAGCTGTGGCACCGATCCCTGCAGCGCGAAGCTCGCGCACAGCCTGGTCGCGAAGGGCCTCATTCGGTGCAATCAAAGGGAACCGGAGATAATTTGCAACGGTCCCCCCGGCAATGCGCGGGACCGCAAATGCCGGACACCCCTGTAAGGCGTTCGTAAGCCAGGCGGCGTTCGCGCGGCGAATATCGTTGAATTCCCCAAGCCTGCCACATGTTCTTCTAATCAGCTCCTGAGCCACAGCAGGCATCCGTGTTTCGCAAAATTCCGGCTCGAATTCCGTGGCTCCCAGCTTCAGGAAGGGAAGCGAATTTGGAACCCAGTAAAGGTGCGAGTCGATAAACACAGAATAAATCAGCATTTGTGTCAACACCCATGCCGAGTGTGCGAACGAGCCGGAAGGCAAATCGCAAATCTCGTCCTGGATAGCGGCGGCAATGGAATCGGAGTTGGTGAGGATCAAAGCTCCTTCCATGGCTGGTAACGCTTTGCCGCGCCCAAAGCTATAAAAACCAACGTCACCCAACATTCCCGCCCGTATGCCGTTCCTGGAAGCACCCATTGCTTGCGCAGCGTCATCAATGAAAAATGCTCCCCGCTCGCGCGCTGCGCTTCGGATGGAAGCGCCGTCGTTGACAAAGCCAAACAGATTCGAAGAAACGATGGCAAGCAGGGACTGTTCGGAAAGTTCATTGAGCTCTTCAAAATTGAAATCCAGCGATTCCAAGTCGATTTCTACTGGCAGGATCTGAAAGCCGGCCCGCACGATAGCAGCAGGTACTGTAAAGCAAGTATAGGCGGGAATCGCGACTGTCTTGCAACCCGGCCTGAGCCGCGACAAGGCGCGTAGGATGACGGCCAGCGCTGATCGCCCGGAAATCATCGTCATTGCGTGGCGTGCTTCCAGCTGAGCGGCCAGTCCGTTCACACAGGGATCACTTGATGCCCGGCCGAACGCCGCGGCCAACGCCGCGGCGAGAATCTCAGATATCCTTACCGGCGCTCCTGCGGGTGCAACGAATCTAAGCATTTATTGCCCTTCCTCCTACACGCTGGCGAGGTCAAAACTGGGTACAGGGGCCTTCGAGACCCGCACTCCCTCTTCGGCGGCGCATTTCGCGGCCACCGCCGAATTCAAACCTGCGCTTGTCCCGAGCAGAACCCATAAGTGCGGATAATAGAGCACAGCCAGGAACGCTCCGCTGACAAGATACCCAACCAGCGCCGCATCCAGCCCCATAGCTAGATAGTAATCAAAATCCTTCGGCTTTCCTGGACTCCGTTCACGCAGATCCTTGCGAGTGCGCGCATTCATCCGGAAGCAGCCGAACACCAGAAGCGCAAACAAGAGAAAACCCGGGGCGCCCAATTCTGAGAGCGCCTGAATGTAAATGCTGTGTGGTACCCATAGGCCTGGATCATCGCCCGGTCGCGAGTACTTTTCTGCGTAATTCGGGGGGAAATTTCCTGGCCCGACGCCAAGGATTGGGTGATCGTGAAACATTCTGAGGCCAGCTTCCCAAAACTGGATTCGAGACCTTGACGTGGCATCTGTCTGCCAGTGAAGGGCCGCCTCGAATCTTTCTTTGGTCTCCTTCGGGAGGAAATAAATTAGGCCAGGTATAAAAAACATGAAAAGAAACAGGGCACCAAGCCGGCGAGGATTGCGCGCCAATACAACTAACGCCGCCGCCAGCGCTCCCACCACCGCTCCGCGGGACCCACACACAATAATGGCCCCCGTAAAAGTCAGAAAGCAGGCAAGAAGAAAAAAACGCGGAATCCATTTCTTCGTCCCCAGTAGAAGCACCCCAGCAAGCGGCAACACGACGCACATCGCTACACCAAAATCCCCTGCGTTCGAAAAAAAGCCGACCGAACCCGCGCCCACCCCGTTTCTCACCAAGTTCGCTGCACTCATGCCGGAAGATTTGAGCGCGTTGAAGTGCCTGACCGCGAACTGCGCCATCTTAAGATTGAGAAGGAGAAGAAAAAAGACGAAGACCTTTTGCCTCCAGGAACTTACGATGATCCGGCTGACCACAAAATAAATCGCCAGCCAGCGGAGGATGTCGAAAAACCGTTGCCATGCATCATGCTGGTAACGTGCGAACAAAGCTGAGGTCAGCGAGAGGAGCGCAAACAACAGGATAATTGCATCAATAAACGCGACTCCGGGCCCCTTACTACCCAGCTTGGGAGAGATAATCCAACCTAGGAGTGCCAAAACCACGACGACTTTCCCAATATCAATGACCCGAAAGATAGGGTACTGGGCAGGAAGGCGCATATACTCGACAAACAAGTAGCCCACCATCGCGATGAAGCTTACGCTCCACCGCAATTCTGGCTTCTGCTTATGACGGGCGAAAGGAATGGAACCCTCGCGGCTTTCGCGAGCCGCCAACTCTTCGCTTGGAAATTCGGTTTCGGATCTGTCCTCTGAAAGCATTCTTGGTTCCCTAGCGGCTTCCTCTCCGCAGCAAAACCGTCTTTATGGATTCCACGACGATCAACAGGTCGAGGCTCAGAGAAATATTCTTAATGTAATAAAGATCATAATTGAGCTTCTCCTTCGCCTCTTCCACGGAAGCGCCATACTGGTAGCGGATCTGGGCCCAGCCTGTGATGCCTGGCCGGATGATGTGGCGCAGGCGGTAATACGGAATCTCCCGACTGAGCGATTCGACAAATTCCGGACGTTCCGGACGCGGCCCGACAAATCCCATGTCGCCACGCAAAACATTCCACAACTGGGGAAGCTCGTCAACCCTCAGCCGGCGCAGCCACTTTCCGAGGCCGGTGATTCGCGGATCGTCGTCGCCGGCCCACGTCGGGCCTGTGTCGGCTTCCGCATCCGCGCGCATCGTCCGGAACTTGTAACAGTTGAATTCCTTACCACGCATGCCCACGCGCGTCTGGCGGTAAAGCACGGGACCGCGCGAAGTCAGCTTGATCAGAAGCGCAATCATCGGAAGGAATGGGAGCACCGCTACAAGACAGCAAAGCGCCAGCAGAAAAGAAACAAATCGGCGCATTACCAAGAATGTCGGGTTGAGCTTGAATCCCTCGGCGAATATTAGCCAGCTGGGATGGAGGGAGTCCACTTCAATCTTCCCGGACATCTTCTCCATGATGCCCGTGGCATCTTCAATCTTGACGCCGGTCAGCCGCAGATCAAGCAGTTGACGGACGGGCATTGACCCGCGCCGGTCTTCCATGGCGACGATAATGCGGTCAACGTTCTTTTCTTGAACGTGCTTCAAGAGAGCTTCTCCCAGTATTTCGCGGCTCATCGAAGCTCTATCGATTTCCCCCGCCCAGCCTACCACTTCCATGCCAAGTTCCGGCTGCATCCGCATGGCTTCAACAAGCCGTTTGGCCCGATTACCCTCACCCAGTACATAGACCCGGTCCCGCAAAAACGGCTGACGGATCAACCAGCTGTATCCCGAACGCCAGGCGATCAAAGCAACGGTCAGGAAAGACAATCCAAAGACAAAAGTGTCATTACCCAGCATGAACCCGGGAAACAGATAGCTGAGGATGCCCAGGCAGAACGAAAAAATACCCAGCATGACAAGCAGCCGGAACCACGTTTCCGCCTGCGATGGAACCCTTTGAAGATTGTAAAGATCGAAGTAGTGGAGAAAAGTAAGGGCCAGGATAGTAATGCCCGCGATCTTGTAAATTCCATACTCGTAACCGAAGGCTAGGACGGATTGAGGTCCCAGACGGACCATGGCAGCCACCAGAAACGATGCGCAAACGATCGTGGCTTCCGCGGCCACCAGCACCAGTATCCGCGTTGGGTAATAAACGTTGAACAAGCGTACCAAGGGTCGTTTAGCTCCTGTCCTTTGACTTGCCGCCGTCCTCTTCTTCCGGGCCTTTGTAATACCCGTAGTATTTGTAGCTGTAGCTCATTCGGGGCTCGGCGCGGTTCAACACGACACCAAGGACGCGCTTACCTTTGAACTGTTGGTGCGTCTTTTGGACCAGGGGATAGCCCACGGAAGCCGCTCCCACAACGATTACGACGCCATCGCACAAATTCGACATGACTTTGGCATCGGAAACCGCCAGGGCAGGCGGAGAATCAACGATAACCCAATCGAACAGAGGTGAAACTCGGGACAGCAGTTCCTTCAGCCGCCCGTTGGCAATTAATTCCGAGGGGTTCGATGGGTGCTTACCCCCGGGAATGAAATACAGATTCTCGAGCGGCCCGCGCTGCATGACGGCGAGTTCATCCGCTTCCCCGTTGAGGTATTCAACCAGGCCAGGCGCAGACGAACTGCCGAACGAAAGATGCAATCGCGACCAGCGAAGATCGGCGTCAATCAGAAGCACCCGCCGGTCGGGCTGGCGAACCAGAATCTGCGCAAGATTGGCCGAGATAAAAGACTTTCCTTCCTTCGGAGTCGAACTTGTGATCAGGATAGTGCGCAAAGGTTTTGCTTCTCGCAAACTGTAGAGATTCGAACGCAGGGAGCGAAACTCTTCAGTGCCCGGCGCGTAGCTGTCGCTGCCGAAGAAGAGCATGGTTTTCGGGTGCGGGTTCCAGTCGAACTGCTTGACGTGGGACTTGAGCACCTCACGGGAGAGCTCATCAATGGCAATCTCGGGCGAGTCGGCCGAGGGCCCTTCAACCAGACTTTCGGTCGGCGAGGCTTCGACCTCCATCTCCCTTCGGTTCTCCTCCGCGGTCTCCACCCTCGGCTCCAGGGCGGGCGCGGGCCTCCCTGCCCTTTCTTCTTCCGCTCTTTTCAAGGCCTCATGAATGCGGCTCATAGCCTTCCTTTTCCGACGCGTCAAGCCTGCTTACGGCCTGCGCAACTTGTCCATCAGCGTGGCCAAAGTTTGAAAAGCTTCCATCAACCTTTGACTTTCTTCCGTATCCCCGAGCAGTGGTGAAACAACCGGCTCGACGTCGAGTTGGAACTCTCGTGCGGCTTCCTGGATAACCTCCACCGGCACCGGTTTCCGTCCCTGCGCAAATGCGCCGATCAGGCCATGCTCGCAGAGCAGGTTCGTCACGCGCGGAATTCCCCTGGCGTAGGCATAGACGGCGGCGACAGCTTCCGGAGAAAAAATCTCGTGGCCGTTCCCGCCCGCCACCCGCAAGCGGGTGCTGATGTACTTGTGAGTTTCTTCAAGCGTGAGCGGCTGGGTTTTACACCGAAGCGTAATCCTCTGCCGCAATTGCCGGAGTTCCGGCTTATTCAATTTCGCTTCCAGCTCGGGCTGGCCGGAGAGGACGATCTGCAGCAGCTTTTCAGTGGAGGTCTCCAGGTTCGTGAGCAGCCGGATTTCCTCCAGCATTTGGGGAGAGAGGTTCTGCGCTTCATCAATAATCAGAACTGCGGTTCCCCCCAGCCGGTAGCGTTCCAGAAGCCACTTGTTCAATCGCAGCAGCATCTGGCTCTTCAGCTTCGATTCGCATCGCAATCCGAAGTCGGCCACCATGTAATCGAAAAACTGCGAAGGCTCCAGGATGGGATTGAAAACATAAGACGTCGCGACGCGCTGACGGTGCAGCCACCCCAGAAGTTTATTGAGGAGCGTCGTCTTCCCCGTTCCCACTTCCCCCGTCAGCAGGATAAATCCCCGCCGGCACTGGATGCCGTACGTCAGGCAGGCCAGCGCCTCCTGCGTGTGCTGCGTCATAAAGAGGAAGTGCGGGTCCGGACTCACGCTGAACGGATTTTCTCTTAATCCAAAAAACTGCTTGTACATGAATATGCCTACGCGTGTGCTGCTTGTTTTATTCTATGCTTGGCCTTCTTTTTGCCTGCTTTGCTCCTGCGAGTAGAGTCGCCTTTCCATCCTTTGACCAGTGGAACCATGGCCAGCGTGGGCAAGCCTAGAAATTGCTCGACTTCGTTTTCCGTGCGAAGCGACTTGTCCAGAAATTCGATCAACAGCACGATGCCGACTCCCAATGCCAGCCCTCCGCCAAATCCTGCCCCTGCGAACATCGGCCGGTTGGGGAACGAAGGCCGGTCCGGCAAATCTGCCGGATCCATCACACTGAACTGCTCTCCTTGCTGCTGCTGCTCGAGGCTGGTGGCCATTTCCGCCTGATTCTTCTCGTTCAGCAGAGTGTTGTAGAACTGCAAGGCAGTCGCGTGGTTGCGCGTGATCTTCTTGTATTCCTCTTGAATAGCGGGGGTCATGGACAGCCGGGCCTGGATGTCTGAGAGCTGCTTCCTAAGGCGGGTTTGCTCCCGTGTCTTCTCATCAATCAGAATGTTGTTCTGGTGAATCAGCGTTTGAAGTTGCTGCATCTGCGGCGTTGCGGCGACGTTTTTGGATTTGCCCGAATCGGACTTCTGCGCTTCGGTCTTGGCGGCGGTGGCCTTCTCGGCCGCGATTTTCTTTTTCAGAACTTCAACGTCTTTCTTCAGCCTGACGACATCCGGATAGTCCGGAGTGTACTTAGTTTCCATACCGAGGAGTTGAGATTGAAGAGTTTCCAGTTGCCTTTGGAGCGTGTCCTGACCCACTTCTCCGCCCTTTGAAGCCGCCTGCGACGCAGAGATCTGCTGGGACAGCATGGATTCCTGGTACGCTTTGTCCTGTTCAGCACGGTAGAGCTGGCTGGTCACTGCATCCAGCTGGCTGGTAAGGCTCGCGACCATGTTCAGCTGTGATTGTTGGTCGCCCGGAAGCGATCCCATGTATTTCCGCTCGAATTCCGCGAGCTTTGCGTCCTGGTCATCAAGCTCACGTTTTGCATCGTCCAGTTGCTGCTTCAAGAAATTCGTCGTCCCCTGCGCGCTCTGTTCGCGCTCCCGCAGGTTCTCCGCGATGAACATCGAAGTAATCTGCGAACAGATCTGCTGCGCCATATGCGGGTCACTGGCGTCCACGCTGATGGAAAAGCCCGGCAAGACCCCCGACCCCGTCGAAACCATCGACTTGACCGGCGTAATCGTGATGGCCTTTCGCAGGCGGCTAACCAGGTCCACCATGGAAGCCTTGCCCTGTTCGTCTTTATAGAGACCAAACTTTTCGATGATCGGCTGAAGGCGAGTCCGGCTGAGTATCTGCTCCTGCATCGTCCCCAGACGGGCGGCAATGTCTTCGGTGACGACGGACTTGACGTAGTTCTCCGGCACCCTCTGCTGATCCACGAGCACAAGCGTTCGTGATGTATAAAGATCCTTCAGATTCTTCGAGTAAAGATAGGCTCCAACGCACCCGAGGATGGCGGGAATCAAGATAATCCACCACCGCCGGCGAAGGAGATCCAGGTATTCCGCGAAACTTAGTTGTTTTTCTCCAAGCATGCTACCCTCTCATCTTCGCTTTCCCCAGCCAGCCTAATCGACCACGAGTTGGCGCGGGTGCCAGTCGAATCCAAAGCTGAAAACGTGTCGTATCAGGCTGGCATTGCAACCACCCCCGGTGCAAGAACCGGATTGAAGGCTCTGCCCTTCAAAGTTGTACGTAATGAACATGGACATATAGCGTCCCAGGCTCCGGCTTAGGCTGGTGCCGATGTAATAGGAGTTATAGGAGAACTGGTTGGCCCCCGCAGTCGTCTGGCGGAAGCTTTGATTGTAAGCGTAACCCGGTCCGACCGAGCCGGTCCACTTGCGGCCAAGGGACCGCGTCCAATTGAACTCCAAGTTATTCGTCTGGGCGCCTATAAACACGCCTCCGCCATTCGACGCGTAGCGCGAAAACGAAAGGCCAAAAGCATTTCGGGCCCGCTGATAATTCACCGAGGTATGCGCTGTCCAGGAAGTTAAAGTGCTCGAACCCACTGTGGTTATGCGGAACACTGAAAATTCGGGACCACCGCCAACCTCCATCGACAACCGGCCCGTCAGCCTATGGCCGTATTCGAACTGAACGCTGTGGGTGTTAAAGGACTCTCCGATATGTCGGAAACGGAAGAAGCTGACGCCGTAACTGACTCCAAAACTGTCCCGTGCCGATAGCAACCTGTTGTAACCGAAACTGAACGAGGGGCTCGAGGAATCAATTCCGCCAGCATTCATAAAGTGAAGCAGCCCGTAGGAACCGGATACATTCATGGAAGAGCGCGCCGACAAAACGTACCCAACGCTGACTGAGGTCACGTTCGAAATTCGATCTCCGCGGCTTGAATAGAGAGACTGGTTGGGATTGAAGGAGGGATTCAAACTTACCAGATTCGTTCCCATTGCCCCGCCCAGGCTCGTCCCCAAGGCCCCTCCCCAGCCGAAATCCCCAGTGCCATAAGCGGACTCCGGCAAGTATGACGCGCGATCATCGAAGGTCAGGTTCCAGCGCGGGCCCACGTAGGTTTGAGTGATGCCGAACTGGTGCATGGTCGTATTGAGATCCGATCGGTTCGTATAGATCACTCCGGCCCCGACATAATCAAGAGTTGTCACGCCACGCCGTTCGACATGCTGCAAGGCAAGCCGGCCTCCCACTCTCTCAACCGACTCAAACTGCTGCCTCGCGGTTCCAAACGACGCGTTCGAGTCCGCCATCTCGGAAAACTGCAGGCTGGGCAGGAGGTAATTGACGTGCGGTCCGGAGTTGCCCGGCGTAAATGTTTCCGGTCCGGACAGGTCAACCGACCCCGCTGATACCGGGCCGACCGCCGTCTGTTCGGGAGCTGTAGTCTGCGACTGCTGGTTCGATCCCGCAGAAGTACCCGACTGGGATTGCGGCGAACTACTCGTTGGCTGCTGGCATGAGCCGGGACTGGCACACACCAGCGCCGTTCCAAGGGCCAGGATCAGAATTCGGTAATAGCGGTTCATGGCGTATTCCTTTAGGGGACGACGATCGTGTCTCCCGGTTTGAGAAGAATGTTCTGGTTCGCCCTCTCTCCGCGGACCACGTCTTTGTAATTAAAGGGAAAAATCTTCTGCTTGCCGTTCTCATTGCGCAGGACGTACATCTTTGAAAGGTTCGCGAACTGGGAATATCCCCCGGCCTCCGCCAGCGCCTGCAACACCGTCATGTTCGGAAACATGGGAAATGCTCCGGGCCGTGGAACCTGGCCCAGAACATAAATACGCCGGCTGTTGATCTGGCTCACGATCACCGTCACCTGCGGCTGGTCAATAAACTTCTTCAACCTTTCGGTTATGTCCTTCTGCAATTCCATTGGAGTAAGTCCGGCCGCCTGCACGTCATTCAAAAGCGGCAGGGAAATCTTGCCGTCCGGCCGGACAGGAACGGTTTGGGAGATATTAGGCTCTTTCCAGACATTGACATCCAGAACGTCCTGCGGCCCGATAATATAAGTCCCCGGATTGGCGCTGGAGGTTTTCCCGTTTTGCTCCCCTTCCGCAGCTCCCGAAGACTGCGTGTTGCCGCTATTCTGCGCAGCGCGCAGCGCCGGCCGAGCGGTCACAAGGGCAATCAGCCCCACCAACATCCACAGAAAGATTCTCTTCATATTCCATCCTCCCGAAATGGCTTAGGTCCCTGCTCCGTCCAAGCCCATTTGCCTTAGCTTATAAAGCAAAGCTTTGTAGCTGATCTGAAGTTGCCTTGCCGCGCGTTTTCGATTCCAGTGCGTTTGGTCAAGCACCTTCAGGATCAATTCCTTTTCCGCCTGACGCGAAGCCGCACGAGCTGTTTCCTTCAAGGAAAACTTCTCCGCATCGCCGTTCGACCGCTGGCTTGAGGGAACGAGCGGGCCCAATGCCGAAACCACCGATTCCTGGCCCAGCGCTACGATTCGCTTCACAACATTTTCCAATTCGCGGATGTTCCCCGGCCATGAATAATCCCGGAGAGCGTCAAGCGCGCGCGGATTCAGGACGGGCAAGGGACGGCCGAGGGTCGTCGCGCTCCTGCGCAGAAAGAACTCAACGAGCGCGGGAATATCTTCCCTTCGTTCTCGAAGCGGTGGAAGGCGCAGATAAACACCGTTAAGGCGGTAAAATAAATCCTTGCGCAGAATTCCCGATTGCAGCGCTTCATCCAGTTTGCCGGGTGAGTAGGCGGTCGCCGAAACCAGACGGGCTGATAAACACTGTCCGTGCGCCATCACTTCCCCATCCGGAACGGCGTGCAGAAGGGCGGCCTGGCAAGTGGGCGCCAGTTCTGTGATCTCGTCCAGAAAGAGTGTTCCGGCTCTAGCCGCGCCGTTTTGGCCTTCGAACTCGCTGCGCAAAGATTCAAAAGCCTCCGGCGTCAGTGCGCCGCACGCCACCTTCACGAAAGGACCTTCGGAATGCCGCGATTGCCGATGGAGGTAAACCGCCACAGCTTCTTTTCCTGTTCCGCTCTCTCCGACCAGCAGAACCGGAAAATCCATAGCCGCAACGTTTGTGATGACTTGCTCGACCGCCCGCATTGCCGGGCTGACCGCCGAGACGAAATACGGCTCTCCATTCCCGTGCCATCCCGCCGAACTGTTCTTTACAAGCGTTTCCAACCCTCTCCAATCCATTACAAGCCTCGCACCGAGAGCCAAACTGGGGTTATTCTCGGCTGGTCTAGAATGCACGGGATATGCCATTCGGTCTTAAGTCTGCGATGCCGGCAAGATTCTTGAACAAGGCTTTTTGAAACAACGTATTAGAAGAGAACTGAGATTACAGATTCGTGACCGCCCCGTCCTCAGAAGCTCTAACATTTTACCACTAAGTGGAAGTCCATTTCCCTTTTGATATCGATTCATTTGAAGATGGTGGACTGCCAACAGAAGACGCCTTGCGCCTCTGGGAAGGTAGCGGGTGGCAAGGACTTTGGTTCCAGATATTGGCGGCCGGCCAGCCTAACTTTTCCATTTTCAGATAATTAGATATGTTCCCTCTGACCACTGAGCGGGATTTCATGCTTTTGGGTGCTGCGCGGTCCGTCTGGCCAACTCCCGTCACTTCAAATCGTCGTAGTTTGAGGAAGGAAGATTGCATGGTGGAAATGCGGCAAGTTTTCGCCTTTTTGGAAGTTTTTTAGGGATACCTTCCATGTCTTCAGGCGCAGTTACCGACGCGGACGCCTCGAATAAGACTGGCCGGAGCACGACCTTTTGGGTCCAGGTCGGCTTGCTATGCCTTCTTCTGGCTTGGCTTTATAGTTCCATTCTAGCCGGACTGGTTAAGGATTGGTGGACTGATCCCAACTATTCTCACGGGTTCCTTGTTCCGCTGTTTTCCGCTTTTGTGATTTGGCACAAACGCGAGGAACTGAAAAAGCTAAGGGTTAGGCCTTCCTGGTGGGGGCTAGTTGTAGCGGCCGGTTCACTCTGCATCCTCATGCTTGGAGTTTTTGGCGCTGAGTTCTATTTGCAGCGGACTTCTTTCGTCTTTCTGCTCGCGGGGCTCACTATCTATTTTCTGGGATGGAGAATCTTCCGCGCAGTGTCGTTTGCGTGGGCTTTTCTCTTCCTGATGATTCCCATTCCGGCGATCATCTTCAATCAAATCGCCTTCCCTCTGCAATTCCTGGCCGCGCACTTGGCGAGCTCGATGCTCACGGCCTTCGGCATTCCCGTCCTGCGTGAAGGTAATATTATTCAGCTCCCGACCATGTCGCTGCAGGTTGCGGAGGCCTGCAGCGGTATCCGGTCTTTGATGTCTCTGGGCGCGTTAGCCATCATCTATGGATACTTTCTCGATGACAACAACTGGCGGCGGTTGCTCCTAGCCCTGGCATCCATTCCCATCGCCGTCATTGCCAACGGTTTTCGAATCATGGGGTCGGGACTTCTGGGATATTACTGGGAGCCGGACAAAGCGGAAGGCTTTTTCCACCTGTTTCAGGGATGGGTGATCTTTGTTATTTCGATCATTCTGTTATTCGCATTTCATGCTCTGCTGCGCTGGGTGTCGAAATTCTTTGTGCGGTTTAGGAAGGCCAATCCATGAGAGACCGAATCGCGACCTGGCCGCGCTTTCTGGCCGCCGGCATCCTTCTTGTAGCGACGGCGATGTTCCTTCGCGCCCGCAGCCGGCCGGAAGTTCTGCCTCCCCACAAACCTCTCGACACTTTTCCCCTGCAAATAGGGAACTGGAAAGGCGTGAACGTTGCCATTCCCAAATGGGCTCTGGAAGTGTTGGGGTCGGGTGAATTTGTCGAGCGGAATTTCACCCTCTCGCCGAATGAACCCTCGGTTGATCTTTACATCGCCTACTACCCCAGCCAGAAGACCGGAAGCTCGATGCACTCACCTCAGAATTGCTTGCCGGGTTCCGGCTGGACTCCTGTGGCATTCAAGCGCGTTCGCGTCGAAGGACCGGGCAATCGTCTTGTTCCTGTTAATCGTTACGTCCTTTCAAAAGGTCTCGACCGGATCCTGGTTATCTATTGGTTCCAACAGCACGGACGCATCGTCGCCAGCGAATACTGGTCCCGGCTCTACCTCATTGAGGATTCCATCCGCATGAACCGGAGTGACGGAGCCATGGTCCGGCTTGTTACCCACCTGACCAACCGCGAAAGCATCGACTCCGGCCAGAAAAGGCTCATCAGCTTCATGCGCCAGGTCGATCCCGTCCTTTCCACCTTTGTACCCCAATGAAAATTTACTAACAAGGCAATGGGTCTTTACCCTACGAAACGGGGCTGTCGCAGCTAACCCCTAAGAGCAAAGTACTTCGTAAAAGTGTGAAATGATTTGCTACTACCTCTCCAAACTGAGGATGACGGCCTGAACTCCACCGAAGATGGCGAGCGCTAACCAATTTAGTTTGTGGTAAATGGAAGCAGTGCGGCAAAACATGTCGATTTTTATTTTCTGGCATGATGATTGCTCACTCTACAACCGAGTCATGCATCGCGTCCGTCGGAGTTGGGGATTTAATTCTCCTGTGGTGTGAACGATCTAACTATCCACAGGTGGGAGTCGAGGAATTTTGGGTTCCAGGGATTCTTGCTTAAAGCGGCAATTGCCGTGAATGACTGAAAGAGGAAGCGAAGGATCGGAGACAGGAGAGATTAGATGATTAGCAAAAAGAGATTGACCGGGTTGATTGTTTCCGGTGTGGCGGCCGTGGCGTTTCTGTTGGGTATGGGAGCGCCTCGCGCCGAAGCGGATGCACTGACCATGTACTGCACGGGCGCGAGCTCAACGAGTTGCTACTCCAACACGACTGGGATGGTCGATTATTGGACCATAACCACCAATCTTGCGACGAGCGGCAGCACGTTCACTTTCACTTTGGACGTTTCCTATACCAACGGGGACGGCCAGGGTGATCCGGGTAATTTAGTGAGCTTTTCCTACCAACCTTTCACGGCGAATCCTACTAACCTGGCGTGGACGGAAAACCCAGGGGGTTGGGCCGCCCCGGCACCAGGCAAAGGGCAAGGGAGTTGCAACGGAAGCGCCACTGGATCGTTCTGCGGCGCTGGTACGGGCGTTGCGATTGGAACCCCGGAGTTCCAGTTGACTGGCGACTTCACGGGTTTGAGCAGCACCGCCAATTTCCAGATAGCCTCTGAAGGCTCAAACGGAAAAGGTTTTGCTCTGGCTATTTCATGCACACCTGGCGTGAACTGCGACGGCACATCCAATGTTCCCGAGCCGGGATCCCTGATGCTTCTTGGCACAGGTTTGCTCGGCCTGGGTGGCGTGGTTCGTCGCAAATTCAGATTCTAGACTGCATTACCTCCTCCCATCTGTGAATAGAAAGACCCCGGCCAAGTCCGGGGTCTTTTTTTTGTAAGCAGCAATTTGGGCGAGGCAAATGGATGGTCTGCTCGTTACAAAGAGCTCGGAAGGTCGAAATCCTCGATGGCCTCAAGGAGTTTCCCAGTTGTTCAATGCTAGGGATCGAAGTCCCAAAAATGTGAAAACTTTTTCAACTTCTTTAGCTAGCGAGTGACCGGTGTCACCCCGGTCCGCAATACGTAATACGCACAACTATCCTGAATTCTGTAGATAGCGGCAACATTGTGACGCCGGAAACATTTTTTAAGATGTGGCCTCTCGATTGCTCTACAGGAAGTGTCGGTTGGAAAAGGTCAAGCTTGGAGGGTAAGCATGCGCAAGACAATTCTGGTGGTCCTGACGATATTAGCATTCACGGTTACCGGGCTAAGCACTGCCTGGGCGGACGGGACGACAGATCCGGAGCTGCTGTACGTAGGAACGGGCTCGGGCACTACGTGCGGCGGATCAAGCACCCCAAGCAGCTGCTATGTGTACGGTGGAACTGAGGTCGTCGGCCTGGGTGCGTCCCCGACAAGTCTTGGCGTTTCGCTGAACGGGACCAGCAACACGACTCTCGAGAATCCGATTCTGCTAATTCTAGGCATCCCTACCGTCAACGGTAACCTTACGGGGAGCGCACCATCAACGATTAGCCTCCCTGGTGGGGGCACCGCCTATCTGGGCGGCGATGGCAGCGGCTACTATGGATGGAATGGAGTGGGCAGTTCCGGAACCTTTAACTCTGGTACCGTCTATGACGCCCTGGGCCTGAACCCCCAAGGTTCCAATTCAGACAGCTTCGGCAACTGGCAGTCTGCTGAGCTGGCAGTTAACAACTTGACCGCGACGAATTTTGGAATCTACGTTTACACGCTCTTCCCGACGCCATCTCTGAACGGCGGAACGACTTTCAACGTCGACTTCGGAAGTGCGCTCCCCCTCGGCACATTCGCCGTGGCTTATGGTTGCAGCAGCTGGACCAGCGTCGAAGGCATGCCCACATGCGATTCAGTTGGCCAGACCTACAGCACGCCATTCACTCAATCGGGACTCGTAGACGGAACCGTACCGGTGCCGGAACCAGGCTCCCTGATGCTTCTTGGCACGGGACTGCTCGGACTGGGAGGCATTGTCCGCCGGAAATTCAGAGTGTAGCAAGCATTACCTCCATCTATGCATCGCTCAAAGAGACCCCGGCTTTGCCCGGGGTCTCTTTTTTTATAGGGAAGGCTTCTAGCTGCGGATCTCCTCGGGCTCTTCGATAGCGTTTCCAAAGTTTGCGCCGAATCCCTTCGGATTCCGGCCGAGAGGTATTGACTTGAAGCATTCTGAAAATTACACTGAGTTGCATTCTCCCGAAGAAAGAACTGAATTGAATCCCGGAGGCACAACGATGAGGCGGAATCTACTCTCTGGTCTGAGAGCGATGGGTGTAGTGCTTTTTGCTGCAGCTTTTCTGGTATTAAGTTCTGGTCAGTTGGCGATGGGGGCGCAGAATTCATCGGCGACGACGGCGAGCACCAGTCAGGCGTTGGTTCCGCAATTAATCAAGTTTTCCGGAACTCTGACCGATCTGGCCGGGAAGCCGATTTCCGGTCCGGTGGATGTGACGTTTTCACTCTATTCGCAGGAATCGGGCGGGACGCCGCTGTGGTATGAATCGCAGACGGTCAATGCCAATGACGCGGGCGAGTACACAACCCTGCTGGGCGCGATGACCGCGACCGGAGTGCCGATGGATCTTTTCACTTCCGGCCAGGCGCGATGGCTGGGTGTTGCGGTGCGCGGACTGCCCGAGCAACCGAGAATCCTGCTGGTGAGCGTGCCGTATGCGATGACTTCCGGCAACGCGGAAATGCTGGGCGGGAAGCCGGCCGCGGATTATCTGCTGGCTTCGCAGAGCGGAACAAGTTCGACGACAACAACGACGACGGTTGTCGGCACGACATCAACTTCAACGACCAGCGGGCGGACGGCGAAACAGACGTCAACGGCCAGTCCGCAGGGGATTACGACGGGTCCCACGGCGAACTATATCGCCGGCTGGGAATCCGACGGCACTACTCTGGGCGCTTCAAACATCTTTCAGGACCCGACAACGAACAACATCGGCATCGGGACCAACTCGCCTCTGGCCAGCACGCAAATTGCGGGATCGCTGAGCACCTCGGCACCGGCGACGGTTCTGGATCTGTCGCGCGCCTATAACGCGGGGATCGCCTATATGTCGGCGGCGTCATTTCTGCTGTCGAACCCGAAGGTGGGGACCAACAATTCGAGACTGGACATCGCGCTTCAGAACGCCAGCCGCGCCTACGACCTCTTGCCGGATACTACCGTAATGTCGCTGGTCAGCAACGGGAACGTCGGCATCGGAACGACGAACCCTCTGGCCAAAACAGAAGTGATGGGAACGCCAAGCACCTCGACGCCGTCGGTGGTTCTGGACTTGTCGCGCGGCTACAACCCGGGGATCGCCTACACGTCGGCGGCGTCGTTTCTGCTGTCGAACCCGCATGTGGGGACCAACAATTCGAGACTGGACATCGCGCTTCAGAACGCCAACCGCGCCTACGACCTCTTGCCGGATACGACGGTGATGTCGCTGGTCAGCAACGGCAACGTCGGCATTGGAACCGCAACGCCTGCCTCAAAACTCGACGTGGCCGGAGACGTCAACGTCACTGTGGGCTCTGCAGGGACTGCCGGGACGTTTTCCGGAGGCGTTACCGGTATCAGTGCCACCGGCAGCGCGGTTGGCCTGCATGGTATCGGCAGCACAGGCATCCAGGGCAACGGCGGGAGCTACGGCGTCTATGGCATTGGTCCTTACGGAGTTTTCGGCGTAGGCTCCAGTTCGGGCGCCGGCGTTTACGGAACAGCTTCCGGCACGGGATCTGGAGTTTATGGAACGACTTCCGGCACGAGCGCTGGGGTTTACGGTGCAGCTACCGGCTCGGGCTACGGGGTTTATGGCACCGGCGGAGTTGACGCCGGGTATTTTGATGGCAATGTCCAGGTGACCAAATCGCTGGCCTCGGGCATTAACACAGTGGCGTTCTCCGCCACACCAACCTTCGACTGCTCACTGGGCAATATACAGACCATCACCCTTACAGGCAACGTGACCAGTTCGACGCTTGCGAATTGCACCGCCGGCGAGATTCTGGTGTTTGACATCGTTGAGGACGCTACCGGGGGCCACACCTTCACATGGCCCTCAAACGTCCATCAAGGGGGAGCTATTACAACTACAGCCAACGAGCACAATCGCCAGATGTTCTATTCCGATGGGACAAACCTATGGTCTGTGGGGCCAATGCAGCCGGGAACCTAGGCGACCCTGTTCCCGGTGGGTTATCGGAGCACTTTTCCTTCGGTGGCACGCGTGAGGTTGCTCGATCAATTGCACCATGACGTTTCCTGCGAAGCTGGGGAGAAAATGCACCGTGAAATCCCCTGCCCCCGATGGCGTTTGACAACCACTCGACCCCGAGTCGTGCTTCTGGTAATGTATTTCTTGACGCGGGAGGCGGGGTGGCCGGTCTAGAATGAGATCCACTGGCCTGCTGCGCGGCATCGTGACTGTTCAAGGTCTCAACCAGGACGCTCTTGCGGCAATCCGCCGCCAGATTCGGGCGATCCCCGGTCCCGCCGCCACGAGCCCCGCTCGCCACCGAAACACGCTGGCCGCTGCCATACCAGGACACCGGAGGTGAGGTTCGAATGAACAAATATCGCACATTGCGCGTGGTCGTTCTCTTCGCCCTGATTGCCGGCGTGCTGGCGGGCTGCAAGAAGGACCCGAATGTCCTGAAGCACCAATATCTCGAAAGCGGCGAGATGTATTTCAAACAGGGGAAATATCATGACGCCTCCATCGAATTCCGGAGAGCAGTCCAGGTAGATCCCCATTACGCCGAGGCTCACTACCAGCTGGCTCAGTGCTACTTGAAACTGGGAATAATGAACGGGGCTTTTTCCGAGCTTTCTCGAACAGTGGATATAGAGCCGGACAACCTGAAGGCGCAACTCGATCTCGGAAGCATGCAATTTGCCGCCCGCAATTACGATAAGGCGGAAGCCATCGCCAAGCTTGTGATCGGGAAAGACCCGAAGAATGTTAAAGCTCACGTCCTTCTGGCCGGCATTTACGCGGGTCAGGACAAATTCGCGGACTCGCTTCAGGAAATGGATACGGCAATCAAGCTGGATCCCAGCCGGGCTAAATCTTACATGAACCTGGCTGCGGTTCAGGCGAAGGATAAGCAAGGCAAGGCCGCGGAGGAAAGCCTTAAGAAGGCGATCTCGCTTGATCCCAAATCGGCGGCGCCGGTGATGGCGCTGGGGAATTTCTACGCAATCCAAGGCCGCTGGGACGAAGCCGAGCAGGAATTCAAACATGCGATCGAACTCGATCCGAAAGACCCGCAGGCTCGCGCCACCCTGGCGCGCCTTTATTTGGCCCGAGGGGAGGAAGACAAAGCCGAGCAGGTGCTGAAAAAAGCCAAGCAGGATCTGGCCTCGGACCCCAACGCCTATCGCATGTTGGGCGACTTTTATCTGGCTACCGGACAAACGCAAAAGGCCCTGACGGAATACATCTCGCTCTACAAGCAACACCCCAAGGACCTGCAGGTCAAGAAAAACTATGTCCAGATCCTGATTTCAACTAATCACTTCCCGGAAGCAATCAAGCTGAACGATGAGATTCTGAAACAGGATCCGCAGGACGTGGACGGGCTGATTTGCAAAGGCCAAATAGATTTGCACCAGAATCATGCCCAGGACGCCGTCAAGGCTCTGACGGCGGCTTTAAAGGCCGACCCTAATAACGCCACGGCCCACCTCAATCTGGGGCTGGCCTATCAGGTTCTCGGCGATCCCGATCACAGCGAGAGCGAAGTTCGCCAGGCTGTGAAGCTCCGCCCGAACATGGTCGCCGCTCAGAAGCTCCTTGCCCGAATCGCGTTGACCAAGCTGGATATGAACACGCTCTCGAGTTGCGCCCAGGCTTTAATCCGCCTGCAGCCGAAAGCGGCGGACGGCTACATCTACCAGGGCATTACCGATTTATCTCATAAAGACGCAACGTCGGCGGAAGCGGACTTCAAGAAAGCCATCGCGGTGGAATCCCAGAATCCCGAGGGCTACCTGCGCCTGGGAGGCCTTCGCGACGCCGAAGGGAATTATCAGCAGGCCGGCAAGTACTACGAAGATGCTCTCAGCAAAAACCCGAATTACGCGCCTGCTCTGGAAGGGATCGTCGGAATCGACATGCGGCAGAAGCAGCCGGCCAAAGCCATCGCGCGCGTGAATGAGCAGATCAGCCGCGCTCCCAATAACAGCACGTATTACACTCTTCTGGGCGCAGTGCTGGCCGCCGATGGTCAGAACCCCAAGGCCGAGGCGGCTCTCAACAAAGCCATCCAACTCGACAAAAACAACGAACAGGCGTTCCTGACGCTGGCCCGCCTTCAAGTGGCAACGGGCTCCGCCGACCAGGCCGCCGCGAATATCCAGAAGATGATCCAGCAGAACCCCAACGACGTTCGTCCGGTTATGCTCCTCGCAATGCTGAATGATTCCCGCGGCGACTGGCAGAAAGCTCAGAGTCTGTACCTGAAAGCCATGCAGATTCAGCCCAATTATCCCCTTGCCGCCAACAACCTGGCCTACCTGCTGCTCCAGCATGGCGGTGACAAGGATGTTGCCTTGAGCTATGCCCAGATTGCCAGGCGAGGACTGCCCGACTCGCCCGCAGTGGCTGACACGCTTGCCTGGGCCTATTACAACGAGGGCACGTACCAAATGGCTCTGTCTTTGTTCAAGGAAGCCGCGCAAAAGGTACCGAAGAGCGCCACTTATCAGTACCACCTCGGCCTCGCTTACCAGAAGCTGAAGGACAACGCGCAGGCTAAAGAACACCTGGACCGGGTGCTGCAGCTTGATCCGAAATTCAGCGATGCAGCCGGTGTCAAGAAGGCCCTAGCAGAGCTTGGTGGGGGATAACCGCCAGATTCCGCGTGTTTTACATCTCGCCAATAGACGGAAATTTATCGAAATTCTTTGGGCATAATGTGAAATGATTTGCAACTCTGCTCCCCCACTCACCCTTTGCTCCTAACCCATCATATTGATTATAAGTAATTTATTTTTATATTGAGTTTGGCACCATACCTGCGGCTATACCTGACGAAACAGCAATACAGGTTCTACTAACTTAGGAGGGTAGTCTCAATGAGAAAAGGGTTGTTGTTAGGGTTAGTTGCAGCAGTTTTCATGGTATTGTCGGGCGCTTCGACGTTGCGCGCCGACCAGATCACTTTGGGCGACTCATGCGGCGGAGTGTTCACAGTAACCGGTACGACGAATCCAACAGTCACAGGCAGCTCCGGCACATGCGCGGCAAGTTGGGAGTATGGAACACCGCCTGCGGTTGGGAATGGAACATGGACCTTGGACATGGGTGGCACTCCGCAGGTCTCCGTTAACATAAACCAGGACATTGGCTCTAACGGTTCGTCCATTGACACCGGCACGTTGACAGGTAGTGTTGACTGGACCAGCTTCTCTACATCCAATACCCTTCAGGGCCTTCTGACCGTAGCGAGCACCTCGGGCTTCAACAACGATTATGCCGTTGGTGGGGTCTACAACATCGACGTGACGCTAAACAGTGACGGAACGATTTCAAGCGGCGAGGTTCCGGTCCCCGAGCCGGGTTCGCTGATGCTGCTTGGAACGGGTCTGCTGGGATTGGGAGGCGTCATTCGCCGCAAGTTCGGGCGATTCTAACACCTGCGCCGTTCGACTTACCAACATCCCTTTTCTGTGAAAAGCCTCTCTCGCCTTGAGAGAGGCTTTTCATTTCAGGAACAGGATCTCCCGTGGGTCGTCCCGCCGTTTCCTGGCTCGGCTCCCCTAATCGGCTTTTCAAACGCTACGGTTTGAGCACAGTATTACAACGCCGCCACGCTTCCCTGCCCTCCCGGCCGGCAATTGATTCCAAATCGAAGGACGCTCTATTTCACCGCGCCGCATGCCTCGGCCCGCTCACTGTAGCGCTGCAGTTTCAAGGGAGCCGCCATTGAACCCGCCGCTTGTCCAGACCGGGTGCGCGTAGGGACCGGCAGCCGCGAGGCCCATGTAATCCCCGATGAAGCCCGCCGCGCCGGCGTCAATGGAAACAGGGGTCACTCGCGAGTTGGGCGCAAACTTGCTTCCGTTGTCCGTAGACCGCGTGGCATAGACATCGTAGAGCGCCGAACTCTTTCCGCCGTTCCGCGTATCGAACCAGGAAACATGGATATTCCCGTCACTATCCGCGACGACGGCGGGGAAGAACTGCTGTCCCGCCGAATTGTCATTGATGACTACGGGAGAACTGAAGCTGTTTCCGTGATTGACTGAGCTGACAAATTCGATTTCCGCGCCGGTCGTGGGACTGGGCTCGTCGGCATAGACCACATAGATGCGGCCGTTGGTAGGACTGACCGCGAGCGAAGGGAAACTGTTCTTTCGGTAAGTTGAATTAAACGTCGGCTCAGTAAAAAGCGGCGTGATGGGGACGGAGGCGCTGAAAGTCTGTCCTCCGTCGGTGGATTGGACAAGATATTGCTGTCGCTGGTTTCCGACAAAAATGCCCTCATAGACGATGTAGATCCCGCCCTTTGGGCCCACCGCCACTCGTGAACCCTGCACTCCGCCGTCCAGCCCGGGGTCACTCACCTGAACCGGCGTTGACCACGTCTGGCCGTGATCGGTGGAGCGCGAAAACATAATCATGTCCGAGGTTGCCGTGAACCGGCTCCAGGAGACATAAACATTCCCGTCTGTCCCGGAATTGCCGCTGTTATCCACGGTCAACCAGGGCTTGTCTTCGATCGTCGTCGTGGAAGGGTCAAGATTGGTTGCCACAGGGATCGTTTCGCCCACGCTCAAGCCCAGGCTCGGCCCTGTGAGCTGCCCGACGCTGACGTAAAGGCCGTTGGCATTGTTGCTGGCGTTCAGGTAGAGGTTGCAGAGGAACACGTTGTCGAGACGGTCTATGGCAACAGTTGGGTCGCTATTGGCTTCCCAGAGGTGAGAGTCGCTTGTCGCGGGATACCCACTTATGCGAGGAATGAACGCCTCAGACCAGGTTCCCGCAGCGCCGTTATTGAAAGAAACCGCGAACTTGGTCGTATTGTAACCGCCACGAAGAGAAAAATCGCTGACCACCGCAATCAGATTGGCCGAATTGGTCGGATCCACCGCGATTTCTTCTTCTGCTTCGGGGGCGGTTGTAGTGGGAGTGACAACGGGTCCCACATTGTAGGGTGCGCCGCCAATGTTAGCCGACGTCGTTGTATTGCTCGGCGCGTTCGAGTGGGCTGCGCCTTGCGTCCCGATTTTGGGATTCACGTGCGCAATGCGGGTTTGAAAGAGCGCCTGGTGATCAATCGGCGGATGCTCGTGCCTTGCAGAAGCCAAGTTGACGCCCGCGGCACTTCCCAATGCACAAAGAAGCGTAAGGACACCAATGACCTTGGAGGCCATAGTATTCCCTCCTCACAACTTGGCGCATGGAAATCCCGCCTCTCGGTGCGCGGATACGCGCGCAGACGGGTCAGGTGACAGGGGCCCCTCCCCCGCCGCGATATTGCCCTGCGGATTACTAGTTGTCAAGGGTAAAATAGTTAAAGGATTTAGCTTGCTTGGGATTTACCCCTGCTGGTTTCGGGCTTGGTGGGGAGCAGGAAGTTTGCCGCTTATAACCTGACTACGCGGGCGAAGGGCCTGACTGATCCGATTCGCGGTTGGATGCAAGGGCGCTCACGGTGACCTCGTCCCAATTCCTGAGGCCGTCCAGAAGGACGCGCATGGGCGCAAATCCTCCCCTTTCCAGCAGATCGCCAACCCGCCGTTCCATGCGGCTCAGGTTGAAATAGTGGCGCATTCTGGACTTCAAGCGGCCTTGAAGACGCGGCTGCCCGGGATCCAGTTCCCAGGGGTGAAAGTAGATGACAGCCTGCCGCCCTTCGCCGTTGCGGACTTTCCTAAGAGCCCACCGCGTGTACCACATGGGTAGAATGCGTAGGTAGCCGCCTCCTGCGGCGGGCAGTGTGCGGCCCATCAGGCGAACAGTTGTAAGAGGAAATTCGTAAATCGTGCGCCCGTCCTCGCACCGCCATCGGAACGGGACCCGGGGCGCTTCCGGAAAACCGTAAAGATCGTGGTGGATGGGAAACACGCTGGAATCGTACAAAAACCCTTCTTCAGCGAGAATCTCAATCGCCCAAAGCGACCGGGAAACAATCGAAAAGGTCGGCGCCCTAAAACCCTCGACCTTGGCTCCGCACGCGTCCTCGATGGCGCCGCGCGCGCGGCGCAGGTCTTCTCGAAAATCGTGTGGTGTCATTGTAAAGACACGCCGATGCATTTGACTGTGGCAGGCGATTTCGTGGCCAGCGGCCGCAATCTCCCGCACCAACGAAGGCTCGCGCTCAGCGACCCATCCCAGGATAAAGAAAGTGCCTTTGACGCCTTTCTCCTCGAAGATTTCAAGGACGCGGTGAGTATTTCGGACAACCCGGCTGGGGAATTGAGACCAGTCTTCCGGACGGATGCGGTCGGCAAAAGCCTCGACGTGGTAATAGTCCTCCACGTCCACGCTCAGGGCGTCGGGCAGGAGTGGACCTACACCATCCGGCTCAACCGGCACGGGATGTTGTTCCATTGTTTCCTTAGAAATGCGGCTTTCAGTTGAAAATTGCGGACTGGAAGTTATCATTGGAGTTCTCGATCCTGCCCGCCCCCGTGGCGCAGGTCGCGGCAATTCTAACCTCCTGCCGCAACCGCCATCTTTCTCTCGTCAGCCTTACCGTGCGAGCGGACCTGCGGCAAGTCGGCCTGCCGGATCTTGTATATCAAGGCTCGATACGAAATACACAGGGCTTTTGCGGCCCGCTTCCGGTTCCAGTGGTGCGCCTGTAGTGTTTTGAGGATAATCTCCCGCTCCAGCGCCTGCGTGCTCTCGCGCGTCAGCTTCTTCAGTGATACCGTGCCTCCGGCTGCAATTTCGCTGTGGACGCTGTCGTGAGTTCGAGTCGAAAATTTCAGATCGTTGACGATCGCGTCCTCTGAGCCGAGGATCACATAACGCTTCATCAGGTTTTCCAGCTGCCTGATGTTTCCAGGCCAATGGTATTCGAAGAGAACTTGCATGAGCTGCTTTGAAAGCGCCGGAGCCTGACGATCGAATTTTTCATTGTAGAAAGCGAGGAAGTATTCGATCAAAGCCGGGATATCTTCCCGCCTGTCACGAAGGGGAGGAAGTTCCAGCTTGACGACGTCGATCCTATAGAAAAGATCTTCGCGGAAGGTCCCCGCCTTGATTTCGCGCTCCAACTGGCGGTTGGTGGCGCAGATGATTCGCGCTTCGACAGCGGTATCTTCCTGGGCTCCAATCCGGCAAAAACGCCCGTCCTGAAGGAACTGCAACAGTTTGGCCTGCAGCCCTAGCTCGAGCTCCGAAATTTCGTCCAGAAACAGAGTGCCGTTATTCGCCATCTCCATTCGACCGGGCTTCGACCCAATGGCGCCCGTGAATGCGCCTCGCTCGTAACCAAACAGTTCGCTCTCAATCAGCGTTCCCGGGATGGCAGGACAATTCACCTTGACGAACGGCCCATCGGCCCATCCGGACCTGGCGTGGATATAATTCGCCACAACCTCTTTGCCCGTTCCGCTCTCGCCCTGGATCAGAATCGGAATATCCGCGGAGGAGACTTTCTCCACCCTCCGTTCAACTTCCTGCATGCACTGCGAGCTTCCGAAGACTATATGCTTCGGCGGCAAGCTGGCCGAAACCGCCGGCGTTGCCGATTTGACAGTACTCCCCGAAGTGGCCATGTTCCCCTCCACGTATATGGTTCCCCAAATTATCTCGACGTGATACCTCAGTTGCACATGATTGACCAATCCCTCTGCAAATTAATGCACATTCGCGATTCGCTCAGGGCCAGTCCCATCGATCCATATGTCGCATTTTCAATTATTTAGTGATTTGCTGGTGCCCTGGCGAGAGCCTTAAGGAAAAGTCATTCAGCATTGTCGGGGAAAAAAGGGAAAAGGTTTCCACACATGGGAAGCAAACTTCCCACATCTATGGGCACTCTATTCAGTTTCAGGTATTGAAGCTGCCAAAGGCGATCAGGCGCTCTGAGTTAAGCGCGAAACCTGAGGGGGCCCGCAATTACTGCTCAATCCCATACTGCCGGATCTTATAGAGCAGCGCTTTGTAGCTGATGTTCAAAAGGCCAGCTGCCCGCTTGCGGTTCCAGCGAGTCTGCTCCAAGGCACGGCTTATGGCTTCGATTTCGGCTTCATCCTTCACGCTGCGGACGAGCGACTTCAATCCGCCGCGCAGTGTGCCGGTTTCAGCAGCGGAAGCCCCGGCAACCGGAGCATCGGACGCGACAGGTTCGGATTTAGCCTCGAGTTCGCTCCGAACCAGCGATTCGTCTCCCAGGATTAGGTAGCGTTTGACAAAATTCTGCAATTCACGCAGGTTCCCGGGCCAGGAATACCGCACGCAGGCGTTCACCAGGCCGGGCGTCAGAGGCAAAGGCGTGCGGGAATATCGGTTGGCATACCTGGCCATCGCCTGGATCAGGTGAAGCGGAATTTCCTCTTTCCTTTCGCGGAGCGGCGGCAGATGGATCGTGAAGGCGTTCAGGCGGTAATACAAATCCTCCCTGAATTTCTTCGCAGCGATGGCCTCCTCGATCTTAAGATTCGTGGCCGCCAGAACGCGCACATCGACCTTGGTGGTGGTCCGACTGCCCAGACGTGAAAACTCGCCGTCCTGGAGCACGTGGAGCAGCTTGGCCTGCAGGCTGGCTGGCATCTCCCCGATTTCATCCAGGAGAAAGGTCCCCTGATCGGAAAGCTCGAATTTTCCGGGTTTGCTGCGCGAAGCGCCGGTAAACGCGCCCGCCTCATATCCGAATAATTCGCTCTCCAGCAAGTCGGCCGGAAGCGCCGCGCAGTTCACTTTCAGGAAAGTGCGCGAGCCGCGCAGGGACCGCTTGTGAATGAGTCGTGCGACAACTTCCTTTCCGGTCCCGCTTTCGCCGAGAAGCAGGACAGGCACATCAACGTTCGCAACCCGATCCACCTCGGCGCTCACCTTGAGCATTGCCGGGCAGCCTGCCAGAAAAAAAACTCCTTCGTCGAGTTCTTCAACGATCGTGCCGGGCGCCTGCCCTTCCGTGGCAGCCGCCCGGCGCTGCGACTTCAGGCAATGATTGATCACGACCTTCAGGTCGGAAATCTGAAAGGGTTTCGTCAGGTAGTCCACTGCGCCAAGACGCATCGCCTGCACGATTTTTCGAGGCTCCGTCAGGCAGGAGAGCATGATGACTTTCAGCCCCGGATGCGCCTTGTGGAGCAATTCCAGGGTTTGGAGACCGTCCACATCCGGCATCGCGACATCGAGCAGGATCACGTCCGGGGGCTTGTTTTCCCGAACATGCGCAACGGCCTCGGCGCCGCTGCTGACGGCCTCTACGGAATAAGACTCGCTCTCGAGCACAGTCCGCAGGTACCGCAGCATCACGGGCTCGTCGTCAACGATCAGAATCTTGGGTCGTGCCGTCATCGCCTTTTAAATTCTTTCGCAACGAAAGCTTTACTGGAAATTCAGCGGAAGCAGAAAGGAAAATTTGCTCCCTGACCCGAGTTCGCTCTGAACCCAGATTTTTCCGCCATGGGCCTGGACCAAGCGGCGGGCGATCGCCAGCCCGAGACCGCTCCCCTGCATTTTGGGTCTTACGCCGGGAACACAGAAGAAATCGTCAAAAATCTCAGCCAGATACTCCGGCGCAATCCCCGCTCCCGTGTCCGCCACAGTTATTCTAATCGAATTGGCCTCGTCGCAGGAGGTTACCCGCCGCTCATTGGGGTCCGGCCCGGGCATTTTGGATCGGCGATCCCAGTGGCTGGCCTCCGCGGAGACCCACACCGTGCCTCCGGTCGGCGTGAACCGCAGGGCATTGTCGAGGAGATTGGAGACAACCTCCTGAAGCTTGAAAAAATCAAATCGGCACTCGGGCAAGTTCTCCGAGCCCAGAAGATATAAAGCCACACCTTTATGATGGTATTGAGGCATCCAAAAGTCCGCGACCTCAGACAGGCACGCACGGATGTCACCCGGGTTGAGCCTGATGCTGACGTTTCCCGAATCGAGACTGGAATAGGTCAGGAAGTCCTGGATGAACCGCTGTAAACGCGCACAATTGAGCTGAGAATCCTCCAGGGCCTGCCGTTGAGCGGTATTCAGCCGGCCATTCCTTTCGCTCAAGAGGAGTTCGACGTATCCGGAAATGATGGCGAGCGGGGTCTTGAGCTCGTGCGCAGCCGAAGCCAGAGCCACCATTCGCCGCTGCACCTGCTCCCGAAGCTGCGCCAGAGCCTTCGCCGATTGCAGGTCCGAAGGCCGAGGAAGGCGCTTCCGGCTCTGCTGGCCCTTCTTGGACCGCTTCGAGCTCTGGGAGCGCTGTTTTCGACTTCCAAGGCTCTTGCGATTTCTGCTCAAGAATCAGATCTCCATCCACGCATCAGTTTCGGCCCTAGTCTCCTGCACGAACCACACCCTCAGCCCATAATCCACGCCGGTTCATGACTTCATCCCCCGCGAAGGACTCCGTGCTCCTAGCTATGAAGTTTCTTTACGTCCAATTTGGAGAGTAACACACTGGGTAAGCAGCCTGTCAATACCGCTGAAATGCAAGACTTTTCCCCTTTCGAGGAAATAATTTACACTCATGAAGACAACCAGCGCCGATATGTCTGGCAGATATCGAACGAGGGCCTCGAATTCAAGACATAATCTACTGATTGTAAATGGCTTAGCGTAGATAATAGAAATGTAAACAATCTGTAAACTTTGGCGAAAGACATGCTTTGTAAATCACAGGGTAAGGAGGGAGATTAGGCCTTGGCTCATACAATTGATGCCTCTGAGCGGCGGCGATGGCAACGCCTTCCATTGCCAGTGCCGATGTTTATTCGCGGCCAGGACAAGAAGGGCCAGAAATTCCTGGAATTCAGTACCGCGGTGAATATCAGTGCCGGAGGTGTCCTTTTGATCACGCGGCGATATCTGCCCAGTGCCAAGAAGATCTCTATTGAGATTCCCCCGCCCGCGGCTCCGAAACAGCTGGTTTCCATCCGGCCCGTGAAGAATCTGAAGGCGAAGGTTATCACGGTCAGGCATTCCGAAGGCTTCAATCTGTGCGGGCTTGAGTTCTTTCGCCCCCTCGCTATCAACTAACGCGCAATTCACGGCTTTTCCCAACCTTAAATCCACCCCTGAGCATGGCGGCGGTTTTCCCGGAACTATGGTATAAATGCCTGTCGCCAGTTTCGCGGGGGTGGAACAACGATTCTTCGCGAGAGACTTATTCCGATTTTCCCGCTCAAAGCCTAAACCATGAAAACTTTAGAACAATCACAGCACGAGATGATTCAAAAGATCGAAAGCAAAACGGCCTCCGTCGGCATCATAGGGCTGGGATATGTAGGTCTTCCTCTGGCACTTCTGTTCGCGCGCCGAGGATTCCCTGTCACCGGCTTCGACATTGATCCGTCTAAAATCGAAAAACTCAGGCGCGGAGAAAGCTACCTGCGGCACATCCGGAGTGACGATGTGACGGACCTCGCGCAAAACAAGCGCTTTGAGGCCACCACGGATTTTGGGGGACTTGCCGCTATGGATGCCGTGGTGCTGTGCGTTCCCACTCCGCTCAACGAGCATCGCGAGCCCGATCTCACCTACATTCGCAAGACGGCTGAGAGTGTGCAGTCCAACCTGCGCCCCGGACAGTTGGTGATTCTGGAAAGCACGACCTATCCGGGGACAACGGAAGAAGTAGTCCTGCCGATTCTCGCGAAATCGGGACTGCGCTGCGCCATTGCAAAATACAGAACGGACGGGGAAGCAATTCTGGACGAGGTTCCCTCCGAAGGAGACTTCTTCCTCGCGTTTTCGCCCGAGCGGGAGGATCCCGGAAACAAACGGGTGCGGACCGATCAGGTGCCCAAGGTCGTCGGCGGGGTGAACGGGCCGAGCGCAGCTCTGGCGCGGGCGCTTTACGCGCAGGCTTTCGAGAAGACGCATCTGGTCAGCTCGGCAAGCGTGGCGGAGATGGCAAAGCTCCTGGAAAACATTTTTCGCTCCGTCAACATCGCCCTGATCAACGAACTCAAACTTCTCTGTCTGCGCATGAACCTGGACGTTTGGGAAGTGATTGCAGCCGCGCGGACAAAGCCTTTCGGCTTTATGCCCTTCTATCCCGGTCCGGGGCTGGGCGGGCACTGCATCCCAATCGATCCGTTTTACCTGACCTGGAAAGCCCGCGAATACGACTTCCCGACTCGCTTCATTGAACTCGCCGGTGAAATCAACTCTTCCATGCCGGAGTTTGTGGTGGCGAGCGTCGCCGACGCTCTGAATCAACACAAAAAATGCATGCGCGGCTCCAAAATCCTGATTCTCGGCGTCGCCTACAAGAAGGATATTGACGACCTGCGCGAGTCGCCCGCTCTCCGGATTATGCAGTTACTTCTAGCTCAGGGCGCGCAAGTCGTCTATCACGATCCCTATGTGCCGCAGCTCCCGAAGATGCGTCACTACGATTACCATCTCTCCTCCGTGGAGCTCAATGACACAACGCTCGCCGATTCCGATGCCGTCCTCATCGTGACGGACCACTCCGTCTTCGACTATCCGGCGATCGTTCGCGGCGCCCGTCTTGTGGTGGACTCCCGCAACGCCACCCGGGACGTGACCGAAGGCCGTGAAAAAATTGTTTTGTGCTGAGCAGAACCGGGCGCGAGAGCGCCCGCGCGGCGGGATAGCCTAATCGTCCGACCTGACCGCAAAAACCTGCACCTTTTCCCGTCTCCCCTTCACGGAAAATGCACCCAGCGCATCGCAAGCGATTTCCGCGGCGATTTCAGCGTGAACCCGGTCGTTGACCAGAATCCGGCGCTTAACTTCTTTGGTCAATCCTTCCAGGCGCGCCGCCAGATTGACCGGATCTCCGATGACGGTGTAATCCATACGGCGCTCGGAGCCGACGTTGCCCGCGATCACAACGCCGCTGGTAACACCGATCCCCATTTCGACGGTCACCTTCCCCCTGCGGGCCCGCTCCTCATTGATAGTGCGAATCTCCCGCTGCATTTCGACCGCAGCGCGAACCGCCCGCAGCGCGTCATCCTTCCGCTCCAGAGGCGCGCCAAAGACCGCCAGAATGGCGTCACCGATGAACTTGTCCACCATGCCCTGATGGCGAAAGATGACGTTGATGATGCGCGGGAAATAGGCGTTGAGAAGATTCACAACTTCCGACGGGCCGATTTCCTCGGAAATAGTCGTGAAGTTCCGGATATCAGTCATCAGGATGGTGACGTCCGTGCGCCTGCCGCCCAATTCCAGGTGATCGCGATGCTGGAGCACGTGCTCCGCCACTTCGCGGGCCATATAGCGGCAAAGCGTGCTCATCAGACGCTGCTCCTGAGTAATATCCTCCGCCACCAACACACCGCCCAGAGATTGACCCTGAGCGTCCTCCAGTGGAAAAGCGCTGACGTTAAGGCTGCGGCTGACATTATTCTTCCGCAGAAATCGGACGTCGTAGGCGCTGCGTTTTGATTGCTGAGAGACCGCCGCTTCCACCAACGCCGCAAGGCGGGAATTCGCTGTCGAATCAAAAAGGGACTTGTAATGTTGACGGCTTCCACCCGACGCGTCGAAGCCGAAGATCTCCGTCCCAGCCTGATTGATCGTGGCCAGATCACCGCGGCGGTTGAAGGTGAGAATGCCGGTCGCCACGCTTTCCAGAATGCGTTCGTAATAGTCCTTCAGGTTTCGAATGGCGGCAAACAGGCGCGCGTCGCGCAGCGCCACACCAATCTGGCTGGCGACCGCGCGTCCGAGTTCCTCATCTTCCCGAGTAAAACTCCCGTAGCGCTTGTTCACAGCCGCCAGGACGCCGGGCGAGACGCCGTCCTCTTTGGGCAGAGGGACGCAAAGAACGGACGGCGCTCCCGGGCTGAAGTTCCCCGGCTTTTCGGGCGCGGAACGCGCGGTCGAGGCGATTACGTTCACAAGCTTGCCGGTCTTCCCCGCTTTCCTGACCGGTCCCTGCCCCAACTCCGCGGCCCACGCTCCACCACCCTTCGTGGGCGATGCCTGCAAAGTCCCGGACAATGGGTCGCGCAGAAAAAGCAGCACTGTTTCGGCATCCAGCGCCTGCTCCGCCGTGCGGCAGATTTCCTGCGTCATCGCCTCCACATTGGCTTCCGGCGAGAGCGCCTGGATGATGCCGAGCAATGCCGTCGAGGTTCTCATCCGGAGGCGCAGCAACTCGCCAAACGCCACGTTGGCGCGGTCGAGATCCCTGAAGCGCACTGCGACTGCCCGCGCCCGGCCGGCAGTCCGCTGGCTCGAGCGAACTACTTCCGCAGTGAGTTCCTCCTGGCCGGCGGAGAGATGTCGCAGGTCGAGAAAACTAAGCCGAAGGTTTGCGCCCACGCGCCAGGCGCGCCGAGTCATAAAGGAAACGCCGCCCCGAGACAGATCCAGCGTCTGCGTTTTCTCGGCTTTTCCCCGACCCGACGCCTGGACGACGATCGGCAGCCCGATGGCAAGCCGCTCCGTCCGGCGGCGCGGAGCACCCGCTTTGAGCGACGAAGCTCCAGCCGCTTTCCGCATTTCACTCTCTCCCTGAGATTTCCGCCTGAGCCGGACCTTTCACCCCTTCAAACGCGTTGGAGCGCCGGCAGCACATCGCGCAGGCGCTGGTTCAGCGCCCGCACCACGGAAATTGCCATGGAATTGTAGGTGGCCAGCAACTCATCAAAATCGGCCTTATCGATCCTGAGAAGCAGGCAATCTTTCTGAGCGACGGCGGAGGCCGACCTCGGCTCACCGTCGATGATGCTCATCTCGCCGAAGAAGTCCTTCGCCCCCAGAGTCTTCACCGGAGTCTGGCCGCGCTGGATCAGAACTTCGCCCTCGACGATCAGAAACATGTGGTCGCCGTGCTCGCCTTCCTGGATGATGCGGGACCCGGCGGGATAGGTCACTTCGCGGGCGATCGAGGCGACCTGGGTCAGCTCGGCAGTGGCCATGCATGAGAACAATGGAACGCGACGAAGAAATAAAATTCGTTCGACTACAATCATAGAGTTCGCTCCTTTTACCCCGCCCGTGACGGAATCGGCCGGCGTTTCTGTCTTCTCTAAAGCAAATTGAGCCGTCTCGCGCACCGACTGGCTGGGGTTTTCCATGCACCGGCGGACAAGCGCTACGACTGCCGGGCTGCCATCGTTCGCCGCCGCGTAGAGTGCCCCGAGCAAAATGCCCTCGGAATAGTCCGCCTCGACAACTTCACGCAGGACCGCCTCCAGGCTGCCGGCAGCACTTGCAGACGGCTTGAAGTCAATCGCGTCCAGGACTTCACCTCGCCAACTCACCGGAATCACGTGCTCCAGCACTTCCCGCGCCCGCCCGCGCTGATCCTCATCGCCTTGCACCAACTGCCTGCCGATCGCATCCATCTTCACCAGGGGAGCCTGAACCCCGATCAAAGCCAGCACATCCGAAAGACGTATCGTGCACTCCTCTTCCAGGGCAGTCCGGAGAAAAGCCGCGCCGGCAAGCGCCACAGACCGTCCGAGAAGGGACTTTCGCTTCATCAATGCCTGCACTTGAGTTCGCAAAACCGATTCCCAGCCCTCCCGGTAGGGGTGGAAAGTCGGCTGCCGCTGAAGGATTTGGCAATAGGCACGAACCGTGGGCGTCGCCGCCCTCGCTCCGGTCACCTCCAGAACCCTTTGCAGAACCTGAAGCGCCGCAGGGCTGGCAATCCGCTCCAGGATGACCGGGAGATAAACGTATCGTTCAAATGTCCGCGCCAGCTCCGCATCGTCCGAAATTGACGAAAGATACTCGGGGGTCAGCGGACCGAGCGAAATCAGGGCCTCCGCAGCCATTCCGGATGTTCTTGCCTTCTCAAGCTGCGGAATGATGACCGGAACAAGATCCTTTTCGGGAGTATTGGCGGAAGCCTTGAGTGCCGCCAGTCGAACCTCGACGTCCGGATCGCTAAGCAGATTAAGAAGCAACTCGGTGCGCCCGCGAGCGTGCAGGCGGCTGATGGGAGAAGCGAGAGCTATCCGATAGGCCGTGTCCTCGGATTCGATCATACTTTGGACGGCCACTGCGCCTTTCACAAGCCCTCCGAAGTGACCGATATCAATTAAAGCCGAGGCGGCCTCAGCGCGCACCCCCGGATCGGGATCCTCGAGCGATTCCCGCAGTGGGACCAGAACCTGCTCGCCGGACAGGCTGACGGCACGGACCGCGGCTCGCCGGACCTCGGGGACGGGATGGCTGACGATTGCCGCGATGTCACTCAGATCCACGGGCTTGCCCCATCGCGATACATAATCAAGCGCGGCAATCTTCACTTCGGGCTCCGGACGCCGGAGCATGGTTCGAATTTCCGATGACCAGTCGAGATCGTCCATTTGCTCGATAATGCTCAGGAGATGCGGAATCTCTTCCGGCTTGGCGGCCACGAGCGCCTTGCGAGTATACAATTCGACTGTTTTGTCGCGCAGGCCCTGGGAATCCTCCGAGAGGTCGAGCATCCGGGCGCTTAAGGCGTCAATCAGTCCGGAAAGATAAAGCGAGTAGTTCCGCCGCGCCAGCCAGAACCAGATCAGGCATAAGGCCACGGCGGGAATCGCGAGGAAGTAGACCTTCAGGATACCGCTGAGAACCACCAGCGCCGCGCCGGTGATACCAATGGCCGCGGGCTTGCAGATGCCGTCAATCAGCGCTCGCGCCTGAGGCCTTGTCTGCTTTTTGATCCCAAGATATAGGATCTGGAAGGCGCCGCCATCCGTCGTAAACAGGCACGTCTGCGAAATCAATTTGGTGACGAGCACCGCGGCAAACGACGCCGTCAGGATAGTGGCTGCGCCACCCAGAAAGAGTCCCGCTGGGAGAATGCAGAGCGAGGCCAGCAGCGTTTGTCCGCGAAGGAGATAGTGCAAAGCAAAGAGCTGGATCAACAGGACGAGGACATTGGTGACGGCGTAGAATTCACCGAAGAAAGATGCCAGATGCGGGCCGCGAAAGTGAGCCTGCGCCGTGGCCTTGAATTGGAAGTCCACCAGGATAATCACCATCGTCGCAATCATCGCCTGAAGCGCGAGCGAACGGATTTGAGGTCTTTCCAACATGCGAAAGTGTTGGCCCAGGCCCGGCAGGTGGGCGTCCGATGCCGTGGCGGGCTTCGCACCATCCAACAGTGCCCCTCCCCGCGACGTCAGATAAAAAACCGAAGCTGCCAGGCCAGCCATGAGAAACGCCACCACAACCAGAAGGTTGGGCGTTCCAAATAGCCTGGTAAAGGGACGGATCAGGAAGCCCACCGCGATGCAAGTGACGGTTCCGGCGGCACCCACCGCTCCCATCAGCTTTTTGGCGCGGCGAAAATCAAAAATTTGGCCGAAGAAGCTCCAGAACATGAGCATGGCGCCGTTGACTGTCAGGTCGCCCCAGAAGTAGGCGATCACGCGGGTTCCGCGCCAGGGAAAGATCAGCGCCACTCGGAGCGCCAGCGCCGCCATACCCAGAAAGGCACAGGCAAGAATCAAAACGCGGCTGAGGGAGAGTCTGCTGAGGTAGCGGGCAAAACAATACGCCAGGGAACCGACCAAGACGCTGGTTCCCATATACATGAGGGCCAGAGAGTGAGTGCCAAAAGAATCGAGAAACAGGGTGTCGGCGGCGGCACGCGAAACAAGCGCTCCAGAGGCGGCGCACGCCGAGGCGGCCGCGGCGCAGAAAAATGGAAGGCGCTCCTCGGGCTCAAGCGAGGGTATCGGCACCAGTCTTCTCCGGCTAGCGCAGGGCGGAAATCAATCCCTGCCGTAAAGCGAACTGCTAAAGATATGTTCCTTCGCCCGCGGGCCGGTGGAGGCGAAATTCAACACTCCAGCCCGCAGTCGGCCCTGCACCTGAATCCACTCGATCATCGGCCGGACGGGGTATTTTACTACTGGTGTCCGAGGATCTTGTCAAGTTCCGCGTCCATCTGGCGGGATTGCCGATTGAACTCCTGCTCAAAGGCCGGGTAGTAGTTGAAAACGTCGTAGAAGAGCTGGGCGACGTC